>CAKOYV010000005.1 GCA_934131005.1 uncultured Bacilli bacterium | reverse complement strand
GTTTATAACCTGCTACTCAAAAATTGACGTTTTGCTCAGTTTTCAAAGAACATTTCTTTCAAAATCTTTTCTTTTTTCAAAAGACGTTTAATACTATATCAAACATTCAAGTAGTTGTCAATAACTTTTTCAAGTTTTTTCAACTTTTTTTGATTGATATAAATAATAATATTTCCAAATGAAAAGGTCAAATAAAAACAATTCCTAAAAATTGGCTTTCCTTCCCAAAGGGCACATTAAATATACCAAATATTAATAACAAAGTCAACGCTTTTTTTGAATTTTTTTTAAAATTATCATTTTTTGTTTAATTTTGTCGTTTTTTGTCGTTTTTTTTGCTTTTGTTAAATTCAATATCTTTTAACTAAACAAAATAATTTTTTATTTAAATAAAAAAAACATCTAAAACACTTCATATTTTTAGACATTTACAAACTATTTTTCAACTAAACAAATTATCTTTATTTTTCCTCAGTTAATTTTTCGTAAATTTTATGGTATTCCTCTATCGTTTTCTTATCAAAGGGAAATTCTTTTTTCCTAACAATATCAATTAAATTTCCCAATTCATAACGCAATATAAAATCTAGCCTATTAGAATAATGCATTTGTTTTTTATGGAATTTATATTCCATTCGATCCAATATTTTAAAACTACCGTTAGGAAAAACACGTAAATCCAAATCATAATCAATATATTTTATAACCCCTTCATCAATTAAAAAAGGAGTTGCTATATTACAATAAAAATAAATACCATATTCTTTTAATTGACCAATAATATTAAACCATCTATCCTTAAAAAAAAACATAATTGCAGGTTCTTTAGTATGCCATACCTTACCATCGCTATCTATCACAGTAGTTTTATTATTACCAAAAACCATATAATCATCCTTGACATCTAATAAAACAGCCTCATCCCATTGCCTATGTAAATGTCCATTGTGCTTATAACAATGTATCTCTAGCTTATCACCCAACTTCAAATTTCCCATAATACTATCCATAAATATTACCTCTTTCACATAAATTGTATTATACAACACTTTTACATTTTTAACAACAAAATTAAAATTTCCAACAAAATTAATCATCATCATATAAATAACATGTTATAATATTTATAAACAATAAGGAGGTAGTTATGAATCCCATAAAATATATATTTATAGGCCTAAAAGTAATTATAAAAACTATATATTCTATGATATATCATATTATTTATGGAACAATTATAGCAATCACTATAATTCCAAAATATTTCATAATAGGGATATCATGCCTTTTTAACGAAAAAAAACAAAAACAATTAAAAATAGAAGATAAAATAATTCCTAGCATAATAATAACATTATCATTAACAACATACCTATTAAGTATATTCTTATTAACTAGATGGTATGTTCAAAATGAAAGAAATAAAAAATTTGCCAAAGATTTGGAGAAACAAACTGAAATATTACCACAAAATGAACCTAAGCAAAACACATCTTCAAACTACCAAAATCTAACAAAAAAGAACAATAATAAATACCGTTACCCAGACGACTTATCCTACCTAAACGTAAATTTAAACTATTATAAAAAAATAAACCCTCAAACTGTTGCTTGGATACAAGTAAATGGAACAAATATTAATTATCCAGTTGTAAAAGCAAATAACAATAGCTACTATTTAAGGCATGACTTTTATAAAAGAAAAACAAGTATAGGATGGGTATTTGCAGACTACAGAGACAATTTTGATCCATATAACAGCAATACCATCATTTATGCTCATAACTTAATAAATAGAACAATGTTTGGACAATTACCTTATCTCCTAAAAGAAAGATGGCAATCAAATCCAAATTATCACTATATAAAATTATCCACATATAAAACAAACACTATATGGCAAATATTCTCAGTCTATAAAATTACACCAACTACCGATTACCTACAATCAAATTTCTACTCTGAACAAACATACGAAAAATTCCTAAATACAATCAAAAATAGAAGTAGTTACAACTTTCAAACAGAAATAACTTCTCAAGACAAAATAATAACACTATCAACCTGTGATGATACTGGAAATAAAAGAGTTGCTGTACACGCTAAATTAATAAAAATGGAAACAAAATAAATAAAAAAGTTAGTAAAAAAATCCTGCCTTCAAATAAAAGACAAGATTATAATTTCATAAACTAATTTTTTTATTTTTTATTATTCATCTCTTTAATTAAATCATAAGTGATTATATTATTAGAAACATCAATTATTGAATCAGCATAATCAGAACTACGAGATACATATTTAGAGGAAACCGCATCATCATTTAAATGATAAACCTTACCACTCTGACCATCATAATAAATACTATTAGTAACATATGAACTATCTGTAAATATAACAGGAGTATCTTTATATTTAGTATTCATCAAATCATGACCAAGTTGATACTTATTAACACCTACACCAAACATATTACTAAGAGTAGGTGCAACATCTATCATTCCAGCAACATCACTAATCTTCTTTTTATACTTAGAATCCTTAGTCCAAATAATAAATGGAACTTTCTTATCCAATTGATATTTATAATCATTATAGTCAACATAACCCTCATCTCCTTCTTCCTTCATAGAATCAGTATAAGGATCATAGTTATACAACATATTATAATACTTTTTAGAAATTCTTGCATCATGATCACCATATATAACAATAACCGTATCATCTAATATACCATTACTATCAAGATCATCTATCAATTGTCCCAAAGCCTGATCAGAATAATGAACAGATCTGAAATAATCACCAAGTGTAGTACCGTTTATATAGTTACGTGTAACTTTTTGGCCATCTACATCAACAGTCCAAGTAGTAGGAAATTCATCCATAAGTTTCAAATCACTCCAAGGGGTATGATTAGTTAAAGTAATTAAAGTTCCATAAAAAGGTTTCTTTTCCGTTTCTTGAATCTTTTTTATTTTAGGAACAACTTGTTTAAAAAATGATTTATCCGATAATCCCAAACCAATTGTTTCATCTATTTTAAACGTATCTTTACTATAAAATTTATCATATCCCAAATTTTTATGCATGGTAGCCCTATTCCAAAAATCACCTGTATTAGCATGCATACTAAAAGTATAATATCCACTATTTTTAAATAATTTTTGAATAGAATTATACTCTCTATCAAAATAATTAACAAAAACTGTACCATTATTAGAAGGCATTAAAGACGTACTAAAAGTAAATTCTGCATCACTACTAGTACCAACACCAACTTCTGAATAAAAATTATCAAAATAAATTCCTTCACTAGACAACTTATTAAGCGTTGGCGTAACTTCATTTCCTTCAAACTTTCTATTAAGAGCCACTGTTTGCAAACTCTCAGCATGAATAACAATTATATTTTTACCCTTAAAAATATCTGTATATTCATTCTTACTATCATCAACTTTATTATTATCATAATAATCTGTAACATCCTTCAAAGCTTTATCATGACCAAATAAATTATTAATCTTTGGTTCCAAACTTTGAAAAATATCATTCACTTGATAAGTATAAATCCCAAAACTAGAAGCAACTGATTCTCTATTCCACATCTTACCAAATCTGCTCCATTCTGTTGGGGTAACAGAAACACTAGTAATAAGAAATATAATAACACCTGTAGAAAGTAATGTCACAAAATTTGCTTTTCTACTAACCTTAGATATTTTCTTATCACTTGATTCTTTCCTTTTATTTATATGATACATTACATAAACCATAAATATTGGTTGCCACAAATAAACAAAATCTTGTACCTTCATAACCTTTTTAACAACAGCATCTCCAACATCAACAACAAAAGTAGAAGTTGCTAACAAAGATATTGAAGCAAAAGAATCATAATAGGTATAATACATAGAATGAATAACACACAATATACCTGTAAATATTGAAAATCCAATCAAATATCTGTTTCTCGTTCTCTCCTTCTTAAATAAAAAAGCAATCGAAGAAAAAACAAAGGCTAAAGCCATATCCATAAAGAAAGGTTTTAAATACAAAACATTATGAACTGTAATAGCACGTAACAAAAGTGCATTAATAACTGTAGATATTATAAAAAATATAAATAATGTATAATCTTTTGTAAAATTGACATAATAATTCTTTATAAATCTTATAACTCTCTTTAAACTTTTCTTTATATCAAACTTATTTTTTTTATCTATTTTATCTCTATTTTTACTCTTTTTATCTATATCAACTTTATTTTTTTTCATATACTTCCCTCTTTCTTCTATCCAAGATTATAACACTACCTAATTTTTTTTGCAACTTAACCCCAAAATTTAACACAATTTATTTTTTGGCATCACTAATTGTATTCAAAT
This sequence comes from uncultured Bacilli bacterium, assembly GCA_934131005.1. GTDB lineage: Bacteria > Bacillota_I > Bacilli_A > RF39 > UBA660 > RUG11198. The sequence continues at coordinate 88,211 of CAKOYV010000005.1, read as the reverse complement.
AACAAATATGATACTATTAAAAGGAGGTGTATAAATATGAATATAATTGGAATAATCGCAGAATACAATCCACTACATCTGGGCCACATTTACCAAATAAAAAAAGCTAAAGAATTATATCCAAACTCCACTATCATTCTAATAACTAATTCCACATTTACTCAAAGAGGAGACATTAGTATCATAAACAAATGGGACAAAACAAAAATTTGCTTAGATAATAATATAGATTTAGTAGTAGAATTACCATTCGTCTTCGCTACTCAATCAGCTGATATCTTTGCAAAAGGTGCTCTAAAAATTTTAAACGAGTTAAAGATAGATACTTTAATATTTGGAAGTGAATCTGACGATACAAATAAATTAAAAGAAATAGCCCTAACCCAACTAAAAAATCCAACTTATAGTAAAAAAGTAAAATTGTATTTAGAGAACGGACTTAACTATCCCACTGCTATGAGCAGAGCCCTAAAAGACATTTTAGGATACACTATAAATAAACCTAACGATATTTTAGCACTATCATATATAAAAGAAATTATAAGAAACAACTACAAAATAAATCCTGTATCCATTAAAAGAACTAACGACTATCATGATACACATATCAAAACAAATATAGTAAATGCTTCTCTGATAAGAAAAATGATTGCAGATAACAAAAATATAACTAATTACATCCCCAACTACAATCAAAATTATCTATACAAAAACATAACACTAGAAGATTTTTATCCATTTTTAAAATACAAAATAATAACCTCTAACAACCTTGAAATATGTCAAACAGTAGATGAAGGAATTGAAAATAGAATTAAAAAAATGGCTCTTAAATCAAATAGTTGGGAAGAAATCGTAAAAAACATTAAAACTAAACGCTATACTTATAACAAAATAAACAGAATGTTAGTACATATTTTAACCAATTTCACCAAAGAAGAAGCTCAAAATATAAACGTTGACTATATCAGAATACTAGGCTTCAACTCCAAAGGGCAACAACATTTAAAATCTATCAAAAAAAATTTATACATTCCAACAATTACTAATTATAAACCAAATTTGTCCCAAATATTAGATATTGAGCTAAGAGTCACTCAAATATATTCAAGTATAATAAAAAAAGAAACTCTAACAACATCAGAATTCTCTCATCTTCCAATTATCAAAAAAGACTAGTAACAATCATAGCACTACTGTTAAGAGCAAGTTTATATAAACAAATTCCTAACGAAATTCCTACAATAAGACACAAAATAACAACAACTATAACCCCAACAATTGAAGCATTCTCCTCTAATACAGCTTCTTTTTCTAACTGTTTATCACTCTTTCTACTAATTTTACTACCCTTAATACGCTTTTTCACACATATCACTCCATCTACTATAAATTATTATAATTAAATTATAACACTAAATATTTCCAATATCAAAATTTAATTATCTAGTTGACACAAAACAAATCAAAATCTGTTAACAAAAAAATGGATATCAGCATTAAAACTACTCTGACAAATCCATTTTTTTATAATATTCAAATCGTTTAATAGCCATCTCTTTTTGTAAACCAAGCAATCTAGAAGCTTCTTCTTTATTAAATCGTTTTAATTTATTATATCTATTTTCATGACTCAAAAACTCATCATATTTAGAAAAATCAACATTTTTACTATCAAGAATAAACTTATCGTTATCTGGATTATATCTAAATATAGGAAAATATCCACAACTACTAGCAAGTTCTCCTTCCAACATACTATATTCCATTCCAGCTTTAATACCATGTTCGATACAAGGAGCATAAGCAATAATTATCGATGGTCCATCATGTAAGCTAGCCTCACGAATAGCTTTTAAATATTGTTCTTTATTATAGCCAATATTACAACAAGCAACATATACATGCGGATAGCACATAGCCATTCTTGCCAAATCTTTCTTATATCCTCTCTTACCACTAGTAGCAAAAGAAGAAATTGATCCCATCTGACTAGCCTTCGAAGCTTGCCCTCCAGTATTTGAATAAACCTCTGTATCCAACACTAAAATATTAATATTATCATCACGTGACAAAACATGATCCAAGCCACCATATCCTATATCATAAGCAAAACCATCTCCACCAATTATCCACATAGACTGTGGAATTATATAATCTTTCAAACTATTTAAATACTTATGTTTACCAAAATCAAGTTTTTTATATACATCTACACATATATCATAATTATCTTTATTAGAAATCCATCTCTCAAATAATTCTCTATCACTATTCAAATTATTTTTCATATACTTAGAAATTTTTTCTCTCTTAGCCTCTATTCCCTTTAAAATTCCTAAACCATACTCAGCATTATCCTCAAATAAACTACTAGCCCACGCAACACTATAAGGAGTACTAGGTGCACTTCCTCCAAAAATTGAAGAACATCCAGTAGCATTAGCAATATAAAGATTATCATTAAATACTTGCGTCAAATTTTTAAGATACGGTGCCTCCCCACATCCAGCACAACTACCATTAAATTCAAACTTAGGCCTTACAAATCCCTCATTTCTTACATTCATAACCTTAAATTTATATTGAGAATTAACATTATTATCTACTAACCAATCAAAATCTTTCTGTATCTTATCATTATCAGTTGGCGAAATCATTTGAATAGCTTTATTTCCCATTTTACCAGGACAAGCATTATAACATAATCCACACCCAGTACAATCAAGTGCTGATACACCAATAGAATAATTAACATCTCGTGGCATAAGGGATGGAATAGATGAAACATCAGCATCCTTATCAACAAGAAAAGGCCTAATAACAGCATGTGGACAAACAAAACTACATTGATTACATTGAATACAATTTTCTTTAATCCAACAAGGAATTCTCTCAGCAATACCTCTCTTTTCCCACTTAGTACTACCAGCCGTATATATACCACTACTCTTATCTAAAAACGCACTAACAGGTAAATCATCACCATGAAGATTATTAATGGCACCACAAAAATCATTTTCTCTAGTACTTGCAACAACTAAATCACACCAAGCCAAATCAACTTCTATTTCCTTCAAATATTCCAATGAAACATCAACAATTTCATTATTAACTCTAACAATATCTTCTCCCTTATCAGCAAATCTTTTTTCATTTGATTCTTTCATAATTTTAGTAACATCATCATCATCAATAATTTGAATAAGATGAAAAATACAAATCTCCATACAAGTACTAATTTTATTTCTAAGTCCAATTTTATTTACAATTCCATTAGCATCAATTGTATAAAAACGCAAATGCTTACTTGCCAATAGATATTTTACTCTATCAGGTAAACTTTTAATCAAATCATTAGAATTTAAATTAGTATTTAAAAGAACTATACCACCATCACATACGTTATCTAAAATATCATATTTATATATATAACTATCCTTACTTATAACCAAAACATTAGGATTATCTACATAATAAGTTTTTCTAATAATATCATTATCTATTCTAATATGACTTCTAGTAACTCCTCCACTCTTTTTACTATCATATTGAAAATATCCCTGAACACATTTATCAGTATTAGCCCCTATTATTTTTAATAAATCCTTAGAAGTAGACACCATTCCATCAGAACCATAGCCATATATTAACATCTCCAATTCACAATTAGGAATTTTAAAATCTTTTGAAATATCCAAACTCAAATTAGTAACATCATCTATGATCCCAATCGTAAAATTAGAAAAAGTCTTATCACTTTCCAAAAAATCATAAACAGCTTTTATATCTGCCGGAGTTGTATTCTTAGAAGACAATCCATACCTTCCACCATAAATTTTTACCTTCATATCTTTAAGTGCATTTACAACATCTAAATAAAGAGCCTCCCCAGAACCACTAGCATCCTTGCTTCGATCAAGCACAGCTATTTTTTTAACACTTTCTGGTATTACATTTTTTAAATCTACAATACTAAATGGTCTAAACAAATGAACAACAACTAAACCATATTTTCCACCATTACTATTTAAATAATCAATAGTATCTTTAATAGTCTCACATACACTACCCATAGCAACAATTACATACGAAGCATCCTCAGCACCATAATAATTAAACAACTTTATATCTGTCCCATTAATTTCATTTAATTTATCCATATACTCTTTAACATAATCAACACATTTTATATAATTAATGTTTCTTACTTCTGTATGTTGAAAGTATATATCATCATTTTCTGCCAAGCCACGACTATTAGGTTTCGCAGAATTCATAGCCCTATTCCTAAAGTTTTCCAAAGCATCCTTATCAATTAAAGAACATACACGTTCCATATCCATAAGTTTAACTTTATCAATTTCATGACTAGTTCTAAAACCATCAAAAAAATTTATAAAAGGCAACGACGATTTAATTGCTGATAAATGAGCTATCGTAGCCATATAATAAGCCTCCTGTACACTACTAGAAGACAACATACAAACACCAGTTCCTCTACAAGCATACACATCTTGATGATCTCCAAAAATACTAAGAGCATGGGTAGATAAACTACGAGAAGCCACATGTACAACAGCAGGAAGCATTTCACCAGCCATTTTATATAAACTAGGTATCATCAACAAAAGTCCCTGACTAGCTGTAAAAGTAGTAGACAATATTCCACTTTGTAAAGCACCATGCACCATTGCAATTGCACCAGCCTCACTCTGCATCTCTACAACCTGAACTTTATCCCCAAAGCAATTAACACATCCACGAGCACTCATCCTATCAACTTCCTCAGCCATTGGAGAAGCTGGCGTTATAGGATATATTCCACATATTTCACTAAATTTATAACTAACCATACTAACAGCTTCATTAGCATCCATCGTTTTATAACTAATCATAATCTACCTCTTTTCTAAAATATACTATAATTATAATTCAAATTAATAAACATTACAAGATAACCAAATTGACATTTTCATACATAATTATACAACTTACTATCAAGAAAAATAACTTTCATATCTAAAATCTATATCAATCATCAATTTTTGAATAAGCTTATTATTCTTAATTACATCAGAAGCTTGAATAAATAAAGTTGGATTATCCACTAAAATATCCTTAAGATTATCAAAATTAATCATATCTAATTTAAATATCTTTTTATAATAGTTAGAAAACTGATAAAGAGCATTATTCTGTCCATACATCCCTAAAAACACCTTAGAAATAAAATCACTTTTCTTAAGCATACTTTCTACAAAATCTAAACTAGGATTTTTCATACATAATATAACCTTTTCATTTATTTGACTCAACTCTATCAATTTATCAAAATCATTTATATACTCTGCTAATCTATAATTTTCTCTAATAAATTTTTTAACCAAATCATAATTCAAACATAACCTCTTTTTTTCATTTAAATATTTAGCTATTTTAATTCTATTAATATTATTTTTATACTTAAAACCAAACTGACACTTAAATATATTACAATATTTTATTTTACTTATCATTTCAAGCAATTCATTATCTAGTTCATCATTTATAATCTTATCTAACTTATCACTAAATTCATCTAAAACATCATAATTATTTATAAACAAATCATCATACATATCACTACTCAACAAAAGCCCCTCATCAACTGCATCTCCAACTAAATTATCTATTTCATTAATAATCTTAATTATTTTTTCCTCGTTTTCCATAAATCTCTAACCTCACACTAAAAATTAAATTTATTTTTCATCAAACATAATCTATCTGTATTTAATCTTTTCGTACCCAAATCATTCATCAGCACCAACTCCTAAACAAATTATAACTAAAAATAGCCATTTTAACAAGAAAAAGAAAGTCATCTAAATAACTCTCTCTTCATTACCTAAATTTTTATCCACTAATAGTTCATGAACTTCTTCTTCCATATTATCCAAATAAATATCTTCTATCCTATCAACTCTACATCTCTCACTAATCAAAATAGCATCTACCTTTCGAACAGCCTTATCAATATCATCATTAACAACAACATAGTTATATTTTGTAACCTCATTAATTTCTTGATAAGCCGTCTTAAATCTAGACAAAACCTTTTCTTTACTGTCAGTCCCCCTATTAACAAGTCTCTTTCTAAGTTCACTCATACTAGGAGGCAAAATAAATATAAAAATAGCATCTGGTACTAATTCTTTAACCTTCAAAGCTCCCTGTATTTCAATTTCTAAAACAACATCAACACCCTCATTCAATTTTTCAATAATTTTATCCTTAGGTGTACCATAATAATTACCATTATATAATGCATATTCAAGAAACACACCTTCATTAATACGTCTCTCAAATTCCCCTTTATCTACAAAAAAATAAGTCTCATTAGGAACATCATTACTCCTAACCTGTCTACTAGTCATTGAAATAGAAACCCAAAAATTACTATTAATTTTCTTAAGTTCACTAATAACCGTCCCTTTGCCAGCACCACTAGGACCACTAATAACAATTAAATTTCCCCGACCATTAGTTTTGATAATCTTCCCCATAATAATATCTCCCTTCAAAAGAATAAATTAATTTTATCATTAGTTATAAAAATAAACAAGAAAAAAAAGAATATTAATAATCATTTTACAAACAATATTCTTTATTTAATATAATCATAATCCTTATAAACATAACTATTAACCAAATATCTACTAATATTTAAAGGATTAGAAAGATACTTTTCATCACCATTTCTATATTTATCTGGAATATACATAGCGCTTATAACAGAATTTCTAATATCTTTAACACCTGATGCACTAATACTAAATCTTTTTTCTAAATATTCATTCTCAAGCATATGAATACCATGATCTCCCTGAATAATAATAATCGCATCCTTATCATTATCTTTAATAAATCTTAACATATCCACTAACAAATAAGTAGAATATACATAATTTCCTTCATAATAATTCAAATTACCAGAATCATTTTCATTAAGCCTATTTCCATATTTATCAAAAGTAAGACCCAAATGATTTAAATTATAATCAACAAAAACCAATTTATTACCATCAAAACTATTAATACTCTCATCAAGGCCTTTTAAAATAGCCTTAGCTGGCCAATACTGACTATTATCAATATAACTATACTTGCTACTATCAAAACTCTTATAATCAATATTTTTATACTTTAAAAAGTTAATATTATTTGTAATATCATAAAGCACAGAATAAGATGTTAAAGTCCTAAATCTCTGATATTCAACATAATAACTCATTAACTTTTTGTTATCACTCTTTTTTATTAGCCTCAATCCCTCTTTACCATCAACTAAATGAATAGACTCAGATGTTGGAACATAATAATCATAATAATAATCTGTATCTAAAGAAGTATATTGGTTAAATTCTCCTATCCCAATTGTTGTATATCCTTTTTTTTCAAAAGCCCTAAATAACTCACTATCAAACCTATTCTCATTAATCTCCTTATAATCAACATTATACTTCAAATTAATCTTTTTACCATAATAATATCCTTCAATATCATCTAAATATTTTCTAAAAACCTTATCATAATAATGTGGATTAAACAAAGCAACTAAAGACCTTTGTGTTTTATGACCATTAATAAAACTAGCATCTTTATTTAAATAAAAATTATTATTATCCAAATAATCTATAAAATAAGTATCATCATATTGAAAATATTTTGACATAGCACTAATCCCCAACATTCCATCACAATGAATATAATATATATTAGGACTCTTTTTAGAACTATCAACAACTATCTTATTATTTGTTTTATAAACTTTAAGATTATAATTATTAACAACAAAATTATAAACACTTTGACCACCAATTATTATAAAAATAAAGCTTATTATAAATATCAATATTCCCACAATATAATCAAAATTAAAACTTCGAATTTTCAGCAATAATAATGTCAAACTTAAAATAACAACAATAAAAATCAAAAATTGAATTAATGAAAATTTATAAAAGTAAAAACAACATGCAAATGACAAAACTAAAAATATCTTTTGCCTATCCTTTAAAGCTTTTTTAAAAAAAAAGTACAAAAACAATGTTATAACAAAAAAACATCCAAATACTTCTAAACAAACCTTACCACTAACCTCTAAAATATCTTGAAAATTACTATTAGTATTATAACTGTTCAAAATATTTATTAAATAAATAAAATTAGGTAAAATAAATAATATTTTTTTATTATGTACTAACTTAAACAATAATTCATCATTCTTCACCAAAAACACGCCTTTTCATCAAATAAATAACTCTTTTACTCCCACTTATACTACACTTATCAATTATTTTAAAAACATAAGAAAATGTTTTTTCAAAATTCTGAAAATTATAATCATCAAAAATATCTATCCTCGTTTTTAATAATTTTTCTACCTGAGAATCTTCTTTAGGAACAAACTCAATTATCAAAAATTCACCTAACTCTCCAAAAAATTTGGCTAACTTCTCTAAAGGAAGATTATTACTAATAGCTAAGTGATGGATTAAAGCTAAAGCCATTACACATTTAACATTTCCCCTATCCATCAAACTTTTTCTCTCACTACAAGAAAAACCAATAGAAGAAGTAGGATTAGTCAAATCTAAAATAAGGGGCAAAATATTTAACTCCCCATTCTTTTTCATTTTTAAATAATTCTTATTAACAGCCTTACTATCAATATCAAAAGAAACAACACAAGAACAATCAGAAACTAGTCTAGAATATCTACCATCATTTGCTCCTAAGTCCCATACAATATCTGAATTTGATAATTTAATACTCTCTAAAAATTTTAAAATTATACCCTCCTTAATAGAAGTTGCCTCATCATTATAATTAGTATTATCATAATAATTTTCCCATTCCGTAACAACCGTTGAATTTTTAAGACGTAAAATTTGTCTCATCATCATTTCAATCATATTAATTAATTTAGCCTTAGAAATAAACATTTTTTTACAACTAACCTTATTATTATTCTTAGAAATAGAATTACTATGCCATTTAATATGCTCTCTAGCAGTAAAACCACCACGTCCCTTTAATATATTATTAGCAACATCAATTGGAATACCATCAATATAATTTTTCAATAAACTATTTAAACTACCATCAACACAACTCATAAGTAACAAAGGTGCCATAAAATGACGACAAAATTGTCCATATGCTCCCCATGGCAACCCATCAACATAAAAATCAAATGATAAAACATCTATAAAAGTCGCTTTTCCATTCAAAAATTGAATATTAAAATTACTAGCATCTTTCAAATACATTCCATATTTAAGAGCAATTTTTTGAATTTTCAAAGTTAATAATGCTGCATCCCGCAACTCATCAAAACACCATTCATAAGCATAACTAATAAAAGGAATTTTTTCCACTTCCAAAATAATATAATTCTTTGTTTGTTTTATTTTTTTATGAGAAATTATAAGTCCTTCATTAACAAGTTCGTCATACAAACCACTTTTAATAAAATATTCATATTGCCTAAAATAACACTTATTAATTCTTCTAAAAACTTTATTTTTATCATAATAAACATAACCAGAAGGATCTCTAAAAGATGCCTCTTCTCTATTTATCATTTTTCTTAAATATTCCCTTCAAAAAATTAATAAAATTTGTTTTAAAGGTCAGAAAAAAAGCACTAACTGCTGCAACTGATGCAACAACTATTTGTACAACCATACTACCAGTACCTGGATTAAAATACATAAACAACATCTCCTCATATCATAAATACTACTAAAATTATAGCATAACAAAATCAAAATAACAACAAAAAGCATGCTTAACTATAACACCTGCTTACAATAAATATTTTAAAATTTAGAATTTAACAAGTTTTAATTTTCTTACTGGAACTTTTTTCTTTTTTTCACACAATTCATCTACTTTTTTAACATTTTTTAATATTTTAGTATATCTCCTTATTAAACCAATCAATTCTCTATTTTTATCCTTTAGTTCTCTTCTACAATTTTTATATTCTAATTCTAATTCATTTAAATTTTCCAAAAACAATTCATTATCTTTATCAGTTTTTTCAATTTTTTCCTGAATAATTTCTAAATCCTCTTTTAATACTGGTAAAAGCAAATCATATTCTTTTTTAATAGCAGGATCTACTTCTCCTGTTTCAGCTTTTGATTCTTCAACTTTTTCACAAAGATTGTAAATTTTTTCCTTAGTATCCGATAACTTATCAATAAGAATATGTATCTTACTATCATTATTTGCTATTAATACCTGAGACGTCTTACTTTTATCTGATAAATACATCTCCTTCCATATCAAAAGCTCACTTTCTAAAACTTCTATCACTTTACACAAATTTTTTATTTTTAATTTTAACCTATCCAATTCACGAAATGATGCTACTTTAAAACCATCTCTATCTTGTTCTGTCAATTTAACTCTCATGTTATCATCCTTCCATATTTAACTATATAAAAATAATATTACTTACCTTTAAATAAAATTCATAAACTTTATACAAAAACAAAAAAACTATACCATGATTATCACATAAATTTTTATAATAAAATTATTATTACAAAAAAAGAGCATTAACAATAACGCTCTAATAAAATATTATTGAATCAATTTTTTAATTATTTTCTTTTTGGTTTAATAACTTCAATTCCTCCCATGTAAGGTCTTAAAGCTTCTGGAATTAACACACTACCATCTTCTTGATAATTATTTTCTAAAACAGCAATCAAACCACGAGGACTAGCTACTACCGTGTTATTAAGAGTAGCAACTAAATAATTACCATCATCCCCACGAGCCCTAATTCCTAACCTTCTAGCTTGAGCATCTCCCAACGTAGAACAAGAACCTACCTCAAAATATTTCTTCTGTCTAGGACTCCAAGCCTCAACATCACAAGATTTAACTTTCAAATCAGCCAAATCACCACTACAACACTCAAGAGTTCTAACAGGGACGTCCAAACTTCTAAAAAATTCAACAGTATATTTCCACATTTTATTATACCAATCCATAGCTTCATCAGGTTTACATAATACTACCATTTCTTGTTTTTCAAACTGATGAACCCTATACAGACCTCTTTCTTCCAAACCATGAGCACCACCTTCTTTTCTAAAACAAGGTGAATAAGAAGTAAGAGTTATAGGTAATGATGCTTCATCAACTATTTGTCCTTTAAATCTACCAATCATCGAATGCTCACTAGTACCAATCAAAAACAAATCTTCATTTTCAATTTTATACATCATAGCTTCCATTTCTTCAAAACTCATAACACCATTAACAACATCTGATCTAATCATAAATGGAGGAACGCAATATTGAAATCCTTTATTAATCATAAAATCTCTAGCATAACTTAACATAGCAGAATGTAATCTAGCAACATCCCCACATAGAAAATAAAAACCTTCTCCACTAGTTCTACCAGCAGATTCTTTATCTAAACCATCAAACTTAGCAATAATATCTGCATGATATGGAATTTCATAATCTGGAACAACAGGATCACCAAACTTTTCATTCTCAACATTTTCTGTATCATCTCTACCAATAGGAACACTTGCATCCATCATTTGAGGAATAACAAGCATTTTTTTTCTAAGTTCACTACTAAATATTGATTCATCTTTCTCAATAGATGTCAACTTATCATTTATCGCAACAACTTCCTCTTTAATTCTATCAGCTTCATCTATTTTTTTCTCTCTCATCAAAGCTCCAATTTGACTACTAAAATCATTTCTATTTTTTCTAAGTTCATCCCCGCGAACTTTAAGAGCTCTTATTTTTTTATCAAGTTCAATTACCTCATCAACCAATGGTAATTTTTTATCTTGAAATTTATTTTTTATATTTTCCTTTACTTTATCAGGATTCTCGCGAACAAATTTAATATCTAACATAATATCCCTTCTTCCAATCCTATTATACATAAATATCAAAAAAAATACAACTTAATTATTCATTATTTTTATTGCAATTATACCAAAAAAATATTAAAATTAAATAAATATAAAATAAAAGTGAGGCGTAACATATGAACAATTTAATTAATAAACTTAAAAATAAAATTGAAAACCAAAAAAGAAGCAACCAAGAATTAAAAAAAATTCTAGAGCAAAACAACATTATTAACAATCTAAATCCCCTACCAACCTTACCAAACAATACTTGCGATGGTAAAATTCAAAAGATAATAGAAGAATGCCCTGATCTAAATAAAGAAAAAGCTATCATAATTAATAAACTAATTCCCTTAAATGAACCCTACTTAGCAATAATGTACGCCAAAGAAATTTTATCCAATAAAGAATATTGGCTAATTTCTACCAATAAATATCTATGGATCATTAATGAAAAAAGTTTTAAAACAATCCCTTATAATGAGATTACAATTTGTAAAATAATAAAAAACAATATAATGAGTAAAACTATTAATTTAAATAACATAGCTCTAGAAATAAATGGAAATAATAATAAAATTAATCTTTTTATAGAAATTTTAACCAACATAAATTCAAGAGACAACATTACAAATAATAAAATTAAATATCTATGTGGTATAACCCCAATTTATCAATTAATAAACAAAATTAATTCTGGAATTTCTCTAGATAACAATAATAATATCGTCTTTCATACTAATACATTTAATTATAAATACAATTACCAAGATATACTAGATTATCAACTTTTAATAGACAATAATCCAATAATTTCCAAAGAACAAAATACTAGAAAAAACATTACTAGTATGCAAACATCATGCTACACAATCTCAATTAAAATCATAACTAATAACCTATCATTCACAATACCAATCCTAGAATCAAACGCTCTTGGAAAAAAATATAATTTTACAGATTCAGTTTACATCAACAATATGAATTTTGCAAAAGAGATAATTAACAAATTAAATTCATTAAAAACAAATTAAAAAAATATCACAAATATGGATATTTTTTTATTAATTACCAATTCTAGCATCACTTACTAATATGACATTAGCAGCTTGTAATCCTTTAGGAGTCTCAACTAGTTCAAAATTAACTAACTGTCCCTCAGATAGAGTTTTATAACCATCTTGCTTAATAGCAGAATAATGTACAAAGATATCATCACCAGTTGTATATTCTATAAATCCATACCCTTTCTCATTATTAAACCATTTTACTCTTCCCTGCATTTAAAAACACCTCTTTCTAGTAAATAACTACACTATAATTGTAATATTTATTAATATAATAAATCAAGAATCAACGTACTACAAAAAATGACAATTATCTACAAAACATATAAAAGTATACCTCACTAAAAAACATTTCCAAATATTAATTTCTCTAAGAATTAGTAATAATTTTAAAAGAAAAAATGTTAACTAGCTAGTCAACATTTACATTCAATATATCCAATATTCTCGTTAAATCAATAGATGAGTCAAAAAAGATTTCTATTTTTTTATTCTCAACTTTTACTTTCGTACCTAAAATATCCCTAAGTTCATTTTCAATATATTTATACTTATTACTAGGTTTTGGGGTTCTAGCTATCGGAACTTTTTTAACAATATCTTCTTTACTAGAAATATCTTCCAAGTCTCTTACACTAATATTATCTTTAACTACCTTATTAGCAAGTTCCTCAACCTTTTCTTCATCTTCCATTTTGCTAAGTACCCTAGCATGTCCCATTGACAACTTATTATCCAAAACCATATCTTGAACATCATCAGGCAACCTCAAAAGTCCTAAAGTATTTGTAACATGACTTCTACTTTTACCAATTTTAGCCGCCAAATCTTCTTGCCTAATATGTAGACTATCAATAATTCCTTTATAAGCCCAAGCAAGTTCAATTGAAGTTAAATTTTCCCTTTGTAAATTCTCTAACAAAGCAATTTCTCGCATCTCTTCATCCGAAAAATCCTTAACAATCGCTGGAATAGTATCCAAACCAGCCAATTTACTAGCTCTAAGTCTTCTCTCACCAGCAACCAAATCATATCCCTTTATACTCTTTTTAACAATAATAGGTTGAAAAACACCATAATTCTTAATAGAAGTTGCTAACTCGTCCAAAGCCTCTTGATCAAAACTTCTTCTTGGTTGATATGGATTTGATCTAATATCATTAACTGGTATTTGAACAATATCATTTTCCTTAGCATTCTCCATTATATTATCTTCAAAAGCATCAAAATCCAAAACTTCACTACTAAATAATTGTTCTAGCCCTCTACCTAGAGCTTTCTTCTTTTGTTCCATTTTTTAAGATAACCTCCTTAGCTAAATTCAAATACGCCAAAGTTCCCCTACTTCTAGGCTCATATTCTAAAATTGGTTTTCCATGAGATGGAGCCTCCGCCAATCTTATCAATCGCGGTATAATAGTATCATAAACTCTTTCTTTAAAAAATCCTTTTATACTCTCAACAACCTCTAACCCAAGATTCGTATTAGTAGTAAGCATTGTCAATAAAACACCCTCTATATCTAAATTAGGATTAACTTTCTTCTGAGCAAGCATTATAGTATTAATAAGTTGCATTATACCTTCCAAAGCAAAATATTCACACTGAACAGGAATAAGAACACTATCAGCCGCCCCCAATGCATTAGTCGTAAGAATACCTAAAGATGGCGGACAATCAATAAAAATAAAATCATATCTATCTTTTACTTTTTCAAGTTCTTCCTTAAGCCGAAGAACTCTATTCATTTTCTTCCCCTCAGCTCGGTACTTTTTTTCAATTTCAATAAGTTCCATATCAACACCAGCTAAATTCAAATAGGCTGGTAAAATACTTAAATTCTTACTCTTGGTTTTGATAATTGCTTTCTCAATTGGAGCCTTCATAACCAAAACCTCATAAATACTATTACTAATATCCCCCTTATCTACTCCAACACCAGTAGTAGCATTTCCCTGAGGATCTAAATCAACTAGCAATACTTTTTTTTTCAAAACACCTAAAGAAGCTGCTAAATTTATACTAGTAGTAGTCTTGCCTACCCCACCTTTTTGATTAACTATCGCAATTATTTTTCCCATTAATACTCACCTTTATTTCCTACAAAATACATTGTATCAAATTTTTATTCAAAAATAAAGACTAATTTCTACAAAAATAGCTTTATTAATTACTTATTTATTAATTTTTTTAAAATATATTACAAAACTAAAAGAATTAAACCAAATAACCTAATTATTTGTTATAATAATACCAAAAGGAGGAAAAATATGCTTAACAATAACTTAGCTATTTTAAAAAAATTAAATATAGATACTAATTCCTACATAGTAGTAGGTTGCTCAGCAGGTCCAGATTCAATGGCTCTCATACATCTATTGAAATCCAAAATAAATGCTAAAATAATATGTGCCCACATAAATCATAATATAAGAACCCAAAGTGCTATAGAAGAATTATATTTAAAAGAATATTGCCAACAAAATAATATCATTTTTGAAAGTATAAAAATAGAAAAATTTACTGAAAATAATTTTGAAAATGAAGCCCGTAAGAAAAGATATCTATTCTATGAAAAAATACTCAACAAATATAACAGTAAATACTTATTCTTAGCCCACCATGGAGACGACTTGATAGAAACAATAATCATGAAAATTAACAGAGGTTCTAACTTAGAAGGTTACGCAGGTATAAAAGAAATAACCAAAAGAAATAACTACTATATCATAAGACCATTCTTATCATATACAAAAAAAGATTTAATTGAATATAATCAACAAAATAATATAAAATATTACATCGATAATAGCAATTTTGATGAAAAATATACAAGAAACAGAATTAGAAAAAATATTCTTCCTGCTTTAAAAGAAGAAAACAAAAATATCCACAAACAATTTCTTTTATATTCCAAAACTCTACTTGAATATAACGATTATTTAAACAGAGAAGTAGACAAACAACTAATTAAAATAACTAATAACAATATAATTTCATTAGATCTTTTAACAATTTTAGACCCTTTCCTTGTAAAAAATATTCTCTACAAATACTTAAATAGAATTTACCTAAATCAACCTAACATCATAAAAAAAAGTAATATTCAAGATATCTTAAACATGATAAACAGCAAAAAACCTAATCTAACAATAAATTTACCTAAAAATAAAGTCTGCATAAAAGAATATAACCAACTATATATAGCAGATAAAAGAAAAAAGCCAAAAGAATATAAAATAGAATTAAAAGAGAAAGTTATTATTAACAATATAATCATAGAAAAAATATCATCCTCAAATGAAGATGGTAATAATATTTGTAGAATTAACTCTAAAAACATCAAATTACCATTATACATAAGAAATAAAAAAAATGGTGATTTTATTGAATTAAAAGGATTAAATAAAAAGAAAAAACTAAAAGATATCTTTATTGATGAAAAAATCCCCAAAAGTAAAAGAGAAAATTACCCTATTTTAGTAGATAGTAATGATAATATTTTATGGATACCAAATATAAAAAAGTCCAAATTTAATGCAAAAAAAGACCAATTATATGATATAATACTAAAGTACTGTGAAAAGGAGGATAATAATGAATAACAAAACAGTAAAAAAAGGATTATTTCCGTATGTATTCTTAATGGTTTTTATCCTAGTATGCTTATTTGCAGCAAATACTTTAAATGTTAAAAATCATGAGCTATCATACGATGAATTTATAAGCAATTTAAACGATAAAAAAGTAACAGAAATTGAAGTAACCCCAAAAACTAGAACAGAAACTTATGATATAACAGGAAAACTAAAAAATTATGATGAAAATGAAACTTTTTCATTAACTATTCCCAAATCTGACGAATTCATATCTAAAATAACTAAAGCTTCTGATAAACAAAATTTTGAATTAAACATCAAAAAAGATCCAGAATCATCAGAAATATTAGCTATTTTATTAGAAGTAGTACCAATGCTAATACTTGGTGGTGCTATAATTTGGCTATTCACAAGACAAATAGGTGGAAATAACAAGTCAATGGATTTTGGAAAAAGTAGAGCAAAATTACTAGAAGAAGGAACCAAAACTAACTTCAAAGATGTTGCTGGATTAACTGAAGAAAAAGAAGAAGTAAAAGAATTAATCGACTTTCTAAAAAGCCCTAAAAAATTCCAAGCCATGGGAGCTAGAATCCCTAAAGGAGTATTACTAGTGGGGCCTCCAGGTACAGGTAAAACTCTATTAGCAAGAGCCGTTGCTGGTGAAGCTAAAGTTCCATTTTACTACATAAGTGGTTCTGATTTTGTTGAACTATTCGTAGGAATTGGAGCATCTCGTGTAAGAGATATGTTTAAACAAGCAAAAATGAATGCTCCATGTCTAATCTTTATCGATGAAATCGATGCTGTAGGAAGACAAAGAGGAACTGGTTTAGGTGGAGGACACGATGAACGAGAACAAACTTTAAATCAATTACTAACTGAAATGGATGGCTTTGGACCACATGAAGGAATAATTGTCATAGCCGCAACAAATAGACCAGACGTTCTAGACCCAGCTCTATTAAGACCTGGAAGATTTGACAGACAAGTTACAGTAGGACTTCCAGACAAAAAAGCTCGTGAAGAAATTCTAAAAGTTCACGCAAGAAACAAGGTACTAGATAAAAACATTACACTTGAATATCTTGCTAAAAGAACACCAGGTTTCAGCGGTGCTGACCTTGAAAATCTATTAAATGAAGCAGCATTATTAACAGTTAGAAGAGATAAAAAGTGTATAACAATGAACGAAATAGATGAAGCCACTGATAGAGTTATCATGGGACCTGCAAAAGTAACAAAAAAATATACTGAAAAAGAGAAAAAATTAGTAGCTTTCCATGAAGCTGGACATGCTGTCGTAGGCTTAAAATTAGAAGGCGCTAATGATGTTCAAAAAATAACTATCATCCCACGTGGCCAAGCTGGTGGTTATACAATGATGACCCCAAAAGAAGAAACATTCACTAGCACAAAAGACGAATTACTCGAATCAATATGTGGATTACTTGGTGGACGTGTTGCTGAAGAAATAACATTCAATGAAGTGACAACTGGCGCACATGATGATTTCAAAAAAGCTACTAAAATAGCTCGTAGTATGGTAACAGAATATGGAATGAGTAAATTAGGACCTATGATGCTAGAAGAACCTAGTGGCAACGCTTTCTTAGGAAGAGATTATACAAAAAATAGAAACATCTCTGATATCGTAGCACATGAAATTGATGAAGAAATGCGAAACATCATTAATGCATGTTACGAAAGAACAAAAAAACTTATAAAAGAAAATAAAAAATTATTAGAGTTACTTGCTAATACATTGTTGGAAGAAGAAACAATAACTAAAGAACAAATTGATTATTTAGTTGAAAATGGACATCTTCCTAAAGATGAAAAAGAAATAAAAGAAGAAAAAGAAAATACTAAAAAAGAAGAACCTCAAAAATAAAATTGGAGTTCTTCTTTTTTTAACTATCAATTCTTAAAATTAATTCGCCACCCTTAGAATAAAAATATTTCTCTCTAGCATATCTAGCAATATACTCTGAGTCAGAAAGTCTATCTATATCAGCCTCTAAAGATTCTTGTTTATCCTTAAGCGTTATTTTTTCTTTCTTTAAACTAGTTTTTTCATGACTCATACTATTAATTTGTTGCAAATTATTAATTAACGTATATCCTAAAGTAGATATAATAGCACCAAAAAACACAAAAACAACAAACATTCTACCTTTAGTTTTTTTAGTATATTTATGCTTCTTCTTAACCATTACTAACCACCTCTACCTTAAAATAAATTATAGCACAAACTATTTCTTTTTACAAATAAATTTATAACAAGCTTTACACATCATATACCCTAAAATTATACATAAAAAGAAATATATATGAATATAACCATTATTAATTCTCATAAGAATAATAAAATAAAGAAAAACATTTACAATAACAAACAAAAAGGATGCTATAATCCTAACAATTTTTGAAGAAGAATAAATAAATCTTGAATTAATTTCTAACATCAAAAAAAAGAAAAATCCATAAATAAAAGATGCTATAAAAGAATATAATTGTACCTTTAAATTCATTATTTAAATAACTTACTAATAAAGGAATTATCTTTATCTTTTTTTATACCATTTTCCATATAACTAAGACTATCAACTTGTCCTTTAATAGAAACATTCCCCTGATAAGTATCTAATTTGATTATTTCTAATCCACTTCCCTTAATAACTAAAAATCCTAAAGTTGTATCCATCATAAATTCCTCGTTATCAAAACTCTCTATTTTCTTAACACCTGTAACAATTATATTTTTTCTCTCTGCAATTGAAATTCCATGATTAAACGAATTTTCTAATTCCTTTACTTTGTCCATAAATTATCCTCCCATAATATTTTATGAAAAGATTAAAAAAAAAGAACTTCAAAAGAAGTTCAAAATCAAAAGAAAAACTATTCAGCTTCATTATATGCTTTAATAATAGCTTCTTCAAACATTTGACGAGTCTCTTTATTAATTGGATGAGCTATGTCACTATGTTCTCCAGTTGCAGTAGTTTTACTAGGCATAGCGATAAATAAACCATTATCACCATCTATAATTCTAATACCCTTAACAACAAAACAATCATCAAGAGTAACAACTGCGATACCTTTCATACGAGAATTTTCTTTTTCAATTTTGTGTACATTAACTGAAGTAATCTTCATTCTGTATCAACTCTCCTTCTAGAAAATATTATTTTCTAAATACATTTTATATATATAATTTAAAAAAGTCAATATTTTTACCATAATTTTACTTATAATTTTACAATTTAAAAGAAACTTTTACTGTTTCTGTCAAAACATCATAATAACTAAAACTTCTTTTACTATCATTATCATTATCTAAAATTATAAATATATTATTGTAAACTTCAACAACTTTTCCTGTATATTCATATATCTTATTTCTACCTTCATTATGAATGATTTTAACCTCATTTCCCAAATTTTTATTAATATCTTTCCTTATTTTCTCAATAGTCAATAATATTCCCCCTTATTCTCTAGGATATCCTACATACATTGTTCCCTTAGTGATAATCCCACCTATCCCATCAGGACCATATTTAGTTTTATCCAAAATATTTATTAAATCTATATTATCATTTTTATCTGAAAAAGATAATGCACTTGCAATAATCGCAGGATCTAAAGCATGAATATTAATTCTCTTAGGACTAGATGCAAAATTAGCTCCCGCCTTAATCAATTCCTCATAATTAGACTGACATGCTCCTGCAATAATAATAAGCTTCTCATGAGACTTTTCATACCTCCTAGCCTCCCTAACAGCCATAACAAAACTATCTGTATTCTTATAACTACCATTACTTCTTCTCTTTCTAAACAAAGCATCATGTCCCGTCATAACTACAATATCAGGATTATATTTCTCCAAATAATTATATATATTATCAGGCAAATCACTCTCAGATGAATATACACCATAAGCTTTAATCTTATTTTTTCTATAAAAATTCATACTCTTATTCAAAAAATCCTTATCGCCATCAATGTGTAAGACTTTTCCAGGCAAATAAAAATACTCATTTCTATCCAACGTTTTATAATCATCAAATTCCGGTACAAAATCATCATCAACAATATCATTATTATACAAATTCAAATCTCTAACAGGACTATCAGCAGATAATCTAATACACACACCATATAAAATACAATTATCTCCTTGCATATCAATAACTTTAAATACAATATCATTATTATAAGAACTTCTAGTAACAAGATCTCCAACTCTAATCATAAAACCACCCATCTAACTATATGTAAAAAGGTAAAAAAAAGAACCAAATCACTTTAGTTCATTAGCAATCTCCACAAAAATATCACAACTAAGTACTTCTGCCCTAATATTTAAATCCATATTATACTCACGCAATACTTTTTCAATTTTTTCCAAATCATACCCACGTAAATTATTTCGTAAATTTTTTCGTTTATATTTAAAACTATCTCTAACCAATTTATTAAATATTTTAATATCATTAACTGGCAATCTATCTTTCTTTAATTCCATACAAACAACAGCACTATCAACACCAGGAACTGGTATAAAACACCTCTTATCAACGTTAAAAAGCTTTTTTATATTATAATAATAATTCAAAAAAACAGTAAGAGCACCATAATCACGACTATTAGGCTTAGCAGCATACCTAAGTGCCACTTCTTTTTGAACCATAACAACTATTTTATCAGGAAAAATGCCATCATCTATAAATTTACTAACTATTGGAGTAGTAATATAATATGGCAAATTAGCAACTACATATAACTTCTTATAATCATAATTTTGTATCTCACTTCTAACATCTTCTTTTAAAAAATCATTCATAATAATCTTATAATTATTACTATCTTTAAGAAGATTATTTAAATACCCTTCCAATCTATTATCAATTTCATATAAAATAGTAAATTTAGCTTTAGGAACTATCAATTTAGAAATAGCTCCTTGTCCAGGTCCAATCTCTATAACCAATGTATCATCATCAATTAAAGCACTATCAACAATTTTATTTACAATATTCTCATCCTTCAAAAAATTTTGTCCCAATGATTTTTTATATTCAAATTTATCCATTAATATCACCCCAAAAAACATAATCTTAGTATATCATAGATAAAATAAAATAGCAAAAAAGAGAGTCGATAAAACTCTCTTTTTACTAGTAATATCTATTACCACCATTAGCAATATAGTTATTACTTCTACCAGACGTCCAAGAACCAAAAGAATAAAATCTATTATTTCTAATTCCATTCTCTAAAGCATCTCTCATAACTCTAGCAACCGACTCAGAAACCGTAGTTCCTGCTCCAGTATAACAACTAAATTGACCATATGCAGCAACAACCGACACTGGCGATGTTCCATTTCTATCAGCTCTATTAAGTATAACTGACATTACTCCTAAAACATCATCTTTATAACTACTATTAGCCTCACAATTAACAACAGTAGCTAAAATAGCAAAATCACTACTACTCAAACTATACGTTCTATTACCAGTAGTAACATTAAAACCAGCTGCAGGCTTTGAAGTATAACCATTAGCACTAACAGTTATAGCATTTCTTGCTTCCTCTTCAGCCTTTGCTTTTGCCTCAGCTTCTGCCTTAGCCTTTGCTTCTGCTTCTGCTTTAGCTTTCGCCTCTGCCTCTGCTTTAGCCTTAGCTTCTGCTTCTTCTTGAGCTTTTCTCTCCTCTTCACTAATCAAATCTACTTCTTTAGTAGAATCAACATTAGCATTATCAGTTTGGTCTGCTACAAAAAGTTCAGAAACAGCATCTGCCATCTTATTTAAATTATCGTTTTCTACAACTACGACTTTATTATCCTCATTATTATCTGAAAATAACATAAACAAAAATAGTCCGCCAATAATTAATTGCGTAGAAACAATTAATACATTAGATACTATTTTTTTCATTATATATCACCTCTTAAATTTTTCTCTCAGGCAAATATAATTCTATCATAACTTTACATTTTTGTCAAATAAGCGCAAAACATTCAAAGTTGTAGCAGCTTCTACTTCTTTATAATTCATACCTTTAACATCACTAATTCTCTGCAAGATAACAGGAATATAACTAGGCTCATTAACACGCCCACGATATGGTACAGGAGCTAAATAAGGGCAATCTGTTTCCAATACAATATATTCCAAATCAATATTTTTTATTACCTCAATTATTCTATTAGCATTCTTAAAAGTACAAATACCTCCAATTCCCAACATAAAACCAAGCTTATTAAACAAGTGAGCCATTTCAACACTTCCACTATAACAGTGCATTATTCCCTTAACAGGAAACATTTTTAATATATCATAAGTTTCTTGAATACAATCTCTACTATGAACTATAACAGGTTTATTATATTTAGCAGCTATTTCTAACTGTCTCTTAAATATTTCTTTTTGCTTCTCTTTATCACACTCATAATGATAATCAAGCCCTATCTCACCTACAGCCACTATAAATTCATCATTAATATGCTCTTCAATAAACTTTAAATCTTCTTCTAAAACATCATCAACCTCTTCAGGTTGGATTCCTAAAGCCCCATACACAATATCATACTTTTTAACAAGTTCTAAAACCTCTTTATTACTAGCCATATCGTAGCCATTAACAATCAAAGCTCTAACTCCTGCCTCCATCGCTCTATCAATAACACCTTGAATATCATCATAATATTCACTAAAAATATGACAATGTGTATCAACCATCAAATTACCTCCTATATCTTATAATTAAAAATCTACTAAAATAATATCCTAATACTCCTAAATAAATAACATCAATTATATTTTTATCCCTAATCACATAAACTCCAACACAAACTAATGTTACTACAAAAAACATCATAATAATATTTTCTTGATTTTTAACTTTATTAAGCATTGCTCTCGTTCCTTTCATTATTTAATTACCGCAACACTACCTAAATCCATAATATCAAATATAAAATTTTCTGTAAATATTTATTTAATCATTACAATAATTTTACATTTTTCTTCTGTAAATTAATAATAACACTACATAATAAAAAAGAATGTCGAAAAAAGAATAGACAAATTTAAATTATCTATTCCTTAATATCTATTCTTTTAAACAATACATAAGCATCACCTAATTTAGTACCAGATTCATAATAACCAAACTTATCTAAACTATCATAACTAGTAATACTAGTATTTAATTGCTTAAATATCTTAGCACTAGTATCAGGTAAAAACGCTTGTAATAAAACTGTTTCAAATCTAATTGCTTCTACTAAATTATATAAAACCGTAGCAAGTCTATCTTTTTTAGCACTATCTTTAGCAAGAACCCAAGGCATTGTCTCATCAATATATTTGTTACATCTTCTATAAATAGAAAAAATATTATCTAAAGCATCAGCAACTCTAAGTTCATTCATACTCTTATCAACTAAATCTCTACTACAAATAACTTCATCAATAAAATCTTTATCTATATCTTCACCAATCATTGTATTATCAACAACACCATCAAAATATTTATTAACCATTCCAATAGTTCTATTTACTAAATTACCTAAAACATTAGCTAAATTTGTATTAATACTCTCAATCAATAAATCACGAGTAAAAGTTCCATCACTACTAAAAGGTATTTCATGAAGTAAATAAAATCTAATAGCATCTACTCCAAATTCTCTAACCAAATCATCAGCATAAACAATATTTCCCTTACTCTTACTCATCTTATCATTTCCATACAAAAGCCAAGGATGACCAAATATTTGTTTAGGCAATTCTAAATTTAGAGCATGCAACATAATAGGCCAATAAATAGTATGAAATCTTAAAATATCTTTACCAATCAAATGTACATCAGCTGGCCAATATTTTGAAAACATCTCACCACAATTACCATCAACATCATATCCAAGTGTTGTTATATAATTAGTAAGAGCATCTATCCAAACATAAATAACGTGCTTATCATCAAAAGAAACAGGAATCCCCCACTTAAAACTTGTCCTAGATACACATAAATCTTGAAGTCCAGGTTTAATAAAATTATTAACAATTTCATGTTCACGAGATTTTGGTTGAATAAAATCAGGATGTGTTTCAATATAATTAAGCAACCAATCAGCATATTTACTCATTTTAAAGAAATAAGCTTCCTCACAAGTTTCTTTAACTTCTCTTCCACAATCAGGACATTTTCCATCAACTAATTGACTTTCAGTCCAAAAAGACTCACAAGGAGTACAATAAAGCCCCTTATATTCTCCCTTATAAATATCACCTTGATCATAAAATTTCTTAAATATCTTTTGGACAGTTTCCATATGCCCTTTTTCTGTTGTTCTAACAAATCTATCATAACTCGTATTCATAACATCCCAAATATCTTTAATCTCACGTGCCACTAAATCAACATATTCTTGAGGCTCAATACCAGCTTCCTGTGCCTTAATTTCAATTTTTTGACCATGTTCATCAGTACCAGTCTGAAAATAAACATCATACCCTTCTAATCTTTTGTATCTAGCTATAGCATCAGCTAAAACAACTTCATAAGTATTACCAATATGTGGCTTACTAGAAGTATAAGCTATTGCCGTACTAATATAAAATCTCTTATTATTCATTCTAATCTCCCTCCTCATCTAAAGAATTAGTACTACCAATTCCACTAACTCTAATATCAGAAACACTATCACCACAAGTCAAATATTTCATAAAAATCCCTTGGCAATAAGCATCTCCTTTTTTTATATAAAAATCATCCTTACCTTCATTTTGTAAAGCAACATAGATATGTCCCTCATTATCTGAGTTATTATAATAATCACTATCTATAACTCCAACCTGATTGCATAATCTAACATTATATTTAAATCCCATACTACTTCTAACAACTAGTAACAATACCTCATCACTTAACATCTTAGCCTTATAACCAGTAGGAATTTTTACTATCTGACCAGGTTTAATAACAATATCTCGAAACGAAATAAAATCATATCCACAACTAAATTTACTTGCTCTTTTAGGAAGTTCATATCCATCATATAACTTCTTATCACAGCATACATCAGAACCAAACTGATTAAAGCTTATTTTCTCAAAACCTCTTTCCAATAAACTCCCTCCAAACAATACAATTATAGCATCAAAATATATCTATGTAAATTAATACAACAACATAACTTTACATTTTTCAAAAAAACACATACTATTTTACATCATCAACAAAAAAATCCAATCAGACATGCTATAATATACATAAACAAAGGAGACAATTATGAAAAAAAATAATGAATTAAAAAAAGATATACTAGCAATTATATTCTATATTATAATATATTTACTCATCTATGCTATCCTAACTTCTAACAATCACATCTTTGGTTCAAACACTGACTTCAAAGTTCAACACTACTTAATTCCAGAATACTTTCGAACTCTATTCTATGATACCAAAGATTTACTACCAGACTTTGCCCCAAATTTAGGAAGCGGTCAAAACATCTATTACTTATCATACTATGGACTCCTAAGTCCCATCATTTTAATATCTTATTTACTACCATCCATAAAAATGTTAGATTACATAATTATATCAACTTCCATAATGGTATTACTTGCTGTAACTCTTTTTTACTTTTTTTTAAAAAAACACAATTTTGACTTTAAAACAAGATTCTTAACAGCATTTCTTTTCTTATGTGCAGCTCCCTTAATCTTCCATGCCAAACGCCATATAATGTTTATAAATTACTTACCATTCTTAATAATAGGCCTATGGGGAATTGATAAATACTTTGAAAAAAAGAACACACTTATTCTATCTATATCTATAGCACTTATCCTATATACAAGTTATTTTTATTCTATTTCTTGCCTAGTCTCTTTATTTATTTACTTTGTCTACAAATGTATAAAACAAAAAAAACAAATAATAAAAGAAACTTTTAAAATAGCTCTTCCCGTTATAAATGGTATCTTCCTAGCATCCATAATAATTTTTCCAAGCCTATATTGTCTACTAAATAGCAGAAAAACAAGTTCAAATGCCATAAATATAACCCAATTACTAACTCCTAAATCATTTCTTCTATATTCTAGTTATTCAATGGGACTATCTCTAATATCTCTAATAGCACTAATATCACAATTAAAAAGTTCAAAAAAAGAAATAAAATTTCTATCCCTAACAATCCTAATAATTACTACTATTCCCCTATTTAACTATATTTTAAATGGAATGTTATACATAAATGGCAAATCTCTAATTCCACTAATCCCAATAGCCCTAATAGTTACCGCCACCTTTTTACAAAAATTAAACAAACAAGGCACCAAATTTATCTTTCCATATATTATTATCTCGTCTTTAGCAATCGTTTTACTAGTAAATTGTCAAGACAAATTAATGCTAAAAGAAGATATAAATAATAAATATTACAAAGCATCTGAATACTTAACAAATTATATAACAAATAAGGATAAATCAATATATCGCATAAATAACCTTGTGTCATCAAAAGAAACAATCAACAAAATTACCAATATATCTGAATATAAAACAACCATTTACTCATCAACATACAACAAAAACTACAAAGAATTTTACTATAAAGATTTACACAATAATAAACCTTTTAGAAATGATTTCATGATTTCAGCATCCAATAATATTTTATCTCAATCAATTTTAGGGGAAAAATATATAATAACAACAACCCCATTAACAAATCTTGAATTAATAAAAGAAAAAGATGAAGTTTATTTATATAAAAATAACAATGCCTTACCAATAGGATACACAACCACAAACATAATAAATGAAAAAAACTATAACAACTTACCTTATCCTGCAAATACATTGGTTCTATTAAACAATATCATTACCCAAAACACACAACAACATCCTCAAATTCCAATAAAAAATGAAGTTAATTTAACCTATGAAATCTTAGAAAAAGAAAATTTAGAAATATTAAATACACAACAAAAAACAAAAATAATTGCTAAAGATAATAGTCATATCAAAATAAAACTTAATACAAATCCCCACAATAAAATAATACTTCTAAAATTTACCAACACCTACAACCCAGAACAAGACCTAACTATTACCATAAATAATGAAATGAATACTTTAACAAGCAAAAGTTGGAAGTATAACAACAAAAATTTAACTTTTAATTATTACATATATAACACAAATATATTAGACATTTATTTAAAAAAAGGAACTTATAGCTTAAAAGATTTCAAAACATACATAATAGACTACAGTGAAATTTCAAAAAATAATATAGAACCTTTTAAAACAAACAAAAAAAAGACAAAAGGAGACAAAATAATTGGAACAATGAACATTAAAAATGATTCTTATTTTAATATATCTATCCCATATGATAAAGGATTTAAAATTCTCGTTAATAACAAAAAAGTCAAATATGAAAAAACAAACAAAAACTTTATTGGTTTTCCTCTAAAAAAAGGAAATAATTATATATCCATTGAATATGAAGCACCATACAAAAAAATTGCTATCATCCTATCAACAATCAATTTATTACTATTACCAATAATTCAAATAATATATAAAAAAAGAAGAAATTAAAATCATTCTCCATTAAACTTATTTGACAATAAATTAGCTAATACAACGGCCATCTTCTCCTCAAATTCTAAAATTGGTTTATCTAAAGAAATAATAATAACAGCTCCTAATGTATCACCATTATTAACAATTGAACTAAAAGAATAATATCCAAAATCCTCTACTCCTAGCACAAAAGAAAACTCCTTCTTTTGTCTTTCAACAAAACTATCTCGCCTTTCTATACTATGCTCCGTAAACTCACTTATATTTTTACCTAAATAATTCTTTTTTAAAGGACCACTAACAGCAATTATTTTATCCTTATCACAAACAACAACATTATGCTTTATAACCTGATTAAAACTATCAACATATTTAGAAGCAATCTCCTCAATACTCTCCATTGGAGAGTATTTTTTTAATACAATAGAATCTCCATCTACAAATACTTCTAAAGTATCTCCATTTTTAATTCTAAAATTTTTTCTAAGCTCTTTCGGGATAACAACTCTTCCTAAATCATCTATCCTTCTAATAATACCAGTAGTCTTCATTATTTCCTCCATTCTATAAATATTCTTCCATATATTAGAATTTTTATACATAAAAACACCTAAATTACTAATAATACTTAATGGTGAAATAAAATGAAAAATCCAAAAAAACCTCTATTAAAAGTAGATATGTCAGATAACGTAAATATTCAAAAAATCATCAGCGAAACTTATAAAAAAGGACAAAATTATTATAAAAAAATAGAAAAAAGCAAAAAAAATTAGTTTAGATTCAACAATCTAAACTAATTTTTATTATTTTACTTCAATAGTTTTCTTTGATGATTTCTCTTCTTCCTTCTTTGGCATAGTAACAGTTAATATACCATTTTCAAAAGAAGCATCTATTTTTTCTTTATCAATATCACCTACATAAAAACTTCTTTGATATTTTCCATATACTCTTTCTTTTCTTACATAGTTTTTATCTTCATCTTCTTCATTATCTTCTTCTGATTTAAAAGCAGTAATGGTAAGATAATCATTATCATCTACTTCTATTTTTACATCTTTTTTATCAAAACCTGGGATATCCATCTCCATTGTATAAATTCCATCTTTCTCATAGATATCACATTTCATTCTTGCTGTTTCATCTCCTTTTATTGGAGTAAAGAAATCATCAAATACACCATCCAAATAATTTGGCATCAATCTTGGTATTAAAGCCATATCTATCATCACCTTTCGATATTCATTATAGCACTTTTTTAGCAATTGTCAAGCGAGATTGCTAAAAAAGTTAAAAATATTAAAAATAAAATGTCAATTCACTTTATCCTTAATATTATATCCATTTAACAAATTTATATGCATCATACAATAATTATGGTTTAAAAATAATTTTAACAGCAGCATCCTTGCCATTAGTTAGACGTTCAAATGCTTCTTGGGCCTGCTCTAAAGAAATAACATCATCTATATATTTGGTAACATTTATTTTCTTAGATGCAATAAGTTGCAAACATTCATCAAATTCACTTGGCTTATAAGCAATTGCACCTTGCATCTTAATCTCCTTCATCACAGCAACTACACTAGGAATACTAACATTTCCAACAGATACACCAACCAATACAACACAACCACCAGCTTTAACACACATTAAAGCTTCACTAACAGCCGCACTATTACCACAACACTCTATAACCTTATCAAAACCTCCATTAGTCATAGTAAGCAAATTAGGGATTGTCTTTTCATCAAGAGCATCGTAATATGCATCAACCTTTCCATAACTAACAGCTTTCCTACCACGTTTTTTATTAGTTTCAATTAAAATAACCTTACTAGCCCCATTCATCTTAGCAAATTCTGCAGCCATCAGTCCTATTATTCCACCACCAATAATTAAAACAGAATCACCTATCTTTATATTAGCTAAATTTATAGCGTGCAAACTAACTGCGCTTGGTTCTACCATACAAGCAGCATCATAACTAACATTTCCTGGAAGTTTTCTAACCATCGAAGCTCTACAACTAGTATATTCTGCATATGCACCAGGATTAGATAATGATAATCCTACAGCATCTGTCCAAGTATCAGCACAATATTGAACATTGCCACTAGTACAAGCATCGCACTTACCACAAGGAGAAATAGGAAGACCTGTAACTCTATCACCCTTCTTTAAATCTTGTCTACTACCAGGGTCAACAACTACACCAGCAAACTCATGACCCATAACTAGTCCAATAGAATTTCCCATATCCCAATTATGAATATCAGATCCACAAATACCACAGGATTTAACCTCAATAACAACAGCCCCATTTTTTGAAACTGGTTTATTTATATCCTTTAAAACTAATTTTTTCTTTCCAGAAATAGAAACACACTTCATTTTAATACACCTACCTTATAATGTATATTATAGCATACTAAAATCAGTAATCAAATAATAAAAACTAACTTTACAAAAAAAGATTCCTCAAATTATGAAGAATCACTAAAATCAATAATAATTATTTAAAATATTTGACAATATCATTAACACGTTTCTTAATAATAAAGAAATTAATAATATCGCTAATAGAATAAACAATTAATAAAACACCTATCATAAAAACTAGTGTAACAGCACCCACTTTAGGAAATACCATCAATAATATTCCACTAAACATAGTAATCAAAGCTCCTAATAAAGAAACTGCCCAACCATTTTCTCCAATTTCATTAAGTACCATTGAAAACTTATATTTAATGACACCATAAATAATAAACCAAATACCTAATACAATTGGAATCATAACTGTAAATATATCAGGATTTACAATAACAATTATTCCAAAGATTAAACTAATTATGCCTACTAGTAAGGGATCATAAAATAATAATTTAACATTACTCTCAATCATATAAGAAATACCATTAATTATTAAAACAACCCCAACAACATATGCAATTCCCAAAACAGACATATTAGGATCAATAACCAAAACTATCCCTAAAATTAAAAACAGCAATGAAATAAATATACTCTTCCACAAAAAATTTTGAATAAATTTTTCTATATTTTTCACACTATCAACCTCCATCAATATTATAACACTTATTATTAATTTTGGCTATTTTTATTTATTTTCTCAAACAAAGTATCCAACTTTAC
The DNA here is from genome assembly GCA_934131005.1 of uncultured Bacilli bacterium. Lineage (GTDB taxonomy): Bacteria > Bacillota_I > Bacilli_A > RF39 > UBA660 > RUG11198. The sequence goes on along the minus strand of CAKOYV010000005.1, from coordinate 56,801 downwards.
ATCACGAAAATATTTAAATATAACATACACAAAATCCTTCATCATTTTTTTCGTATCTTTATCAATTTCTTTTGTTTCCATAATTAATTTTAAAATCAATTTTTTATTTTCTAAAACATCCACTATACTAGTAACATTAGCACTTTCAAATATAAAAAATAAACCATCAACAAATTTTTTGCGTGTTTCATCATCATACTTATCTAACCATTTTATCATTCCCTCATCCATTATTTGACTAAAGTAACTAAGAGAAACTCGTTCTAATTGATTACCTCTAACTACCCAAGTTAACAAATCATGTGCATAAATACTCTTTTTAAACGAACGAATAACAGTATAATTACTATCATGCCTAAGTAACAAACCTATTATAGAATAATTAGGAATAATATGAACAATCTTACTGGCAATACTTTTATAATATTTACTCTCTATCTCCTTTTTCCTAAGTCCTGGACCATCATTATTATAAATACTAATAATTCTATCCTTAACCCAAAAATTAGAATACATAGCCGCTACCATTGCCAAATTACCACCCTTAGAATGTCCGCCCAAAATAATATCTTTGTTATTAAATAAAAAATGACGATTTAAATAATCAATAGCCCTTCTTTGAGATAGAACAGGAAACTTATAAGCCATCATAAAATCCTCTTTCCATCCACTTATTAACTGATCAGTTCCTTCATAAGCAACATAAACTAAATCTTTTCTAATATCAATCGTAATAGCACTAAACTGTTGTTTATCATCACCAACATAAGAATAATTATAAACAAGTAAACTTCCATATCGCCTAGTCTCCATCACACTACGTAAAATTTTAATTCCACCTCTAACAGCAATTATATTTTTCTGGCTCTCATCATAATCTCGAAAAAACAAACGTCCAACATCTTGAAGACGTTTCTTATTAAATCTATTATTACTAACATACTTTCCCAAACTAACATAAGCTAATGAGGAAAAAACTAAATTGTCAACCTCATTAAATTCAACTTCTTCAAAACTATAGCACCCATATTTATCAATATAACTAATTAGATTCATACTATCCTCTCCTAATATCAATTATAACAAATAAATATCAATTATTCTATTTCTACATAGCACCTTTACAAAAAAACGTGAATTTTGCTATAATCTAAATAGGTGATAATATGAACGATACAATAATTTTAAAATACAAGAAAAAAATAGACGAACTAGCAAAAAAATTTAACTATGATAATAACATTAAACACCTACTATACCTAATAATACCAGCATTCACACAAAAATATAAGGGGGAAGAAAAATTAATATTAGATGTCTTCACTAACACACCTATCATAATAAATAATGAAAATTCACCATACATCAATGCTTATTATGTAAGTATTCCCAACTATATAGATAATAAACTAACAACATCTAAATACATTGTTATAAATAACTACGAAAAAATCACCTTAATAACGTTATTAGACAACCTTATTCATGAATATAACCATGCAATTAATTCATACAACAATGAAATATCAATAAAAAATAATATAATTTATATTCGAACTGGATTATCAGAAATAATATATGAAGAAAAAACATTAAAACAACTCGAAAAAACAAAAAGTTATATTCTTGAAGAAGTAATAAATACAAAACAAACAGAATCAATTGTAAATATAATTAAAAATTATACATCTAGCAATATAGACACAATAAATAATACAATATACGCAATTAATAACGAAACAAACAAAAATTATAATTCCAATGCTTATTTATTAGAGACAAATATTCTAAAAGAATTAACAAATAACAGTACCTTCATTTATACCTTAGAAAATCTGAGAATAAATGGACAAACAGAAGATATTGAAACTTGGTTCAATAATATTACCGGCATTAAAAATAGTTATAATAAATTAATAGAATTATTAAATAAAATAATGAATTTAGAATTAAAATTACAAACTCAAAAATATTTTAAAAGCTTTACAATTGCCAAAATAAAATCTTACATTAAAGATATTAACTATATTATAATAACCTTCAATGAAAATTGTAACTATCGTTAATATTTTTATATATTATCAATATTTTATCCTCTCCCAAGTCAAATTTAAATCCCATCTTCCAAAATGACCATAACATGCTAAATCATAGTATATTGGTCTTTTTAAATCCAATTCTGAAATAATATTTTTAACTCTAAAATCAAAATTATCACTAATATACTTATAAATCTCACCATAGGATACCTTATTAGTACCAAAACAATCTACATAAAGAGAAACAGGCTCTTCTAATCCAATAGCATAACTAACTTGAATTTCACATCTTAAAGCCATTTTATGAAACACAACATTTTTAGCAACATATCTAGCATAATATGCTGCACTCCTATCTACTTTACTAGCATCTTTACTACTAAAACATCCACCTCCAACTCTTGCCATACCGCCATATGAATCACTAACAATTTTTCTACCAGTCGTACCACTATCAGCAAGTGGCCCTCCTAAAGTAAAAGAACCACTAGTATTAATAAGAATTTTTGTCTTATCATCAATGTACTTGAAAGGAACAACTTTATCTATAACTTCTCTAATAATAAATGATTTCAAAAATTCATTATCAACACCCTTATCGTGACAAATAGCCAATAAAATTGTATCTACCCTACTAGGTTTATCATCAACATATTCAACCGTAACTTGACTTTTTCCATCAGGTTTTAAAAATGAATTACTCTTCTTTAAACTATCTAATTTATAAACAATTTTTTGAGCTAACATTATTGGTAGTGGCATTAATTCATCAGTATCACTACAAGCATATCCAAACATAATTCCCTGATCTCCAGCCCCCAATCTATCACTACCAACAGCATTACTAATTTCTAAAGATTGCTCACTAACATTAACAATTACTTCATAATCATCATCATAACCTAAATCACCCATAACTTTAAGTGCTAAATCCTTATAACAAAGCTTTGCCATAGTTGAAGCCTCACCATAAATAAAAATCATCTTACCCTTTATACTAACTTCTACAGCCATTCTACTATCCATATCTTGCCTCAAAGCTTCATCCAAAATATAATCACTTATCTTATCACATATCTTATCAGGATGCCCACAACAAACAGCTTCACTAGTAAACAAATATTTTTCCATAATTCCTCCATTTCAAATTATACCATCATAAAAATTATAACATTAAATCCGAAAAATTCAAATTATTAATTTTAAAGCATATTTACGAAACAAATATATAATTGTATATTATATGTAGTGACATAAATACTAAAAAAAATACATAAAAAGACAAAACTCAAAACTAAACTAGTTCTCAATTTTTATACTTTCTAGTATTTTATTTAATAATTCAATCAAATAAACAAGAAAATGTTTACCTAAATTAACTAAATCTAAAATAATATGAATTCTATTATTTTTATAACTCAACCTAAAATTTTTTGATATTTCATAAGAAATTCTAAATAACTCTTCACCATTTATACTTTGACTAGTAGATTCTGATAACTCTAAATCAATAAATGTTTTTGTTTGATTTACTTTCTTAATTTCCAACTTTTGAGCTAATTTTTCAAACCATTCCTCATACATATAAATCTCCATACTGTCACTTATTCTACCAAAACGATTTTCTAATTCATTCTTAACATCCAAAAGTTTTTTCAAAGAATCTACTTCATTTATTTTTTTATGTATCTCTATTTTCAAATCTTCATCTGTTATATATTCATCACTAATATGCGTTTCAACATCAATTAAAGAATTATTATCTAAATTTTCATCCTGAGCCTTTTCTACATATTCACCCTTAAGTTTCAAAACAGCTTCCTTTAACATTTTTAAATATAACTCAATACCAATTGTATCAATAAAACCAGATTGCTCACTACCCAAAATATCACCAGCACCTCTTATAGATAAATCTCTCATAGCAATCTTAAAACCACTACCAAGTTCTGTAAATTCCTTTATAGTATTAAGTCTTTTAACTGCAATATCATTAAGTACTTTGTGCTTATCATACATAAGATATGCATATCCAATTCTATCACTTCTACCAATTCTACCACGTATCTGATATAACTGTGAAAGCCCAAATCTATCAGCATCCATAACAATTAAAGTATTAACATTAGGAATATCTATCCCCGTTTCAATAATTGTTGTACAAATCAAAATATCAAACTTATAATCAATAAAATTCTGCATCTTATTCTCAAGTTCTTGTTTTGTCATTCTACCATGAGCATAATCAATCCTAGCACTTGGCACTAATTCTTTAATTTCTCTCACCTTTCTTAAAATATCATCAACATGATTATATAAAATAAAAGCTTGCCCATCTCTAGAAAGTTCTTTATACAATGCATCTTTAATAATATTTTTATTTTCTGCAAGAACATACGTCTGAACAGGAAGTCTTTTAGCAGGTGGAGTTTCTATTAAAGCCAAACTTCTAATACCAGTCATCGACATTTGCAAAGTCCTAGGAATTGGCGTTGCCGACAAAGTAAGAACATCTACATTAGCCTTATACTGTTTTATCCTCTCCTTATGCGTAACCCCAAATCTTTGCTCCTCATCAACAACAAGAAGCCCCAAATCCTTAAATTTTATATCCTTACTAAGAATTCTATGAGTACCAAACAATATATCAATCTTACCATCATTAAGTTGCGTAATAATTTCCTTCTGATGTTTTACAGAAACAAACCTATTTAAAAGAGCTATTCTAACTGGAAAATCTTTAAACCTCACCAAAGCATTCTGATATTGCTGATTAGATAATATAGTAGTTGGACATAAATAAGCTACTTGCTTACCATCATTAACAGCTTTAAACATAGCTCTAAAAGCAACTTCTGTCTTACCATACCCTACATCGCCACATAATAACATATCCATAGGTTTATTTTTTTCCATTTCTAATTTTATTGAATTAATAGCCTTCAACTGATCAACAGTTTCTTCATATTGAAAAGAACTATCAAATAATATTTGATTTTCATCATCCTTTGAAAAAGCATAACCTTGCATTGCTTCTCTTTGAGCTGAAACCTTAAGCAAATTAGCCGCTATTTCCTCTAAACGCCCCTTAACCCTTGCCTTTTTACGACGCCATTTGTCATTACTTAAACTATCAAGCTTAACTGTAATTCCCTCTTTACCAGAAAATTTACTAATTCTATCTATCTTTTCAACAGGAATATATAAAACATCACCTCCATCATATATTAACCTAATATAATCTTTTTTATATCCTTTTTTAACAATAGTTGTAAGTTCATCATAAATTCCAATACCATACGCCTCATGTACAACATAATCACCACGAGAAATATTATTAATATTATCTATTTTCGTCCCTAATTTAAACTTACTATTGAACTTCTTACCAGCACTATTAACACCTTTAAATAAATCATTAGATGACCAAACAACATAATTATCAAAAATAAATCCCGTATCAATTTCTTTTATAACAATATTAATTTTATTCTCATAAATATTATCACAAGAAGTAAAAATAATCTTTTTATCAGGCAAATACTTAATAATTCTATTTTTAACATCTTCATTAACAGCACATATAATTACCGTTTTTTTAGCAAGAATATACTTATCTAAGTCTAATTTTATTGCCTCAATATTATCTTGATAATTATCAATATTATAACAAACATATTTATCTTCAAAATTAAGTTTTATATTCGCTAATACATTATCAAAATTCATCAAAAATATCTCGCTTTTACAATTAATATCTTTTAATCCAAACATATAATCAGTTTTTATGCCAGATGAATTAACATTTTCCTTATCATAATTTATAATACTTTCCACTAAAAGCTTATAGCCAGCCTCTATTTGATTATAATCATAATAAAAAATAGTATCTCTATTTAAATAATCCCACAAGCCATTAACTCGATTATTAGAATAATGTTTTAAATACTTTTGTTTTCTAACAACATCATCTAATAAAACATCAGTTAAAAACTCAGTATAAGGATAAATATTCACCATCTCAACACATTCATTAGAAAGTTGAGATTCAACATCAAAATATTTAATACTTTCAATAGAATCTCCCCAAAACTCTATCCTAACAGGATTATCATAACCAATTGGAAAAATATCTAAAACATAGCCTCTAACCCCTATTTTCCCAGTTTCTGTAACAATAGACTCTTTTTCATATCCTATATTATATAACATATTTTCTAAATATTCTCGTTCAATATTCATTCCCGTTTCTAACTTGATAATAGATTTCTTCCAAACATCAACAAGTGGCAAATACCTCAAAACTCCCATTAAATTAGCTACAACAATATATTTATTATCCACAACTAACTTATTAATAGTATTAACTCTCTCACTTTTAAATTCAGGACTAATAGCTAAAGCTTCACTAGTAATAAAATCATCCATTGGAAAAAACAAAACTCTATCTGTATAATTAGAAATTTTACTATACAAAGAGTTCGCTTCATACAAAGAATTAGTAACAACCAACGTTCCTTTATTACTTTTCAAAAAATTATTATAAATATAAATAGCAAATAACTCTGGATTCAACCCAGAAACACCATAATAATTATCATCATGAACATTAAACAAATTATCAAAAAAATTCATCTATAACACCACCAAAAAAATTAAGTATTATTTATTATTATACTTAGTCATCAATTTATCCAATCCAATATCACAAAAATCATCTACAACATCTACCAATTTTTCATAAACACCTTCCAAAACTTTTATCTCATCAACACTAAACCTTCCCAAAACATAATCTTTAGTATCAATGCTCTTATCTTTAGAAATACCAATTTTCAGTCTAGCAAAAGCTTTAGTTCCAAGATGTTTTTCAATATCTTTAATACCATTATGTCCACCACTATTTCTATTATATACAATTTTAACTTTCCCAAACGTCATATCCAAATCATCCTGAATAATTAAAATATCTTCCAAAGGAATTTTATAATAATCAACAAATTTTTTTACAACAATACCACTTAAATTCATATATGAAAGAGGCTTAACGAACAATATTTTTTCTCCCTTATACATATATTCTAAAAATGAAGCATTAAATTTCTCTTTCGTAAAATTTACTTTCCTAGATTCTGCTATACAATCAAGCATCGAAAACCCAATATTATGTCTAGTATTAACATATTCTCTTCCTGGATTACCAAGACCTACAATCAATTTCATTTCCTATCACTACCTTTATGATACAAATTATAAACATCATTTTTTTTCAATTTCAATTCGCTAGCAACCACCTTAATAGAATCTGTTGCTGAAAAGCCATTATCAATATAATTATTAACTAATTCAATAATATAATCATCATCGTATTTTTGCATTTTTAAATGACAACCTGATACAACAATAACAAATTCACCCCTCATATTTTCAGAATCATTTAAAATACCACTTATTTTTCCTCTATATACACTCTCAAACTTCTTAGAAATTTCTCTAGATAAACTTATATTTCTATCTCCCAAAATTTCTAACATCATCTTTAAAGTTTTCACAATTCTATGTGGTGCTTCATAAAAAATCATTGTATTAGCAACATTAACAAGACTTTTTAATTCTTTTCTTTTTTTACTATCCCTACTATCTAAAAAACCATAGAAAGTAAAAGGCTGTGGAGGTAATCCTGACACAATTAAAGCCGGAACAAAGGCATTAGCTCCAGGCAAAGCAACTACATTATACCCTAAATCACTAACATATTTAACAGTCTTATAACCTGGATCACTAATAATAGGGGTTCCTCTATCAGTAACTAATCCAACATTTTTACCATCAGATAAATATTTTAAAACTTTATCTTTAACCAAATCTTCATTATGTTCATGTAATGAAATTAGCTTTTTTTTAATATCAAAATGATTTAGTAAATTAGCCGTAACTCTAGTATCCTCCGAAAAAACAACTTCCACATCTTTTAAAATATTAATAGTTCTAAAAGTAACATCATCCATATTTCCTATAGGTGTCGGAATTAAATAAAGTGTAGAACTACCATCATAACTTCTTTGCCACATAAAAAAACACCTCTAATCATTATTTCCAAACATTTCTCTTACTTCTTTAGTATAATTTCCATCAACATCATGTATAATTAATGGCGGCAAAATTTTTAAGCCTCCCGATTTTCCATTCAACTTACCTTCTACCAAAAATAAATCACTATTTTTACCATATTTTGGATAAATAAATTGCACTTTCTTAGGTTCAATACCATTAATTCTCATTTTTTCAAGAATTTCAACAAACCTATCACTTCTGTGCACCATCGCAAAATTTCCACCAGTCTTCAACAAATATTTAGCAGCATTTAGAACAAAATCAATATTTAAAGTAATTTCATGCCTTGCTAATTTCTTTACATCATTATCATTTACAAATTCCTCATTATTTGTTTTAAAATATGGAGGATTGCATAAAACTACATCATATATACCACTATCAAAATATTCCTTAATATTCCTAACATCACCATTAACTATTTTAATTTGGCTACTAACACCATTATCAATTATCGACCTAACTCCTAAATCATATACACATTTCTGTAACTCTATACAATCTATATCAGCCTTTGTTTTATATGTTAAAAGAAGTGGTATAGGTGCATTACCAGTAGCTAAATCCATAATCTTTTTAACACTTAAATTCAATGTAACAAAATTAACAAGTAATACAGAATCCATTGAAAACTTAAACCAATCAGAATTTTGATATATAATACTATCAAAATTAAGTAACCTATTCTTCTCAATCATTACAATCAACTTCTACAACCGACTTATCATAAAATTGAATTTTATAAGTATTAGCCAAAACATTAACTGATACAACTTTACCATCCTTACCATGATAATTAACAATACTACCAGCTCTAGGCATCCCTTTTTTTAAATCTGAATAAACATCATTCTCATATCTTAAACAACATAAAAGTCTTCCGCAAACACCATTTATCTTTGTCGGATTCAATGAAACACCTTGATTCTTAGCCATACTTATAGTAACACTATCAAAAGTATTCAAAAAACTACTACAACACAAAAAGCGACCACAAGGACCAATTCCACCAATTTCCTTAGCCTTATCCCTAATACCAATTTGCCTAAGTTCAATTCTAGTACGAAAAACAGACCCTAATTCCTTAGCAAGTTGTCTAAAATCAACTCTCTCATCAGCAACAAATCTAAATAATAATTGACTTTTATCAAAATTATAACTACCATCCAAAATAGTCATAGATATGCCACTTTTTTTTACTATTTCACTACATTTTTTAACAACCTCATCAATACTATTTATATTATTAATATGCTTTAAATAATCTCTTTTACTAGCAATTCTTACAACATCATACAAATCTACCCCATCTAATTGTTTTTCTTCCTTAGATGTAAGTATCTTCTTAATTTTACCAAATTGTAGACCTCTATCACTATTAACGATTACAGTCAAATTACGCTTTAAATTAAATCGTTCAAAACGATAAAAACCATCCTTTACATTATTATCAAACTTAACTTCAACAACACCCATAATTATTCACCTAACCTTATAAATAAACTATCAATAAGCAAATTAACATTCAAATTATACTTCAAATATTCACTAATTTCAATGCAAACATTAATCTTTTTAACAATTTTATCATCAAAATTACAATTAGAAACTCGCTCTATATTCTCCATATAATCATTAAAAAAGTAGTCATCAATATTATTTTTAAACTTAAGTACATCATAATAAAAATTAACCATTAATAACAATGCCATAACATTATCATTTCTATCCTTAAAATTCTCAAACCATATTTTCTTTAGATAAATCATTATATCCAAACCATTTTCTTCATAATAATTAATCGCATAAACAACATTATCAATATATTTTCTCTTATCATCATCAGCCAAAAATTTATCTATCTCTTCTCTAGAATCACAACAAAAATATGCAAAATTATTAAAAGTATCCCTTTCATTATTATTAATTTTTGTTTTTTCTAATTTAATAAGCTGACATCTCGAAATAATTGTTGGCAAAACCTTATTAATATTATTTGTAAATAAAATTGCTACTATTCCTGAAGTAGGTTCTTCCAAAAATTTTAACAAACTATTAGATGCCTGCTTATTCATTTTTTCACAATCTTTTATAACATAAACTCTTTTAGCACCTTCAATACTAGTCCTGCTAAACTCACTTTGTAACTCTAACAATTGTTCTTTTTTTATAATCATAGAATCTGTTTCAATAACCTTAACCTCAGTATAATTACCTTCATCAATCCTAGAACAAATATTACAATTATCACATAAATTATTATTACAATAATGCTTATCACAAACAATCATTTTCACAAAAGCCATAACAAAATCATAACCATACTCGTTATCATTACCATCAATTAAATAAGCATGACCAAGCTTGTTATTAGCAACAGAATTGACTAATAAATTATACGCTATAGACTGCTTATCCTTAAAATAATCTAACATAATATCACCAAACAATCTACAATAATAAAGAAAAGAATATCAAACAAATCATTCCAGAAAAGTTAAAAATTCCAACTAACAAAATAGTAACAAAATTAATTGGAATAACTAGTCCAAAAGACACACATAACATATCATAAGCATAAATAAATAAAGCTGCAACAATAAATTTTTTCAATAAATATAATAATTTACTAAACACATCATATCATCCCCCAATAAATAATATGATATAAAACATTAAGAATCCATATCTTTTCTCTCATCAATAGCCATCTCAAGTGTTAAAGAATCAATATATTCCATATCAGTTCCAATAGGTACACCTGTAGCAATTTTAGAAATTTTAACATCCTTATCACTTAGTATTTTTTTTATATATTGCATTGTTGTCTCACCTTCAATACTAGGCTTCAATGCTAAAATCACTTCATTAACTTCCGAAGAATCAACTCTCTTAATCAACTCAGACAGTCTAATATCATTAGGTCCTACCCCATCAAGAGGAGAAATAAGTCCATCTAAAACATGATATAACCCGTTATATACACCTATTTTTTCAAATAACATTATATCTTTTGATTTTTCAACAACAAAAATAACTCTTCTATCCCTTGATTCATTAGAACAAATACCACAAATTTCACTATCAGAAATATTACCACAAATTTTACAATTACAAATATTATCTCTAACATCATATATCGCATTTGCAAAAGAAGTAAGATTATCTTTATCAAAAGAAAGCATTGAAAAGGCTAAACGTTCTGCTGTTTTATGACCTATTCCTGGCAACTTTTGAAAATTATCTATTAATTTTTTAACACTATTTGGATACATCTACATCAACCCAGAAAGACCTTGACCATACTTTCCGAATTTTTTCTCCTTATCCTTATTAACTTTACTAAGAGCATCACTATAAGCAACACTAATCATATCTTCTAACATTTCTTTATCTTCACTATCAGACAAATCACCATCAAAATTTATTTCAATAGACTTCATTTCTAAATTACCTTTTAAAATAATTTTAACTCCTGAAGAATTACCTTCATACTCACTTTTATCCAACTCTTTTTGAGCTTTTTGTAAATCATTTTGCATCTTTTGTGCTTGTTTCATAATATTTTGTATATTCATATTCATTATATTCACCCTTTCATTATTCATATGAAATAACATCATTTCCAACTAACGATATTAATTTATCAACATCATCAGATGAAACAATATTTTCAACTTTTTCATCATTTCCATTATTAATATCATCATTTTCATCTATATAATCATATTTTTTACCTATTTTCAAATTATTTATATATTTTTCTTTTTCGTAATTCCACTCATCACTAGCAAGAAAAACTATTTTATAATCAACATTATAAATATCTACCAGTTCTTTTTCTAAATCTAAAACATAATTATATATTCTATCTAACAAAGAATCATACTTAACCAAAAATATAACATTACTATTTCCAACAACCAAAACCTCTACATCTCCTATAATTCCAGCCAAAGAATTACTTCTATCAAGTTCAATTTTATCTACAAAATCTTTCCATCTTTCTAAAAATTTACTTTTCAATTGTTTTGATGCAGTTGCAAACGTATTATTAATCCGAATTTTTTTCAAACGTTCATCAAATATAAAAGATTTTTGCTTTATAGTGTTAGTATTATCATTGATTTCAATCTCAATTGATGATTTTTCATTACTACAACTAATTTTTTTGTCAAAATCAGAATTCTCAATATCTTTTACATCTTCTTCTAAATCATTATTTTTTTTCATTATTTCTATTTTTGATATAAAAAACGAAATTATTAAAATAATAGAAAAACTTGAATTTTTAATACTATTCATAAGTTCATTTATTGAAATAATCAAATCATATATTTCTTCTATTGAGTAAATATCAGATATTTCCCTTATTTTTTCATTCTTAAGTTTAATACTTCCGTTAAATTCAGAAGTACTCTTATATATCAAAATATCCTTTAAAAATTCAAGTAAATCCCCAATAAAATGTGATAAACTTTTCCCCATTTTATCTACGAGATTAAGAAAATCAATAACTTCTGCAACTTGATTTTTCTTAACAAACATTAACAATTTAGCAAGTTCGTCATAAGAAACGACACCATTCAATTTATATACATCATCAACAGTCAACGAATTTTTTTTATAAGATGATAATTGATCAAACATATTAATAGCATCTCTCAACCCACCATCTGCCAACCTAGCTATTTCATATAAAACATCATCAGAAACATCTATATTTTCTAAACTTGCAATTTGCCTCAATCTATCACTTATTTCATTAATTGAAAATTTTAAAAATTGAAATCTTTGACACCTAGAAACGACTGTTGCAGGTATTTTATAAAATTCTGTAGTCGCCAATATAAATATAGCATGTGCTGGTGGTTCTTCTAAAGTTTTCAATAAAGCATTAAAAGCTTGTGTAGTCAACATATGAACTTCATCAATTATATAAATTTTATATTTACCTGAAGTAGGAACTAAATTTACTTTATCCCTAAGTTCTCTTATTTCATCTACACCATTATTAGAAGCTGCATCTATTTCAACAACATCACTACTACTATTAAAATTTCGACATCCATCACACTCACCACATGGAACACCATCATCTCCTAAATTATGACAATTAACCATCCTAGCTATTATTTTAGCAGTTGATGTTTTCCCCGTTCCTCTAGGACCAGAAAATAAATAAGCATGAGAAATTTTATTATTCAATATTTCATTTTTTATAACATCAGCGACATCATTTTGCCCAACCAAATCTTTAAAATTATTTGGCCTATATTTTCTATATAAAGCAAGATAACTCACACAATCACCCCACCTAAAAATTACAACACTATTATTATAACATAAATTATACAGAATTTATATATAATTTTGAATAATTTCTATATTTTCGCGAACAAAAGTTCGTGAAAATATAGTTTTCCACATGTAATAAATAAAAAAAAGTGCACACGGCACATTTTGTTAAAGCTGCTATCTTCCAATCCTGACTTGGTTCCAAAAGAATACCGTTGCACATCTTAATTATACTATATCTATAAAATAAAATCAATAAAAAATTACTATATTTCATCCTAAAATTAAAAACTTCAAAAATTTTCCCCCTTAAATTATAAGAGTGTGGAAAACTTTTATGTTCCACGTGAAACATGAACATATTACATTAAATAATCAAAATTGTTGAAAAAACTAAATTTTTTTAATCTTTTAATCATAATATGTTGATAACCAATTAAACATCATAATATATTTTTTTATATAATTGCACAACATTTTTTATCACTATGAAATGAGAAGATAATAACATATAAAAACTAAAAAAAGAGTTTGTTATAAAAGTAATATCTCAACATTTATTACATTATTAATACTTAATGTTATTACTCTATGATTTAATCATGTCAAGATTTTTTCATTTCACTCATCTAATTTTTATCTTTTAAATATTAAAAATAATCAAATTTATCTAAAAATTCTATATTAATATTAATAAATATATTAATAAAAAATTTGTATAAACAACATTAATAATTTTTTATTAATATTCAAAAAAAAGTAAACACCATTCATTAAAATACAGTATTTTATATGTCCTTTTTCAATTTTAAGAACCAAGAAAAATAATTAATTCTCTATTTATATAATTCATCACAATTCTTTCCTCAACATATTCCACAATTAACACTATCATCAGAGACAAGCAACTCTAATTTTGAAATATTTATTTAAATAAAATAATCATTATAATTTGTATTTTAATTTATCACTTATCCACAGGAAAAAATAATTAATATTTTGACATTTCAAATAAAAATTCACAATACTGTTGAAAATAATTTATAAACTCTTAAAAAAGAGTTTTATTTATATCTTGAAGTTTCCAATTAAAAATTAAATAAAATTTATAGCTTGTGGAAAACTTTTATGTTTCACGTGAAACATATTTTTTATTTTACATTTCATTATCGTTTCTTATATACTATTACAAACTATAAATACCATTAATTATTATAAATTTTCAAAATATTTATAAGCTAATAAAATTAATAATTATTAATAAAAAATAACCCAACTGTGAGTTTTTTAAAAAAGTTAATCTAATTTATATTTTTTTCAGTTATAAACTAAATTTATTTTCTTAAATTAAAAATAGGACAAAATGTGGAAATATACTTTATTTAGAATCCATATATTAATTTTTTTTACATAATAGAAATCCATCAAAAAATATAAAATAATATAAATAGAATAATAATGAAAAGTAGCCAAGAGATAATACTATCATCCACTATCTATTATTTTTTATTTATCCACATGTTTTAAATAATAGAAAAAACTCCAAAAATGAAATATTTATAATCTTAATATTCAAATGTAACATACTCTTTAAAGGTGTGAAGAATTAATTTTAAGTAAGAATATTATAATATTATTCTTATCTTCTTAAAGAAATTTTATTTGGTTATTAAATAAATTAAACAAACAACAAAACTGTTTAAAAGAAAAAAATTAAATTACTTTATAAATAATATTCCTTCATCAAAATAAATATTAAAGATAATTCTATATACTGTGGAAAATCATATTCATGTTTCACGTGAAACATAATTAATGTACTTTTTATTTGTTATCGTTTTATTGCACCAAAAAGAGTTTTCCACAGAAAAAGTCGCAAAAAAAGAACTTATATAATTATATATAAGTTCAAATTTCTTGTTATTATTATCTAATTTTCTTCAATTGATTCTGCATTCTCATCAGTATCTAATAAATCATTTTCTCTATCAACAATAGTTACAGTACTAACATATTGACCATCTCTTAAATTAATTAATCTAACTCCTTGAGTAACTCTACTCATAGTAGAAATTTGATTAACATCAATCCTTATAATAACTCCTTCAGTTGTAACTATCATTAAATCTTTATCTCCTTCAGATACTGTTTTAAATGCTACTATATCTCCATTTTTCTCAGTTATATTCAATGTTTTAACACCTTTACCAGCTCTATTTGTTATCCTATACTCATCAATTGGAGTTTTTTTACCGTAACCATTGGCTGTTATAACAAATACTTGTTGCCCGTTTTCCACAACTTCCATTCCAACCAAGATACCATTGCATAAATCAATACCTTTAACACCAGAAGCACTTCTTCCCATAACTCTTACACAATCTTCGTTAAAACGAACCATTCTACCACTAGATGAAGCCATTAAAATCTCGCTTTTTCCAGTTGTCTTCTTAACAGATATTAATTCATCTCCATCCTTTAACGTTATTGCTTTTTTACCATTATTTCTAATGCTTTCAAATTCCTTAACATCAGTCCTTTTGATCAAGCCATTTTTTGTAGCAAACGTTAAATATTTTGCGTCATCTTCTGATGATATTTTTAACAAAGAAGTAACTTTTTCATCTTTATCTAAACTCAATAAGTTAACTATTGGTAATCCTTTTGATTGTCTACTATATTCT
This sequence comes from uncultured Bacilli bacterium, assembly GCA_934131005.1. GTDB lineage: Bacteria > Bacillota_I > Bacilli_A > RF39 > UBA660 > RUG11198. The sequence continues at coordinate 40,666 of CAKOYV010000005.1, read as the reverse complement.
GGAATCTCGTAACCTTTTATTCTAAATACTCTACCTTTACTTGTAAAGAACAAAATATAATCATGAGAAACAGCATTTATAATATGTTCAACAAAATCTTCCTCATTAGTTGCCATTCCTTTAACTCCTACTCCACCTCTGTTTTGAGTTTTATAAGTATCAACTAACATACGTTTTATATATCCTTTATTAGTTAAAGTTATAACAACATTTTCAACAGGAATTAAAGATTCATCTTCAATATAATCAATAGCTGTCATATCAATATGTGTTCTTCTTTCGTCTGCATATTTTTCTTTTATTTCTAACATTTCTTTTTTTATAACTTCAAAAATCTTAGTTTCACTAGAAATTATTTCTTCTAACTCTTTTATCATTCCCAATAATTCGGCTATTTCAGCCTCAATTTTAGCTTTTTCTAATCCTGTAAGACGTTTCAACCTCATTTCCAAAATAGCTTGAGATTGAGCCTCAGAAAGCTTGAATTCAGCCATCAAACCTTCCTGAGCAATAGCATCCGTCTCAGATTCTCTTATAATTTCTATCACTCTATCAATATTATCTAAAGCTATTTTCAAACCTTCTAAAATATGTAATCTAGCTTTATACTTTTTCAATTCAAATTGACATCTTCTATAAATAACATTTCTTTGATGTTCAACATATTTTTCAAAAATAGTCCTTAATCCAATAGTCTTAGGACTACCATCAACTAACATCAAGAAATTTATTCCATACGAAATTTGTAATTGAGTATGCTTATACAAATTATTCAAAACAACATTAGCATTAGCATCTTTTTTAACATCTATTACAATTTTTATTCCTTCCAAAGCCGATTCATCACTTAAATTAGATATTCCATCTATAACCTTATCCCTAACTAATTCTCCAATTCTTGTTATCAAAGCCTTTTTATTAACTTGATAAGGTATTTCAGTAATAATAATCTTATCTCTACCATGAACCGTTTCTATAGTAGCCATTCCTCTAATAGTTATAGAACCCTTTCCAGTCTCAAAAGCTTTTTTTATTCCGCTATTTCCAAGTATAACACCTGCAGTTGGAAAATCAGGTCCTTTAATATACTGCATAAGTTCATCAACACTAATATCAGGATTATCTATATATGCAACACATGCATCAATAGTTTCTCCCAAATTATGAGGTGGAATATTAGTAGCCATTCCAACAGCAATTCCCATATTACCATTAACTAAAATATTAGGAAATCTACTAGGTAAAACCACTGGCTCTCTTCTCTGACCATCATAATTTTCTTGAAAATCTACAGTATCTTTATTTAAATCTCTCAACATTTCCATAGATATTTTAGCCAATCTAGCTTCCGTATAACGGCTAGCTGCTGCACCAAATCCATCTATTGAACCGAAATTTCCATGACCATCAACTAAACAGTGTCTATAAGTAAAATCTTGAGCCATACGGACCATTGTATCATAAATAGCTGAATCTCCATGAGGATGATAATGACCCATTACAGCTCCTACTGCATTAGCACTTTTTTGATATTTTTTATCTGGAGTCATACCTTCTTCATACAACGTATAAAGAACTCTTCTATGAACTGGTTTCAAACCATCCTTAACATCTGGTATAGCTCTAGCAACAATTACACTCATCGAATAATCCAAAAAAGATTTTTTCATTTCATGAATAATATCAACTGTTACTTTTCTATCTCTAATTTGTTCTTCCATTTTCTACCTCCTAAAAATCTTAAATATCAAGATTTTCAACTTTCAAAGCATTTTCTTCAATAAACTGTCTTCTAGGACCAACTTCTTCACCCATTAGCAGTTGAAATACCTCGTCAGCAGCCATTGCATCATCCATAGTTATCTGTTTCAATACTCTCATAGATATTCCCATAGTCGTTTCACGCAATTCTTCAGGATCCATCTCACCCAAACCTTTCATTCTACCAATCTCATACTTAGCATTTTCTGGTAAAGTTTTAACATATTTATCAAGCTCATCATCATCAAGTACATATTTAATATTTTTACCGTACTTAACAGAATAAAGAGGTGGTTGCGCAGCATATATATGCCCCCCTTCAATAAGAGGCCTAAAATACCTATAAAATAGCGTCAAAAGCAAAGTTCTAATATGTTCACCATCAACATCAGCATCTGTCATAATAACTATCTTATAATATCTTAATTTAGAAATATCAAATTCTTCCCCTATTCCAGTCCCCAAAGCTGTTATCATAGTTCTTATTTCTTCATTAGCTAAAACCTTATCTAGCCTAGCCTTTTCAACATTAAGTATTTTACCTCTAATAGGTAATATAGCTTGTGTAATAGGATCTCTTCCACTAACCGCTGAACCAGCTGCTGAATCTCCCTCAACTATAAACATTTCTGATATTGTAGCATCTTTAGAAGAACAATCTGTAAGTTTTCCCCAGAAATTAGTAACTTCAAGACCACCTTTTCTTCTAGTAAGTTCTCTTGCTCTCTTAGCAGCAACACGAGCTCTAGCAGCAATCATAGCCTTTTCTATTATAATTCTAGCATCATTAGGATGCTCTAACAAAAATCTTTCAAATTCCTTCCCAAATATACTAGCAGCAACTTTTCTAACTTCACTATTACCAAGTTTTGTTTTTGTTTGTCCTTCAAATTGAGGTTCTGGAACTTTTGCCGAAACAATCATTGTAATACCTTCACGAACATCATCACCAGATAATGGAGCATCATTATCTTTCATTATTCGATTAGATTTAGCATAATTATTAATAATTCTTGTCAAAGCCATCTTAACACCATCTTCATGAGTTCCACCTTCTGGTGTTATGATATTATTAACAAAAGAATAAATGCTGGCTTTATCTCCATCATTATATTGTAAGGCAACTTCCATAGAAATATCATTTTCCACACCTTCAACATAAACAATATCATTATGAATAGGTGTCTTATTTTTATTAACGTACTTAACAAATTCTTTAATTCCACCTTCATAAACGAAAGTATCTTTCTTATCATCCCTATCGTCCATCAAAATTATTCTTAATCCTTTATTAAGAAAAGCTAATTCTCTTGCTCTTACTTTCAAAGTATCATAATCAAAAACAGTAGTATCTCTAAAAATTTCCTCATCAGGCATAAAAGATACAGTTGTTCCAGTCCTATCAGCACTACATTCTCCAACTACCGTAAGTGGTTTAACAGTTTTTCCACCATTAGCAAACTTAATATTATATACTTTACCATGTTTATAAACAGTAACTTCAACCCATTTACTTAAAGCATTTACTACTGAAGCACCTACACCATGAAGACCACCACTAACTTTGTAGCCTCCACCACCAAATTTACCACCAGCATGTAACACTGTATAAACAGTCTCTACAGTTGAAAGTCCTGTTTTAGGATGAATTTCTACAGGTATTCCTCTACCATCATCTTTTACTGTAACGGAACCATCACTATTAACTGTTATTTCTATATCATCACAATAACCAGCCAAAGCCTCATCAATAGCATTATCCACAATCTCCCATACTAAATGGTGTAATCCTCTACTACTAGTAGAACCTATATACATACCAGGTCTTTTTCTAACTGCTTCCAAACCTTCTAAAACTTGAATATCCGAAGCCTCATAATGTTCATTATTCACTTTGCATACCTTCTTCCTTATTATCAAACACTACATTACCACTATTAATTTCAAAAATTCTAGCTTTTTTTATTATTTTATCATCTATCATATTTAAATCTGTCGTTGTAATAATAGTTTGAACATCATTTAATATATACTTAACAATCCTATTCCTTTTTTTAACATCAAGCTCGCTAAAAACATCATCTAACAACAAAATAGGATATTCATTAGTAACTTCTTTAAAAATTGAAATTTCTGACAATTTCAAGGCCAAAATAGCTAACCTATTCTGTCCTTGAGAACCATATATAGATAAATCCTGTTCTTCTAAAAATAACGAGTAATCATCCCTATGAGAACCAATAAAAGTCATTCCATACATAACTTCACGTTCAAAGTTATCCTTTAATCTCATCAACATTAAGTCTTTCATTTTTAATTTATCTATATCATACTCAATAGTACTATTATATTTTAAAACTAAACCACTAAAGTCAGTAATTTCCTCATAAATACTTCCAAGAGACTTATTTATATCATCAACAAATTTTTGTCTTGCAACAACTATATCAACTGCCAAAGAACAAAATTTATTATTAATAATCTCCAAATATAAATTATCTTTTTTACCAGTTTCTTTAACATATTTTAAAAATTGATTCCTTTTCTTTAAAATAGCATTATATTTCTGTAATAATTTTACATATTTATTTGATAACTGGCTTATCTCTATATTAAAAAGTTTTCTCCTAACCGAAGGAGATTCCTTGAATATTCCAACATCATATGGACTAAACAAAACAAATCTTATTTTTGATATATAATCACTATATTTTTTTATTTCTACATTATTGATTTTAAGTTTCTTAACATTTTCACTAAAACTAACTAATAATTCATCAATTACTCCATCAAAACTAACTTTAGCTGATAACAAAGTAAAATCTTCTCCATTTTTTATTAAATTTTTATCTTTAACATTCATATAAGATTTAGTAATAGCTAATACAACGACAGATTCTAATAAATTTGATTTACCTTGAGCATTATCTCCAATAAATATATTAAGATGTTCATCCAAATCTATAAAAAGATTTTCATAATTACGATAATTACATAATTTTAAACTTTTTATTACCATTTAAAATAACATTACTCAAAATAAAATCACCAAACCTACCTACTTAAATCAATACTTTAACTATTAACAGTATACCACAAATATAGCGATTTTTAAAGTAATAATTAGATTTTTTCATAAAAAAAACAAGAAAAATTAACTAACTTTTTCTTGTAATAATACTTCTTTTCTTCTTCTTATATAATTATAAAGTTTAATACATCTAATCATTTGATTATCGACAATATTATATCTAACAGGAATATCTATTTCAAAATTATTTATAAAATTAAGGTGTGTAAAACTTTTTTTATCCATTGAATAATTAAGTAAATTATTATATACAATCCAAATAGTATCATTTTTTCTATATGAAGCTGTGGGAAAAATTATTAAATTTCTACTATCCTCAATAATTAAAGGTAATTTTATTTCACAATTTATTATATCTTTCGTTCCTTGCTTTCTTCCATCAATAGAGCTACCAAAATACAAACAACTTTCTTTAATCAACTGTTTAATATTCTTATTTACTATAAATTCACCATCAAATTCATAAACCTTCACATGCCACTCATCAATAGGGCTAATAAGCAGCGTATTATAATTTATAATATAATTATCTAATTTCAAACCAAATTCCTCCTTTCAACAAAAAATATAACATTTAAAAATGTCGAAATTTGTCGTTTTTTGTCGAATAAAATAAAAAAAGCATTGATTTTTAATCAACACTCTTAAATATTAAAACTTATTTAATATGTTTTAATAGGAAGTACTAATTGAATCAATGAATCATCTTCTTCAGATTTAATAATAATTGGACTATTATCACTATTCATAAATAAGGTTATATCATCAGTTTCAAAACTTTTAATACTATCTAACATATACTTAGAACTAAATGAAATTTCAATTTTATCAGAACTTTCTACAAGCATCTTTTCTTCAACTTTACCAATTTCAGGAGAATTAGAAGAAATTATCAACTCATTGTCTTTCAAAACTAATTTTATTGTATTTTTATCTCTATCAGAGGTTAAAAGCGATGCTCTATCTATCATTTCAAATAATCCATTACAACTACACTTAACACTAACTCCAAATTCCTGTGGAATAATAGCTGATGTAGCAGGATAAGTACCACTAAGTAATCTTGATAAGAATAAAATTTCTTTATATTTAAATAAAATTTTATTTTCAAATATGTGTAACTCTAAATTTTCTTTCTCATCATCAATTATTTTAGATAATTCCATTAAATTTTTACCTGGAATTACAATATTAATATTTTTATCTTGTTCATTATCAATATTTATACTTTTTTTAGCCAATCTATAAGAGTCAGTAGCAATAACTTCCATTAAATTATTATCTATTCTAAAATTAATTCCTGTTAATAACGGTCTTGATTCATTTTGAGACGTAGCAAAAAATGTTTGATTAATAATATTTTTCAACACTTTTGTTTGTAAAATTATAGGTTCTGTTGTTTCTTCCAAATCTAAATTAGGAAATTCATTAGGATTTATACCATTAAGATTAAATTCTGTATTAACAGTACTAACAATCATTTTATGTCCATCCATAACTTCTATAGTAATATCCATATTAGGTAATTTTTTTATAATATCAACTATATATTTTCCACCTATAACAATACTTCCTAATTCTTCTACTTTAATAATTTTTTCGTTTGGTATTAAACATCGAATTGAAATATCTGTATCACTTGCTGATAAATATAATCCTTCTTCTTTCAAATCAAATTTTATTCCTGTTAAAATTGGTATTAAATTTCTTGGAGAAATTGCTCTAGCAGTATGATTCAAACTTTCTAATAATGTTTCTTGTTTTATTATAAATTTCATTTTATATTCCTTCTTTCTTTTATATTATTATTTATTATTATGATGTGGAAACTGTGGAAAACTATATTTAACTCTTATTTTATATAGTTTTTTATTTCCACAACGTTGTTGAAAACTTTGAACTTATCAACATTTCTCCACATTTTTATGTGGATAACATTTGTTTTAATTCTTTTATAACAATCTTTAATTGTTCATTACTTTTTAAATCTCTTTCAATTTTTCTATATGAACTCATGATTGTGGAATGATCTCTTCCTCCAAAATAAGTGCCTATTTTAGGAAAAGATTCATTAGCTAAAGTTCTACATAAATAAATTGCAACTTGTCTGGGATAATTTATATTTTGACTCCTCTTTTTACCTTTTATATCTTCAATTGTAATTTTAAAATAATCACAAACAACGGTTTGAATTCGATGAACATCATTCTTATAGACACTTCTATCAGTTAATTGATCTTTAAGTGCATCAACAGCCGTATCCAAATCTACAATTCCTCTATTCATCATTAAAGCATAAGCAAAAACTCTTGTTATAGCTCCTTCTAACTGCCTAACATCAGAAGCAAAGTTATTAGCAATATACTCAATAACTTCTTTAGGAACATCTTTAGCAGATTCTTGATGAGCAATTTTTTTCTCTATAATACTCATTCTAAGAGCAAAATCAGGTGGTGTAATATTAGCAGTAAGTCCCCAATTAAACCTAGTTAATAACCTGTTTTCTAACATTTTCAAATCATCAACAGATCTATCAGAAGCAATTATAATTTGTTTATTTTCATTGTATAATTCATTAAAAGTATGAAAAAATTCTTCTTGTCCCTTAGTAGCATTTCCTAAAAATTGAATATCATCAATCATAAGTACATCAATATTTCTATATTTGCTCTTAAAATCATCAATTTTATCAAAATTATTTTTATCATTATACCTAACAGCGTTAATAAAATCATTAACAAATTTATCACTAGAGATATAAAGTACTCTTAAATTAGAATTTTCTACAATATAATTTCCAATTGAATGCATAAGATGTGTTTTTCCTAATCCACTTTTTCCATATAAAAATAAGGGATTATAAGCTTTTCCTGGTTTTTCCGCTACTGCCATTGATGCAGTATAAGCAAACCTATTAGAATTTCCAACGATAAAAGTATCGAAAACATAATCCTTATTTAGATTAGCATCTACGATAGTTTGTTCTGAAATTATTTTTTCAGGACCATTTTTTGGGGGTGTTTTAGTAATTATTTCATTAATATCTAAATCATCATCATCGTCTTTGTTCCATTCTTCCTCAAGAATAAAATGAAAAGAAAAACTACTTCCAGTTAAAGACATAAAAATTTTTTCAATAATATCTTCATAATTTTCGACTAAATGCTTCTTATGAAAAGGCATAGGGACAATAACAGTTGCAACATTATTTTTTAACGAAACTAATTTAGTATCTTTAAACCATGTTTCATAGGATAAAGATGATATATTTTCTTTAATTTTCTTTAAAAAATTATTCCATAAAGTTTTATTATCCATGAATATTCCCTCCCAACGTCTAAGAGTATTTTAACACAAAAGAATTTAAATATGTAAAAGTTTCATTATTAAGTAACAAAATTAATAACTGTGGAAAACTTTTTTAGAAGTAAATATTTGTGGAAAAACACCTAGAAATAGTTCCACCGTCAACCCCTTTAAAATAAAGGAATTACAAACTTATCCACAAATATCCACAGTACTAAAAAAATATCCACATGTGGAAAACCATTTCCACATGTGGATATTTTTTGAAAATTTTAACTTAATAAAATTTATTTTTTAACAATAAAGAGGCATAAAAAAAATAGTTTAGATAATTTTTTAATCCGAAATTCATTAATCCAAACTATTATTTATTATTGATTAAAGAAAAAATCATCCTCAATATAGAATGATTTTTTTCTAATAACTGATATTTTTAATTTTTCCATTCAATAATCCATTTGTTATATATAGAAGCATTTGAACTTTTAGGTTCAGGATTTGGAAGTTGCATTTTTACTATCATTGGTATTTTCATCATTCTACCAAATGCAACACAAGTTCCAGATTGTAATGATTTTTGTTTTTCTATAACATCAGCACTAATATTTGGAACCATTTTTCTAATATACTCTAAATCAGTAGGGTGAGTAATTTTAAATATAAGAAAATTACTACATTGAGAGATTACTGCTTCAGATAACTCAGTAGGTCTTTGTGTTATCAAATCTAAAATAACTCCAAACTTTCTTCCCTCTTTAGCAATTCGCTCAAACATATTATATCCTAAAATATTAATATCATTATCTCGCTGAACATACCTATGTGCTTCTTCTAACATTAAATGTATAGGCATTGCACCTCTATCTTTAAGACTTTTACTAAATTTAAAAATGATTCTACAGTAAACTTTAACTAAAGCTTTAGCAAATCTATCATCAATATCTTCTAATACAAAGTTAATAATTTGAGCTCTTTTATTTTGACCAACCATAATAATATCCATTAAAAATTCTGTAATATTAACAAATTTACCATAATCAAAAATTTTCTTATAACTACTATTATTAAGAGTATGTAACCTAACTTTTAAAGCCATTGCTTCAGAATATGACTTTTCGTTTAGAAGTAGTCCTTCGCTAATAAGAGCAAAATTAAGTGCAACTTCTAAATCATCTAAAGTAAAATAAATAGGTACGTAATCTTCATTCCATTTGCTATCATTATCAACAAATTTTTGAATATATTCAGCAATTAGAACCCTCTCAGCAAATTCTCCCTTACTATCTATTTCAAAACATTTTCTAAATTCTCTGGTATAACCAATACCTGGAACTTGAACATCTAAATTTAATTCATCTGTATGGCAATTTTCTAAAATAGAAAAAATTTGGTCTCTAATTCTACCTGGTGTTTGATTCGTATAAAGGACTGATGTAATAGCACTTGCAATTAAATGATTTTTATAACGCTTAGATTCCTCATCATCTCTTGCAAATGTAGATACAAGGCTTAACATTTTCTCGATAATAGATAATTGAGAATATTCTGTTACATCTAAAATATTAGCATAATCATCAACAGAAAGTAGCCATAACGGTAATTTAATACAATCATTATTATTCCCATTTATAGAATACATTTTATAATTAAAATTAACATTAAAATTATTTATACTTCTAAAAGCGTTATCATATTCATCAGTATTATTGAAAATAAATATATTACTATTAAAGGGGATTTTATCTTTCATATTGAATAAGTTTTGTACATATCTAGCAACTCCATAAGTTTTACCACTACCAGTATTTCCAAAAATAGCACTATGATTACTCCACATTTCATCTATATCAATTTTAATTGGATAATCATTATACAAAGGAGAAAGTCCTAAAATCATACTCTTATTATCATTATCTCCAACTAATTCACCAAGTTCTTGTTGATTAATCATTCTAATTTTAGAAGTCAAACTTGGTTTTCTAATAATACCTCCTAAAAATTTATTGTTAATAAATTCTCCTAAAAAACTAACTTTTAGTTGATTATTATTAACTTCCTCTACTTCACCTAATATTTTTTTATTTCCATCTTCAAAAATAATATTCATATTTAATAAATCATCGCTAGTATTTCCTTCAATTCTGACCATTGCATAATTTTTGCTAATAGCTGTAATTTCTTTAAACATAAAACATCCTCCTTATTATTCTTAGGATAATTTTACCATAAAAATAAATATATTTAAAGAAAAATGTTAAAAAAAGAAAAAATAAGCTAATTTGTAAACATAAATGTTGACATAAATTGATTTAGCATATATAATAAAATAGCATTTGACTTGGAGGTGTATAAATTATGAAGAGAACTTATCAACCAAATAAAGCGAAGAGAAAAAAGAAACATGGTTTTTTTCAACGTATAAAAGGTAAAGTTTTAAAAAATAGAAGAGCCAAAAAAAGAAAAAGACTTTGTGCATAATGCTACTTTTTGTAGCATTTTTTTTAGCTAATGTATATAGTATTTCTTTCATATATTATATATAGTCATAAAATGGAGGAAAAAATGAGAAAAAAATTTATTATAAAAAGTAAGTTAGAATATACAGAAATTATTAAAAATTGTAAATATGTTAAAAATAATTATTTTGTTATCTATTACAGAGAAAATAAAGAATTCAATAGATATGGAATATCTGTTCCTAAAAAAACTGGTAAAGCTCATATTAGAAACAAAATAAAAAGAAGAATAAAAAGTATAATAGATAACAATGAATTTAATATACAAAAATCATATGATTATGTTATAATAATTAGAAAGAGATTAATAGAATTAAATTTTGAAGAAATACAATATAATTTTCTAAAATTAATCAAAAAGATTGGAGAAAAAAATGAAAAAACAAAAAAAAATAGTTAAATTAATTATGGTAGTACTTTGTGTAATGCTTTTATCTGGTTGCACTAAACAACTAAAAGACAAAGATAAGAATGTGATTGTAAACAAGGAAACAGGTCAGTCGATAACTGAAAATATCATATGCAAACCTACTAATAAAGAAGTAATAAAAATATATGAAAAAAATAAAGTTGAAATTTCTAAATTACCATCATGTGATAAATTCAATCCAACCAAAAACTATGAAGGTCTATGGACTAGTATTTTTGTAAAACCATTAGCTTGGCTAATTTTGAAAATTGGTAAATTATTTAATAACTATGGATTATCTATAATTATTACTTGTTTATTAATTAGAGCAGTACTAATGCCTATTACGAAAAAAACAGCAATGCAATCAGAATTGATAAAAAAGGCACAACCTGAATTAGATAGATTAGAAAAAAAATATAAAGGTAAAGAAAGTCAAGAAGATCAAACAAGAAAAGCACAAGAGATGATGATGATATATCAAAAATATAAAATTAATCCAATGTCAGGATGTATTTTAGCTTTTATTCAATTACCTCTATTATTTGCTTTTTTAGAATCAATAAATAGAACACCAGCTTTATTTGAAAATAATTTCTTAGTTTTCCAAATGGGAACAACACCTTGGGTTGGAATATTTACTAACCATAATTATTGGTACATATTGTTACTAGCTATGATAATAGGTACATCATTTATGTCCTTTAGAAAAACGCTAAAAGACCAAGCATCTAATCAAGCTAGTCAAATGAAATATACAATTTATTTCATGATGGCAATGATTGCTATAGCTTCATTATCACTACCAGCAGCATTAGGAATTTATTGGATAACATCTAGTTTGTTCACTATTTTACAAAATTTATATGTAGAAAGAAGGTAGTAATGTGAAAACTAATATTTTTGAAGGAAGAAATTTTGAGGAGGCTAAAGAAAAAGCCTTACAAGAATTGAATATCAATGAAAATGACTTAATTATAAAATTAAAATCACAAAAACAAGGCCTTTTAAAAAAAAATGTAATTATTGAAGTAATAAATATAAATGATGTTACAAATTATTTAAAAGAAACAATTAAAGAAATAACATCTCTAATGAACATAAAAGTAAATTTAGAAATAAAAAGGACTAATAATGTATTAGCAATAACGATATTTTCTGATAATAACTCTATTTTAATTGGTAAAAATGGAACGACTATTCAATCGTTGCAAAATATAATTAGACAAATGCTACCAACTGAGGTAAATGAAAAATACAAAATTGTCTTGGACGTAGAAAATTATAAAGAAAAAAAATTAGAAAATTTAAAACAAACAGCTAAGATAATTGCCAAGCAAGTAGCAAGTACTAAAGTAGAGGCAAAACTAGATGCTATGAACTCCTATGAACGAAGAGAAATTCATAACCTCTTATCTAATAATAAAAAAGTATATACAGAAAGTTTAGGAGAAGAACCAAATAGATATATTATAATAAAACCAAAAGAAGATTAAAATCTTCTTTTTAAATCATATAGTGTATTAAGAAAGGAGGAATAAATGAAAACTATAAATTATATAAGTGAAATTACTAGTATAGACGAGAAATACATTATTTTAATTATAAAGACTTTAATTTTCTTTTTAATTTTATCTATATTTAAGAAAATAGGAATAAAGATAATTAAACATATTCAAAATTCAAAAATAGAATATATGTATACTCAAAAATATAAATTACTAATTAGTATTATTAAAATAATAATTTTCTTGTTTCTATGGGGAGACTATATTGGAAATTTTTTGACTCTTATAAGCTTTGTATCAGCAGGATTTACGATAGCTCTAAGAGACTTAATTTTTAATTTCTTCTCAGGAATTTATATAAAACTAAAAAAGCCTTTTGAAATAGAAGACAGAATAGAAATAAATAATTATAAGGGAGACGTAATTAATATTAATACTTTAAACTTTGAAGTATTAGAAGTCAATAATGAAAATTTTATTGGTCAAAGTACAGGCGTAATTACTCATATTCCTAATTCAACAATTTTTAGTTACCCTCTAAGAAATTATAATAAAGCTTTCAAATACATTTGGAATGAGATAACAATAAAAGTTCCACTAAATTGCAATTTATCTAAGGCTAAAGGTGTAATTTACAAAATAGTTAATTCTAATGAAATAATAAAAAATATTCCTCCAAAAATGAGAAATCAAATTAATAACATTTCAAGTGATTATAGAATATATTACAATCAATATGATCCAATTATTTATACTCAGGTCGTTGATAGCCATATAGAATTGACTGTAAGATATTTAATTCACCCTAAAAAAGCTAGATTTGTTAATTCAACAATTTGGAATAAAATAATTGATGCTTATAAAAATAATGAAATAGAATTATATGAGGAATAAAACTTATTTCTTTTTTTTTAATTATATGCTAAAATAAAATGAAAAGGACGTGATATATAATGGATGATACAATAGCAGCAATATCAACGACTACAGGAGTTGGTGCTATTTCCATAATAAGGGTAAGTGGCCAAGATAGCATAAATATAGTAAACAAAATTTTTCAAAAAAAAGATTTAACAAAAGTGTCTTCTCATACTATTCATTATGGTCATATAGCAGATAACAATAATATAATAGATGAAGTATTAGTTTCTGTCATGAGAAGTCCCAAAACATTTACAACTGAAGACATAGTTGAAATTAACTGTCATGGAGGAATAGCTACTACTAACAAGGTTTTAGAGTTATTATTAACAAACGGTGCCCGTTTAGCTGAACCAGGTGAATTTACTAAAAGAGCCTTTTTAAATGGCCGAATAGATTTAGTAGAAGTAGATGGTGTTATGAATTTAATAAATGCCAAAACTGAACAAGCCAGAAAAATATCTATTAACCAATTAAGTGGCAAGGTATCAAATAAAATTAAAATTTTAAGAAACGAGTTAATTCAAATAATTTCTAATATAGAAGTAAACATAGACTACCCAGAATATGAGGATATAGAAATTATAACAACTGAAAAAATTCTTCCAAATATAAAAAAATTTAAAAATGAATTAATAAATATAATTAAAGAATCAGAAAATGGGAAAATATTAAATGACGGCATTAATGTTGGGATAATAGGAAAACCAAATGTAGGAAAAAGTAGTCTTTTAAATGAATTGTTAGAAGAAGAAAAAGCTATAGTAACAGATATTGAGGGAACAACTAGAGATATAGTAGAAGGAAAAATAACATTAGATGGATTAAATCTTAATATCATTGATACAGCTGGTATAAGAGAAACTGATAACGTAGTTGAAAAAATTGGTGTCGAAAAAAGTCTTGATATAATAAACACGTCAGATTTAATAATATTTATGTTAAACAATAACGAAGAAATTACAAAAGAAGAACTAAAAATTTTAGATAAAGTAAAAATTAAACCTAACATTATTGTTATAAATAAAATAGATTTACCAACTAAATTAAAACTTCCAATTAAGGATAATGAAACTATAAAAGTGAGTCTTAAAGAAGGAAAAAATATAGAAAAAATAACTGATGAAATCAAGAAAATATACAACTTAGAAAAAATAGAAACTTCAGATTTAACTTACTTAAGTGATGCTAGAAGTATTTCATTACTAAAACAAGCATTATCAAAAATAAATTTAGCCATAAAAAATATAGAAGATAATAGTCCTATTGACATTGTTGAATTAGACCTTAAAAACTCTTGGGAATTGCTAGGACAAATAATAGGAGAAACTTACACAGAAGAATTAATGGATGAATTATTTTCAAGATTTTGTTTAGGAAAATAAAGAAAAGAAGTGATAAAAATGAATAATAATTATGAAATTATAGTTGTAGGTGGTGGACATGCAGGTTGTGAGGCTGCCTTAGCTGCAGCTAGAATAGGACATAAAACCTTATTGGTAACAGGAAATACTGATAACATAGCTACTATGCCTTGTAATCCTTCTATAGGTGGCTCTGCCAAAGGAATAATTGTAAGAGAAATAGATGCATTAGGTGGAGAAATGGGAATAAATGCTGACAAGACCCTTATTCAAATGAAAATGTTAAATTCTTCAAAAGGACCATCAGTTCATTCTCTAAGAGCCCAAGCTGACAAAACAACTTATCCTAAAGAAATGTTAAAAACATTAAAAAAGCAAAAAAATTTAACTTTATTGGAAGGAATGGTAGAAGATTTAATAGTAGAAGAAAATCAAGTGCAGGGTATAATTTTAGCAACCAATGAAAAAATTTTAGCTAATAGTGTCATTCTAACTACAGGAACATATCTAAAATCAGATATTTTAGTTGGTTCAACAAGAACTAGAAGTGGCCCTCATGGTGAAATTCCTTCAATGCATTTAAGTAATAATTTAAAAAAATATGGTTTAAAAATTTTACGACTAAAAACAGGAACTCCTCCAAGAATAGAAAAATCAACAATAGATTTTTCTAAGACCAAAAAAGAAGAGGGAGATAAAACAAAATATACTTTTTCTCACGATATTGAACCAATATACGATGTAGATAATCAAGAACCATGCTATTTAATATATACAACAAAAAAAACGCACGAAATAATATTAAATAATTTATCAAAATCTAGCATGTATGGAGGATTAGATGATATAACTGGCGTAGGTCCAAGATATTGTCCTTCAATTGAAGATAAATTAGTAAGATTTAAAGATAAAGAAAAACATCAATTATTTCTAGAACCAGAAAGTTTATTTTATGATGATATATATATTCAAGGTTTTTCTACTAGTATGCCAGAAGATATTCAAGAACAAATGGTTCATTCATTACCAGGCCTTGAAAATGCAAAAATTTTAAAATATGCGTACGCAATTGAATATGACGCTATCTATCCAACTCAGATTAAAGCCTCATTAGAAACAAAAATTATCAAAAATTTATTTACAGCAGGTCAAATCAACGGAACTAGTGGTTATGAAGAAGCAGCATGTCAAGGTTTAATAGCCGGAATTAATGCATCTTTGAAATTAGAAAATAAAGAACCATTAATTTTAAAAAGAAATGAATCATATATAGGTGTTTTAATTGATGATTTAATAACAAAAGGAACTATTGAACCATATAGAATGTTAACATCAAGAGCAGAATATCGATTATTATTAAGACATGATAATGCTGATTTAAGATTAAGAGAATATGGATATCAAGTTGGTTTAATAGATGAAGCGAGATATCAAAAATTCAAAACTAAAAAAAATAATATTGCATCTTTCAAAAAATACCTAAAAGAAACAAAATTGACACCAACAATTGCTACAAATAAAAAACTAGAATTATTAAATTCCGCCCCTTTAAAAGATAGTATAACTTTATATGATTTAATCAAAAGAACAGAAATAACTATTGATAAATTAATTAAAGAAAATTTAATGACATCAAACTATAGTCAAGAAATAAGTGAACAAGTTCAAATTCAGATAAAATATGAAGGGTACATAAAAAAAGTAGAACGCGAAGCACAAAAAATGATAAAAAATGAACAAAAATTAATTCCAAATGATATAGATTATCAAAAAATAGCTAACATAGCTAGTGAAGCACGTCAAAAATTAGAAGAAATAAGACCAACTTCAATTGCTCAAGCAATGAGAATTAGTGGGGTTAACCCTGCAGATATATCTATATTAATGGTATATTTAAGGAAGTATTATAATGAATAAAGAAGAATTTCAAAAAGAATTAAAAAAAATAAATATAGTATTAACTAACCATCAATTAGAACAATTAGAAAATTACTATCAACTCCTAAAAGAAGAAAATAAAAAATATAATTTAACATCAATAACTGATAAAGAATCTGTATATTTAAAACATTTTTACGATTCGTTAACAATCACAAAAATTATCAAGATAGATGATCAATCAATTTGTGATATTGGAACAGGTGCTGGTTTTCCAGGATTAGTAATAAAAATAGCTTTCCCTAAAACTAAAATAACGCTTGTAGATGCAACCTTTAAAAAATGTAATTTTCTAAATATGGTAATTCAAAAATTATCACTAGAAAATATAGAAGTAGTAAATTCTAGAGCAGAAGAATATAGTAAAGAAAACCGTGAAAAATTTGAAATTGTAACTTCTAGAGCTGTAGCACCTTTAAAACATTTATTAGAATACTCAATTCCTTTAGTAAAAGTCAATGGTCATTACATAGTAATGAAAAGTAATGTAACCAAAGAATTACAAGGCATAGAAGTATATGAACGAAAATTATTTTTAACAAAATTAGATACTATTTCTTTTTCACTACCTAAAGAAAATAGTCTAAGAACATTAATAAAATATAAAAAAGTGCAAAAAACGCCATTAAAATACCCAAGAAAATATTCTGAAATAAAAAAGAAAAGTTTGTAAATGAAAATAAATTTTTCTTTTTTTATTGAAAAAAATTACTTTTTAGTATAATATATTATTAGGATAGATAAAAAGAATAGAGGGAAAATATGAATAATAGCATTCAAAATATGAAAGTTGATAATTTAATCCCTAGTAGTTTTCATGATATAATATCAAATAAAGATGAAGATTTAGAAACTTTAGAGGCATTTATTAAGAATTTTGGTATTCTTGATCCATTAATTGTCAGACCAAAAGGGAGTAAATATGAAATAATTTTAGGTAATAAAAGGTACAAAGTTGCAACAAAATTAGGAATAACAGAAGTACCAGTAACGATTTTAAATCTAGATGATAAACAAGCTCTAGAATTAATATTATCAAAAAACACTCAAACAAAAGAATTAACTAAGGAACAAGAAGCTAATATCTATTCTAAATTACTATCATATCCTGATACAACTAGGGAAAATTTAAGTATTGATTTAGGAGTACCAATTGATAATATTGATTATAAATTAGACAAAAGTTTAGTTAATAAAGTTAATTCAAATTTGGTAACTAAACCATCACTAATTGATAATGATAATAATTCTGTAAATAACGATATAGTTAATTTAGCAGATTTAAATAAAGAAGAAAAAGAAAGGGACGATTATAATATGAATCAAAATCAATATACTAATAATAATGTAAATAATATACCAAATAACAATATATCACCCCAACCACAATCACAACCACAATCTCAAGAACCAACATTTGGAGGTAGATTTTTTCCATCTTTAGAAGATGAACCAACAAATATGAATTTAGGAGGAAATTTAAATCAACAACCAACTCAAATGTCTACAGGTTCATTGATAGATTTAACAGATTTGGATAATACTAGAATCATTGATAGACAAAGTATAGCTGAACAGCTTCAAGAAAATAATAACCAACCTCCATTGTCAAATAATAGCTATCAAAGCATATCAAATAATGAAGTACCAACATCAAATTCAGAAATAAATCAACAACCAACTCAAATTCAACAACCATCATTAGAGCAACCATTACCATCCCCATTAAATACAACCCCTTTATATGATAATTTACATCAAGAGCCAAATCAACAAATTAATAACTTTGATAATTTATCTCAACCCCAACCAAATTATCAAGAATCAATCAATCAAAATAATAATTTTATTCCTCAATTCAATCAACCTATAACTACTCCAAATATTCCTAATCAAATGATGGAACCAAACTTAACTATGCCAAATTTAGATTTAAATTTAAATGATAATGTTTCTAATCAAGGTTCTCAAATACTAGATAATAGCTATCAAAGTATGCCAAATAATAAAGTATCAAATCAAAATTTAGAAGTACCTCAACAACCAGCAGAAACAAATAATTATCAGGAAACTTTAAATACTAATTCCAAACAAGAAATAAAAAAAGATATAGTTCCTGTTATCAATATGATTAAAAATCTTGCTATTGGACTAGAATCATTAGGTTATGACCTGCAAGTAGTGGAAGATGAAAATGATAATTCTTATAAAATAACAATAGAAGTAGAAAAATAACTACTTCTTTTAATATGCTATTTTATTATTCTCTTCTCTAAAAGCAGCTTCTAAATCGTTATTACTATAATTTGGTTCAGTACCATTTAGAAAATAAAATACTTTCTTTTTGGAGTCATTTTCCTTAACTAATTCTCCGGTAATTGGATTAACTAAAACACCAGTAACATTATCTGGGGTATCATACCAACTATTATCTTTATCTTTTAAATAATTTTCCATTACATCAATCCAAATATCTTTATGTCTAGAAGAATCATTATCACCTATTTTTCTATTATCATCATAACCATTCCATATTGATAAAACAGCATTTTTATTATAGCCTATAATCCATCTATCAGTATCTGTAGTACCACTTTTAATTGCATATTTATTAGTAATTTTAGGCAATAAACTAATTAATGTTGGATAGTTATAGTCAATAAAATTTTTATCATATGTATAAGTTAACATTTCGCTAAGAATATAACTTAAACTAGAATCAAGAATTTTTTCTTCATTATCTTGAAACTGGTACAAAATATTGCCATCTTTATCTTCAATTTTTTGAATAAAATGACTATTAACCTTTTTTCCCATATTAGCAAAAGCACTATATGCTTCAGCCATTTCTTTCATGCTTATTTCACTAGTCCCTAGTGCCAAAGAAGGAATAGCATTTAATTTACTATTTATCCCTAATTTTTTACTTGTTTTAATAAGATTATTTTCTCCCATAAACAAATGAGTTTTAACTGCATATATATTATCAGAATATGAAATAGCAGCTCCCATAGTTATAGGTCCATTAGCATATTTATTATTATAATTATTAGGATTGTAGCTTTGATTATTTGAAAAATTAAAAGATGTTTTTTCACTAGTA
Source organism: uncultured Bacilli bacterium (assembly GCA_934131005.1). Lineage (GTDB taxonomy): Bacteria > Bacillota_I > Bacilli_A > RF39 > UBA660 > RUG11198. The sequence goes on along the minus strand of CAKOYV010000005.1, from coordinate 20,749 downwards.
AATGTAGAGGCTGCAGTAAACCCATTTTCTAAAGCTGAATAATATAGTAGAGGCTTCATAATAGAACCAACTTGACGTCTAGCTTTTATTGCTCTATTAAACTGACTATTAGCATAATCTTTTCCACCAACAAGTGCAAGCACACCCCCATCATTTGGATTAAGCATCATGCCTGCAACCTGCATTTCACTATTAGAATCCATATTATTTTTAATAGAATCTTCCAAACTTTCTTGAGCTTTTTCATCTAGTGTAGTATAAATTTTAATACCACCTGTTTCTATAAGTGATTTTGGTATACTTTTAATACTATTTAATTCATTCAAAACACTATCTCTAAAATAAAGAATATTTTCTAATTTACTTTGATTTAATTCACCAATATAATTAAGTTCTTCACTATAAGCTTTTTTCATTTCATCATAATCTATGGAATTATTTTTATACATAGAATTAAGAACTGTTTTTTGCCTTTTTTTAGCAAGTTTTAAATTTATTAGGGGAGAATAATTAGAAGGTGATTGAGGAATTCCTGCTAACATAGAGGCCTCTGCTAAGTCCAAATCACTAGCACTATGACCAAAATAGTACCAACTAGCATTTTCAATTCCATAAACTCCACCATAATTAATTGTATTTAAATAACCCTCTAAAATTTCTTCTTTACTATAATGGGTTTCTAATTCAGCTGCTAATAATGCTTCATCAAATTTTCTTGACCATTTTTTATCATAATTTAAAAATAAATTTCTAGCATATTGTTGAGTAATAGTAGAAGCACCTTCAGATAAAGATCTTTTTTTGATATTATTAATAGCTGCTTTACAAATTCTTAAATAATCAAATCCCAAATGTTCATAATAATACTTATCTTCTGTATCAATAGTAGCATCAATTAAATATTTACTAATATTGTTAAGTTTAATCCATTCATGATTATCATTAAATATTAATTTATCGTTAATATCATATAAATAATAAGATTGTTCTTTGGTAACAGATATTTTTGGCGTAATATAACAATATAAGTATAGACAAATATTCAAAATAAGACCTATTAAAGCCACTTTACCAATTATTTTTATCAAACACTTCAATCTTATCATATCATCATCACTCTTTCTAGTAAAATAAGTATTTTTAAACCCTATTTATATTATTAGTAAAAAAAATATAAATATAAGTTTTATTTTTGATAAACTTATGATATAATGTCTACTGAATTAATTAGTTTGGAGGAGATTTTACGAAAACATTAATAAATGGACATTTAAAAAATATAACAGATAATACAATCGATAAATTTTCAACTTATGCCATTACTCAAAAAAATAAAATATCTTATTTAAGTAATCAAGAAAAATATAAATTAAAATTAATTTCCAACGATAAATTAATTCTAGAAAGAGAAAATAATGAAATAATAAATACTATTTTTTTTGAAAAATCTAAAACAATACCTTCTACATACGTAGTAAAAGCCCAAGATATATCTTTAGAAATTGATATAACAACTCTAGAAATTATAGTAACTGAAATGTCAATTAAAGTAGTATATCTTGTAAATGACTCAGAGAATAAATATGAGTATTATCTAGCTAGGAGTGATAATAATGAGTATTAAATTTACTCTAGCCAAGCTTATATACGATAGTTTAAAATCAACATATCCAGTATCATTAAAAGATATCCATATAGATAAGTCAAAAGAGCAAAAATATGGAGATTATTCAACAAATTTAGCCATTATCTTATCATGTAAACTAAAAAAAACGCCAATAGAAACAGCTCAAATTATTATTGCCAACTTAAATTTAAATAAAATACTAGAAAAATGTGAATATAATAATTTAGGCTTTATCAATTTTTACTTAAAAAAGGAAATATTATTAGATAATGTTAATGAAATATTAGAAAAAAACAACAATTATGGAAAAAGTACTATGGGAAATCTTAAAAAGATAAATATTACTACCATAGACACTAATAAAAATATTTCGTCAAGTAATATTTCTAAAAATCTAAATGGTATCATTTATAATGATAATTTAGCAAGAATATTTAATTATCTAGGATACGATGTTATAAAAGAATATTATATTAAAAACCAAGATAAAAATAATTTATCTAATATAGCTAGTGAATTAGACAAATATAGAATTAATTTTGATATTTATACTACTGAACAATCATTATATACTGATTATGTAGTAGATGATGTCTTATCAAAAATAAAATATAGTGATGCTTGTTATATTGATGACAATAATTTAATGTTGAAAACAACAAGCTATGAAGATAATAAGGATAGAATTTTAATAAAAGCAGATGGAACATATACTGATTTATCAATAGCTCTAGCATATAATCTAGGTAAAATTAATCAAAATTATCAAAAAATTATAAACATAATCGCCGAAGAAGATTACCTAGATGGTTTAAATAAATCATTAGAATCATTGAATAAAAATAGCAAAATAATTTATACTAAGAAAATAAAAGCATTAGATACTAATATAAATTTGTCCAAAAACACAAATGATATAAATTTTATAAATACGATTCGCTATTCCTTAGCATCTGTTAATAATAAAAAACAAAACTTAGATGAAATTATAAAGAATCAAGAATATGATTATTCATACATAGAATCTACTTATATTAAAATCATCCAATTATTAAAGATAAACAATAAGATATCAAAAAGTATAACTATAGATGATAATTTAACATATACTATTTTGAATAAGTTATCTGAATTTGTTGATACAGTTATAACTTGCAAAGAGACTTTATCACCTGATTTATTGTGTGATTATATATATAAATTATCTAAATTAACTAATTTGTATTTAGAAAATAATACACCAAATTCAGAAAAAATATATTTATTACAAGCAATAAAAATAATATTAAATAATGCCTTAAATTTAATTGGTATTATTCCAAAAGAGGAAATATAGGAGGGTATCATGAAATTAAAAAATTTATCAAAAGAAGATTTAGAGTTACTATCATATACGGAAATAGCAAAATTATATTTAGAGGAGAGCCATCAAAAATTAACAACAGCTGATTTGTTTAAACAAGTATGCAACCTACTTAACTTATCAGAAGCAGAATATATTGATAAAATAGCCGATTTTTTCCAATCATTAACAACATCTAAAGAATTTATCTTATTAGAAGATGGAACATGGGATTTAAAAACTAATCACAAAGTAAAAATTGTAATTGATGATGACGATGATGATGATACTAATCAATCAGATTTATCCAATGACGAAGTAGAAATAAAAGACGAAGCAGAAGATATAGATGCTATTAATGATGATGAATCTTTTATTGATGATGATAGTGATGATGAATTAGCTGATTTAACTATAGTAAATGATGATGAATTAGAAGAATAAATTTCTTCTTTTTTTCATATATTTTATCAGTAAAGGAGGATATATGGAAAAAACAATTGGTATTCCTAGAGCTTTTTTATATTATCGGTACAAAATATTATGGAAGACATTCTTTCGTAATTTAGGTTTTAAACTTATTGTAAGTGATAAAACAACTAAACAAACAATTGATATAGGTAAAAAGTATTCAATTGATGAATCTTGTCTTGCTTCAAAAATATATATAGGACATGTATATAATCTCCTTAATAAATGTGATTATATTTTAATTCCAAGAGTTTGTAATTATGGAAAAGAAGAAAATGTATGTGTTAAATTCAATGCCAATTATGATATCATCAAAAATACATTTACCAATATTAAAATAATAGATTATAACATAGAAAAAACAAAAAAATCTCCTGAAAGTATAGCCTTAATAAAATTAGGAATAAAGTTAACAAAAAGGCCAATAAAGGTTTTAATAAGTTATTTCAAGGCAATAACGACAGCTAAGAAAATAGAACAAAAAAAGATAATTAATCAACAAAAAAAATTAACAACTTCTAATCTAAAAGTTCTTGTTGTATCTCATCCATACAATATTTATGATAATTATATAGGACAACCAATAATTAAAAAATTAGAAAAAGAAAAAATAGAAGTAATTTATTCTGATCTTACAAATAAATTACTAGCAAAAAAATATGCTAAAAAATTATCACCAACTCTTTATTGGACATACTCTAAGGAATTAATTGGTTCAATAGAATATTATAAAGAATATATAAATGGAATAATCTTTTTAACAACATTTCCTTGCGGTCCTGATTCCCTAGTTAATGAATTAATGATAAGAAAAATAACTACCATTCCAACTTTAAATATTATAATAGATGATATGTATAGTGAAACAGGAATAGACACAAGAATAGAAAGCTTTGTAGATATATTAAAAGAGAGAAGTGATAAATATTGAATAATGTAATAAGTTTTCCTCATTTAGGAGATTATTATATCCCTATATCTTATTTAGTAAAAAAAATTACTAATACTAAAGTTATAATTCCCCCAAAAATCACAAAAAAAACAATAACTTTAGGGGCTAAATATTCTCCTGATTATGTATGTGTTCCATTTAAATATAATTTAGGAAACTACATAGAAGCTTTAGAAAAAGGAGCTAATATTCTCTTACAAGCAGGCGGTGGATGTCGTTATGGATATTATGCTGAATTACAAGAAAAAATTTTACAAGACTTAGGCTATAATTTTACTTTTATAAATCTAATTCATAACAATCATATCTCTCTAAGAAATGTTTATAAATTTGCCAAAAAGTGTAATCCTAAACTAAAAATTATTCCCTTTATTTATTATCTAATAAATACGGCATTAATGATAATAATAATGGATAAATTAGCCAAATATCCTCGTGAAAATATGGGATTTGAAAATGAAAAAAATAGTTTTAAAAATGTAACAAATTCTCTAAAAAGAAACTTAGAATATAAAAAAATAACACCTATGTATTTAATTAAGCTGTATAAAAAATATAAAAAGAAATATAAAGATATTACTGTTAATAAACCATCTAATTGTTTAAAAATAGGTTTAGTTGGAGAATTATACTCTCTAATGGAGCCATTTTGCAGTAATAATATTGAGATAAAACTAGCTCAAAAAGGAATTGAAGTGCATAGATTTACCACTTTAACATACTTATTATTTCAAAAAAAGTATCGATTAAAAAAACTTTTAAGACAAGGTAAAAAATATTTAAAGTATCATTTAGGAGCAGATGCTACTGAAAGTATAGTATTATCTGAAAAACTAGCTAAAAAGAAATATGATGGCATAGTTCACATAAAAAGTTTTGGCTGTACTCCGGAATTAAATGCTATGCCTATCTTGGAAAAGGTTAGCAATGATTATAATATTCCTATTCTTTATTTTAGCTTTGATGCTCAGGATAATGAAACTGCTATTGATACAAGAATAGAGGCTTTTGCAGATATGCTATATCAAAAAAAAGAAGCAAATCAACCAAAATCTAATGATTAAAAATTAGATTTTCTTTTTTTATAATCAACAACTATTTTGTATCTTAAAAAAGTATGCTATAATATATATCGAATAAGAAGGTGTTGCAATGAATGAACTAGTTATTATTTGTATCTTAATAATTTGTCTATTATCTCTATGGTTAGCATACAAAAAAGGCAAAAATTTGGGCTTAATTTCAATATTTATAACATCAAATATCCTAACTTTTATTCTAAATTTTAAATATATAGAAATTAAAACTCTGACCATAAACGCTAATGCAATTGTATATGTAACAATGTTTATATCATTATATTTACTAATAGAGAGTAAGGATAAAAAAAGTGTAAATAAAATTATTAATCTAAATTTTCTATTAAATCTTATTTGTGCCACACTAATTTTTTTAGAATCAAATTATGTACAATCATTAAATGATACTATTGGTATAAATATGAAAAATGTTTTCATTGATAATAGTAGAATACTTTTAAGTTATCCATTTACAATGCTTATATCTCAAAAAATATTATTATTGTTATATAACAAAATCAAAAATATCTATGATAACTTATTTATAAGTATGGTAACAACATATTTAGCAGCAGGTCTAATAGAATCAATACTTTATATGTTTATATCATATTATGGAATTTTATCAAATCAGGCAATTATAAAACTTCTTCTTTCAACATATATGTTAAGATTAATAATTACCGTTATATATGCTATATTTTTAACAATTATTCCAACTAATAAGAAGGTGTTAAAATGACAAACATAACATTATTAGGAGTAGAACTAATTTTATGCCTATTATTGCAAATTATTATTTACAAAGCTCACAAAATAGAAGGAATATATGCGTATACAATAATATTATTTATATTATCATGCATAACATCCCTAAAAGTAATAACAATATATAATTTTGAACTAAATTTAGGATTTATTCCTTTTATAACAGGCATCTTATCTACCAATATAATAGTTCAAAAAAAAGGCTATAACGCTATAAAAAACTTAGTAATAGTATTAATAATATCACTAGTTGCTAGTTATGCAGTATTATATTTAACTAGCTTACTAACTTCAAGTCAAACGATGCTATTTACAAATAAATCATATGATAATATAATGTTAGGTAGTGAAAGACTGTATTTTGCAAACATAACAACAATTTTATACACTATATTATTAAATTCAAAATTATATTATTACTTAAAAAGAATTAAAAATAAAATATGGATAAGTAATTTATTTTCAGGAATAATTATTCAATTTATAGCATCTATATTATTTATTATATTAGCTTATACCTTTATCAAAGAACCAATAGATATGATAAAAATGATAATCATTAGATACATGATAAGTTTAATAATTTTAATAATTGGTACAATCCCATTATATATAACAAATATATTAAATAAACAAGTAGCCGATAATAATTAATACAATAAGGAAGTGTGGATATGAGAACTAGAAAACAAGAACTAATTAGTGATGAATTAAAACCTATTGTTAGTAAAATTTTAAAAGAAACAAGAGAGAAATATAATTATTCATTAGAAGATTTAGCTAAGGCATTAAATTATCAAAAAAATAGACAAACGTTACATAAATATGAAACAGGAAAATTAAATATTCCTTATGAAATATTATTTGAAATATGTCGCATCTTCAACATAGATAGTGATATATTCAAAAAAGCTCCCATAACAGAAGAGGAGAAAAAAATAATCGATAAAAAGATAATTAAGGAGTATGTTAGTAATCTTCGCAAAGATAAAAATATAACTAAAGAGGATGAAAAAATAATAAACACTTACAAAAATGCCTCATATGAAGCTCAAAGTAATTGTAATGGCCTATACATAAAAGTAACAGATGATTCTATGTCACCAGTATATTTAAAAAATGATAAATTATATTTTTCTAAACAGGCAGATTATAAAAATGGTGACGATATAATAATTGCTGTTAAGAATAATGTTCTATCAGCAAGAAGACTATATAGATATCCAAAAGGAATAATACTTCAAGCTCTAAATCCTAAATATCCTACTATTAATGTTAATATTATTTCTAATAGTATGATCTTAGGAAAAATTGATTCTATTTATAGAGAAATAAAATAATATTTGGAAAAATTCAAATATTATTTTTTTGGTAAAATACTTGCTAAAAGCTAAAAAATAATATATAATATTTTTACAATTTAAATATTTAACTTAAATTCAATTTAAATGGTCTATATGAATGTCAATTTTCTGAACATTCAAAATTGAGCTAATTGTAAGTTCAGATTAAAGGAGGCTATTATATGAATACAAAGATAATTGAATATTTAAATTGTAATAGATCAAAGAGTTTTAATGAAGTACTTTTTTCATTCATTGATCAAAGTGGTTATAAAGATTCGGAGATATACAAAAAGGTTGATATAGATAGAAAATTATTTTCTAAGATAAGATGTTCTAATAGTTATATTCCTAGAAGAAATGTAATTATCAAACTATGCTTAGCTTTAGAATTACAAAAACCAGAATTTGATAAGTTATTAAATTCTGCAGGCTATTCTTTAAGTAATAGTAAGTTTGACCAAATAATATCTTATTGTTTAGATAATGATGTCTACAACTTAGATCAAATAAACAATTATTTATATACCTTTTGTGACGCTTCATTGTAGGCGTTTTTTTGTCGCTTTGATAGCGACCAATTATTTTCTAATAGTAGTAAAATTGTAATTGACAAAGGGAGAGTGAATAAAATGAAAATGAATATATCAGCATTAATGAATTTAATATCAGAGGATGAAAAAAAATTAAATAGTAAAATTAGTACTATTAAGGGACTAGCTTTAAGTACTTCAACAGAAGAATTAGATGGAAGATTAAATATTATAGAAGATAACAAAATAATTTTTACATCAGATTTAAATGAAATAGAAAAAACAATTGAAGAATTATCAAAATTAAAATCTATTTTATATAAAAAAAATAATACTTTTAAATTAAGCGATGGAAGAAGTATTCAAGAAGCAATTATAGATAATATCAACTTAAGAAAAATAAAAACAATATATGAACAATTATTATTATTTAAAAACTCTAAAAAGAGGGTTACAGAAGTTAATAATTCTTATTTTGAATGTAAAACAACTAATTTTGATGCAAAAGACATTAAGAAAAAACTAAAAGAAGTAAACGAAAAAATTCAAAATACAGATTTTGAAATCTCAAAATTAAATTCAATTGAATTTGAAATTTAAAAAATGGGGTTCTTCTAAGTTATTTTGAAGATTAAATAAAATACAAAGTTTTTAGCCCTAAGCATTCCACGAGAATTATTTTAATAAAAAAATTTTTGTTATAATGTCTTATATTTTAAATTTTATAATATATTTTAATTAGTATATTTTATAAATTATACATTACCTATTTATATATAGTATATTTCGATTTTTCTCATGAGAATGCTAGCGATTGTATTATTTGTTCTTTGGAATAAATAATTGCAATCGTTTTTTTTTGTACAAAAAAAATAGTCCATAAATTGAACTAAATTTCTTTTTCATTATATATTAATGATTAATTTAAAGCTTCTTTTAATTTGTTACCAGCTTTAAATGCAGGTACTGTACGTGCAGCTATTGTAACAGGTTCACCAGTTTGTGGATTACGACCAGTACGTTCTGCTCTATCCTTAGAAATAAAAGTACCAAATCCTACTAAAGTAACTTTTTTCTTATCTTTAAGACCTTCAATAATACCTTCAATAGTAGCTTCTAAAGCTCTTCCAGCATCAGCCTTAGTTAAATCAGCATTTTCTGCTATAAATTCTATTAATTCAGCTTTTGTCATTTTCTACCTCCATAACTATATATAAATAAGCATCAAACATCTCTTTATGCTTACAACTATAATTTACCACGAAAAATTATGAAAATCAATACATTTTACTTAAATAATTAGCAATTCTGCCATTATTTAACTATAAGTTTTCTTTTACATAAAACTATAATTTTTTTTATGTAAAATTAATAAAATATATTGACAGTTAAAATTTTAAGTGATATAATAAAATTACTTAGATAGAGGATAAAACATTTGGTGATTTATCTTACCCTTTGCACATATAGTTCATAATGTATTGGATTAAATATATATTATGGGATATATGTAATATGTTAAATGTTTTAATATCTTCAGTAGGAAGAAAAAGTTATAGGAATATAATTCTTATCTCCACTAAGTAGAACAATTGTTTTTTTAAGAAAGAAAACTTAAAGCATAAGAAATTGTAATGGACACTGATAATGTCTATTAATGTTATTAATAATTGTATTATCTATTAGCAATTGTTAATAGATAATATAGATTATTAAAAAACTATTCAATTTTTTTCTAAAACTCAAACCAATTAGTTTTATCAGGACTAATTGGTTTTTGATTGTCAAAATAAAAAATATTAGTTTAATAAAGACTAATATTTTTTTATAATGAAATTTAGATTATAGAACAATAGCAATCATGTTATTAGAACCCTTATTAATAACTTTTGTTAATGTTGTTCCTAATTTATATCTAATATTATCTGGCATCATAGAAAGTTTAGCCTGAATTCCTTCTTGCACAATAACATCAAGACTTCTACCAAAAATTTCACTTTTCCAAATATCCTCGCCATTATTATCTTGAGTCAAATAATTAATAAGTTCTTTACTTTGAATTTCGCTACCAATTATAGGTTCAAAAGTAGATTCTACATCAACTTTTATCATATGAATAGAAGGAGCTCTAGCCTTAAGTTTAACCCCATATCTACCACCTTGTTTTATAATTTCGGGAGTTTCTAATTTCATATCAGACAATGTAGGAGAAGCAATACCATAACCGGTTTGCTTTACCATTTTTAAAGCACCCTTAATTTGATCATACTCTTTTTTTGCTTCATTTAACTCTTGAAACATGGACAATAGATTAGCCTTAGAAGAAATATCAGTACCAATTATTTCATTTAAAACTTTGCTGTATAAGCCACTAGGAGCATCTAATTGAATAGTAACCTCCCCAGTAGAAGTATCAACATCAGATATATAAGATTTTTCAATAAATTCACAGTTTTTAAAACCATCTGTAATATTATCTATATCTTTAAGTTTATTAATTTCAATAACACTTTCTCTAATTCTATTTATATATTCTGTTTTTATATAATGTTGTTTGTGCAAAATTGCAATCCATTCAGGCATATTTATCTTAACTTTATCAATAGGAAACTCATATAAAGCTTCTTTTAAGATGTTATACATATCCCTATCAGTCATGTTTTCTACACTAACTGGAATGATAGGAACATTATATTCATCTTTAAGTTTGTTGGCTAATTTTTCTGTATCAGGTAACATAGGGTGTACAGAATTTAATACAACTATAAAAGGTTTACCAATTTCCTTCAATTCTTTTATTACTGTTTCCTCAGCATTGACGTACTCATTTCTAGGAATTTCCCCTATTGATCCATCAGTAGTAACAACAATCCCAATAGTTGAATGTTCTTTAATAACCTTTTCTGTTCCAAGTTCGGCCGCCTCAACAAAAGGGATTGGATCTGAATACCAAGGAGTCATAACCATCCTTGGTCCATTTTCATCTTCATAACCTTTTGCAGCATCAATAACATACCCAACACAGTCAACCATTCTAATAGCCGCTTCAAAATCATCAATTTGAATCTTTGTAGCTGTTGCAGGAACAAACTTAGGTTCAGTAGTCATAATTGTTTTTCCTGCAGCGGACTGAGGAAGTTCATCTAATGTTCTTTTTCGTTCATATTCATCTGGGATATTAGGAATAACCATACTTTCCATAAATTTTTTAATAAATGTACTCTTACCAGTTCTAACCGCCCCTACTACCCCTAAATAAATATCACCACCACATCTTTTTGAAATACTTTTAATAACATCAATCTTTTCCATAAATACCTCACTCTCTGTTCAATTAATATTATGTAATATAAAAATAGTTATTATAAAAAAATAAAAAATTAGACAAAAAATCTAATTTTATTCATCTAAATATTTATTAATATTCTTAGGAACTCCATCATTCATAACTGTATCAATTATTTTTTGTTCCTTCTCTTCTGAAACCTCTCTACCAGTAATCCTAGAAATATCCTGAATTACTTCCCTTAAAACTGTTTCATTTTTCATATTAGCTCCTTGCAATTTACTTGCCAAAGATAGAATTGTGTCTTTATCAACATTAGTCTTTTTTTCTACTTTTTTAAAAAAATTATCAGAAAATGCCATAACAACCTCCTAATTTATTATATGTAAGTTATGAAAAAAAACTGATAATAAAAAATCTAAAATAAATAAAAAAGAAATTATGATTAAACCACCAAAAAAGGAAACTCAAGTTTCCTAAATTCTAGTATTCTTCATTTTTATTTTTAAATTGTATAATAATAGGTGTTCCTTCTAAATCAAAGTTTTCTCTTAGTTTATTTTCTAAATATCTCTTATATGAGAAATGAACTAATTTATTACTATTAACGTTAAAATTAAATTTAGGAGGTTTAGTACCACACTGATTAACAAAATAAATTTTAAGCCTTTTTCCTTTATAAGAAGGTGGTTGATTTAACATAACAGCATCTCTTATTACTTCGTTTAAAACACTAGTTTTAATTTCTTTTAATGAATTATTATAAACTTTTTTAATTTCAGGCATAAGTGTATGAATTCTTTTTTTTGTCTTAGCAGATAAGAATACAATAGGAGCATAAGTTAAAAATTGAAATTCACTTCTTATCAATTGTGTAAAAGATTTAATATCATTTTTATCATTAACGGTATCCCACTTGTTAACAACTAATACAATAGCTTTACCAGCTTCTAAGGCATAATTAGCAATATGCTTATCGTGTTCTATTATGCCTTCTTCAGCATTAATTACTATGCAACATACATCACAACGTTCAATAGCTTTCATACTTCTAATAGCACTATATTTTTCAATACTTTCATATACTTTGCCTTTTTTTCGAAGTCCAGCAGTATCAATAACAACATAATCTTCTCCCTCATAACGAAAGACAGTATCAACAGCATCTCTAGTTGTACCAGCAACATTACTAACAATAGCCTTTTCTTCGTTAAGAAGAGCATTAACTAAACTACTTTTACCAACATTAGGCCTACCTATAACACAAAATTTAATTTTATTATCCAAAACTTCATCTTTTGAATATGGTTTAAAGTCAGCAATAATTTCTTCCATAAGCTTGTCTATACCAATATTATGCTCTCCACTAACACCAATAACATTTTCAAAACCTAACTCATAGAAATTATAAATATTATTCATTCTATTACTATTATCAATTTTATTAACAGCAACAATCACTTTTTTATCACTTTTTTTAAGCATATCTCTAATAACATAATCATTTTGATTTAATTCATCCTTACCATCAACAACAAATACAACTAAATCTGCCTCATCAATAGCAATTTCTACTTGAACTTTTATTTCATTATTAAAAATTTCTTTACTAACATCAATTCCACCTGTATCAATTAGATGAAATTTATATTTGCCATAACTAACATCTCCATAAATTCTATCCCTAGTAACACCAGGAGTATCTTCAATAATAGATATTTTTTTTCTAACAAGTCTATTAAAAATAGTACTTTTACCAACATTAGGCCTTCCAACTAAACAAACAGTAGGCATTGCCATAACTATCACCACCTTCTACTTAATTTTAATACCATTATTTAGAATATTTAAACTATCTCTATAGATAATATTACTATCATAATAATCATCATATGGGCTATAATATTTATCTTTATAGTAATAAACATCTTCATAATCATCAATATTATCACAATTAATTTCCATTAAAAAAGTATAATCTATATGAAATTTAATTTTAACATCTAATTCATCATCATACTTATAGATATTTTTAATCTCCATAACAATACCGTGTTTATAATTTACATAAACTTCAATACAACAAAGACCTCTAATATCATATTTATCCTTATACTTTCTTAAGAAATCTTTAAAAATATTACAAATAAAATCTATATCATATATATCATTATCTTCAATATAATTATTAAAAATTCGTATTACAAATAAATCCTTATCGTTCCTAATAATCATATTATCACCTAAAGTAATTTATGATACGATAAAGATAATGTTCTAATTAGCAATTATACTCTCTATCTTATCATGGACCTCACTCTTACCTGTATTATTAACAGCAGAGAATAATATCAAGTCATCACCTTCAACCATACTTAAAGTATCTCTAATAATTTTTTCATTCTTCTTATAACTATTTTTTGATACTTTATCTATTTTGGTAGCAATAATTGTAACAGGTATATTATAATATTTCATATAATTATACATTAAGACATCATCTTCAGTAGGTTTATGTCTAAAATCAACTAACATAAATACTAGTTTTAAGTTTTCTCTCTCTTTTAAATAATCTTCAATAATCATTCCAAACTTATTCTTTAACTTTTTACTAACTTTAGCAAATCCATAACCAGGCACATCTACCAAATAAAATGCTTTATTAATTAAATAAAAATTTAATGTTTGAGTTTTACCTGGTACTGAGCTAATTCTAGCAATATTTTTTCTATTAACAATTTTATTAATAAAACTACTTTTACCAACATTGCTCCTTCCAACTAACAAAAATTCTTTAAGTTCTCCTTCAGGATATTGACTTCTTCTAACAGCTGAAGTAATAAAATCAACGCTAGTAATTTTCATAATAATCACCTCAAGTGCCATAATTATACCAAAAAAAAAGGAAATAATCAATTATATATAAAGAATATTAATAATTACAGATAATTATGTTAACTAACAACAAACTAACAACAAGATAATTATTAACAATTAATACTCAAAATATGATAACTTAAAATAGAGCCTTCTAAGTTCTCGGTTAGAAAGTAAAGAGGTGTTTTTTTATGACAAAATATGTTTTTGTAACAGGAGGAGTATGCTCAGGCCTAGGAAAAGGAATAACAGCATCCTCAATAGCATTATTACTTAAAGCAAAAGGTTATAAAGTATTTATGCAAAAATTTGATCCTTACATGAATGTTGATCCTGGAACGATGTCTCCAATTCAACATGGAGAAGTATTCGTAACTGCTGATGGCTGTGAAACAGACTTAGATTTAGGACATTATGAGAGGTTTATAGATGAAGAATTAAACTATACATCTAATATCACCAATGGGAAAATATACTCAAATGTAATAGAAAAAGAAAGAAAAGGTGATTTTCTAGGAACTACAATCCAGATAGTACCACATATATCAAATGAAATCAAAAATAAAATATACGAAGCAGGACTAAGTAGTAAAGCAGATATTGTTATAACTGAAATCGGAGGAACAGTAGGAGATATTGAATCAGCTGTTATGATGGAAAGTTTGCGTCAGTTTCGTTTAGAAATAGGAAGAGAAAATAGCTTGTTTGTTCATACAACATTAATTCCATATTTATATGGATCTAATGAATTAAAAACTAAACCAACACAAAATAGCATTATAGAATTAAGAAGATTAGGAATTCAACCTGATATTATTGTAACAAGAGCAAATATTCCCTTATCATCACCTGTCAAAAAAAAGCTTGCTCTATTTGGTAGTTTAGAAGAAGAAAATATAATAGAAGCTGTAGATGTTGACAACATTTATCAAATTCCTCTAAATTTTCATGAACAAAATATTGAAAAAATTATTTTAAATCAATTTAATTTAAAAAATAAAACAAGTAAATTAAAATATTGGCAAAATCTAGTTCAAACAGTTAATAATCTTCAACAAGAAATAGAAATATCATTAGTAGGAAAATATACAGAATTACACGATGCATATATATCAGTAGTAGAATCACTAAAACATGCAGGATATAAATATAAAACAAAAATAAAGATTAATTGGGTTGATTCTGAAGAGATAGAAAAAGAAGAAAATTTAGACAAGATTTTTAAAAATAGCAAAGGAATAATCGTACCAGGAGGCTTCGGCAATAGAGGAACAGAAGGTATGATCAGAGCTATAGAGCATGCTAGAACAAATGACATTCCATACTTAGGATTATGTCTTGGTATGCAATTAGCAGTAATAGAATACGCCAGAAATGTATGTAAAATTAATGATGCCTCCTCAACAGAATTTAACGAACTATGTTCAAATCCTATTATTGATTTAATGCAAGATCAAAAATCAATTGTAAATATGGGAGGAACTTTAAGATTGGGAAATTATGAATGTACATTAAAAAAAGACACCTTAACCTATAAATGCTACAAAAAAGAAAAAATATTAGAAAGACATCGTCATAGATATGAATTTAATAACAAGTATCGAAAAATATTAGAAAAAAATGGTCTAATTTTCTCAGGAATAAATGAACAAGCTAATTTAGTAGAAATTATTGAAAATCCTGATAATAAATTTTTTATCGCTTGTCAATTTCATCCAGAATTCAAATCAAGACCAACCAACCCGCATCCTCTATTTGATAATTTTATTAAGTGCTCTTTATCACAAAAATAAAAAATTAAAAAATCTCTTCTCTATTTTTAAAGAAGGGAGTTTTTAATTAATAAACGTAATTCTTTTTCTATCAAATCTATCCTCATACTCTTTAGTAACTTTAGGGTATCCAAGTGGAATAATGCAAAATGGAATAATATTTAGCTCCAACTTTAATGTTTTCTGAACTTTTTTAATATTTTCTTCATTAGGAGCAATTCCTATCCAAACACCACCCAAATTTAAATCTGTAATCTTTATTAGCATATTTTCAACACAAGCACTCATATCACAAATAACAAAATCCGAAATTTTAACCTCATCAATTTTGTAGCAAGGAATAATAGCAACAGAGCTATTTTTAATGCACATAGAATAAGGAGTTATAGTAGCCAAAGTATTTAATAATTTCAAATTTCTAATTACCAAAAAATGCCAAGGTCTTTGGTCAAAGGAAGATGGAGCCTGCATTCCTGCTCTTATAATATCAATAATTAAATTATCTTCAATCGGTTCGTCACTAAATTTTCTATAACTTCGTCTTTTTAAAATATTGTCCATATTATCACCAATAAAATTATAACATAAAAATTAATTTGAATAATCAAAAAAAATATATTATGATATACAAAAAGGAGATAAAAAAATGAATAAATTAAAAAAATGGATACTGTTATTATTATGGATGTTAATTATTTTTCTTTTTTCAAATCAACCACATTCTGGAACAATAACACATAACATGATAAAAACATATGTAAGTTCAAGTGATCTAGTAACAACATTAAATTTTATTATAAGAAAATCAGCCCATGTAATGGAATATTTAATTTTATTTCTATTAACACATTCTTTATTAAAGGAATATCAAACAAATTCAAAAAAGATAATAGTTTTAAGTTTAATATTTTGTTTCTTATACGCCTGCTCTGATGAATATCATCAATCACTAGTTCCTGGCAGAACAAGTCAATTTAAAGATGTTATAATTGATATTACAACCCCAACATTAATAACTAGTATCTATTTATTATCAAAAAATACAAAAACATCAAAAAAGTCCACAAAATAGTGGGCTTTTTTCCACAATTAAATGTTGAAAACTATTACTATATGTAGAAAAATGTAGTATCATGTTGAATGTTTTCCACACAATTGTTGATAACTATTTTACTATTTCATATATAGTACCTTCACGAGTATCCTTAATTTTAATACCTCTATCAAGTAATTCAGCTCTAATCTTATCTGCCATCTCATAATTTTTTTCGATTTTATATCGATTACGTTCCTCAATTTTGTTATTAATAAAATTAACAATCTCTTCATCTATTTCTTCACTATTTTCATTTTTTAATAAATTAAGAGAAAGAACATCATCAAATTTCTTTATTAAAAATATCTTTGATGCATCAGATAAATCTTTATTCTTTAATACATCATACAATATAGTAATACAAGTAGAAGTATTTAAATCATTTGCAATAGCATCTTTAAAATCTTTAATATATCTATCTATCTTATTATTATCAATATCACCTACATTTTTAAGAGCCATAGTTTTATTTCTTAACTTATTATACTCATGACTAGCACCATCTAGTATTTCATAAGAAAAGGTTAAAGTATTACGATAATAAGAATTTAAACACAAATAACGGTATGCCAAAGGATCATAACCTTTATTAATCAAAGTATTAACAGTTAAAAACTCGCCCTTACTTTTACTCATTTTACCAGATTTATCATTCAAATGTTCTCCATGAACCCAAAATTTACACCATTCATGCCCAAGAAAAGCCTCACTTTGAGCTATTTCATTAGTATGATGTGGAAAAATATTATCAATTCCACCACAATGTATATCTAAATATTCACCCAAATACTTAATAGCAATACCTGAACATTCTATATGCCATCCAGGATAGCCAATCCCCCAGGGACTATCCCACTTTAACTCTTGTTCTTGAAATTTAGACTTAGTAAACCATAAAACGAAATCAGCTTGATTTTTCTTGTTATTATCAATATCTACACCTTCTCTAACCCCCACAACCATTTCATCAGCTCTATGATTAGTCAATTTATAATAATCATCTAGTTTTGAAGTATCAAAATATACATTTCCACCACTAATATAAGCATATTTTTTATCTAATAAAGTTTTAATAATTTTAATATACATATCTATATTATCAGTAGCCCTACTAATAATTTCAGGCTTTTTAATATTAAGGCTTTGCATATCATTAAAAAAAGCTTTTGTATACATATCAGCAATTTCTAAAACCGTTTTATGTTCTCTTTTCGCCCCTTTAAGCATTTTATCTTCTCCACTATCACTATCACTGGTCAAATGCCCAACATCTGTAATATTCATAACTCTATTAACTTTATAACCAAGAAAATTAAGTCCCTTTTCTAAAATATCTTCCATAATATATGTCCTTAAATTTCCAATATGAGCATAATGATAAACTGTAGGTCCACAGGTATACATATTAACAATTTTCTCTTTTTTAGGAATAAAATCTTCAACTTTTCTATTAAGTGTATTATATAATCTCATAATAACCTCCTATTAATTTTTTAAATACTACCATATATTATATATTATCAAGCTTTAAAAAGCAATTATTATAATATAATAAAAACACTATTAATTAGTGCTAGTTATTATATTATATACTTCATCAACATCAATAATATCATCATATTTATATCTAGGTATAACATGTAAGTGAAAATGCTTCACTTCTTGAGCAATACCATTATTTTGTTCAAAAGTAACACCTTCACAATGTAACTTATCTTTTAAGATATCTCCCATCTTCATCCCAACATCAATAATATGTGATAATACCTTCTTATCAATATCATATAAATCCTTATAATGAACTTTAGGAATTACTAGACAATGTCCATTACTAATAGGATTAATATCTAATATAACAAAAACATCTTCATCTTCATATATCTTTTTACAAGGAATTTCTCCTTCATTAATTTTGCAAAAAATATCCATTTTATCATCTCCAATAAAAGTATAAGCTAAAATACTTTAAAAATCAATCTAGAAAAAAAGAAAAATGCCAATTAACATTCTTCTGTAGATTTTTATTGAAAGTGCACAATTAATGTGCAATAAGTTTTAGAAACATATATAATATCTTCTTAAGCAATTTGTTTGTCATTAAGGAGGTATTGAAAATGACAAATTATTCTCATCTATCTTATGAAGATAGAAAAAATATTGAAGATGGATTAAATCAAAATAAATCCATAAATCAAATTGCTAAAGAATTAAATAGAAGCCATTCTACTATTTTAAGAGAAGTTGATAGAAATAGAAAATATTCTGAACCAACATCTTGGAATAATTATAAAATAAATCATCCAGATTTAGATTTATCTTGTGAAAGATTAAATCATTCTCCTTATGTTTGTAATGGCTGTAAATCTAGAAGTGGTTGTAGAAAAATCAGATGGACCTATTATGCTAGAGAATCCCAAAAATCGTATGAAGAATTAATTAAATATTGTAGACAAGGTGTTAATCTAACTTTAGAAGAAATACACTCTATTAATGAAACTATAACTCCTCTTGTTAAAAAGGGACAAACAACTAATCATTTATATATTAATCATCCGGATATCTTAGATTTCAGTAAAAGTTCTTTTTATCGTTATATTAAAGATGGTATTTTTGAATTTGGGCCTTTAGATTTTCCTAGAATTGTTAAGTATAAAAAAAGAAAAAATTCAAATAAAAGGAGAACTAGAAAAGAACGTGAAATATTGGTTAATAGAAAATATACTGATTTCATTGAATTTATTTCTAACAATCCAGATTTAAATATAGTTGAAATGGATACTGTTGAAGGTTTACAAACAGAATCAGATTGTTTTCTTACATTACTTTGGAGAAAGTCTAAATTCATGCTTATATTTAAATTAGAATCACAAACAACTGAAGAAGTAACAAGAATTTTTAAAACATTACAAACTCTTATTCCTTTAGATATTTATAAAAATTTATTTCAGGTTATTCTTACTGATAATGGCCATGAATTTTTCGACGTTAATAATATTGAATGTATTCATTCAACTGGTGAATATGTTACTCATTTATTTTTTTGTGATCCACATGCATCTAGTCAGAAAGGATCAATTGAAAAAAATCATGAATTTATTAGATATATTTTACCTAAAGGTTCTTCTTTCAAAAATATTACTCAAGAAGGCTGTAATTTAATTATGAATAATATTAATTCATTATGTAGAGATTCATTAAATGGCAAGTCACCTTATGAAGCTATGTTATTCTTATGTGATGAATATATATTGAAATCATTAAGTTGTTATTATATTGAACCTGATAATGTTGATTTATCAAATAATTTATTAAAATAAAAATAACTATAGCTCAAACTATAATTATTTTTACGACAAGCAAATTGCCTCTATTAATCTATTAATTTATAATGTAGGCGTTGTGCACTTAGTTTTAAAAATGTCACAATTCCTGCACTTTTTGACGTGGAACTAAAGTCCTTTGTCGCTATATAATATATCACATTTTTTAATTTTTACTATTGTTTTTATTACTTTATCGACTAAAAAATGTGCATTTTCTTATGAAAACACACATTTTAAGTCGTAATGCACATAATTGTGCACTTTATTTAGAATTCAACGA
>CAKOYV010000004.1 GCA_934131005.1 uncultured Bacilli bacterium | reverse complement strand
AATTCCACATCATTACTTTTACCAACTAAATTCCATCTTTATTAAAATAGGGGTGGAATTTACTTTTGCAATGCAACGATTTAGAAAAAATTAGAAAAAATTAGAAAAAATATTGACTTTTTTAGATGATTTATTTTATAATAAAGGAGAATTTAATTTTAAAACATGTGTTGGAGAGGGTATTTAATGATTTCTTAAAGAGAGTCTATGTTTGGTGAGAATAGATAGAATAGTTAAATATGATCACTTCAGAAGTGAATTTCTGAATTTAGTAGGAAGTTTCGGTTAAGACCGTTATAATTTAATTAAGAGCACTTATGTGAATTAAGGTGGTACCGCGGGGAGACTCGTCCTTAAGTTATGTAAGTGTTTTTTTGTTTGGAAAGGAGTTTTTAGATTATGAATAAATTTAAGGAATTAGATAATAGAAAAGTTAGTGAAGTGGAAAAAATGCGACTTGATAAGTGGGAAAGTGAAGATTTATTACAGAAGAGTATTGATAATAGAGATGGATGTGAGAACTTTGTTTTCTATGATGGGCCAGCGACTGCTAATGGTATGCCTGGAGTTCATCATATGCTTGCTAAGCTTGTTAAGGATACTTTTTGTAAATATAAGACGATGAAGGGATATAAAGTTCTTCGTAAAGTTGGATGGGATACGCATGGCTTACCTGTTGAAGTTCAAGTTGAGAAGGCTTTGGGCTTTAATGGTAAAGGTGATATTGAGGCATATGGTATTGAGAAATTTAACAAAAAATGTCGTGAGAGTGTTTGGGAAAATGAGGCTGCTTTTCGTGATTTTACTCATAAAATGGGGCAATTTATTGATCTTGAACATCCATATATAACTTATGATAATGATTATATTGAAACTGAATGGTGGATATTAAAGAAATATTTTGATGCTGGGCTTGTTTATGATGGTTTGAAGATTTTACCTTATTGTCCTAGATGTGGTACTGGTCTTGCTTCTCATGAAGTAGCACAGGGATATAAGGAGATTAGTGTTAATACAGTTACAGTTCCTTTTAAAATTAAGGATGAAGATACTTATTTCTTGGTATGGACAACTACGCCTTGGACTTTGATTTCTAATGTTGCGTTGTGTGTTAATCCTGATGTTGATTATGTAAAATGCAAAAGTAAGGGTTATAATTTTATTGTAGCTAAGGATCTTGCTAATAAGGTCTTGGGTGATGATTATGAGGTTGTTGAAAATTATAAGGGACGCGATTTAGAGTATACTGAATATGAACAATTGATGCCATTTTTGAAGGTTAATAAAAAAGGATTTTATGTAACGGTTGCGGATTATGTAACGGTTGATGATGGTACGGGTATTGTTCATATTGCTCCAGCGTTTGGCCAAGATGACTATGAAGTTGGTCTTAGATATGGTTTGCCTGTTTTAAATCCTGTTGGTGATGATGGTTGTTATACTGATGGTCCTTGGAAGGGTAGATGCGTTGTTGATAGTGATTTAGAGATTGATATTATTAAATATTTAAAGGCTGAAGATAAGTTATTTAAGAAAGAAAAAATGAAACATAATTATCCACATTGTTGGAGATGTAAGACGCCTCTTGTTTATTATTCTAAGGATAGTCTTTATCTTAAGGTTACTGAGTATAAGGATAAGATTATTGAGGAGAATAAGAAAGTTTGTTGGCATCCTTCTTATGTTGGAGAGAAAAGATTTGGTAATTGGCTTATGAATATGAATGATTGGGCTATTAGTCGTAATAGATATTGGGGTACTCCTATTCCTTTATGGAGATGTAGTTGTGGTCATGATGTTATGATTGGTTCAAGAGCTGAACTTGTCGATGCTGCGATAGAAGATATTGATATGAATATTGAATTGCATAGACCTTATGTTGATAATGTTCACATTAAATGTAGTAAATGTGGTGGCGTTATGTCACGTGTTAGTAGTGTTATGGATTGTTGGTTTGATTCTGGTTCAATGCCTTTTGCACAATATCATTATCCTTTTGAGAATAAAGAGTTGTTTGAATCACAATTTCCTGCTGATTTTATAGCGGAGGGTATTGATCAGACTAGAGGATGGTTTTATTCGCTACTTGTTATTTCTACTTTTGTTAAGGGATGTAGTCCATATAAAAATGTAGTTGTTAATGATTTAGTTTTGGATAAGTTTGGGCAAAAAATGCATAAGTCACGTGGTAATGCTATAGCTCCTATGCCTATTTTAGAAGAGTATGGGGCAGATGCTACTAGATTCTTTATGTTATATTCTTCTCCTGTTTGGACTCCTTTGAAGTTTGATTGTGATGGTATTCGTGAGATAAATTCTAAGTTCTTTAATACACTTCGTAATACATATAATTTCTTTTCAATGTATGCTAATACTGATGGTATTGATCCTAGAGAGTATAATGTTAGTTATGATTGTCTTGAGGAGATTGATAAGTGGTTACTTAGTAAATATAATGGTTTAGTTAAAAATGTTGATGCTGCGATGGATGATTATGATTTAAATCGTGTTGTTAAGTATTTGGCAAGTTTTGTATCTGATGATTTATCTAATTGGTATATTAGAAGAAATAGAAAGAGATTTTGGGCTAGTTTAGTTGATGACAGTAAGAAGGGGGTATATCAGACTACTTATCAAGTTTTGGTTGGGGTTTGTAAATTACTTGCTCCTATAGCACCATTTATATCTGATGAGATTTATTGTAATTTGACTGGTGAGGAATCTGTTCATTTGGCTGATTATCCAGTTTGTTGTGATGAGATGATTGATTTAAATATTGAGAAGAGAATGGATTTAGTTATTGATTTGATAAGTATGGGTAGAAATTCTCGTGAAAATGCTAAAATTAAGGTTAGACAACCTATTAGCGATGTTATTATTGAATCTAAGTATAAAAGTATTATTGGGGATATTGATTCTTTAATAAAAGAAGAATTGAATGTTAAAGATATTATTTATATGGATGATTTGAGTCAATATATGGATGTTTCTTATAAGCCTAATTATAGGGTTGCAGGTCAAATTTTTGGGCGTGATATTCGTGAATTTGCTGACTATCTTGCAAATATAAGTGCTTCTGATATAGAGAAGTTTAATAATGGTTGTTTGCAGATTAAAATTGGGGATTCTGCTTATGATATAAATTCTTCCATTGTTTCGGTTAAGATTAGTTCTAAAGAAGGCTATGATGTTGTTGTTAATGATAATAAAGTTCTTGTTTTGAATACAAATCTTACACCAGAACTTATTAATGAAGGAATAGCTCGAGAGACTATTTCAAAGATACAACAACTTCGTAAGAGTAATGATTATGATATTGCTGATAGAATTAATGTTTATTATAGTGCTAATGATGATTATGCTAAGGCAATTTCTGATTTTATTGATTTTATAAAGAAAGAAACTTTAGCTACTTCTATTGTTAGAGTTGATGATATAGATGATGTTATTTCTATAAATGGTTATGATGTTGGAATAAGATTGGAAGTTGTTAAATAATATAAAGGACTTAACTTTGATTAGGTTCTTTTTTGTTAGAAAAAATTTTATTTATAAGTGATTAAAACTATTCTTTTTCGTTAATTTATCGTTAAAGGAGAGGTATTTAATTGGGAATGATGGTATATTAATGATGAAGGATAAAATTGTTACTGTCTATTTAATTAATTTAGATTATTTTTAGTAAGTATTTCTAGTTTTTTATAAATTTATATAGAGGTAGTATGGCTATAGGGGATATAGTTTTTTATGTTTAGGAGGGTATAAGAATATAATGTTAAATAAGAACGGTCTGAAAAAAGAGATTGATAATAATATTTATGTTGATAATGCTGACGACAATATAGGAGATAATTATATTTTGGTTACTTTGAGTGATGTTTTAAAGGTTTATGATGAGCCTGTTTTGGATGTTTGTAAAGAGAATGCTAGTAGAACAATTAATATACCTGCTGGTGGGCTATTGTTGGAAGCAAATAAGTTATATTTAGGTAGTACTAATGAGTATACTAAAACTTATGGTTATGTACCTTTACTTTCTGGATTAAATGAACTTGCAACTTTGGGTGTTGAAATTCATGTAACGGCAGGATTTGGAGATAATGGATTTGAGGGGACTTGGACTCTTGAAATAGTGTGTGCGAATCCTACGATTGTCTATCCAAATATGCCGATTGGGAAGATATATTATTATTCTTTAGTTGGAGATCCTAAAATAGAATATCGTGGTAAGTATTTTGGGCAGGTCGTACCAACGGAATCTAGGATAAATCGAGAATATGGAAAAAAGCTAGTGAAGGGAAGAGTTAGAAATGTTGACGAGTAATGAAATATTAAAACAGATGAATAATGGTAATATACAAATTGATAATTTAAAAGAGGGAGCTTTATCGAAACCAAATAGTTGCATTGTTAGCATAACTGATGTTTTATATACTTTTGATTACTCTATTGTTGATACAAAAGAAAAAAATACATATTTGAGGGAAATTGCTACGGATGAGGTGAGTAGGTTAAGGAGAGTTAAGATTCCTAAAGAAGGATTGGTGTTAGAGCCTCGGAAGATGTATTTGGCTAAAACATCTGAGAGGATAAAAACTAATGGTTATGTTCCTGTTTTAAATGGCAGAACTTCATTATCTTTGCTGGGAGTTAGTATTGAACTTAATAGTGGTTATGGAACTGATAATTATGATGGTAATTTTTTACTTAGTATTGTTTCAACGATGCCTGTTGTTATTTATCCTAATATTGAAGTAGGAAATTTAACTTTTTTTAAGAGTTTAGATGAGAAAAGTGATAAGATTGGTATGCTTAGTGGTGAGGAGATAAAACACAGAATGCACATGGGAGATATTTTAATAACGCCACAAGATAATATTGTGATTAATCCTAATTCAGTAAATTTGAGTTTGAATAAGAATATAGGCTATTATACTGAACCTGTACTTGATTTGAAGAAAAATAATCGTGTTGAGAATGTTAAAATAGGAGATGAGGGATTGGTTTTATATCCTGATAAAGTTTATGTTGCAAGAAGTAATGAGTGGACGGAGACTGTGAATTTGGTGCCTATGATGAGTGGAAGAAGTTCTTTAGGAAGACTTGGATATCATGTTCATTGTTCTGCTGGTATGGGATCAATTGGTTATAAGGGATATTGGCATATGGGAGTTAGGCCTACTCATCCTATTAGAATTTATGAAAATATGAAATGCTGTCAGTTATATTATTTTACACCAGAGGGTTTAATTGGAAATAGTTATAATGGAACTATGCAAAATTTGGATTATGAGGAATTAGGTAGTCAGTATCATAAAATTTTAGGTAGAAAAAAGTAGTAATTATAATATAGTAATTGGATATTAGAGACTTAGGTTCTCTTTTTTTTGTTAACTATAAGAAAAATAAATATCTTTTAATAACAAAAAATGTTATATTTAATTAGTAATCATGATAATAATTAGATTTGTTATTAGAATAAGATTCAAATTTGGAAGTGAGGAGTAATAATGATTAATAATTTAAATTTAAATGAGGAAAAATTAAGAGATTTACATTTAAGAAATTTAGCATTAGGAAAAATTTATGGTCCTCTTACAGGGTATGCTAGTATTGATAAACCTTGGTTAAAATATTATAGTGAAGATGTTATAATGAGTGATATGCCTAAAGACACTATTTATGGATATTTAAAGGAAAAAAATAAGGATAATATGAATAATATAGCGATTGAATATTTTGGTAATAAATTGACATATAAGCAGTTAATTGAAAAAATAGATCAAACTGCAGATTCATTGAAAGCTATGAATGTTAAACGTGGTGATATTGTAACAATTTGTATGCCAACAACACCGGAGATGGTTTTCTTATTTTATGCTTTATCAAAAATTGGTGCAATATCAAATATGATTGATCCTAGAAAAAGTTCTTTGGAGTTAGAGGAGTATGCTAATGAAGTAAATTCAAAACTTTTTTTTGGAATAGATGTTGCTGGAGAGAAGTATAGGAATTTGAAAAAAAATACTACTGTTGAGCAAATTATAATGGTAACTCCATACGAAAGTTTTAAAGCACCAATTCGAAAGATAATGAAATTTAAAGATAAAATTACTAGTAAAGAGAAAAGATTTATTGATACAAATGAAGTGTTGAAGTGGGATGATTTTGTTGATATCAGGAAAAATTCTAATGAAAAAGCAGATGAAGTGTTGTATGAGGCAAATATGCCAGTAACAATTGTACATACTGGTGGGACGACTGGTAAAGCAAAAGGAGTAATTTTGTCTAATGATAATATTAACTGTTGTGCATATCAGTGTGAAATTAGTGGACTTGATTTTAATGATCATGGAACTTGGTTAGATATTATGCCACCATTTATTGTTTATGGTGTTGGAAATGGTTTGCATTTACCATTATCTATGAATATGAAAGTAATTTTGATGCCTAAATTTGATCCTTCTAAATATGATGAAATTTTGCTAAAACATAAACCAAATTATATGGCTGGTGTTCCATCTCATTATGGTTATTTATTGTCAAGTAAAAAATTAGCCAATGTTGATTTATCGTTTATTAAAACGCCGATTGTTGGTGGTGATAAGATGGATTATACTTTAGAGAAACAAGTTAATGAATTTTTGAGGGCACATAATTGTCAAACTAAAATTATAAAAGGTTATGGTATGAGTGAGGTTGATGCTGCTGTTAGTGTTTGTGTAACTAATGAAGCTAATAAATTGAAAAGTGTTGGTATACCGTTGTATAAATGTAATTTGGGGGTATACGATCCAGAAAATGGTCAAGAATTAACTTATAATAATAAAGGTGAGGTTAGAATTTCTGGTCCAAATGTAATGATAGGTTATTACAATAATGATAAGGAAGAGAAGAAAATTTTACATGATGAAAATGGTAAAGCTACTATTTATTCCGGTGATTTGGGATATTTTGATCAGGATGGATTGTTATTTGTTGAAGGAAGATATAAAGAAATGATTATTAGACCTGATGGTTTTAAGGTTTATCCTTCATCTATTGAGGAGGTAATTTTATCTTGTGATGATGTTTCTGAATGTAAAGTAGTAGGATGTAGAGATTATGATGAACGACAAGGAGAATTGCCTAAGGCATTTATTATATTAAAAGATAATTCAAGAGATAAAGAAGTAGTTTTGAATGAGATTGAGCGTTTATGTCGAGAACAACTTGCAGAGTATTCTTTACCATATGATTATCAGGTTCTTGATAAATTTCCAGTAACGGCTATTGGTAAAATAGATACTATTGCTTTAAAGCAATTGGAAAATAATAAAAAAGCGAAGTCTAAAACTTTGATGCGAAAAGAAAAATAATTTATTTAAAAAAGTGCTTCTGTATGTTATAATAATTTCAGGTAACATATGGAGGTGTTTTTTGTGTATTTAGGACTAGCTATTATTGCTTGTAATTTGCTTTATAGTATTTTTATTGGTGTTATTTATTTTAATAAAAAAAGAATTCATAATTTGGAAACTGATTTGTATGGAAGTCTTATTATTGTTAATATTGTAAATTTAATTATGGAAATACTTTGTTGTGTAACAGTATCTAATATGGATAAAATTCCTTTTTTAACGGAATTGATTAATCGGGTATTTTTAATTGTTATATTTTTGTGGCAATCATTATTTACTTTATATATTTATTCTATTTCATTTAAAAAACAAGAAGATAAGTTTAATTTGAAAAGAAAGTGTAGTATGTTTTTTGTTATATTGTGGTTTGTTGTTATAAGTCTTTTATTATTTTTACCACTTAAATATTACAATCAAAATAATATTGTTTATTCATATGGAGTTAGTGCAAATTTATTATATGTAATAGTTTTAATTTATCTTATTAGTTGGGTAGTTTGTTATGCAAATAGAATAAATAAAGAAAAGAAAAAATATATTCCAGTTTTAGTGTTTATTTTTGTTATGATTTTAGCTCTAGTTATAAGAGCATTTAATCCAGGTTTTTTAATTATTTCTTCTTCTTTTGCAATTGTGACTAATTTAATGTATTTTACTATTGAAAATCCTGATATTAAAATGATAGAAGCTTTAAATATAGCGAGGGAGCAAGCTGAAAAGGCCAATTCTGCAAAAAGTGATTTTTTATCTTCCATGTCTCACGAAATAAGAACGCCTCTAAATGCTATTGTTGGATTATGTGAAGATATGGCTGATAACAAAAAGTTACCGTCTAGTATGAAAGAAGATGTTGATGATGTTATCTCAGCTTCACATACACTTCTTGAAATTGTTGGTAATATTATGGATATTAATAAAATTGAGAGTGATAAATTAGAAATTAATGAGATAGTTTATAATTTTAAAGAGGAAGTTGAAACTTTATTTAAAATTAATGGAACTAGAATAGGTACCAAACCAATTAATTATAAGTTAAATATTGCTCAGGATATTCCAGAATATTTAAATGGTGATAAAGTACATGTAAAACAAATTTTGAACAATTTACTTTCTAATGCAATTAAATATACCGATGAAGGAAGTATAGAATTAAATATAAAATGTATAAATAAAAAGGGAGTATCTTTATTATTTATGACCGTAAAAGATAGTGGGCGAGGTATAAAGAGGGAATATATAGATAAGTTGTTTCATAAATTTGAACGTTTAGATATTGAAAAAAATACTACAACAGAGGGAACTGGCTTGGGACTTGCTATTACCAAAAAACTAGTTGAGTTATTAGGTGGAAAAATAAACGTTGAATCTACTTTTGGTAAAGGATCAATGTTTATGGTGACATTACCTCAAAAAATAGCTACTAAAAAGGATTTGGAAAATATTTCTTCTCCAAAAATTGAACAAGAATCAAATGATATTAATTATCAGGACAAAACTATTCTAATAGTTGATGATAATAAACTTAATATTAAAGTTGCTAAACGAGCTATAAGTTCTTTAAATTTTAAAAAGATAGATGAATGTTATAATGGTGAGGAAGCTATTAATAAGGTAAAAGCAAATCATTATGATATTATTTTAATGGATATTATGATGCCTGTTATGAGTGGAGTAACGGCTATGAATAAATTAAGAAAAATTCCCAACTTTGATATTCCTGTTATAGCATTGACAGCTGATGCTATAAACGGTGCACAAGAAAAGTATAAACTTTTAGGTTTTACTGATTGTGTGACAAAACCATTTACTAAAGAAATTATTAAGGAAAAAATAGATAATTGTTTAAGTAGTAAAAATATGAATGAGTAAAAATTATGTACTAATTATTATAATAATTGATTTAAAATACCTACAGTTATTTTAACTGCTAATGCTATTAGTGGGATGAAAGAGAAATATTTAAAATTAGGATTTAATGATTACTTAGCTAAACCAATTGATAAATTAGAACTTGCTAGAGTTCTTAATGATTATTTAAATAATTAATTTATAGTTGACAAGCTTTGGCCGAGGTGCTAGAATAATTGGCAATGGTGGTGATGATATGGTTGAATTTAGAAATAGTAATCAAATGAAAGCTTATATGAAAAAAGAAGCAGAGAGACTTGATATGAATATTGGAGGTGTTTATACAACTTTTGTTGCAAGAAATTTTTTGGAGAAAGTTAGCAAAATGTCTGATCAAGAAATTATGATTAAAGGTAGTTCAGCAGAGATTGCTTATTTAGGTAGATTAGTTAGAGCAATTACAGATGTTGACTTAGCCTTATTTAATGATTTTGAGTTGAATGCTCCACTTTTATTCAGGATTATAAATAGTAGTGATGGTTTATTTAAATTTAAATTAAATAGAAGTGTTCATAGAACGCCTACTGGTATTTATAAAATGTCTCTAAAGGGTGAATATGGAACTATTAGTCAACCTCTAGGACTTGATATTCAAGATAATTATAATAGGCTTATTGAGCCAACTACTAGAATGATGCCACCTATTTTTGAAGGTGATGAACCATTTTATATTTATGTTCCATCTTTTGAAGAGTATTTGGCTGAAAAATTATGTATCATTTTAGAAAGTAAAAGAGCGGATGTTCTTAATACTAGAGTGAAAGATTTTTATGATATTTATGAATTGCATGGTGGAGAATATGACTATGATAAGCTGACAGAATATTTTGGTAAAATGATGCGACTTCGTGCTAAAATTAGAATGCAAGATGCAGAAACTCTTAGTCTTAATGGTAATTTTATTCAAAATCATTTAGATGTTTGGGAGAGTGCTTGCAAAAAATACGATTTTGTTGATAAAGAAATTGATTTAGCTGGTGCTGTTTATTATACTCGTGCTGTTTTGAGAGAACAGTTACAGAAAAATGGTCAAGAAATGAGTGATAATATTGCTCATCAAAATAGTTATGGTAGAAAAAAAGAAAGAAAATTTATTTCTAGATAAGTCTTCTTTCTTTTTTACTTATGATGATAAAGTTTTCTAATTTGTTTCAAAAAAGTAAATTAAGATTCTTTTTTTTTTGTTAATATTATGATAGAATTATTATTATAGAAAAGAGTTGACAAATGATATGCTAGAAGTGTTTTTTTTCCTATTTAAGTATAAGATAAAAAAAGATAAAAATAATTTACCACAACATTGTTTGGAATTTTTTCAACTTAAAGAAAAATCGCAGATGAGAGTTATTGATATTTATTTTGAATGTTTTGGTGATGAAGCAGATTTAGGGATGCTTTTTAATGATAAGCAAGCAAGATATTATGATGAAGGTGTGGAAGTTAGCTTTTTTAATAGCTATTATTTTTGTGATAGTTTAGTTTGCAATGATATAAATAATTTGATATTTATTGATAAATTTATGATAGATGATGATATGGCAGAAGAGATAATTAAGAAGAGTTTGTGTATTATTAGAAGGGAAGAAATTAAGGTTAGTGTGAAGGAATTTTTGGTCTATCCTGGTATTCTTCCTGAGAGATTAGCTATGTCATTGGATTTTATGAAATATTTAACAGAATTAGATGCTTATAATGTTAAATATATAAAATATGGTGATAATATTAAGATGAGTCAGAGAGAGATTATTAAAGAAGCTATTTTAAGAATAAGAAAGCGAAAGTATAAAATTGAGGAATTTTATGTTAATAAAAAATTGCCAGAAGTATTGCTTAAAAATATAGATTTTTTACAATATATGATTGAAGAAGATATTACTTGTGTTAAATATTTAGACGAGAGGTATATGAATAATTTTGTTGATAATGATTGGCATAGAATTGTTAGGGCTATTATTACTTATATTAATAGTCATGATTGTGCTATAGAGTTGGTTGAGAGCAATATTTATTTAGCACAATATTTAAATAAAGATTTTGAGTTTGTTAATTATATGATAGATAGATGTGTTGATAATGTAGAATTTGTTGATTGGCATAATATTATTAGTAAAGATATAAAAAGAATAATTGATAATTTAGCTTTGAAGTTGGTTAGGGAAAATATAGAATTTGATATTTGCAAATATCCTTTTAGAAATTTATTTTATAGTAATTATATGTTTATGGTTTATTTAATAGGAAAGGATGCAAGGAATATTAACTATATTATGTTAAATGATCGAGATGAAGTTAATAAGATTGTGGATATTTATTTAAATAAATATAAGAGAAATACTTTTGATGTTAAGAATTATTTAGGTAGTGATGGATATTTGAATCCTGTTTTAGTAGAAAATAAACATATGTTATCTTATTTTATTAGAAATAATAATAGTATTTTTAAATATATTAATTTTAAGAATGTTAGTTTGGGGAATGCTATTGTTGAAGTTATATTGAAAGAAGCTTCTAAGAGAGATTTTGAATTTGATAATGATAGTTTTTTAGTAGAAGGAAAGTATCCTGTTGTTTTGTCTAATAGTTATAGATTTATGAGATTTGTTATTGATAAGAATTTTAATAATTTGGCTTATATGGATATTTCTATGTGTGATAAAAGAGAGCTTAAGAGAGTAATTAATTATGCTTTTAGAATGGTTTATTATATTAGGGGAGATAATAAGGGGCTTAATTTTGATATTGATGGTTATTTTAAGGATAGTATGATTATTCATAATGATTATTTTCAAGAGTGTTTGCGTAGCTTGTAATAATTTATTATAAGTTAATATAATTTACATAATAATTATGGGATGATATAATTAAGGTGTGATAATTGTGAAGAGTAAGTATTATACGTATAAATTAGATATGACTATTTTAAATATAATGGCAATTTTATTATTTTTAGTTGTTACTTTTATAGTTTTAGTTATTGAACATAATGATACTTATAATATTAGCTATAGTTTTAATTTAATTATATATGTATTTTTATGGATGATATTACATGAAGGGTTACATGGAGTTGGATTTTCTTTGTTTTCTTGTGTTGATAGACATAATATAGTTTTTGGAATGTCGCTTGATATGGGAGTTTTCTATTGTATGTGTAAACAAGAAATACCTCGTAGGGTTATACTTACTTCTTTATTATTTCCCGTTGTTTTGATTGGGATTGTTACACTAGTTATTGGAATGATTGTCAATAGCTATATGTTAGTATTTTTGTCTATTATGAATATTGTTGGTTCTATTGGAGATATTGTTATGTTTATATATTTTATTAAAGTGGGGCCAGTTAGATATTTAGATTTGGATGATTGTACATCTTTTACGGTTATAAGTGATAGAGACTTATCAAGTTATTCAGTTAAAGGAATTAAGCTTGTTGATAGTGGAATTTATGATTGTAAAAAGATGTATGCTAAGGATAGGAAAAAGTTTAGAGTAACAAAATTATCTTGTGTTATATTAGTTATAATTTTTATTTTATGGATAATTTGTTTTAGAGGAGGAATGTAGAGATGAATTTAGTTGTAATGGCTGCTGGTATGGGAAGTAGATTTGGTGGTATGAAACAATTGACACCAGTAGGACCTAGTGGAGAGTTTTTGATTGATTATTCAATATATGATGCAATAAAAGTTGGGGTTGATAGAGTAATTTTTGTCATTAAGGAAGAGCATTTAGATTTATTTAGAGATACTATAGGTAAGAGAATTGAAGAGAAGGTTGAAGTTTGTTATGCTTATCAAAAATTGGATGATGTACCTGAAGGAATTGTTGTCTCTGAGGGAAGAGTTAAGCCTTGGGGGACTGGACAAGCTTTGCTTAGTAGTGAGGAGTATATTAATAATAATTTTATTATTATAAATGCTGATGATTTTTATGGATATGATGCTTTTCATACTCTTGCTAGTTATCTTAAGGATGTTGATAAAGATGGTGATTATGCTATGGTTGCTTATAAGCTTTGTAATACTTTGAGTGATAATGGTACAGTTTCTCGTGGTGTTTGTTGTGTTCGTGATAATTATTTGGAGTCTGTTACAGAGAGAACCAAAATAGGTTATGTTGGTGATAAGCTTGTTTATGAGGAAGATTCAGAATGCTATCCAATTGATGGAAATACGCCTGTATCTGTAAACTTATTTGGTTTTACACCACGTGTATTTGAGGATGCAAAGAGATATTTTAGAGAATTTTTTGATGAAGGTTATGATGAAATTAAAGGAGAATTTTATTTACCTACAATTGTGCAAAAAAGTATTGATGAGGGATGTGGCAAGGTTAGAGTTCTTCATACAACATCTAAATTTAATGGAATGACTTATAGAGAGGATTTAGAGCAACTTAAGGATAGTATAAATAATTTAATTAAAGAGGGTGTTTATCCTAGTAATTTATGGGAAAGTAGGTAGTTTTGGTGAAAAAAAAGTCTTTATTAGTAGTTAGTATTTTAATAATAATTGCAATATGTATTGCTTATACTCCTAGAAGTTTTCAAAATGATACTTTTTATACTATTAAGATTGGGAAGCTTGTTATGAAAAATGGTATTGATATGAAGGACCATTTTTCATGGCATAATTTAAGTTATACTTATCCACATTGGTTATATGATGTTATTATTTATAAAGTTTATGATTTATATAATTTTAGTGGATTGTATGTATTTACAATACTTTGTTTTATAATTATTGGTATATCATTTTATTTAATTAATCTGCGGCTTAATAAAAGTTACTTTATGAGTTTATTATTTAGTATTTTGGGAGTTATTATGCTTGCTAATTATGCATCTGCTAGAGCACAGTTATTTACTTATTTTTTATTTTTATTGGAAGTTTATTTTATAGAGAGGTTGTTATCTAGTAGTAATAAGAGGTATGCTACTTGGTTGTTTGTTATTTGTATCTTGATAGCTAATATGCATGCTGCTGTATGGCCATTTTATTTTATTTTGATGCTTCCCTTTGTAGCAGAGGCATTTATTTATAAAATTAGTAATAAATTTAAGTGGGATAGAATTAAGAATTTATTTTATGATAAAGTTATTATAAAAAAAGAAGATAATATTAAAATGTTGCTTATTGTTTTTGGAATAAGTTTGTTTTTAGGATTGCTTACTCCAATTGGTTTTACGCCTTATACTTATTTTATTAAGACATTACAAGGGGATACTATGAAGTTTATTGAGGAACATAAGCCACTTGTTTTAGTTGAAAATGCTTTTGTATGGGGATATTTGTTAATATTATTAATACCACTTATTTTTATGAAAGTTAAAATTAGGCTAAGAGATTTGTTTATGATATGTGGTTTGGTTATTATGGCCTTTTTATCTAGTAGACATGTTAGTTTGCTTGCTGTTATAGGGACTATATATTTGTGTAGATTGCTTTGTAGTGTTATTGATATTAGTAAAGTTAGTGATATAGAGATACCTAGTTTGGGATATTTTATTGTCC
Source organism: uncultured Bacilli bacterium (assembly GCA_934131005.1). GTDB lineage: Bacteria > Bacillota_I > Bacilli_A > RF39 > UBA660 > RUG11198. The sequence continues at coordinate 90,473 of CAKOYV010000004.1, read as the reverse complement.
TGGTAGTGGTAATTATTACTTCTGTTTTTGTCTACAATGTTAATGCTAAGAAGAGTTTTATTGATGAAGATTTGTATCCTGTTTCGATGGTTGATTATATGTATAAGAATATGGATGTTAAAAAGATTAGACTTTATAATGATTATGATTTTGGTAGTTATTTACTTTATCGTGATTTGAAAGTTTATATTGATTCTAGAAGTGATTTATATACGAAGCCTTTTAATGGTAAGTTTGATATATTTGATGAATGTATGCATATTACTAGTAATTATGGTAGAGTATTTAATAAGTATGATATTACACATATTCTTATTTATGTAGATACAGATTTGAATCAAATATTATCAGCATCTCCTAATTATAAATTGGTTCATAAAGAAGGAAGATTTGCTTTGTTTGAATATTTAAGTAATGAAGATTAGAGATTTCTCTTTTTTGGGAGATTTCTTTTTTTCTGAATATATATTAAAATTTTTAGAGGAGTGGATATTTGTGAATGGTAATAGAATTATTGTACATACTTTGATTAAAGTTAATAATAAATTTTTATTAACTAAACGTTCTAGTTGTGAGACAACATATCCTGAATATTGGGATATTCCTGGAGGATTGGCAGATTATGGAGAATTACCAAGGGAAGCACTAGTTAGAGAGACTAGGGAAGAGATAGGACTTAATATTATTCTAACGATGATTATTCATGAAGATAGTAATTATGATGAAAGTAAAGATTTGATTTTTATAAGATTAGTTTATCTATGTGATTTAATTGATGATATTAAAAATATAAAATTACAATTAGAAGAACATTCAGAATATAGATTAATTAGTTCATTAGATGATTTAAAAGATGAAAAAATATCACCATTTTTATTTGATTTATTTAATAATGATTTGAAAATTAAGTGTTGATTGTTAATTTTTGTGAAGGCTATTTTTGATTGAATGAGTAAATAATTTAATATAAAAAAAACACTATCAACATAATGATAGTGTCTTCTATTTAAACTCTATATTAAGAGTAGTTATTAATCTGGTGACCAATATGGGATTTGAACCCATGAATGTAGCCTTGAGAGGGCTATGTGTTAACCACTTCACCAATTGGCCGATAACAATTTAATTTTAGCACATTTTTTAATCTTTTTCAAGGATTTTTTCTTGTAAATTTGTTTAATTTTGTTGTATAATTGTTTTGTGGTGATAAATATGTATGAATATAGAAGTCAGGAGGAGTTATATAGAAATTTAATTCCGGCTCTTAATGTTAAAATGAGATTAATTAAAGGGAGTGGCTATGATAATATTAAGAGGATGGATATTTGGAATTATTTGAAAGTTAATAAATGGCGTAGTAGTGTTGATTTAACTATTTCAGATATGGTTAATGATATAATTCATGTTGATAATAAAGATATAGATATTTATGTTAAGAGTAATAATAGTTAGAGGGAGAATGTTATGGATTTAAGGATTATTTATGTTATACTAGTTGCTTGTTGTTTAATTAGTATTGTACTTTATTGTAGATTTAAGAATAAGATAGGGAGAATGTTATCTGGATTAGGTATTTGTATATGTATTATTATTGGTTGTTTAATATCTATAGGGCCTATTTTGAGTAAGACTAATTATGGATTAGATTTACAAGGAGGATTTGAGGTATTATATGAAGTTTCTCCTATTAAGAAGAATACTAAGCTTGATAGTGATATGGTTTATAATACTTATCAATCTTTGGTTAAGAGAATTGATATTTTAGGAGTTAGTGAGCCAGAGATTACTATTGAGGGCGATGATAAGATTAGAGTAAAATTAGCAGGTATTAAAAATAAAGAGGAAGCTAGAGAAGTACTTGCTTCGACGGCTTCATTAACTTTTAGAGATTCTACAGATCATCTACTTATGACTAGTGATGTATTGGGAGGAAATGCTAAGGTTACTAAAGATCAGAAGGGACGTCCTGCTGTTAGTTTATCAATTAAGGATACAGATACTTTTTATGATGTTACTAGTAGGATTTCTAAGAAGGAGAATAATGTTATTGTTATTTGGTTAGATTATGATGAAGATAGTGATAGTTATTCTAGTGAGAAGGAAAATTGTGGTAGTTTAAATGATTCTCATTGTTTAAGTGCAGCAACTGTTAGTGAGGGCTTTTCTAGTGATGTTATTATTAGTGGTAACTTTACGGAGAAAGAGGCTACTAATTTGGTTGAACTTATTAATTCAGGAGCTTTGCCTACTAAACTTTCTGAGGTGTCTTCTCGTACAGTTGAGGCTTCTTTTGGGGCTAATAGTTTAAATAAAACGATGATGGCAGGTATTGTTGGTATTTGTTTAGTTATTTTACTTATGGTGTGTATTTATCATTTTGCTGGATTTATTGCTTCGATGGGAGTTATTATTTATACAGCACTATCATTTTTGATTTTCTATTTGATTAATGGTGTTTTAACTTTGCCTGGTATAGCAGCGATGCTTCTTGGAATAGGAATGGCTGTTGATGCTAATGTTATTAGTTTTGAGAGAATAAAAGATCAGTTGAAAATTGGTAAGAGTTTAAAAGAGGCTTTTAAAATTGGTAATAAATCATCTTTTTCTAGTATTATAGATGCTAATATTACGACGATGATTGTTGCAATTATTATCTTTATTTTTGGAGAGAGTTCTGTTAAGGGATTTGCTACGATGTTGATAATTAGTACTATTGTTACAGTATTAGTAATGGTATACTTTATTAAATTTATATTATATTTGTTTGTTAAGAGTGGATTTTTTGATGATAAGCCTAATTTGTTTGTTGGAGTTAATAAAAAGAAAATTCATAAGAGTGATAAAATTAATGTGCCATTTAAAAAATTGGAGTTTGTTAGAAATAGAAAATATTTCTTAACAGGGACTTTGATTGTTATAATTGTTGGACTTTGTTTAACTCTTTATAGAGGAGCTAATTTAGGGGTAGATTTTACTGGTGGAACTAGTGTTACAGTTAATTTGAATGATAAAGTTAAGATGAAGAGTTTAGAAGATGATATGAAAAAATTTGGCTATACAATTAAGAAGGAAAGTGAGACTAAGTCTGATATTACTTTAATAATTGATGAGGTTTTGAATAAAAATCAGATTAAGAAGCTATCTAAATCTTTAGAGAAGGAATATAAGACTAATACTAATATTTATACTGTTAGTAAGGTTGTTAAGCAAGAGCTTGTTAAAAATGCTATTTATTCTGTTTTGATAGCTTTAGTGGGAATTTTGGTGTATGTTAGCTTTAGATTTAAGTTTAATTATGCTGTTGCAGCAATAGTAGCTCTTTTCCATGATGTTACGATAATTATTTTGTTCTTCTGTATATTTAAGTTAGAAATTTCTACAATTTTTATAGCGGCAATGCTTACAATTATAGGATACTCTATTAATGATACAATAGTTACTTTTGATATGATTCGTGAAAATTATATTAAGATGCGTGATGAGAAGGAGATGGAGTTTAAGAAGAGTAAGAAGGATGCTAAGAAGAAGGGAAGTAAGAAGAATTTACCAGTTAGAGTTATAGAGGATGAAGATTTGGTAGAGTTAGTTAATAATAGTGTTAGAATTACTTTCTTTAGAAGTATTTTGACTACAGTAACTACTATTATTCCTGTTATTTGTTTGATGGTAATGGGAGCTCATGAAATTGTAAACTTTAATATTGCTTTGTTTGTTGGATTTATAGCAGGTGTTTATTCTTCTATTTATATTTCTAATCAGTTATGGTTAATTTTGGAGACTCGTAGTTTGCATAAGCCTAAGAAGGATAAGGTTGATTTAGATGATGGACCTGAAGAAATTAAGATTAAAGGAGTTAATTGCTAGCTCTTTTTTTCTTGACAATATTTTAGAAAAGTTTTAATATTTTATTTATGAATGGAAGTGATGATATGCGAGATATTACTATTAATGATTTAATTAGTGAGTTTAAGAGGTATGATAATGATCCTGAAGATATTGACTTGGTTAATAGGGCTTATGATTATGCTTATAAGAAGCATTTTGGGGTAAAGAGAATAAGTGGAGATGATTATATTACTCATCCTTTGAATGTGGCTATGATTCTTACGGATATTAATGCTGATGCAGCTTGTATGGCAGCGGCTCTTCTTCATGATACTATTGAAGATACTGATAGTACTAAAGAAGAAATTACGGAACTTTTTGGAAGTGAGGTTGCTCTTCTTGTTGATGGGGTGACGAAGATAAATAGATTGCATTTTTCGAATGCGGGAGAACAGATGGCGGCTAATCAAAGGAAGATTTTGGTTGGTTTGTCTGAGGATGTTAGAGTTATTATTATTAAGCTTGCAGATAGACTTCATAATATGAGAACATTGTATGTTATGCCTCTTGAGAGACAGAAGAAGAAGGCTAGGGAGACTTTAGAGATATTGACGCCGGTTGCGGATAGGCTTGGTATTAATAAGATTAAGAGTGAGCTTGAGGATTTGTCTCTTAGATATTTAAAGCCAGATGCTTATTTTGATATTTTGGAGAAATTGAATGCTAAGAAGACAGAGATGGATGCTGATGTTGCTCGTATGCTTAGTGATGTTTCTAATATGTTGGTTGAACATAATATTCATCATGAGATATTTGGACGTAGTAAGAGTATTTATAGTATTTATAAGAAGATGCAGAAGGGAAAGAAATTTAGTGATATTTATGATATTTTGGCACTTCGTGTTTTAGTTAATACGAAGAGTGAATGTTATTTGGTTTTGGGTCTTATTCATTCTAAGTATAAGCCTGTTCCTAATAGATTTAAGGATTATATTGCAATGCCTAAGACTAATTTATATCAGTCACTTCATACTACTGTTTTTGGAACTTATGGAAAGTTGTTTGAGATTCAGATTAGGACTTATGAGATGCATAAGATTGCTGAGTATGGTATTGCATCACATTGGACTTATAAAGCTCGTGGGGCTAGTGTTAAGACTGTTAAGGATTCTATGGAGGCTAAGTTGCAGATATTTAGAAGTATTATGGAGCTTAATGAGGATAGTGATAGTCCTGAGGAATTTATTAATAGTATAAAACAAGATGTACTTACGACTGATTCTATTTATGTTTATACGCCTAAGGGTGATGTTTTGGAGCTTCCTCGTAATTCGACGCCCGTTGATTTTGCTTATAAGGTTCATACTGAGGTTGGAAATTCTGTTGTTGGAGCAATTGTTAATGATAGTATTGTGCCTTTGGATTATCATTTGAAGACGGGGGATATTATTAAAATTAATACTAGTAAAGCTAGTCGTGGGCCTAATAAGGATTGGCTTAACTTTGTTGTTACTAGTCATGCTAAGAATAAGATTAGATCTTTTTATAGTAAGTTAGAGAAAGATGATAATTTATCTCGTGGTCAAGAGATGCTTAATAGTGAGCTTAGAAAAAATAATATGGCAATAAATTCGTCACTTTCTAATAAGAATGTTTTACTTATTTTGAATGAACTTAAGGTTCAGAATATTAATGAGTTATATATTAATATAGGTTCTGGTAAAATTTCTCCTTTATCTGTTATTAGGGTATTAAAGGGAAATGATGAGGGGAATGAGAAGGCTAAGATTAATAATGTAAATAAAGTTAAACAAAATAGTAAAAATGATGTTTTGGTTGAGGGGTTAGATGATGTTAAAGTTAATCTTAGTGGTTGTTGTAAACCTATTCCAGGTGATAAAATTATAGGTTATATTACTAAAGGATCTGGTATTACTGTTCATAGAATTACTTGTGGAAATATTACTTCTCTTGATGATAGATTAGTTAAGGTTAAGTGGAATAATACTGATGGTAAGAAGTATTTTACAGATATTATTGTTCATACAAATACTAGTGATAATTTATTAGATATTATTACAAGAGCTAGTTATAATTCTATTGGAATTGATAGTGTTTCAACAATTAATAAGAGTGAATATAAAATATATAGTTTGACAGTATTGGTATCTAATTTAGAGGCACTTAATAAATTTATTGTTGATCTTAATAATTTACCTTTTACTCTTAGTGTAGAGAGAACTAAATAGTTTAGAACATATTTTAAAAATTTATGTTCTTTTTTTTCTTTGGGCATATAATTATATAGAAGGTGATTAATATGTCTAATAGTAAAATAGTAGATTTTAAGGAGTTTGTTCGTGCTAATCCTTTTTTGATTAGTTATGTTAAAAATGGTAGTAAGAGTTGGCAGGAGCTTTATGAGATGTTTGATATGTATGGTGATGATCAGGAGAGTTGGAATAAGTATTTAGATGATAGTAATGATAGAAGTAGTAAGAATAGTAATAGTGGCTCAGGTAGTTCTTTTAAATTGGATGATTTAGTTAAAATGGCTAAGAATGTTGATATTGATAAAGTGCAGGAAGGTATTACTTCACTGCAGAAGACTTTATCTTTATTTGGAGATTTGTTTATTAGTAAGAATGCCGGAGGTAAGGGATATAATCCTAGGCCATTATATAGGAGGTTTGAGGACTAGTTATGATGTATGATGTGCAATATAAGATAAATAATGATATTAATTTAAAAAGATTTTTGAGAGAGAATTCATATTGGTATAAAGAACTTAATCGTAATAGTAATAGTTTTAGATATTTTGTTTCAGATATGAAAGTAAAATATAAATTAACACCAGAAGATAAAATAAATAGAACAATTGAGAATATTGGAGTGATACAAAGTTTTCTTGATGTATTAAAATAAGTAGTGTATAATAACAGTAAGAGGGGAAGATATAGATGAATGAGGTTATGGAGAAAACTTTTTTAGTTATTGATGAAATAGAGAAAAGTGATATTATTAAGGATATTAGTTTATGTAAAGAGAAGATTATGGCTAATGGGGAGATTATGAAGTTAATTAAGATGGGGCAAGATAGTAGTGATGATTATTATATTATGGAGATAAGAAAGAAGCTTTATACTTATCCTGATTATAAGAAGTATATGGATTGTTATAATAAACTTATGTATATTGTTATGAAAATAAATCATAAGTATTTATCTTTTACTGATACAAAGAGTTGTTGTTCTGGTGGTGTTTCATGAGAGTTATTAGTGGTAGTTTGAAGGGACGTAGTATTAAAGGGTTTGATATAGATGGTACTAGACCTACTATGGATAGAGTTAAAGAGAGTGTCTTTGGTAGTATACAAAGTTATATACCTAATAGTTTAGTTTTGGATTTGTTTGCAGGTAGTGGGGCTTTAGGGATAGAGGCTATTAGTAATGGGGCACGTGAGTGTTATTTTGTAGATAAAAATAAGAAGTGTGTTAGATGTATTTCTGATAATTTAGATGATTTTAATGTTAGAGATAGAGGGCGTGTTATTAATAAAGATTATAGAGATGCTTTGAAGGAGTTTAGAGATAAGAGAGTTAAATTTGATGTTATATTTATAGATCCTCCATATAATTATGAGAATATTAATAGCGTAGTTTCTATTATTGATAAATATGATTTGATCAATAGTAATGGGGTGTTGGTACTTGAGTTTAGGTATGATAATCTAGTATTAGATGATAGTTTATATACATTACGTAAGGCTAAGAGATATGGTGATAAGTATGTATATGTATATATTAGGAAGTAGGAAGTTATAATGTATGATAATATAGATATAGAAGAACTTAGAGAACAATATTTTCGGACTATTATTTATTTAACTGATGAACAAGAAATATTAAATGCTTTGCCAAAAAGTGATTATATTGCCTTTTTTCCAGTTATGGATGGTGTTTTAGAAAAAATTGATAATTATATGGTGGAATTGAAGGAAATGCTTAGTGGTGAGAATGATAAAGATGTTTGGGCTTATATAAATGAAAATTTAGAAAGCACCATATTTAAAAAGAATATTTGTTTAAGTAGAATGAAAGAAGCTCATCTTGATGTAAATATTTTAAATGATTCTAAGAAATGTTTAGCTAAAAATCTTGTTTTTGCAACTAGTGATGGTGGTAATGTTTATTTAGATAAGGATTTAAAAACAATTCCTTTTGAATATTATAGTGTTGTATTAGAGAGCTTGGAAATGTTAGAAAGAGGAGAAGCTAAATTTAAACCCTTTGTTGGTAATGAAAAATTAAATGGAATATTAGAAATAACGCCATTTAAAATTAGAATTATGTTTAAAAACTTGGATAAGGATACTGTTTTTGTTATTATGGCTAGAGTTAAGAAGTCTACTAATTCAGGTAAAGATAGGGAAGAACCTATTAGAAGAAATCAGAAGACTATAAATGAATTTTGTGCTATTAAGGAACAAATTAAGGATCCTGTTATGAAGAAGAATATAATTGATGTTAATAGAGAAATTAAAAATAATATTTTTAGTAAACTTAAAAATGATGGTAGGGGAGGTAGGAAGTAGATATGAATAAAGATATTAATTATGGTATTGAGTATAAGAAAAGATTGGACAATGAAAAGGGTAAGAAAATGCTACGACAAGTTAAAATTAATTATTCAAAAGAAATTCTTAAATTACTTAAAAATAGTGATGATAATATGCTTTTTGGAATATTAGATGATTTAGGAGTTACAAAAGATTATTTGTTTAAATGTTTATCTTTAGAAATTGATGAAAATATTACTTTCTACGATCAAACTATTAATAGTATTGTTAAGAGGAAGAAATATAGTAATAAGAAATCTAAATAAAAATTTTTGCGTAAAAAAGATAGAAAAATGATAGAAAATAATTGACTATTATTTTTTTTAATGCTATTATTATTTTATAAAATAGAGGAGGATATTTATGATGAAATTAAGAAAATTAGATAATAAAGGTTTTACTTTAATAGAATTATTGGCTGTTGTTGTTATACTTGCTGTTGTTATGGGTATTGCAATGACTAGTGTTTTAAGTTCAATGAATAAAGCTAGAGGAGGATCATTGCAAGATAGTGCGGTAACTATTTCTCAAGCGTTTAATCAAAAGTATACAGAAAGTTTAGTAGATGGTGTTCCTAGTAATGTTTATGGTGATGTACTTAATAATAAAGGGTATAATTTTCAATCTACCCAAGCTTACTATATATCTTCAAAGTTAGCTAACACATTTAATATTAGTAAATCAGCTTATCAATTGAATGCAGGTCAAGATGCTACAGCAGAGGGTATGAAGTTGTCAAGTGGTGCAACAGATGTTAGTGATTCATTTGTTTATTTTAATGCTACAGATGCTAAGTTTGTTGTTTGTATGTTTGCAAATAAGAGTGGAAGTTATTATGTTGATAATTATAAAAAAAATAATACTGCTGTAAGCTCTTTTAAAGATATTATGCCAACTTTTAATTTTACAGCTGCTCAGGGTACTATGTTTGCTTGTAGTGATGGAACAAAAAGTTGGTAATAAAGGGTTATATAATTATAATTCTTTTTTTATAGAAAAATAAATTAGTATATTATAGAAAGTTATAGATTTGATATGAAAGAAAATGATAATAGGCAATTGGAGTTAGATAATACTAATCCTTTTGATAATATAGGATTTGAAGATATAAAGTCAGAAGAGTTAGAACAGCAAAGCGTTCCAACTGTTTTACAAGAGAGTACTTCAAATGTAGATAGTAGTGATGATATAGTAGAAATTAATTATGATAAAGATAATATTCTTCGTCTTGAGAAAAGAAGAATAAATATAGTAATATTAAAAATTATTGTGATGTTGCCTTTTTTTGGATTTGCTATATTTTGGATTTATTTTACAATATTTGTTTTTGATAATAGTGGATATTCTATAACGATTGTAATTGCAGGAGCGTTATGGGGAGCTGGTATTTCATTACTTTTAGGTAGTGAAATAGCTAATTTTTTCTTCGGAAAGAAAATAAAAAAACTTAATTTAGATTATAAAAATGAAATTGTTTCGAGTATTTTTAATAGTGTTTTTCAAAATGTTTTTTATCAACCTGGTGATGGAATTAGAGAAGGCATTATTGGCGGAACTTGTATATTTCCAGCACCTGATAATTTTGAATCTAATGATTATATTAGAGCAAAATACAAAAATGTTGAATTTGAATTTTCCGATGTTTTTATGGAAGAAGAGAGAGAAAATGTAGTAAGAGATGAAAAGAATGATACAACTAGAGTAGAAAAATATTATGTAACTTTATTCAAAGGACAATGGTTAATTTTTAATTTTAATAAACGTTTTAAAAGAAGTATGCAAATTATTGAAAAAGGTTTTCGACAAGCAGTGATTGGTGGTACTAATTTTAATACTTCTATGAGCAAAATAGAATTTGAAGATAGTCGATTTAATAAAATTTTTTCTGTTTATGCTATGAATGATTATGAGGCATTTTATATTATGACTCCTTCTATGATTAATAATATTATGGAGTTAAAAAGTAAAATAAATAAGAAAATTTTATTTTGTTTTACTGGTAATAAGTTACATATTGGAATTTCAAATAATAAGGATCTTTTTGAAATTAATATGTATAGAAAAATTAATCTAGATAGAGTTTCTAATGAAATACTTAACGAAATAAAATTAATAACAAATTTTGTTGATTTGTTAAATTTAGATAATGATTTATTTAAGGAGTGATTTTGATGAATATGACAATTATGGTGATTATTTTAGTAGTAGTTGTGTTAATAGTTTGGAATATTACTACAATAAATAAAATTAATAAATTAGAAGTAAAAATAAATGAGGCAAATTCTAGTATTGATGTTGCACTTACTAAGAGGTATGATGTTCTTACAAAAATGATAGCTACTGTTAAAGGCTATACTAAACATGAAGAAGACACTATGTTTGAAGTTGTTAACTTGCGTAATGGTATGAGTATCAAAGAAATGAATCAAGAGTATGAAAAAATGAATAGAAATGTAGAAAAAATTAATGTTGTTGTAGAAAATTATCCAGATTTGAAGGCAAATAGTAATTTTCAACTTTTACAAAAAGCTATTGTTAATGTTGAGGAAGAATTAGAGGCTACGAGGAGAATGTATAATTCTAATATATCTTGTTATAATCAAATCGTTGTTAGTTTTCCTACATCTATTATAGTAATGCTTATGAAAAAGGGAAAAAAAGATTTCTTTGAGGCAGATGATTATAAAAGAGAGGATGTTAAAGTGGAATTTTAATGTTATTGTGTGTTATACTTATGTATAAGAAAGTGGTGATATAATGAGTCTTATAATAGGTAGTCATGTTTCTTTTAAAAGTGATACACAGCTTCTTGGTAGTGTTGAGGAAGCTCTTAGTTATGGGGCTAATACTTTTATGTTTTATACAGGTGCTCCTCAAAATACAAGAAGAGGTCAAATAAAAGATGAGTATACGTATAAAGCTTATCAATTGATGAAGGATAATAATATGAAGTTAGAGGATGTTATTGTGCATGCTCCTTATATAATAAATCTTTGTAATGATAAAAATTTTGATTTTAGTGTTTCTTTTTTGAAACAAGAGGTAAGAAGATGTTGTGATTTAGGTATGACAAAATTAGTTTTACATCCAGGTTCAAGTGTTGGCTTGGAGAGAAATCATGCTATTAGTAATATAATTAAAGGATTAAATATAGTGCTTGATGATAATTTAGATGTTTGTATTTGTCTTGAGACAATGGCTGGTAAAGGGACTGAAGTTGGACGTAGTTTTGAAGAAATAAAATATATAATAGATAATATTAAGAATAAAGATAAAATTGGTGTTTGTTTAGATACTTGTCATATTAATGATGCTGGTTATGATCTTCAAAATTTTGATGATGTAATTTTAGAATTTGATAAAGTTATAGGTTTTGATTATCTAAAATGTATTCATATAAATGATAGTAAAAATGAAATTGGTAGTCATAAGGATAGGCATGAAAATATAGGATATGGAACTATTGGGTTTGATAATTTAATTAATATCATTTATAATGAACGTTTAAATAATATTCCAAAGATTTTGGAAACGCCTTATGTTGATGATGTTATTAATAAAAAAAATAGAGCATATCCTCCTTATAAGTTTGAAATCAGTATGATAAGAGAGAAAAAATTTAATGAGAATATGTTAGAAGATGTTAGAAATTATTATAGTAAATGAATGTAATAGTTTCTTTTTTGTTATTTAATATTTTGTTTGATGGAGATGTGTTGAATATTTTTTTGAAATATGTTATCATTTTGTATAGATAGTAGAAGAATACGGAGGTGGGTAGTCGTGAGCTTTAAAAAGTATTTAGGTGTTATATTTGTCTTTGTAATAGTTATATTTGTTTTAATGCTATCTAGTAGTTATGCTTGGTATTCTTTTACTAATGGTAGTACTTCGTTTAAAACTAAGACTGATAATGATTTGATAGATGTTGCGTATAAGTCTGGTAAGTATATTAATACTAGTACAGGGCTTCCTGTTAATTGTGATGAGATAGATGATAGTAGTGATGTTGGAAGATCAGATTTTTCTGTAGATGTTAATGGAGATGCTAAAAAGCGTGATGTTGTTGTTGGAGTTAGTTTAATTGATATTAGTATAGATAAAGAACTTGTTGATAGTAATTTTAAGTATGAGTTATTATATAATGGTCATATTATTGCTAAGGGAGATTTTGCTACTTTTACAGGTGATGAGTTAAAGATAGATGATAATATATTACTTGATGGTAGTAGTAATAATAATTTTGAATTAAGAGTTTATTTGCTGGATAATGGTGAAAATCAAAATTATATGATGAATAAAACTTTTAGAGGAACTATTAGTGTTAATGTTATTTCGAGAGATGATAGTGCTAGTGATTTTAAGATAAGTTCAATTAAAATAGATGGTAAGAAGAGCAGTAGTATTCCTACTAGTGGAGATTATTCTATGACTTCTAGTAGTTGTGGTAGTGCTATTTCGTGGGATAATGATACAAAAACAATTCGGGTAAATGGTAATGGAGGAAAGATACCTAGTAGTTGTGATGTTAATTTTGTGAGCCGTTCTAAGGCAAAAGTAAAATTTTCTGATGTTGCAAAAGTTGGAGATTATGTTTCTTATAATAATAATGGTGGTGTTGATAGTTGTTATAATGGTGATAGAAAATTTTATGGTAAGGGTTATAGAGTTGCTTATGTAGATAATGGTAGCGTTTATTTAATTAGTAATGGGGCTAGTTTATGTGTAGCAACTGATGGTAATAATAAAGTTTCTTCTTCACTAGCATCTAGTGGGGGAAATGTTAGTAATCATAATACAAATTCTTTGAAAAAAGTTATTGATGAAGATTGTGATAGTAAATATGTTTATGGTGGAAAATGTGATAATGGTAGTATTAGACTTTTTAATGTTTCTGATTTTGCTAAAATAAGTGGGAAGTCGTTAGGTAATAATAGTTGTTTTAAAAGCAGTAGTGATAAGTTATGTGGCTATAGTAATGATTTATTGGATAATGGTGGTTATTATTGGATTTTTGGTAATAATGGAAATAAGTTATTTTATTGGGATCCAGTTATGCGTTATGTTAGTGATAATTCTGTTGAATATCCTTATGGATTAAGAGCTATTATTAGACTAGATAGTAGTGTTTATGTAAAAAGTGGCAGTGGTAGTGCTAGTGATTTATATAAATTGGGAGTCTGAGGGGAGGTAGTTTATGAAGAAGTTTTTATTAATAATATGTCCTTTGGTAGTGATAATAGCTTTTTCCTTTAATATAGGTACTAATAGAACATTTACAAAGACAGTTGAATATAATGGTAAGAAATTATTGGTTAGTGTTGATGGTGTTTATAGTGATAAAATTCCTAGTAGTGGTAATTATTATTTAACTAGTTATAAGTGTAGTAATAGTGCTACTAAGGTTAAATGGGATAATGATAAACATACACTTGATTTTAGTAATGGTAATAGTACAGGTGGTATTTCTTGTAGTTTGAATTTTAATTCAGAAATGTTAATTAGTGATGTTCCAGTTGGTAGTTATGTTAAGTATTGTTTGTCTGATGATCCTGCTAGTTGTAGTGTTAATAATTCTAATTATGTAGATGATAATAATATGGGGTATTGTGGTTATAGTGGTTCAGTATATTATAAGAGTGATAGTGATAGAAAATTTACTTCTAATGGGTTTAGAATTGCTTATATTGAAGGGAGTAATGTCTATTTAATTAGTGCTGGTGCAGTTGATTGCGTTGATTATGATAGTGTTTTAATAGATAATTTGAAGAAGTATTGTAATAGTAGTTTGGCATATCGTGGTAAATGTGATAGTAATAGTGTTTGGCTAATTAATGAACATGATTTTGATAAGATTAATTCTGATAAAAATAGTAGTAAATTTAAAAGCTTTGCGGATTGTTCATCTTTGACTAGTAATTCGCTTTGTGGTTATAATAATGAATTATTAGATAATGGTGGATATTATTGGTTTAATAGTAGTCAAGGGGATAATAATTATTATTGGGATGCTGATTATAGATCAGTTAGAAGTTTGAAGGGTAGTTATAAGTTAGGCGTTAGGCCTGTTTTGAAGCTTTCTTCTTTGGTTTATGTTACAGGTGGCGATGGAACTAGCTCTAATCCTTATACAATTGCTAAGGGAAGTCGAGTTTGTGATAAGTAATTGATGCAGTATTTTTATATTGCATTTCTTTTGAATTTAGAGTATTATATATGTTCATAAGAGGTGATGGCTAGTGAATATTATAAATGGTAGTAATGATGATAATAATAATGATGGTGTTAGAGGAAAGTTTAGAGATAGATTGAGATTAATTAGAATAAACAGATACAAGGCTATAATTAAGAGTAAAACTAATGATAACATTATTATTAATAGGGGAAATGTTAGAATAGCTAAGAGTAGGGTAGTTGTTAGAAAAAATGTTTCTATTTCTTTTTTTAATAATGCTAGGAAAAAAATAGTTAAATATATTTTGAATGGAAATAATAAATTGTTTTTGCGAGGGGTTTTAAATAGAGTTAAAGCTACTCGTAGTGATAGAGATTATGGTATTAGAAGAGTTGGTGTTATTAAAGAAGCAAAGGCTGTAAAACAAGATTTAGAGAAAAAAAGGCTTCATGAAGAGAAGAGGGAACTTGAAAAAAAGATAACTAGAAAAATGAAGGATGAGATTAACAAAGCTTCAGCTTCAGCAGAAATTTTGGAAGAAGAGAGTCAGAATATAGAAAATAAAAATAAAGAGAATAAAAGTATTGAGGGTGCTCGTAAATTGCGTAAGGATTCTAGTGATTTAAAGGATAGAGTAAATGACTTGATTAAGGAATATAACTTGGCTGATGATTATGATATTTTAGATGATTATTCTGGTGATTTAGCAGATGATATTATTAGATATAAAGAAATTATTGATAAGCTTGATAATACAGCTGATGTAGATAGATCGCTTGTTGATAAATATAGAGATATTTATTTTAATTTAGTGAAGTTAAGAGATGATAATGATAAAGTGGCTACGCAGATTGATGCCCAAGAAGAAGAATTTGGTAGGAGAAATGAGGAGACAAGAGTTGATTTTGAGAAAGTTAATTTTGAATTGTTAAAGTGCGACAAGGAGATAATGAGGCAAGATAATAATTTGAATTATGTTATTAATAATGTTAATAACATTGGAAATGATATTCGGGTTAATACTAAGTTGGTTTGGCTTAATAGTTTGCTTTCTTCTAGTGCTTTTTATGTAGGGACACTTATGGCTTCGCCGGTATTAGGGTTTGTTCCTAGTATTATTATTGATACTTTGGCTACTAGGAGGATGATTAGAAATATATATAGTTATATGGTTAGTGAAAAAAAAGAGAGAGAGGTTTATGTTCCAGATAGCTATGATAAGATGATTAATCAGGGATTAGATAATGTAGATGATGCTTATGCTTTACTTGATGATACGAGGGGGATGCTTGATAGATTGAGGCATGATTATCTTAGTAATTATAATGATTCTATGGTTGGTTTTAGGGAAGGTTTGCAGAAAATTGAAGAAATGCAAGATAGTATTGATAAGAATAGGTATAAGATGGATATGATAAAAAATAAGTTAATTGTTAATAAGCAGTTGGTTGATAATCAGAAAAAGAAAGTGCTTAAGATGAATGATTAGGATTGTCGGGTAGGAGATGGATTTATGGAAATAATAGATGTTGATAATAATGTAAAAATGAAATGTTTAGTTATGTTCTGTTTTAGATATGGTGATTTAATATATGTTGTTTATTCGGTAAAGAGAGATAATAGTCAGAGGAATATTTTTATTTCTAAATTGGTTGTTAATAGTGAAGGATATACGATGGATAGTAATTTTACTAGTGATGAACGTGAGGCTTTAGAGCGAGTGGTTGCTAAAATTATTAATTGTTGTGATAGGCAGATTTTGCTAGATGATGGCGTAAAGTTTTTCTCAGATGTTAAGTTTAGTTTGGTTAATAAATTTAGTTCTAGTAAATGTTATGTTGCTACTTATGATAATGATGTTATAGAGAAAATAATGAAATTTTATGGGGTTACTAAGGATAAAAGTGCTGTTTTGGTAAGGAATAGTAGTCGGGCTAGTAGTAATAATATAGGTGTTATTTTGTTAATTTTATTTGGAATAGCAGTTATTATTGGGTGTTTGATGGTTGTTATAGATATTTTTGTTAAATAAAAAGAAGACTTTTTTTCGAGTCTTCTTATTTATATTGTTTTATATATTTTTCGTATTTTTCTTTCATATCAGTATCTTGGAATTTGATTTTCTTTTCATTACGTAAGCTAATTAGTGCTTTATATAGTAAGTTAGAATCTTCGCTTTCTTTTTTAGATACTAATTTTTCAATAATTTTACTTTTTGTTTTCTTTAGTGATGGTGCTTTCTTTTGGTCAACACGATATATTACGTGATAGCCATATGATGTTTTAACTGGTTCTTTAGAGTAAGAATTGTTATCCATCTTTTTAAGAGCTTTCTTGAAAGAATCTTCTAGGTCAGAATCCCATGATTGGTATCCTAAGTCTTCGAAAGTAACTTTATCTTTGTATTCTTTTTTGATATCTTTCCAAGATTTACCATCATTGATTTTATCAATTATTTCTTGAGCTAATTTCTTAGCATCTGAATCACTTAATTTGTTTTTGCTATCACTATTCTTAGAACTACTACTAGATTTTGAATCATCTGATTTTGTTTCTACTAGTATGTGTTGACAATTAATATCACCGTAAACATTTTCGTCATAATATTTTTTGATTTCGTCATCAGTTAAGTTTTTCTTAACATATTCATTTTGATATTTTTTACGACGATTATCTAGTTTTAAGTATTCTAAGTATGCATCACGTGAAGCAAAACCATTAGCAGATAAGAATTCTTCTTCTGTGTAATTATAATATTGTTTATACATATTGATATAGTATTCAGCATTTGATTCTACTTCTTCAGTCATTTTTTTATCTTCTGGATACATTTTTGTTAGAATATCGTTATCTATTTGGTCTAATAGTTGACTTACAGAGTAATGATTTTTCATTTGAGTATATAAATCATCAGCTGTATATGTTTTATTAGCAACTTTTACTACTGGTTGAGTGCCATTTTTAAGAGTTGCTATACGGCTAGGCCAAATGATTATTACGATTAAGACTGTTAATAGTACACCACCGATAAAACTAGATATTACATTACGATTTTTTTCTAAGAAATATCCAAAATCTTTTATTTTGCTATAATTATTAGCTTTTTTCTTGTTCTTTTTACTTTTTTCTTTAGCTAATTTTTCAATTTTTTTGATATTTTCTTTTGATATTTTATCTTCCTTATTCTTATCTTCTTTTTCTTTTTTGGCTTCTTTAATTTTTTTAGGTTCAGGTTTATCTTCTTTTTTTACTTCTTTCTTTTTAGAAGGTGTCTTATCTTTGATAACTTCTTCTTCCTCATCATCCTCATTGATAAAGTCTTCTAAATCTTCATCATATTCTTCATCAATATCAGCATCGATTATTTTTTCATCAATAATCTTTTCTTCTACTATTTTTTTGCCTTTTTTTATTTCTTTATTTGTGTCTTTAGATTTAGTTTTAGTAACTTTTTTGTCTGCTTTAGCACTAGTCTTCTTTGCAGTTTTAGCACTAGTTTTTTTAGCAGTTGTTTCCTTTTTTTCAACATTTTTCTTATCATTACTATTATTTGTTTTTTCTTTACTCATTTATATCCTCCCTTCTAAAGCACATACCTATAATAGCAAAAAAGTAAATAAAAAACAATATTTATTTTTAAATATAAGGGAATTTCTTAGGTTTAATAACTTATAGATAACTTTGGGGTGAGAAAATTAATTGATAGTTTTCTTATTATGTGATATAATCAAGTTAATGATTTATTGTTTTAAGGGAGGGGATATTAATGAAATTTAGAGCAGATGCTAAGGATGTTAAAATTTTTATTGGTTTTTGTTTCTTGTTATTATATATCTGTGCACTTGCTGTTTTGAATGTACATTCGTTAGCAACTGAGGGAAAGTTATATGGTTTTGTTCCTTTTATGGCTTTTTCTTCTAAATATATATTGACAACTTTTACTTTCTTTTTCTTATTTTTAATGGGAATTATGTTCTCTGTTAGTTCTTATTTTTTTGATCGTGAAAAAGGGTTTGGATTTACTACCAAGAAGAAAGACAAAGGATATTCTAGATGGTGTAAGGAGAAGGAAATGAAGGCTACTTTGAAGGAAATTGATCCGGCTGCTCCTACTTCTGAATATGGTGGTATTGCGGTTATTAATGATGGTAAGAAGTTATGGGTTGATGATGGAGAGGCTCATAATTTGATTATTGGTGCTACTGGTAGTGGTAAGACACAAAATGTTGTATTTCCAATGATAAAGATTTTAGCTAAAGCTGGAGAGTCTATGGTTTTGACTGATCCTAAGGGTGAGCTTTATGAAGAGACTAGTGAGATGCTTAGGGCTAAGGGATATAATATTATTGTTTTGAATTTTCGTGATCCTCAAAAGGGGAATGCTTGGAATCCTATGAGACTTCCTTATGATTTATATAAAAATGGTAATTCTGATAAGGCTGTTGAGTTAATAGATGATTTGGCACTTAATATTCTTTATGATGAGAAAAATACTGGTGATCCCTTTTGGGAACAATCGGCTGCTAGTTATTTTAGCGGACTTGCTCTTGGATTATTTGAAGATGCTACGATGGAACAAATTAACTTAAATAGTATGAATTTAATGTCTAATTTAGGTGAGGAGAAATTTGGAGGTCCTAATAATAATTATATTAAAGAATATTTTAAACTTAAGGATCCAGCTAAACCTGCTTATGTAAATGCATCTGGTACTGTTTATGCGCCTGAGGAAACAAAGGGTGGTGTTTTATCTACATTTAAGCAAAAGATTAAGTTATTTGCATCACGTGATAATTTATCTGAAATGTTATCTTATAGTGATTTTAATATTAGTGATATTGGTAAGAAAAAAACGGCCGTTTTTATGATTGTTCAAGATGAAAAGAAAACTTTGCATCCTCTTGCAACTATTTTTATCAAGCAGTGTTATGAAACTTTAATAGATGTTGCTCAAGAAAGTGGTGGACATCTTCCTTATAGAACTAATTTTATTCTGGATGAGTTTGCTAATATGCCACCTCTTAAAGATGTTACTACGATGGTAACGGCAGCTCGTTCTAGGCATATTCGTTTTACCTTTATTATCCAAAACTTTGCTCAACTTACTAAGGTTTATGGTAAAGAAGATGCTGAAACTATTAAGGGTAACTGTAATATTCTTTATTTGATTAGTAGTGAGCTTCAGGCTTTAGAGGAACTTAGTAAAATGTGTGGTGAAGTTAAATCGAAAGAAAAAGAGAAAACTTCTTCAACACCTCTTGTTACTGTTAGTGATTTACAAAGAATGCCAATGGGGCAAGTAATTTGGTTGCGTCTTCGTATGATGCCTTTTAAGACTAAATTAACGCCCAATTGGAAAATGACAGAAATGAATTCGTGGCACGAGAGTTATGGGAAAGCTAAATATATAACTAGAGAGAAAAAAGAAGTTCAATTATTTGATATAAGAGAATTTATGAAACAGAAAAAGAAAGAGCAAATGGAGAAAATGATGTCTTCATCATCTGATGGTGCAGGTGCTTTTAATAATCCATTTGCAGGTGGAAATCCGTTTGGCTCAAATCCGTTTGGTTCGAATCCGTTTGGATCTAATCCATTTGGCTCAAATCCATTTGCATCAGGTGGTTCTCCGTTTGAATCTAGTCCTAGTTTGCCTTCAGCAGATAGTGATAAGGATGATGAGGGGGATAGTAAAATGCCATCTCTTAAGCTTGATGATTATGATGATTTAGTTAAAAAGATAGAAGCTAAGATAGCTGCTTTGGAAGATGAAGAGAAGAAGGAAGAAGAGGAAGAGGCTAAGAAAGAAAAGAAGACTTCTATTGTTGAAGCTGAAATTAATGAAGAAAAAGAAGTTAAGGATAGTTCAATGTATGAAAATGGAACTAATAGTGATGATTTCTTTGATGATTTCTTCTCTGATAGTTAAAATGCTTAGGTAGTACTAAGTATTTTTTTTTAGTTTAATTATTGGTTAATAGCACTTGCTATTTTATTATTAATTAATATATTATGATAGAGGTGGTGATAGGTGAATACTATTAGTGTTAGAGAAGTTCTTAATTTAAATAATCCTATTATTGTTGATATTAGAAATGCTTATTATTACAGTATGGGACATATAGTAGGAGCTATTAATATACCTTATTATAATTTACTTAA
Source organism: uncultured Bacilli bacterium (assembly GCA_934131005.1). Lineage (GTDB taxonomy): Bacteria > Bacillota_I > Bacilli_A > RF39 > UBA660 > RUG11198. Next base: position 69,693 of record CAKOYV010000004.1, on the reverse strand, counting down.
TAATTATAGTCATTATTTAAATAAATATAGTATATATTATTTATATTGTGATACGGGAGATAAGAGTATTTTGGTTGTTCAAAGACTTAATGGACTAGGGTATCACCTTGTTAATATTGAAGGTGGTTATTTAGAATATCAAAAAATATTTGGAAGTTAGTTAGCTAGATTGTGAGTATTGATAAAAATCAATGCTCTTTTTAGTTGTTAATTATTTTTTTATGTGGTACAATATTTTTTGATTTGGAGGGATAAAAATGTGGGATTTAGTGATGGATGCTTTTATAGATACGGTAAAGTTATTGCCTTTTTTATTTATTACTTTTTTAATAATAGAGCTATTAGAACATAAATATAGTAAAAAATTAGAACAAATAACTTCAAAATCTGGTAAAATTGGTCCTGTACTTGGGTCTTTTTTAGGAATATTTCCTCAATGTGGTTTTTCGGTAGTAGCGACTAATTTATATGTTGTTGGAGTTATTTCTTTAGGTACTTTGATAAGTATATATTTATCTACTAGTGATGAGATGTTGCCAATTTTAATTTCACGTGGTTTATCCTGGAAGTTGATTGTTAGTGTTTTGTTAGTTAAATTAATTGTAGCGATTATTTGCGGGTTTTTGATAGATTTAATTAGTCGCTGTAGGAGAAGAAGGGATAATATTAGTGAGGCTTTAGGTGATATTTGTTCTTTGGAACATTGTCATTGTGAGAGAAGTGTTTGGAAATCTAGTTTAAAACATACTATTAATATTGGATTGTTTATTTTTGTTGTTACTATTTGTTTGAATTTAGTTTTTGATTATATAGGAATAGATGAATTAAGTAAGGTTTTTAGTGGGAATAATTTTTTGGCAATTATAATATCGGGCTTATTGGGACTTATTCCAAATTGTGGGGCATCGGTTGTTATTACAGAACTTTATTTAAATAAAGTAATATCATTTGCCCCTTTTATAACGGGATTATTTACAGGAAGTGGTGTTGCTATTTTGGTATTATTTAGGACTAATCATAATTTTAAAGATAGTTTAAAAGTAGTAATGTTATTGTATATAGTTTCTGTTATTAGTGGTTTTTTGATAGATATGATAGTTAGTTTATTATAGAGTGGAGATGATTATTATTACGCATGATGATGTATTAAAGGCTAAGGAGCGATATTATGAATTGGTTTGGGCTAATGATTTAATAAAGAAAATAGATAATCAATCAAATGTAGTTAATGGTGATTGTTTTTCTGAGATTGTTAATGAATATGATAATTTTAGAGTTAAGAGTGAAAGAGAGATTTTAAATGAAGCTTTTAAGTGTGTATCATTAGTGAATAGTGTAGATTCTATTTATGTATATTTGGGATCATATACAGATAATATTGTTGATTTGAATGGTAATATGCATATGGTTTGTGAAGGGGATTATAGGACTAGGTATAAGAGATATAAGAATTTAGATAATTGTAATGATATTTATGTTCCTATTAGTGAGGCCTTAGCGTTTGAAAAAGGACATAATATAAAAAGATTTAAGAATATTAATAATATTAATCCTGTTTTATTATTTGAGAGGTATAGATATTTTTATTTAAATCAGTTAATAGTTTTTGATATTCCTGATTTAGAGAAGAAGAGGTATATTAAGAGGAAGTTATAGTTAGTTAGTACTTGACAAAGTGTTTATTTTTTATTATATAATTTAACATAAGAAAGGAAGGAGTGTTATTTTGAAAAAATTAGTTATAGTTGAGTCTCCTAGTAAAAGTAAAACAATAGAAAAATATTTGGGTAGTGATTATAAGGTTGTATCTTCTCTTGGGCATATAAGGGATTTGTCTACGACTGGTAAGTTTGGTTTTGGGGTTGATTTAGAAAATCATTTTAAGCCTGATTATAAAATTATTAAGGGAAAGAAAAAATTAGTAACAGAGCTTAAGCGAGATGTTAAGAATAGTGATTTTGTATATTTAGCAACAGATCCTGATAGAGAGGGAGAAGCTATTTCATGGCATCTTTATGATGCTCTTGGTCTTGAAGATGGTGATTATGAGAGAATTGTCTTTAATGAAATAACTCGTGATGTTATTTTAAATTCTTTTTCTAAAGCTAGGAAGATAGATGATAATTTGGTTAAATCACAAGAAGCTAGAAGAATACTTGATAGAATTATTGGTTTTAGACTTAGTAAACTTATGCAGTCTAAGACGGAAGGGAAGTCTGCTGGTAGGGTTCAGAGTGTTGCTCTTAAGTTGATTGTTGATCGTGAGAGAGAAATTAATGCTTTTAATATAGAAGAGTATTATGAGATTGATGCTTATTTTAAGGAAATGGATGCGAAGTTAGATAGTTATCATAATAAGAAAATAGAGATTAAGACTGAGGATGAGGCTTTAAAAATTATTGATCAGTTGGATAAGAAATTTTTGGTTGAGAGTATTGAGAAACGTAAGCGTCAGAGAAAAAGTAAATATCCTTTTACTACATCAACAATGCAACAGGAAGCTAGTAATAAACTTAATTTTACTTCTAAGAAAACTATGTCAGTTGCTCAGAGGTTGTATGAGGGAATTAATATTGGTAGTGAGACTGTTGGGTTGATTACTTATATGAGAACAGATTCTGTTAGAATGAGTGATGAGTTTGTTAAGAATGCTTATGCTTATATTAAAAGTAATTATGGGGATAAGTATGTTGGGCATGTTAAGATAAGTAAGAAAAAGGAAAATGTTCAGGATGCTCATGAGGCTATTAGACCTACTAGTATTAATAGAAATCCAGAAGATTTACGAGAGTATTTATCTAATGATGAGTATAAGTTATATCGTATGATATATTATCGCGCTCTTGCTAGTTTATTTGCAAGTGCTAAGGTAGAGGCTACTAGTATTGTTTTAAATAATAATGAGTATAGATTTAAGACAACGGGACAAGTATTAATTTTTGATGGTTATTTGAAAGTTTATTCTGATTATGAAGATAGTAAGGATAAGATTTTGCCTGTTATTAGTGAGGGGGATTATTTAGATAGTGAAAAAATAGAATACTCACGACATGAGACAAAGCCACCTGCTAGATATACAGAGTCTAAGTTGATTAAAGAGATGGAAGAATTGGGAATTGGAAGGCCTTCAACATACGCTAAGACAATTGATACTTTAAAGGAGAGGGCTTATGTAACTGTTTTGGAGAAAAAATTTATTCCAACTGATATTGGTATTGATATTACAGATAGATTGCAAGAATTCTTTAAGGATATTATTAATGTAAAATATACTAAAGAGATGGAAGATGATTTAGATAAGATTGCAGATGGTAAGTTAATTTGGTACAAGTTATTAGATAGATTTTATGATGAGTTTGAGCCTAAGGTAGAAGCAGCGTTTAAGGAAATGGAGAAAAAAGCACCTACTGAAACAGGAGAGATGTGTCCTAAATGTGGAAATCCTTTGGTTATAAAGCAATCTAGATATGGTAAGTTTATAGCGTGTTCTAATTATCCTGATTGTAAATATATTAAAGGTATGGATGATCGAGAAGAAGTTATAATTATGGATTGTCCTAAATGTGATGGAAAGATAGTTGAGAAAAAAACTCGTAGGGGTAAAATGTTTTATGGATGTAATAATTATCCTAAGTGCAAGGTTGCTTGTTGGGATAAGCCTACAGGAGAAGTTTGTCCTTCTTGTGGTGGACTTCTTGTTAATGGTCGTGATGGTGTTAAGTGTAATAGTTGTGATTATAAGGTTGAATAAATTTATTGTAGAAGAGTAAAACTTGATGTTTTCTCTTTTTTTCTTTGTAATTTTGTGATAAGATTATTATGTTTAGCATAGGAGGATTTGATATGGATATAAGTAAGTATGTAGATATAAATCACACTATTGGTAAAGAAATGTTTGAAGAGTGTGATGATTTTATTAAAATAATTCCAAAAATTAGAGATTGGGTTATTAAAATTGGAAGTAAATTAGATAGTGATGAATATGAGAAGATTGGGGATGATATATGGATTTCTAAAGATGCATATGTTGATGAGAGTGCTAAGATAATTGGACCTTGTATTATAGATAAGAAAGCTGAGATTAGGCATTGTGCTTATATTAGAGGTAGTGTTATAGTGGGACGTAATTGTGTTATAGGTAATTCTTGTGAGATAAAGAATTCTATTATTTTTGATAATTGTCAAATTCCACATTTTAATTATTTAGGAGATTCTATTATGGGGTATCATTCTCATATGGGAGCTGGAGTTGTTGCGGCTAATATTAAGAGTGATCGTAGTAATATTGTTATTTCGAATGGGAATGAGAAGATAGAGACATCTCTTCGTAAGATGGGTTCTATTATTGGTGATTATGTAGAAATTGGTTGTAATAGTACTTTATTTCCAGGAACAATTATTGGTTCTAATGTGACTATTTATCCATTAACTAGAGTTAGAGGTGTTATTTTAGAAAATTGTATTGTAAAGAGTAGTTCAGAGATAGTTAGAAAAGAGGTAAGATAATGAGAAGATTATTTGGTACGGATGGTGTTAGAGGAATTGCTAATGTAGATTTAACAGCTGAGTTTGCTATGAATTTGGGAATTGCTACAGCAATTGTACTAACTAAGAAGAGAAAGAAAGTTACGATTTTGATAGGACAGGATACAAGGATTAGTGGTGATATGCTAGTTAGTAGTTTAATTGCTGGTTTATGTTCTGTGGGGGTTGATGTTATTAATTTGGGAGTAGTTCCTACACCTTGTGTTTCTTATTTAATTTGTAAATATGAGGCTCAAGCTGGTATTATGGTATCAGCTAGTCATAATCCTAGTGAATATAATGGTATTAAAATTTTTGATAGAATGGGATATAAACTTCCTGATGCTTTAGAAGATGAGATTGAAGATGTTATGGATAATATTGATGATTATAAAAATTTTGGTGATAAAATTGGTCATGTTTTAGTAGGTTATAATCCAATTGTTGATTATGTTGAACATCTTGCTAATAGTTGTAGTGTTAAGTTGAATGGTTTAAAGATTGCTGTTGATTGTGCTAATGGTTCTGCTTCTGCTGTTGCTAATGCGTTATTTTCGAAGTTAGAGGCAGATAGTTATATTATTAATTGTAGACCAGATGGTATTAATATTAATGATAATTGTGGTTCTACTCATATTGAGGGGTTAGTTGAGAAAGTTGTTAGTGAGGGCTTTGATTGTGGAATTGCTTATGATGGAGATGCTGATAGATGTATTATGGTAGACTCTTCGGGGAATATTATTGATGGGGATTATATTTTAGCTATTTTGGCAAATGATATGCATACTAGAGGAGAGCTTCAGGGAGATACTGTTGTTGGAACAGTAATGAGTAATTTGGGATTTGTTAAGTTTTGTGAAGATAAAAAAATTAATTTTGTGGCAACTAAAGTTGGGGATAGGTATGTTTTGGAGGAAATGTTACTAAAGGGATATGTTCTTGGTGGAGAGCAATCTGGTCATGTTATATTTAAAAAATTTGCAAATACTGGTGATGGAGAATTGACTTCTATTAAAGTGCTTGAAATTATGAAGAGAAGTGGCAAAAGTTTGAATGAGCTTGCTAGTGTTATGGAAAAATATCCACAAGTATTGATTAATGTTAAGGTTTTGAATGAGAAGAAGAATGATTTTTATACTGATGATGAAATTAGTGATGAAATTGATAGAATTAGTAATGAGCTTGCAAGTGATGGGCGTGTTTTAGTAAGACCTAGTGGAACGGAGCCATTGATAAGAGTTATGATTGAGGGTAATGATTTAGAAAAAATTAAAAAATATGCATCGGAGCTTGCTTTAATGATTGAAGAAGTGTTAAACTGATATAGTAAAGGAGTGTAAATAATTGTGAATAAATTTGGTAAGAAACAATGGATAATTATTGTTGCTATTGTTTTATGTGTTGTATCTGTATTATCTTTTTCAATGGGAATGTTTTCTATAAGAGATAATAAAAATGCTCTTGATGAGAGTAAGGGAGAAATTTATCAAAATTTTTTATATGATGTTGGTGATTGTTTAGAAAATATTGATTCTAATATGTCTGTTAGTTTGGCTAAGCATACAATCACTAGTGAGATAAAGAATTTACAAAGTAAATATCATAATGATGATGGAGTAGATTATATGGCTAATAATTTATTAAATACTACTGTAACAGATGATTATGATAGTACAGTTGAGCTTGTTAACACTATGACCCTTAGTTTAAATTCATTTTTTGATGGTATTTTGGGATTATTTAATGGTGGTAGTAAGTTGACTCCTGATAGTGAGGTTACAATTAGTTCAGATAATGTTTGTAAGTTTATTGCAGCTACAGGTAAGGATAAAAATAGTTATTGTGTTCAGCTACATGCTAATGTTTATTATGCTAGTAAAACTTCTAATAATTGGGCATTACTTGTTCATGGTAATATGATGAGTGCTGATTCAATGGCTAGTGCTGTTGGTAAAATGTATTTAGATAATAATGTTAATGTTTTGGCAATTGACTTGAGAGGATTTGGTAGTAGTAATGGTAGCGTTGCTATGGGATTTTTGGAGAGTCTTGATGTTATGAATTGGTTGGATTATTTGAATACAAGTAGTGATATTAAGAAGGATACTAAACCAAGTAAAATTGTAATTCATGGTATTTCTCTTGGAGGAGCTACTACTATTCAATCTTTGACAATGGGTGGTGTCAATGTTACAGGAGTTGGAACTATGCCATCGATATCTAGTAAGAATGTTGTAGGAGTTGTTGATGATTGTGGATATACATCTATGACAGGTATTATAACTTCAATGTTACCAAGTACTAGTGGTTCTAAGAATACTATTTCTAGTGATTCAAATGAATTATTTGGTAATGGTAGTGGATTTAAGTCTTGGGGAGCAAATAAATCTAGTGGTAATACTTTAGGAAGTTTGGGAAGCTTGAAAATTAATGGTGATAATACTAATACTGTTAATTTATTAATAAAAACAGTTTTGACAGGTAATTTAATTAAAACTGGTTTGAGTAGTAATAACTTTGATAATTATCAAGATGCTTTTGGGAATGGAAGACGTGCGGATAGTAATGTTAAAGTTATGGTAATTCATGGTAGTGGTGATACTACTGTTCCTCCTAGTAATGCTGATACTGTTATTAGTAATAGTAATGTTGTAGAACAATATAGACCTGACGGTTCTCCACATGCATTTATAATTGTTGGACAACATAAAGAGGAATATAAAAATAAAGTTACTAGTTTCTTGAATCAGGTAAATATGAGGGATACAAGTAGTAGCAATACTAATACTAGTAACAAGGGAATAGTTAATAATATTAAAAATTTCTTTAAAGGATTATTTAAATAAAGATGAAAAGATGGGGTTGTTAAAACTCTGTTTTTTCTTCATGTTTAGAATTGATTTGTTAATAGATAAATGTTATAATATTGTTAATATTATGGTAGAAATAGGTGGCTGGTAAAATGAGCGAGGTTATAGCTAATTCTTCTTTAAAAAAGGATGTAAAATATACAGTTACTATAATTGAAGAAAATAACATTAAAAATATAGTTTTAAATAAATTTAGAAAAAAAAGAATTTTGTTTGGAAGGAATAGTAATAATGATATTATATTGAATTCTTTATTAGTTTCTCCTAATCATGGTTTTTTTGAATTTGTTGATGATAAACTTAAAGTTGTTGATAATAATAGTATAAATGGAATTTTTGTGAATAATAATAGAGTAAGTGAAATTTATTTACGAGATGGTGATGCTATTAAGATAGATAATCCTGCTTCTCCTCTTGCAATAGGAGTAATTATGATAATTTCTTTGGGAGAAAATGTTGATGCTTGGCAGCAGTTTGATTTAAATTCTAAAGATGTTGTGTCTATTGGTAGAGATGTTAAATCAGATATAGTTCTTCATCATGTTAGTGTTGCACTTAATATTGCTAATATTTATAAGAATGGTGATAAATTCATTTTAGTTTCTAATGATCCTACTAGTAGTATTCTTGTTAATGGCTATTTATTAAAGGGACAAGTGGTTTTAAAAGAAAGAGATGTTATTTTAATTGCAGATGCTAAGTTGATATATGATAAGGGAAGAATTTTTTATCAAATGTATGATCGAGGTGTTGGAGTTGATGCAGTTGATATAGTTAAAACTGTTAGTGTTAAAGGAAAAAAAAGAGATATTTCTTATCATGTTAATTTATCTATTAAACCTGGGGAATTTGTTGCACTTGTTGGTGGCTCTGGTGCTGGTAAGAGTACTTTTATGAATTGTATTAGTGGAGTTTCACGTCCAACGAGTGGTCATGTTTATGTTAATGGTAATGATTTATTTAAAAATTATGCTGTTTTGAAGAAAATTATTGGTTATGTTCCTCAAGATGATATTGTTTTTAAAGATTTAACTTTATATGATATGTTGAAATATTCGGCTAATTTAAGAATGCCAGATGATGCTACAATGGATGAGAAGAACAAAAGAATAAAAGAAGTTTTAGAGATAGTAGAGCTAACAACTAAAAAAGATGTTATGATTAGAAATCTTTCTGGTGGTCAGAGAAAGAGAGCTAGTATAGCTGTTGAGTTATTAGCAGATCCTAAATTGTTTTTCCTAGATGAACCTACTAGCGGTCTTGATCCTGGTACAGAGAGAAGTTTGATGAATATTTTGAAAAAGATGGCTGCTAGTGGGAAGACAATTATTTTAGTAACACATAATACTTTGAATTTGCATTTATGTGATAAAATTTGTTTCTTTGGTGAAGGAGGAAAGCTTTGTTTTGCGGGCTCACCAAGGGATACACTTAATTTTTTTGGGGTTAATGATTTTGTTGATATTTATAATTTGATTAGTAGTGATGTTAATAAATGGTATAATGCTTATAATAATTCAGCATATTGTGAGAAAGTAGTAGTCCGTAAGAGTTCTAATAGTTTTGTTAAACAGGGAAGAAATAAGAGATCTTTTATGAAACAGTTTATTACTTTATCTAAGAGATATGCAAAAACTATTTTGAATGATAGGCAGATGTTACTTTTATTGTTATTACAGTCTCCATTTATTGCCTATATGTTTGCATTAGTTGCTCCTGATGATATGTTTGAGGGGTATGAAACGACAAAAATGATGTTGTTTGCGATGACAATAGCAGCAATTTGGTTAGGAACGCTTAATTCTATTCAAGTTATTTGTAAAGAAAGATCAATTTTGAAGCGAGAATATATGGCAGATTTGAAATTGTCGGCATATTTTGCATCAAAATTATGGATTCAAATTATTTTGTGTTTGATTCAGTCGGTGCTATTTATTTCTGTTTTTATGTATTTCTTTGGTTTTGTTCCGGATGATGGAATAATGACTAATTGGCCTCTTGAGATGATGGGCTCGTTTTTCTTAATAACAGTTTGTTCAACTTGTTTAGGTTTGTTTTTGTCAGCAATTTCTAAAAATTCATCTAATGCTGTTATGTTAGCGCCAATTACACTTATACCTCAACTTGTTTTAAATGGTTCTTTTTTGCCACTTGATGGAGTTTTAGAAAAATTATCGGTATTTATTTTAGATAGATGGGCTATTCAACTTTTTGGTATTACATGCGATTTGAATAGTATGCCTAATGAAATTCAAAAATTGCAACCTAGTTATGAGAGGGATCCTGAAGATTATTTTATTTTTACAAAAGTACATTATATGAATGATATTAAAATTATAGTTTTAATGGGATTGGTAATTTTAGTAGCGTGCTATTTCTTGTTAAGAAGACAATTAAATAATAGGAGGTGAATATGAGAAGAGTTTTATGGGATGGCTGGCAGATTGTTGATAAAATAGGTGAAGGTAGTACAGGAGAAGTTTATAAAGCTGTTAAAAATAATGGAAATGCTAATGTTTATAGTGCTATTAAGTATATTAGCTTTCCTAAAACAACTGGTGATATAGATGAATTAATACGTCTAGGATTAATAAAATCAAGAAATGAAGCCAATGATTATTATAAAAAAATATTAGATGAATTAAAAAAAGATTTTGATATTATTAGAAGATATAATAATCAATATATATTAAATTATTATGATTATTATCAGGAGCCACATCGAGATGGAGTGGGATATGATGTTTATCTAAGAATGGAATTAGTTTCTGAAGTTTTAGGAGATTTTAATAATAAAAAACTTTTGGTTAATGATATTGCTCAAATGGGAATTGATATTTGTAATGCACTAGAGTTTTTGAAAAAATATGGAATAGTTCATAAAAATATTAAACCAAATAATATTTTTATAGGTAGTGATGGTAAGTATAAGTTAGGAGATTTTGGTGTTTTAGATAAAATTGATAATAATTGTCTTTATGTGGCTCCTGAAGTTTATAATAATGAGAATATTACTAATAGTGCTGATCTTTATTCTTTAGGGCTTGTTATGTATCAATTCTTGAATAGAGGTAAGTTGCCTTTTGTTGGTTTGTTTGTTAGTGATAAAATGGCTTTTAAGCTTAGAATGTCTGGCTCTGTTATTCCTATTATTAAGGGTGTTAGCAATGATTTGATGACGATTATTTTTAATGCTTGTGCTTTTTATGTTACTGATAGATATAAAGATGTTAGTGTTATGAAGGGGGCTTTGAAGCGTTTTTTGACTGATAATGGGGATGATAATTCTATTGCAAATAAGGATGCTCAAAATATAATTGGTTCGAATAAAACTATTAGTATTTATGATGTTAATCGTTTGTCTAATAGCAATGTAGATAGTAGTGTAGCTGTTGATAATAATAAAACTGCTAGTAATAGGCGACATGGTTTTATTTATGATAAGTTTTTGAATAAAATTATTGATAAAAAGGAAAGTATTTTTGGTGAGGATAATATTTGTGAAAAAATTATTGATTCTATTGTTGAATTAAGAGAAAAATTATCTGATAAGCAATTTTATATTGATAATAGAAAAAATATTATTATAGGTATTTTAATTATTTTGCTTTTGTTGTTATTAAAGGGATGTGTTTTTAGTACTAAAAAATGTGATAAGGGTTATATAAATAATTATGGTCTTTGTGTTAAGGGTTGGTATACTTGTGATAAGGGTTATTCTTTAAATAAAAATAATAAATGTAGTAAAACATTGAAATCTATTGATGCTAATGTTAAATATGTTTGTGATGATGGTTATACTTTACAGGATAAGGTATGTTTAAAGAGCGATACTAAGGATGCTAAGCAAGCTTATCAATGTGCTGGACTTGGAAGATTAGAGGGGGATAAATGTATTCAGGAACAGAAGACAAAGGCTGCTGTTACTTATACTTGTCCATCTGGTTATATTTTATATGATAATAAGTGTTCTACAGCTAGTAATAAAACAGCTAGTGCTAGTTACAGTTGTCCATCTGGTTATACTTTGTCTGGAAATAAATGTAGTAAGACGGAATATAGTTCTCCAATTACTAGTGGTGGGGGATATAGTTGTAGTAGTGGTGATACATTGTCTGGAAGTAAGTGCTATAGAAATGCTACTTGTTCAACAAGTGGTGGGGGATATAATAATTCTTATATTTGTAGATATAACCCATATTATCCTGGATGTCAAAGTTCTACAACTACAACTTGTGAATGTCCATATGGATATACTAAGAGTGGTACTCAATGTTATAAGGATGCTAGTTATAATCGTGGTAGTTCTTATTGTTCTAATGGTAGTTTGAGTGGTGGCAGTTGTGTTTATAGTGTAACTATACCAGCAACAGTTAAATATAGTTGTCCATCTGGTTATCAGACTTATGGTAATCAATGTATTACAACATCTTCTATTCAGCCAAGTCCTAAATATTATTGTGCTGGTGGATTAGAACTTAAGGGAGATCAGTGTGTTGCTACAATAACAGCTGATGCTATAAAGGGATTTGAATGTAGTGATGGTTATGCCTTAGCGGGAAATACGTGTGTTCTTAATGATAAGAAGGATGCTAAAGCGGAATATAGTTGTTCAAAGGTTTATACTTTGAATGGAGATAAGTGTGAGAAGTATAAAATATTGAGTCCAATAAAGCATTTTGGAGAAAAAAAGTAAGAATTATAGTTTAATCGCTATAATTCTTATTTTTTATGAATTCTCTTAAAATTTTAGTGATGGCTCTTTTTTCAATTCTAGATACGTAACTTCTAGATATTCCCATTATTTTAGAAATTTCTTTTTGAGTTCTTTCTTCTTGGTTATTTAGTCCGTAACGCATGTTTATTATTTTTCTTTCGCGAGGAGTTAATATTCTTAGATATTTTTTTAATAATTCAATATTATCTTTGATATAGATATCTTCTAAGTAATCGGGATCTTTGGTTTTTAAGACATCTAATATGGTTATTTCATTTCCTTCTTTATCATAACTTATGCCTTCATAAATACTTATATTTTTGGAGTTTTTTTTGTTGCTGCGAAAGTACATGAGAATTTCGTTTTCGGCACATTTAGCGGCATAAGTTGTTAGTTTTACCTTTTTGTCGGGAGAGTAGGTATCAATACCTTTGATTAATCCTACAGTGCCTATTCCTATTAAGTCATCAATGTCATTAGTGGTTGTTTCAAACTTTTTTACGATATGGGCAACTAATCTAAGATTATGTTCAATTAATTTATTGCGGGCTTCTTTATCACCTTCTTGCATTTTTTTTATATATTTTTGTTCTTCTTTAGCAGTTAATGGTTTGGGGAACATTTCATTAGAGTAACTGCCAAAGAAAGACATATTTTGCAAAATTAGATTTAAAATATTAAAAAACATATTACACCTCTAATAAAATATATATATTTATAATTATTTTTAGAACATTGACATACAATTTTATATATGATATCATTTATTAAAATTTGTATAAATATGATGGTTGGTGATGTTTTTTGAGTTTATTAATGCCTAAGATGTATAAAAGAAGTATATATGATGTTAATTATAAAAAGTTAAAAAAAATGGGAGTTAAATGTTTATTATTTGATTTAGATAATACTTGTGTTCCATATCATGAACAAGAAGCTTTACCAGAGGTTGGGGAGCTGTTTTCTAAGTTAGGTAAAATGGGATTTAAAGTTATTTTATTTTCTAATTCTCCACGATCTAGATTGGTTAAGTTTAGGAGTTGGAATGTTTTATATAATAGTTCTTCTTGTAAGCCATTTTCTAGGAGTTTTTATAAAATACTTAAGAGATATAATTATTTAAAAAGTGAAGTTTGTATTATTGGGGATCAGTTATTTACTGATGTTTATGGTGGTAATAGAGTTGGGATTATTACTTGTTTAGTTGATCCTATTAGTGATGTTGATATGATACTTACAAAGTTTACAAGATTTTTAGAAGTACAAAAACTTAAGAGATTTGAGGCTAAGGGGTTATTTAAAAGAGGAGAGTATTATGATTAAATGTAGTGGTTGTGGTGTAGAATTACAGGATAAGAATAAGGATTTACTTGGTTATACTACGGATATTAAAACAGGTTTATGTATGCGTTGTTTTAGACTTTTTAATTATGGTGAATATAAGGCTGTTTCAATGGGGAATAGCGATTATTTAAAAATATTAAAACAAATTCCTAAGGATAATTTGGTTGTTTATGTAGTAGATATTTTATCTTTTAATTTGGATTTATTAAAGAATTTTAATAATGTTTTATTAGTTGTTACGAAGGGAGATATTATTCCTAGGAATGTTAAGATTGATAGATTGATTGAGAGAATTAAGAGAGAATGTAGTGCTATTTTAGATGTTGTTGTTGTTAGTAGTATTAGGAATAATAATATGGATACTTTATATAGAAAAATAGTTGATTATAGTCGTAATGCGTCTGTTTATTTGGTTGGAAATACTAATACGGGTAAGTCTACGTTACTTAATAAACTTATTAAGAATTATAGTAATTCTAGTGATAAAGTTACGGTTAGTATGTATCCTTCTACTACTTTAGGAGAAGTTAGTGTTGATTTAGGAGATGTTACAATTATAGATACACCTGGTATTATAGATGATGGTAGTATTATCAATTATGTTGATAAGTTTGGGTTAAAGAAGATATTGCCTAAGAAGGAAATTAGGCCTCGTAGTGTGCAGATTAGTAATAGTGGTAGTATGATTATTGATGAGTATGTTAGAATTGATTATGATACTTCTTGTAATAATAGTATTGTTATCTATTGTTCTCCTAGTTTAAAGGTTGGTTTTAATCGACTTAATAATGATAAGTTAAAAGATTTAGATAAGGTATTTTTGAACATTGATAAGAAGTGTGATATTGTTATACCGGGTTTAGGTTTTATAAAGTGTATGCGACCTATTATGGTTACTGTTTATGTTATATCTGGTACTTTGGTGTATGTTAGAGATAATTTAATTTAAGTTAGGGTATAATAAATTCATAATGTGTGTTACAATATCTTTGGTGATTTTATGGATGTTAGAAATATTAATGTTATTGCTCTTGCTTATTTGGGTGATAGTGTGTTTGAAGTTTATGTTAGAAATAAATTAATAAATAGTGGTATTTATAAAGTTGATTTATTACAAAAAAGGGCTGTTTATTATGTTTCAGCGAAAGGACAAGCTCGTATTTTGCGTAATTTGATTGATAATAATTTTTTAACTGAAGAAGAGCTTGAGGTTGTCCATAGAGGAAGAAATTATAAGAGAAGTGCTCATCCTAAAAATACAGATATAGTAACTTATAAAATGTCGACTGGGTTTGAGGCTTTAATTGGCTTTTTATATTTAAAGAATGATAATGCGAGAATTAATGAAATATTTGAGGAGATTGGGGTAGAGTAGTTATGTATATATATGGTAAGAATGTTAGTCGTGAATGTTTAAATAGTGATGATGTTATTGCAAGGGCTTTTGTTAGTAAGAAGTTTAGAGATCAAGATATTATTGATAAATTAAGATTTAAGGGGGTGAGAATTAATTTTGTTGATAATAGAGTTTTGGATAATAAGGTAGATGGTTTACATCAGGGAATTGTTTTAGAAGTAGATGATGTTAATACTTATTATATTAATTCTTTTATTGATAGTATTAAGGATGTTCATAATCCTAGAGTGGTTATGTTGGATCATTTAGAAGATCCACATAATTTTGGGGCTATTATTAGGACTTGTGAGGCACTTGGAGTTGAGGGAATAATTATTCCTAGGGATAGATCAGTTGGTGTTAATGCTACGGTTGTTAAAACATCAGCAGGAGCTATTTCTTATGTAAAGATAGTTAAGGTTTCTAATTTGCAGGTAGCTTTGAAAAAGTTGCGTGATCATAATTTTTGGATTGTTGGTACAGATATGAAGGGTGATGATTATACAAAGATAGATTATAATATGCCAGTAGTTTTAGTTATTGGGAATGAAGGGCATGGTATTTCTTCAGTTGTTAGGAAGGAATGTGATTTTATAGCTTCTATTCCAATGAAGGGTCATGTTAATAGTTTAAATGCTTCTGTATCTTGTGGTATTGTTTTGTCAAGAATTGTTGGTAGTAATAATAATGGATAATTATGCTAATTTAAATGATAATGAGTTGATTTCTTTAGTAAGAGAACGTAATGAGGAAGCAAGTGAAATTTTATATCATAAGTATTCGCCTTTGATTAATAAGATTTGTAGTAAATATTATAAGTATGTTAAGGATAAGGGAGTTGAATATGTTGATATGCATCAGGAATGTTTGGTAGCTTTTGAAGAAGCTTTGAATAGTTATAATTTGCGTGATGATGTAACTTTTTATACGTTTGTTAATGTTTGTATTGAGAGAAAGTTGTTTACAGAGCTTAGGCATGCGGGGAGAGATAAGTATAAATTTTTGAATGAGGCTATACCTTTAGAAACTATTGATGATAATGCTAGTAATAATTTGATTGATTATATAGAAGATAATAAAAATAATCCAGAGTTTGGACTTATTAGTCAAATGGAATATCAGGAGTTATATGACAAGATTGTTGGTGTTTTAACTAATTTTGAAGAATGCGTTTTTAATTTGAAATTGCAAAATTTTGATTATCGGGAGATTGCTTCTATTTTGGATAAGGATACAAAGAGTATTGATAATGCTATTCAAAGAATTAAAACTAAAATAAGAGGAATTGTTAATGAGTAGTAATGATTGTGAATGGGGATATAAGTGTTTTAATGGAGATTTTACTGATAGGTATGGAAATGTTATAGAAAGTGGTCATATTTATAGTTGTGATGAATTAGAGATAAAGAAAAAAGGATATCATTTTTGTAAGAGATTAGAAGATACACTTAGGTATTATGATGGTTTATCAAGTGATGTTATTATTTGTAGGGTTAAGGCGTTAGGAAAAGTTGTAACAACAAGTGATGAATATAATGATTATTATGATATTGGGTGTACGAATATTATATATATTGGAGATGTGTTATCAAGAGAAGAAATAATTAAATATGCTACTGGTCTTCATTCTATTTATTTTATTAGATTTATTCAGGGATATAAGTTATTAGAGTCTGAATTAGAGTATTTTAAGGATAAGTATAAAAATAATGAATTAGTTAGGAGATTTATTAGTTATTATCAAGAAGGAGATCATGATGTTTTTTATAATTATGAGAGAAAGTTGATGCGAAAAATAAAATGATGTTGTAATAGTTTAGTTTTTCAAGGTTAGAATAATTTATGGTTATTCTTTTTTCTTTTTGTGTTATAATATGGAGTGATATTTGAAGAGGTGATGTTTTGTGGATAAAATTGTTATAAAGGGAGCTCGTGAGAATAATTTAAAAAATATAGATATTTCTATTCCTAAAAATAAATTAGTTGTTGTGACAGGTGTTAGTGGTTCTGGTAAGAGTTCTTTGGCTTTTGATACTATTTATGCAGAAGGACAGAGAAGATATGTAGAGAGTCTTAGTGCTTATGCAAGACAATTTTTAGGTTCTAGTGAGAAACCTGATGTTGATTCTATTGAAGGATTGTCTCCTAGTATTAGTATTGATCAGAAGACGACAAATAAAAATCCTCGTTCTACAGTTGGAACGGTTACAGAAATATATGATTATTTAAGACTTTTATTTGCAAGAGTTGGTGTTCCATATTGTCCTAGACATCATATACCAATTACTAATCAAAGTATTGAAGAGATGGTAGATAAGATTTTATCTTATGATATGGGAATGAAATTTATGATAATGTCACCTGTTGTGTGGGGAGAGAAAGGTACTCATAAAGATTTGCTTAATAGACTTAGAAAAGATGGTTATGTTAGAGTTAAAATAGATGATGAAATGTATGATTTGGCTAATGAGATAGAGCTTTCTAAGACTAAAAAGCATAATATTAGTGTAGTTGTTGATAGACTTATTTTAAAAGAGGGAATTAGAAGTAGGTTGTATGAGGCAGTAGAAGCGTCAGCGAAGTTATCACATGGTAAGGTTATTGTAGATATGCTAGAAGATGGGGAAGTAGTAATGTCTGAGAATTTTGCTTGTCCTTATTGTGATTATTCTCTAGAAGAGTTAGAACCTAGAATATTTTCTTTTAATGCTCCTTATGGGTCTTGTCCTGATTGTAAAGGGCTTGGTGTTCAATATAAAATAAATGTTGATTTGGTTATTCCAGATAGAAGTAAGTCAATTAATGAAGGGGCTATTAGTACTATTAGTGTTGATGATAATAATACTATTATGACACAACTTAGAGCAGTTTCTTCATATTATGGTATTGATTTAGATAAGCCTGTTAAGAATCTTACTAGGGATGAGTTAGATATTATTTTATATGGTTCTAAAGATTTGCTTGAATTTAATTATGTTGCGAAGAATGGTAATACTAGAAATGTTGTTGATTATTTTGAAGGAATTATTACTAATTTAGAGCGAAGATATATTGAGACTAAGAGTGGTTGGATAAGAGATTGGATTGAACAGTTTATGATGGAACTTCCTTGTCAATCATGTGGTGGTTCGAGATTAAAACCTAGTGTTTTGTCTGTGTTAGTAGGTAAGAAGAATATTTTTGATTTAACAAAGATGTCTATTAAAGATTTAAGAGCTTTTTTAGGAAAGTTAAAGCTTAGTCGTGAGAAGAGGGAGATAGCGTCTGTTTTATTAAAAGAAATTAATTCTAGATTAGATTTTTTAATTAATGTTGGTTTGGAATATTTAACACTTGCTAGAAATGCTGCTACTTTGTCAGGTGGTGAGAGTCAACGTATTAGATTGGCTACACAAATTGGTTCTAGACTTACTGGTGTTTTATATGTCTTGGATGAACCTAGTATAGGGCTTCATCAGAGAGATAATCAAAGATTAATAAATTCTCTTTTAGAGATGAGAGATTTGGGTAATTCTTTGATAGTTGTTGAGCATGATACAGATACAATGTTGGCATCTGATTATCTTATAGATATAGGGCCATATGCTGGTGTTAATGGTGGTTCGGTTGTTGCGTGTGGAACACCTAGTGAGGTTATGGCTAATAAGAATAGTTTAACAGGTAAGTTTTTGACTGGTGAAGAGAAGATTTTAATTCCTGATAAAAGAAGATGTGGTAATAAGAAATTTCTTAAGATTATGGGAGCTTGTGAGAATAATTTGAAGAAGATTAATGTCTCTATTCCGCTTGGTACTTTTACTTGTGTTACTGGTGTTAGTGGTTCAGGTAAATCTACTTTGATTAATCAAATATTATATAAAGCTTTGAGGAATGAGTTATATAAGACACATGAGGTTGTTGGTAAGCATAGAAGAATTGTTGGATTTGAGAATATAGATAAAGTTGTTAATATATCGCAAGCACCAATTGGTAGGACACCTAGAAGTAATCCGGCTACATATGTGGGAGTATTTGATGATATAAGAAGTATTTTTGCAGAGGTTAAAGAGGCTAAGATAAGAGGATATGATAAGGGAAGATTTTCTTTTAATGTTAAAGGTGGTAGATGTGAGGCTTGTTGGGGTGATGGTGTTAAGAAAATAGAGATGCACTTTTTACCTGATGTTTATGTTCCTTGTGAGGTTTGTCATGGTACTAGATATAATCGTGAGACATTGCAAATAAAATATAAGGGAAAATCTATTTATGATGTTTTGAATATGACGGTTGATGAGGCGATTGTATTTTTTGAAAATCATCCAAAAGTTAAAAATAAACTTAATGTTTTAAAAGATGTAGGTCTTGGTTATATTAAGTTAGGACAATCGGCACCAACTTTATCTGGAGGAGAGGCTGCTAGGGTTAAACTTGCTAAGGAATTACAAAAGAAAGCTACTGGAAAGAGTTTATTTATACTTGATGAACCTACTACTGGTCTTCATTCTTATGATATTAGAAAGTTACTTGGTATTCTTGAGAGAATAGTTGATAATGGAGATACAGTTTTGGTTATTGAACATAATTTGGATGTTATTAAAGTTGCAGATTATATTATTGATTTAGGTCCTGAAGGTGGAGATGGTGGTGGTAGTTTAGTTGCTAGCGGTACACCTGAGGAGATTAGTATGGTAGAAGAATCTTATACTGGTAAATTTTTAAAAGATATTTTAGATAAGGGTAATTGATACTTTTTTTGAAGTATCTTTTTTTATGCTTTTTTCTTTTTAATTTCGGAGGCTAATAGTTTAAATAGTTTTAAGATATATCGATTTTTATATAGAAAAGAATCTTAGGGTTCTTTTTTTCTTAAATACAGTTAGTTAATGTTAGAAGAAATGGGATAATGAGTGGTATAATTAGGGTATATCTAAGGTAGGTGAAGTATGAAGTATATTTATGATTTTATTAGATATTTGCGAGTTGTTAAGAAGGATTCTGATTATACGTTAGTTAATTACCGAGAGGATTTGATGGAACTTTATGATTTTAATACTGATTTATTAAATATTGATGAGGGTTATGTTTCAGAGTATTTAGAATATTTGTATGCTAAGGGGCTATCTAGGAATTCTATTTCAAGAAAACTTAGTGCTATTAGGAGCTTTTATAATTATTTAGTAAGAGAGGATATAGTAGAAGTTAATTATTTTAAGGATATAGCTAATCCTAAGAGAG
This sequence comes from uncultured Bacilli bacterium, assembly GCA_934131005.1. Lineage (GTDB taxonomy): Bacteria > Bacillota_I > Bacilli_A > RF39 > UBA660 > RUG11198. The sequence goes on along the minus strand of CAKOYV010000004.1, from coordinate 49,628 downwards.
CTAGGAGTCTTCCTAAATATGCTCGGGATAATGATTTAGAAGTTATGTTTAATTCTTTTGATTTATCTTTGGAATTAGAACAGAGAAATAGACTTATTTTAGAACTTTTATACGCAACTGGAGTTAGAGTTAGTGAACTTGTTGGTATTAAGCTTTTGGATATTGATAAGAATAATAATAGTATTAAGATTTTGGGTAAAGGGAGAAAAGAGAGAATTGTTTTTTTTGGTAGTTATGCTAGGGATATATTAGATTTGTATTTAAAGGATGGAAGACGTAAGATCCTTAAGGATCATCAGAGTGATTATTTGTTTTTGAATAAAAATGGTAATAAATTATCGGCTAGGTATGTTAGAGTTATTATTAATAAAGTTGTTTCGCACTGTGGAATTGAATATCATATTTCTCCTCATACTCTTAGACATACATTTGCAACTGATATGCTTAATGCAGGTGCTGATTTAATGAGTGTTAAGGAGTTGCTTGGTCATAGTAGTTTAAATACCACTAGTATTTATACGCATGTTTCACAAGATAAGTTAAAGGATATATATGATATGGCACATCCACGTGCTGATGATGAGGAGGGTTTATAATGAAGAGTGAACTTACATTTTATTATGGTGCTATGGGTTGTGGTAAGACTAGAGAGCTTTTGAAGGTTTATTATAGTAAGATAGAGGATGGTTTTAGTACTATTATAATTAAGCCTAGTATTGATAAAAAAGGGGATGATAAGATTAATTCTAGAGATAATAGTGAGAAAAAGGTTGATTTTTTGATTAAACCTAAGGATGATATTTATTTGAAAATTTCTAAATATTTGGTTAAACATAATTTAGATTTTATTTTAGTTGATGAGGCTCAATTTTTAGAAGAGCATCATATTGACGAATTATCTTATGTAGTAGATGTTTTAGGAATATCAGTTATTTGTTATGGACTTAAGGCTGATTTTAGGACAAAATTATTTGAAGGCTCTAAGAGACTTTTAGAGATTGCTGATAATATTCACGAGATAGAAAGACAGTGTAGTTGTGGTAGAAAGAAAATATATAATATGAGAATTGTTGGTGGAAAGCCTGTTTTTTCTGGTGATGTTATTGCTATTGATGGAATGGATGCTGATTATGTTTCTAAGTGTAGATATTGTTATAATAGAGATTTAAAGAAACATGGAGAGTAGTAGTTGCTTTTATGAAAAATATTGTGCTATAATTTAGATGATAGAAAGTAGGTATATATATGGGATTAAATTCTGTTCAGAAGCCTGATAAAATTTCAGGGGCAATTTTTGATAAAGATTATTTGATGGATACTTTTCGTAATACTAATGAAGTTAAATCCTTAGCTAAAAAACCAGTTCAAAATTATACAAATAGAGATGTAGAGATTATGACATTAACTTTTGGTGGTATTAAGGATTTAGGATTCGTTAAATATGATAATTTATCAAATGAGGAATTAAGTAGTTTGGCACATTTGTGTCAAAAAGAGCAGGGAACTGCCGAAGGTGCTGCGATGGAGGCTTCACTTATTGCTAATAGATATGAACTTTATAATGGAGCGAAATATGGTAATCTTTATGATTTCGTTGAAAACTGTAAGTGGTTTGCTAAAGTTCATGAACATTTAACAGTTTCAAATGATTTAAATCCTAAAGTAGAGGCTGCTGTTCGGGCAGTACTTGTTGATGGTAAGAGAATTTTGCCTGCTTATGTTGATGAACATGATTGTTTAAAGGATATCGTTAAAGTAACTAATAATGGTGTAAAAGTTGAAAAAGAAAATAAAAGTGATTATAAACAATATGTAACAAAAATTAGAAATAAATATGTTAAAGATGAAAAATATGATATTTATAATTTTTATAGTTTTTCAAATCCAGATCTTCCTTTTGATAAGGGAAAAAGTGATGTTTTTGGTTATTTAAGTGAAATTAATCGTAAAAATTTAGGAGAAGATCATTATAATTTTAGGGATTTAGGCTTAAAATTAAGTAATAAGATTAATAGTAGTAATTAATATTATTTAGTGCTATTCGGCATTTTTAATGTTATTTCTCATTGGGGTTAATTCAGATATTCTTTCATTAATTTCTTTTTTTATTCTAAATTAAAACTAGAATTTTTTAATGTTTATCTTTAGATGAGTGTAATCGTATTAGTAGGACGTTAAAGTCTTTTCATTGTTACTTTTTTATTTTATTTATTCATTTGTTTTTTTAATGCTTAAGACATTGTAACAAATTAATCATAAATATTAAAAATAATAGTTGACTTGAGTGGTAATTAATGTTATATTAATAACGTTCGGAATTTAGGTTTTGCGTGTTAGCAAGACTTATATTTTGTAAAGGAAATGAAACACCTGGATATGTGTAAGAGAGGAGGTGCTAAATATATGGCTACAATTAATCAAAGAATGAAGAAAAAAGGTAAGAAAACTAGAAAGAGTAAATCACCTGCTTTATTAACTAGATTAGATACTGTTAATAATAAGACTAGATATCAAAATTCACCACAAAAAAGAGGCGTTTGTGTACGTGTTGGTACTATGACTCCTAAGAAGCCAAACTCAGCTTTGCGTAAGTATGCTAGGGTTAGACTTTCTAATGGTGTTGAGGTTACTTGTTATATTCCTGGTATTGGTCATAACTTACAAGAACACTCTGTTGTTTTAGTAAGAGGTGGTCGTGTTAAGGACTTGATTGGTGTTAGATATCATATTATTCGTGGTACTATGGATACTGCAGGAGTTCAAGATAGAAAACAAGGTCGTTCTAAGTATGGTGCTAAGAGACCTAAGTAATTTTAGAATATAATTAGGAAAGGAGGATATAATATGCGTAAGAGAAGTGCTACTAAGAGAGATGTATTGCCAGATGCTTTATATAATTCTAAGGTTGTTACTAAGCTTATTAATCAAATTATGTGTGATGGTAAGAAAGGTACTGCTCAAAGAATTGTTTATGATGCATTTGAAATCATTAAAAAGAAGACTGGCGAAGATGCTATGACTGTTTTTACTAGAGCTATGGAAAATATTAAACCTAGTTTAGAAGTTAAGTCTAGAAGAGTTGGTGGAGCTAATTATCAAGTTCCTATGGAAGTTAAGGCTGATCGTGCTCAAACTTTGGCTTTTCGTTGGTTAGTTGAAAATGCAAGAAGTAGAAATGGTCATACTATGGCTGAGAAACTTGCTGGTGAAATAATTGATGCTTCTAATGGTATTGGAGCTTCAGTTAAGAAGAAAGAAGATACTCATAAGATGGCAGAGGCTAATAAGGCATTTGCTCATTATAGATGGTAGTTATAGAGAGGAGAGAGTTATATGGCTCGTAAGACTTCGTTACAACATACACGTAACATTGGAATCATGGCCCATATAGATGCTGGTAAGACTACTTGTACTGAACGTGTTTTATACCATACTGGTAAGATTCATAAGATTGGGGAAACTCATGATGGTGAATCTCAAATGGACTGGATGGAACAAGAGCAAGAACGTGGTATTACTATTACTAGTGCTGCTACAACAGCATTCTGGAAGGGCTATAGATTTAATATAATTGATACTCCAGGACACGTTGATTTTACTATTGAAGTTCAACGTAGTTTAAGAGTACTTGATGGAGCTATTCTTTTACTAGATTCACAAGCTGGTGTTGAGCCACAAAGTGAGACTGTATGGAGACAAGCTAATGAATATGATGTACCTAGAATTATATTCTCTAATAAGATGGATAAGATGGGTGCTGATTTCTTTGCTAGTTTGCAGAGTGTTAAGGATAGATTAGGTGCTAATACTGCTGCTATTCAGTTGCCAATTGGAGCTGAGAGTGAGTTTAATGGTATTATTGACTTAGTTTGTATGAAAGCTTATCATTTTGATGGTAGTAAAGATGAAAATATAGAAGAAATAGAAATTCCTGCTGATTTGAAAGATAAGGCAGAGGAATATAGAAATATTTTGATTGAAGCTGCAGCTGATTTTGATGAGGAGTTAATGATGACTTATCTAGATGGTGGAGAAGTTACTGTTGATGCTTTAAAAGCTGCTATTAGAAAGGGTACTTTATCAGCTAAGTTCTTCCCATTCATGTGTGGAACTGCTTTAGGTAATATGGGTGTTAAGCCTTTACTTGATGCTGTTATTGATTATTTACCTGCTCCTACGGATATTGCTTCAATTGAATGTACTGATAGCAATGGTAATGAGGTATTAAGACATCCTTCTGATTCTGAACCATTTACAGCTTTAGCATTTAAAGTTATGACTGATCCATTTGTTGGTAAGTTAACTTTCTTTAGAGTTTATTCTGGTGTACTTAAGAGTGGTTCTTATGTACTTAACTCTACTAAGAATGTTAAAGAGAGAGTTGGAAGAATTCTACAAATGCATGCTAATCATAGAGAAGAAATTACAGAGGTATATGCTGGTGATATTGGGGCTATTGTTGGTCTTAAGAATACAACTACTGCAGATACTTTATGTGATGAGAAGAAACCTTGTATTATGAAGGGAATGGAATTTCCTGAACCTGTTATATCACAAGCTTTGGAACCTAAATCTAAGGCTGATCAAGATAAGATGGCTATTGCTTTATCTAAGTTAGCTGAAGAGGATCCTACATTTAGATGGAGTACTGATGCTGAGACTGGTCAAACAGTAGTATCTGGTATGGGTGAGTTACATCTTGATATTCAAGTTGATAGACTTAAGAGAGAATTTGGGGTAGAAGCTACAGTTGGAGCTCCTCAAGTTGCTTATCGTGAGACTATTACACAAGCTGCTGATTGTGAAGGTAAACATATTAAGCAATCAGGTGGACGTGGACAATATGGACATGTTTGGATTAAGTTTGAACCAAATAAAGATAAAGGATATGAATTTGTTGACAATATTGTTGGTGGTGTTGTTCCTCGTGAGTACATTTCTGTTGTTGATAAAGGATTACAAGAAGCTATGCAAAGTGGTATTTTAGCTGGATATCCTATGGTTGATATTAAGGCTACTTTATTTGATGGTTCATACCATGATGTTGACTCTTCAGAGATGGCATTTAAGGTTGCTGCATCTTTAGCTTTGAAGGAAGCTAAGAATAAATGTAAGCCAGTATTACTTGAACCAATTGTTAAGGTTGTAGTAATTGCACCTGATGAATATACTGGTAATGTTATTGGAGATATTACTTCAAGACGTGGTAATCCACTTGGTCAAGAATCACGTGGAAATGCTATTGCATTTACTGCAATGGTGCCTTTAGCTGAGATGTTTGGTTATGCTACTAGTTTGCGTTCTAATACGCAAGGTCGTGGTAACTTTACAATGACACTTGATCATTATGCTGAAGTTCCAAAATCTATTGCTGAAGAAATTATCAAAAAAAATGGAGGAAATTAATCATACTACTTGATTAATTTCTAAAATTTGATAAAATATATAATGTATATTTAAAGAAAGAGAGGAAAATTAAAATGGCAAAAGAAAAATTTGATCGTTCAAAGCCACACGTTAATATTGGTACTATTGGACACGTTGACCATGGTAAGACTACTTTAACAGCAGCTATTACTAAGGTATTGTCTGATAAGAATTCAAGTTATGCTCAATTTGAAGATTATGCTGATATTGATAAGGCTCCTGAAGAAAGAGAGAGAGGTATTACTATTAATACTGCTCACGTTGAGTATCAAACTGACAAACGTCACTATGCTCATGTTGACTGTCCAGGACATGCTGACTATGTTAAGAACATGATTACTGGTGCAGCACAAATGGATGGAGCTATCTTAGTTATAGCTGCAACTGATGGACCTATGGCTCAAACAAGAGAACATATCTTACTTGCTCGTCAAGTTGGTGTACCTAGAATGGTTGTTTTCTTAAATAAATGTGATATGGTTGATGATGAAGAACTTTTAGATTTAGTTGAAATGGAAGTTCGTGAATTATTAACTGAATATGGATTTGATGGAGATGAGACTCCAGTTATTAGAGGTTCTGCTCTTAAAGCTCTTGAAGGAGATCCTGCTTATGTAGCTAAGATTGAAGAGTTAATGGATGCTGTTGATGAATGGATTCCAACTCCTGAGAGAGATGTTGACAAACCATTCTTGATGTCTATTGAAGATGTATTCACAATTACTGGTCGTGGAACAGTTGTAACTGGTCGTGTTGAGAGAGGTCAATTAAAACTTAACGACGAAGTTGAAATCGTTGGTTTAAGAGACACTCAAAAGACAGTTGTTACTGGTATTGAAATGTTTAGAAAGACACTTGACTATGCTGAAGCTGGAGATAATGCTGGTGTATTATTACGTGGTATTTCAAGAGATGACGTTGAAAGAGGACAAGTTCTTGCTAAACCAGGAAGTGTTCATCCACATAAGAAATTTAAAGCTAGTGTTTACGTTTTATCTAAAGACGAAGGTGGAAGACACACTCCATTCTTCTCAAACTACAGACCACAATTCTACTTCAGAACTACAGATGTTACTGGTGTAATTGAATTACCTGAAGGTACTGAAATGGTTATGCCTGGTGATAATGTTGAAATGACTGTAGAATTAATCGCTCCAGTTGCTATCGAACAAGGAACTAAGTTCTCAATTCGTGAAGGTGGACGTACTGTTGGTGCTGGAAACGTTTCAGAAGTTATTGAATAATTGTTTGAATTTTAGAGTATATGCTTATGGTATATGCTCTTTTATTTGTTTTAATTTATAATAAAAAGAGAATATTTCAATTAAAGAATATTCTCTTTTAACGTTTTTGTATTTTTATTAATTTGGCATGAATTACAACTTTTTCTTGATTGTTATAGCAAGTTGATAAGGTTAAAATTCTATCTTTGTTATTTACGGTTGTGTTAAAATTATAGATGCTTCTTTTCATTAGTATTCTAGTGAATGTTGTAAATTCGTTATTATTAAAAGTTATTTTTAAATAGTCAGTTGTTGTTGGAATTTTATATACACTGAATACTTGCCACATAGTATTTTCTTGTTCTGTTGACATTTTTATTATGTGATTTTGTTTGTTATTTAACCATTTATCGGTAATGGTGTTTTTGAGACTGCCAAACATGGTGCCGTTTTGTCGACCATGAGCGTATATAATGATATTTTTATCACTAGTTAGATTATTGCGATAATCTAAAAAGACCCAGCCAGCGTTATTTTTACTTTTATCAAAACTATGAGTTAAATAGTAAGAGTTATTTGTTCCTTTGACAAAGGGATAGTTAATATTTGTTCCTTCTACTTTAATCCAACCAGAAGTATCATTATTTATTTTTTTTAATTTTTCAAAATCAACTTCAATAAGTTTTAATTTTATGTAGTCATAGTATGGATCAAATTCTTTTATATCATTGTTTGTTATTGAAGTTCCCGTGTTAGTTTCTTTTATTTTAGCAACATTATTTATTTCGTTTAATTTTTTGCTAGTATTATTGTTATCTTTTTGCCATAGTATGATATTGTATGTGCTAAAGATTAGGAGTGCTATAAATAATATTATTAGAAGATTTGCTAAAAAATTTTTCATTATATCACCTTTTAATATGATAACATAAAATTCTTCAAAAAAATACATTTTTTTCTTTTCTTAAATTAATAAATATGTTATAGTTAATATAGTAAGGAGAATAGGAATAATGAGAATGATGAAAAATTTTAGTTTTGTTGCTACATTTTTGATACTTATGATGATAAGTTTTGTTAATGTAGATGCTAAGGAATTAAATGGGAGTGTTAGTGGTTTGAATTTAGATGAGGATACTAAACTAGTTGGTGATGTGGTTCTTTCTAAAGAACTTTTTGTTGCAAGTGATAAGAATATTACACTTGATTTGAATGGACATACTATTAGTGTTCCTAGTACAGTTTCTGGATATGGTATTAACAATAAAGGAACACTAAAAATTATTGATAGTAGTAGTAATGGTGGAAGTATAGTTTGTGAAAATAGTGATAGTTCTTGTATTGCTAACAGTGGAAAAATGGAAGTTCGTGATGTTAAGGTTTCTAGTAATGATATAGCTTTAAAAAATGAACCTACTGCTAGTCTTACAGTTACTAATTCTAATATTAGTTCGACATATGCAAAAAGTGATGCTGGAGTAATATTTAATTATGGTACTTTATTGATAGATAATTCTTCTATAATTGGTACTGGAAGATCTACTGTTGCCATAATGGGAATGAATGCTGATGACAATAATGTTCACACAATTTCTAAAACTACTGTAAAAAATAGTACTGTTAGTGGTAAAACAGCAATTAGTGTGCCTTCTGGTGCTGATGATGAAGTATATGTTTATGATTCTTCCTTAAATGGTGGCTTTGAGCCAAGACTTACATCAAAATTTGAGGTGCATGGAAAAATTTCGACTTCTAAGTTGAGTGCTAAGCTTTTGATTGGTGCAGTTGATGATACAGTTATAACTTTGACTAAGAATAGTAATTTTGCAACTGTTAATTCTAATCCAGTTGATTTAAAAGAAGGAGTTGTTTTGAAGATTGATGATAATGTTGCATTAAATTTTAAAAACGCTAAAATTAATATTAAAGGAATAATGAGATTAGGTAAGGGGGCTAGTGTTTCTGTTAGTAGTACTGGTAGTATTAATAGTGCTGTATATAATAAGAACCAAAATGTTTATTACGGCTCTGTTGCTGATGCTACTTCAGAAATGGTAGAAGGTGATGTTTTAAAATTTAATTCAGCTGATGTTGTATCTAGTGTTAATTCTTCATTATATGATGTTGTTGTTTCTGATGATGGTGAATATGTTGTAAAGTATAAGGATGCTGATTATTCAAAAGTTAATGAAGCAATTGCTAAAGCTAAAAAAATAGATAAAAATTTATATACTTCCGATTCTTATAATAATTTGGAGAGTGCTATTAATAAGGTTATTACAGGTAAGGATATAACTGAACAAAACTTAGTTGATAGTTATGCTAGTGATATTAATGAGGCTATTGATAATCTTGTTTTGGTTAAAAAGAGTACTAATAATAATATAGTTGCTAAAGATAGTGATGCTAGTAATAATATTGTAAATCCTCAGACTTATGATGGAATTGAGAAATGGGTAATTCTTGCTTTAACATCCTTAGGAGGAATTATTTTAACAATTGTATATCGTAAGAAGATAAAAGCTAATTAAAAAGATAAATTTTTATAAGAGAGGTGATAGATATTGCTTCTCTTGTCTTTTTTTTTAATTCTTTTTAGTGTATAATACTAAGAAAGGAGGTAATGTTATGTTTGTTGATGAGGTTATTGTAAAATTAGCTGCTGGTAATGGTGGCGATGGTTGTATGGCTTTTAGGCGTGAGAAATACATTCCAATGGGTGGTCCTTTTGGTGGCTCTGGAGGACATGGTGGTAATATAATTTTTAAGGCTGATGGTGGCCTTAGAACTTTAATAGATTTGCGTTATCAAAAACATGTTAGAGGTGATAGTGGTTCTAATGGGCAAGGAAAGAATAAGAATGGTAAGAGTGCTAATGATACTATTGTTAAGGTGCCAATTGGAACAACGATTAAAGATAATGAAACTGGTAGTGTTATAGCTGATCTTACTAGGAATGGTGAGGAAGCGATTGTTGCTTATGGTGGTCGTGGAGGACGAGGTAATGTTGCATTAGCTACTCGTTCTAATGCTTGTCCTTCTTATTGTGAACGTGGGGAACCTGGCGAGGAGAGAGTTGTTAAGGTTGAACTTAGAATGCTTGCGGATGTTGGACTTGTAGGGCTACCTAGTGTTGGAAAATCTACTATTTTGTCATGTGTTACCAATGCTAATCCTAAAATAGCTTCGTATCATTTTACAACACTTGCGCCTAATCTTGGTGTTGTTAAGACTAGAGATTATTCTTTTACTTTAGCTGATTTGCCAGGACTTATTGAAGGTGCTAGTGATGGGGCTGGTCTTGGTCATAAATTTTTGAAGCATATTGAGAGAACAAAGATTATTGCTCATATTATTGATATGTCTGGTAGTGAGGGACGTAAGCCTTATGATGATTATGTTACAATTAGAAAAGAACTTGAGAGTTTTAGTAAAAAATTATTGAATAAGCCAGAAGTAATTATTGCTAATAAGATGGATGTTCAGGGAGCTTATGATAATTTGCGTGAGTTTAAGCAAAAAATAAAACTTCCAATTTATGAAGTTTCAGCTATTAATAATAAGGGATTAGATACTGTTATGGATGAACTAGAAGTTTTGGTAAAGAATACTTGTAGTGAGGCTTTATTTGATGATGCTAGTCAAGAGAGTCATGTTCTTTATAAATTTAGGGCTGAGAGGCCATTTTCGATTGTTAGAGATAATAAGACATATGTTATTTCAGGTGAGAGAGTGGAAAAATTATTTAAGATGACTAATTTTAGTACAGAAGAAGCTTATGTTCGTTTTTCTAATAAACTTAGGAGAATGGGAATAGATGAAGAATTAGAGAAGATGGGTATTCAAGAAGGGGATATTGTTAGAATTATGGATTATGAATTTGAGTGGCGTAGATAAAAAATCAGAGTTTTTTTAAGACTCTGATTTTTTTAGATATTCTATTAATGATTCTTGTTGATAGTTGTTGTAGAGAATGTTATAAATAATAGTACATATTTCAAGAGAGATATTCTTTCGCTTTGCTAAATTATATATGGCTTTTGAAGTTTCTAATCCTTCGATAGTAGTACTATTTTTATAGGCATCAATTTCTTCTTTAGATGCATTTTTTCCAATTAGTTTTCCTAGGGTGTGATTTCTTGATTTTTCACCGGTACTAGTCATTGCAATATCGTCAATGCCAGCGTATGACATGATTGTTTTTGGAGAACCATTTTGTTTTTCGATAAAATTATTTATTTCATAGATTGCTTTTGTTAAATAAAGGAATCTTGTTGATTCAGGGTAATTTGCTCCTGCTAAGATACCATAGCCAATGGCTATTACATTTTTGATAGAGCCACATATTTCAACTCCTATCATATCTTTGGTATATTGTACTTTTAAATAATCATTAGCTAGACTTTTTTTAACTTTAGCAATTAATTTATCACTAGTTGTACCAAGAGTTATACCCATTACATTTTTATTTTTCATATCTATAGCAAAAGTTCCTCCTGATATGGCACCGATATTTTCTACATTTAGGTGTTTTTGAATAATTTCGTGGGCGAATAGGCCATCTGATATATTTATACCTTTGCTAGCAATTAATATATCTTCGTTGTTATAATATTTCTTTAATTCTATAATACTTGATTCTAAGAATGGAATAGGAATTGCTATTACAATTAAATCAGTATCTGTAAGACTAGCTTTCATGTTAGTGGTAAAAGTTGTATCAGGATATTCTTGTTTTAATTCTTGAAATTTATTGTCGAATTTGTCCCACATTTTTATATTGCAGTTATTTTCTCTAAACATGCATGATAAAGCAGTACCATAGGCTCCACTTCCTAATATTGTTATGTTCATTTTTCTACCTCCAATTTTTCACCAATTTTTATATTAAAGTATGATGCTGGTGTTTCGTATACTTTTGTAATGTTTTTTTTAGGTAATATTACTTTGTTTTTTGGTAATGATTTATAGTAATATAAGATAGTATTTTCTTTGTTACACATTATTACATCAATATTTTTTAACATAAAAAAAGTATGAATGCTATTGCAGTGATTGAATAATAAAGCTTTATCTATATTTTTTTTTAGCATAAAGCCTTTAAATCTACTTATGAAGCTTCTACATTCTTCTAGAGTTATTTCTTTTTGATTATATTTTAGTTTCATAATAAATCACCATTGTAATTATATATTTTTTTCTTCTTTGTTGTCAACTGAAGGGTTTTAAATTTTTGGAAAATATGATAAAATTGGTGTGTGGTGATTATTATGAATAATAAAGGTTTTACGCTAGTGGAGATGTTGGCTGTCGTTGTTATTTTAGGTATTGTTATGGGGATTGCTACTAATGGAGTTATTAATTATATTAATACTTCAAAGAAGAAAAGTGAGGATGTATTTGTTTCTAAATTAGAATCAGCTATTGTTGCATATATAGATCTTAATAAAGCTAGTATTAATGATGGTGGTATTACAGGAATAGATTTTAAAAAATGTAAAAAAAGTGGTGATGAGGCTAGTGATAATTGTAGTCAAAGTAGTGCTTTAGAGATTGGTAAATTTGGAGTTAATCGAGTGGTAGATGAAGGGCTAATATCAGGAGATAAAATTATTAATCCTAAAAATAAGAAAAGTTGTTTTGATAGTAATACGAATCCTTATGTTAGAGTTTTTAAGGATAGCGATTATGTTTATTATTACTATGTAGATTTGAATGGTAGTAATACTTTGTGTGATATAAGTTCTGATAATAGTGTTATAACTAATTTTCCTAGTAAATTGTGTAGTAGTATAAAAAATATAGATGCTAGTATTAAGTGTTAGGGAGATGATGGTGTGACAAATAAAAAGATGATGGTTATTATAGGGGTAGTTTTAATTTTGGATATGGTTAGTAAGTTTGTTGTTTCTAGTTTGATGGTAGAAAATCAAAGTTTTAGTATTATTAATAATTTTTTTAGAATAACTTATGTTAAAAATACAGGAGCTGCTTTTAGTTTTTTAGATGGTAATGTTTTAGTTTTAATTCTTGTTACAATATTTTTCTTAGGTTGTATGTTTTATTATACTTTCTTCAAAGTTAAAAATTTTTGGGAAGGTGTTAGTTATGGTTTAGTTTTAGGGGGTGCTATTGGAAATTTTATTGATAGAATTATTTTAGGTTATGTTAGAGATTTTATTGATATAGATATTTTTAGTTATGATTATCCTATTTTTAATATTGCAGATTGTTTTATTGTTATTGGTATTTTAATGTATTTATTTATTAGTTTTTATAAAGAGAGGTGTAGTAGAGATGGAAATAAAAGTTAATGGTGATGGTAGAATTGATAAGTATTTGATGTCGTATTTGGGAAATAGTCGGAGTAAGATTCAGAGAATGCTTGATAGTGGTGATATTTTAGTTAATTCAAAAAAGGTTAAGAGTAGCTATAAGGTTCATTTGGGAGATTTGATTTATGTTAATGATGATTATAGTGAAGAGATGGTGGTTGAGGCAGAAGATATTCCACTTGATATAGTTTATGAGGACGATTATTTGTTGGTTGTTAATAAAAAGTCAGGAATGGTTGTTCATCCTGCTATTGGTAATCATAGTGGTACGTTAGTTAATGCTCTTATGTATCATTGTAATTGTCTTAGTGATGTTAATGGGAGTGTTAGGCCTGGAATTGTGCATCGTATTGATGCTGATACTTCAGGTTTGTTAGTGGTTGCTAAGACTGATTTTGTACATAATGATTTGGCAGCACAGATAGCAGCTAAGAGTGTTACTAGGAAGTATATAGCATTGGTACACGGAGTTATTTTAGAGGATACGGCTACTATAGATGCTCCTATTGGTAGAGATGTTTCTAATAGAAAGAAAATGGCTGTAACTGATGTTAATAGTAAAGAGGCTATTACACATATTAGAGTACTTGAACGTTATAAAAAGGCTACTTTAATAGAATGTAAGTTAGAAACTGGAAGAACGCATCAGATTAGAGTTCATATGAGTTATATAAATCATCCTGTTGTCAATGATCCTGTTTATGGGTATAAAAAAATGGATGATAAGAATTTTGGGCAGATGTTACACGCTAAAACATTGGGATTTGTTCATCCAATTACAAAACAATATATGGAATTTAACGCTTCAGTTCCTGATAAATTTTTAGAAATAGTTTCTAAATATAAGAATGAGGATTAATTTAAGAGTAAAATACTTAGAGATAATATAGTAGCATATAGATTCCATATTATATAGGGAATTAGATAGGTAGATGATTTTTTATTGATATCTTTTACTTCGAGGTAGAGATACATAGAGGACAGTAGAGTTATTAAGCAATCTGTAAGACTTAGAAGATTATTTTTAAAGATAAAGAAACAAGTTGTATATAATTGGTTGGCTAAATAATTTATTAATAGATATATTTTATAATTGGAATTTGCTTTTTTTAGAGTTTGATAAATGGCTATGGATATTAAAATATATAATATTGTCCATATAATAGGAAATAATATTTTTGGTGGGGCAAAGAATGGTAAGGTTAATTCTTGATAATAATTAGAATCTATTTTTACAAATATTACTGATATAAACCATGGGAATAGGTATAATAAGTATTTAAGAAATTTTTTTAAATTCATAGGCCACCTCTTTATTTATTTTATGTTTTTTAGTATAATATTATGCGTGAGAAAGAAGGTTATAAGTGATGACTGATGTTAAAATTAGTAGTAATGATTTGTTAGTTATGAACTTAGTTCATTATTTTATAACAGAAAAAAATTATAATCCAGTTATTTTACATGGGATAAATGATGAGATATGGCTTGAGAATATGGATAGTGATTATAAAATAATAAGGATTGTTAGTCGTTATATTCATAATAATGAGCAACTTAGTTTTGATAGATTTAAATTAAAGAGGATTGCTGATAATTTGAAAAAGAAAACTTTTTCGTTAAATATGCCGGTTGTTAGTATTTATACTAGTCTTGGAGAAGGGGTAGAACTTAAGGTTGATGATGGTAATGATAAGAACTTTTTGGTAAGTAAGAATAGTGAGATTAGGAACCCTAATTTATTAGAAATATTTCCTGATATTGTTGAGAAAACGAAACATGAAGAGAAGGGAATAGATTTATTTGTTAAAATTAGTGATGATATAAATAAAGAGAGTTTGGAGAAGTCTCAGAGAGTTGAAAAGATTTTTTCACCTAGAATACCTATTATTACATATATAATTATTAGTATTTGTGTTGCAATGTTTGTATTATGTTTCTTTGTTGGAAATGGCCCTAGTGATGTTAAGACTTTAGTTTTTATGGGGGCTAATAGTTCTTATTATACTAAGGCTGGTGAGTATTATAGATTATTAACTTGTATTTTCTTACATGCTGGTTTTGCTCACATTATTTGTAATATGTATTCTTTGATTGTTATAGGGCCTCAGGTTGAGAGCTTTTATGGTAAGTTAAAATATTTATTTATTTTCTTAGTTAGTGGTATTTGTGGTAGTATTTTATCGCTTGTGTTTAGTAGTAGTAATATAGTTAGTGTTGGTGCTAGTGGAGCTATATTTGGACTTCTTGGAGCTATTATATATTTTGGATATCATTATAGAGTTTATTTAGGAAATGTTTTGAAAAGTCAAATAATTCCTGTTATTATTCTTAACTTAGTAATTGGGTTTATGATATCAGGAATTGATAATTTTGCTCATATCGGGGGATTGATTGGTGGCTTGTTTGCTGCTATGGCTTGTGGTGTTCCTGATAAGAGTAGTACTTCAGATAAAATTAATGGTTGTATCTTATTAATTATATATTTAATTTTTATTGTGTACATGGCATTTTTTAGATAATGGAGGTGAATAGTTTTATGGATAATAATATTAGAAGAGTAAAATTATGGTATAAATATGAAAATAAATTTGAGGCTGATTATATTACTCATTTTCTTAGATTTATGGGTATTTTAGTGTCTGAAGATATATATACTGAAGGTAGTGATTTATCAATACCTGCAGATTGTCATTATGATGAAGTTATTGTATATGAAAATATTCCAGAATTTGATTTTTCTGGAAAAGAAGAAACTTTTGCTAAATCTAAGTTTATTTTAAAAAATAAGTTTAAAAATTATGATTTGTTAAGTAAAATTTTAGAAATTTATCATAAAAATGATTTGTTTAGGGCTTTTTTTATAGAAAAAAATTTTATCACTGGTGATGAGAAAAATTTAAGTGATAATTCATATATGAAATACTTTGAATCTTATGATGAATTAGATAAATTAAGAAAGAATGAAAAAAATAGTGATGAATATGAATGTTTAGAATATGCATATTATTATTGTATATATAATATAAATAAAATTTATAATTTGGTTTTTGGGGGTTATGGTAGTTTAGAGTTTGATACTAAAAAAGTTGTTAATGAGATATATGAACTTCAAAAAAAATATAGTGATTTTGATAATTTGTATGTATTAGGTGGTAATTTAGTTAATTTAGATGGTAGATATTTTAGGGAAATATTTAATTGGTATAATATGTTTGTTGAACATGAGAAAAATATAAATAGAGAAATACTATCTTATGTTGCTTTTAAGAGTTATTATTCTATGGCATTCAAAAAGGAGCATTTAAATAATGAATTTAAAGAAGAAATATTTTCCTTATTGGCAAATAGTAGTGATAATAGTTATAAAAATTGTTATATTAGTGGTATTCGTCATGTGGTCTTGCAAAAGCCTGATATAGCATTAGAATTCTTTTGTAAAGAAAAGAGAATATTAGAACAATTGAATCACGGGAGTTATGAATATTTGAAACCAATCGAATTTATATATTATTATAAGGTATTGAGAGAATTTGGACTTATTGGTGTTCATTTTAAGGATAGTTCAAAGGAGATAACAAATTTCTTTGCAGATAAAAAACCGGTTGATTATTTTGAAGAAGCTAAGGATTTTTATGATAAAGCTATGAAATCAGATAATAAATATTTAAGAAAATTGTTGAAGAAGGATGAAGTAGAAAAATATTGTAGTTCTACAAAAAGTAAAATTGATATTGCTACTTGTGAAAGCGATATTATACTATTAAAGGGGAGATAATATTTAAAGAGATAAGATTATTTTGAAAATCTTATTTTTTTGTAGTAGTTTTTTTGACTGTGTGATATACTTTTATTAGATAGGAGTGTTGTATGAGAGAGTTTTTTAATAAGAGAGTTAAATGTAATTTATTGATAGTACTTGTTTTAATTGCTTTTGCTTGCTTTTCTAGAGTTGTAAATGCTGATAGTGGTTGGGATAGTAGTTATGATAGTGGAGGTTCTAGTTGGAGTGATTCTTCATCAAGTTGGGATAGCGATTCTTCTTGGGATAGTGGAAGTGGTACTTATGTTTATGGTGATGGTGATGGAATTTCATCAGTAACAGTGGTAATAATAATTATTATTATATTTATTGTGTTGGTGGTTACGAAGAAAAATGGTAGTGGTACTGGTAGTTTTATTGGTAATCAGCAAGCTGAGATGAGTTTGGATGCTATTAGGAAGATTGATCCTACTTTAGGTGTTGATGCTTTAAAGAAGCAAGCATTTGATATTTATAAAAATGTTCAAGAGGCTTGGATGAATTTTGATAATGATAGTCTTAGAGGATATGTTACAGATGAGATGTTTAATATGTATCAGAGTCAATTAAATGTTTTGCGTGCAAAGAAACAGAAAAATATGATGAAGGATATTGTTTGTAATAAGGTTAGTGTTAATTCTGTTTCTGTTTCTAATGGTATGGAAACTATTGTTGTTTATTTGAATGTTAGTCAATATGATTATGTTGTTGATAAGGATGACAAAGTTGTAAGAGGCAATGATAAGGTTAAGAATAATGTTGATTATTTGATTACTTTGACTAGAAGTATGGAAGATGATGAGAAAATTGATAAATGTCCTAATTGTGGAGCTAGTTTAGATATTATTAGTGGAGGAGTTTGTCCATATTGTGATAGTACTATTGTTAATAAGTCTAACAAGTTTGTTATGAGTAAAAAAGAGTGTATTGGTCAAAGAAATAGTTAGGAGGATTTTTGATGATTAATGAGTTAATGAAGTATGATAATACTTTTGATGAGGCTTCATTTAAGAGTTATGTTGCGAATGTTTTTGTAAAGTTATTTACGGCTTTGATGATTGATGATATGGATAGTGTTAAACATTTTCTTAGTGATGATGTATATAACTTTTATTGTTCTAAGGTCTCAGAGTTAAATCGTCGCGGGGTTATTCAGATGTATGATGAGTTGAATGTTCGCGATAGTCAAATAGAAAATGTTAATATTACGGAGGATAAGTTTATTGTTTCTGTTAGATTATCAGCTAGGTATTTGGATTATCTTTTAGATAAAGAAACTTCTTCGTTTGTTAGTGGAGATAATAATACTAGAGTGAGTAGAGATTATATGCTTACGTTTGAGAAAACGCGAAAATTCTTACAACAGGGCGCTGTAAGAAAATGTCCAGGATGTGGGGCTTCTATTAGTGTTAATACAAGTGGTAAGTGTTCTTATTGTGGAACTATTTATAATTTAGATAAGTATGATTATATTTTGGTAAATATAGTTAGTCTATAAAGAAAGTTGGGGATTCTTCAATAAATTTATGATTGTTTGAATCCTCTTTTTTTTCTTTGTAAGTGCTGTTATTTTGTTGGTAATTTGTTTTTGTTGTAGGTGTTTTTCTTTGGTTATAAGTTGTTTCTTTTTTATTTGGTGTTGGTTGTTTTACGTCGGTTTCGTCTTTGAATACAGAGGCTATTTTTAGCATGGAACGCATATTACCAACCATGGGTCCTACTTGTCTTACTAAGGGAATTGTTTGATTTATTATTCCTAAGGTTTTAGATGTGTTGTTGATTAATCCTCCCCAATTTAGAGATTTGATGGCGCCTACGGTTTGGGATAGTCTTCCAAATAGACCTGGTGTTCTTGCTACTTGGCTTGCTCCTAATCCTAGGGATGATGGTATTGCTCTTGATGCAACAGGGGCAGCAGCTCTTAGTATTTGGCTATTTGCTATACCTGGTATGCTTCCATAGCTATATCCTGGAATATAGAATGGTTGATTATACATGGTAACACCTCTTTACAATAATATATGTCTTTTATGAAAAAAAGTTAAAAATATAGAAGAAGTATGTTATAATTAGTACAAGTATGATAGGAGGTATTGTATGGCTTCAGGTTTTAAAAAGTTTATAAGTGCTTTAAATCAACCTGTTGGTGGTAGTGGTAGTAGTCAGAAGAAGAGAGAGGCTAATATGAAGCTTAAGACGATGGAACTAACACCTGCGGATGCTATTAAGAATACTAAGAGTATTAGATATAATTATACTGTTCGTGACAAGCAGGGTAATATTATTAAATCTTCTTTGGATGCTTTATCAAAGGTTGATGTTCATTCTTTTCTTTTAAATCAGGGGTATGATGTTATTGCTATTGATGAGGCACGTGTTGTTAATAAATTAGGATTAGTGCAGTTTTTGGTAAGACCTATGAAAGAGAAAAATTTAAATTTCTTTTTAACACAGTTATCTACTTATATTAAGGCTGGTATTCCACTTGTTGATTCTATTGCAATATTGGCTAAGCAGGCTAAGAATAAAAATACAAAAAATCTATATAATAGACTTGTTTTTGAGCTTAATTCTGGTGAAACTCTTAGTGAGGCTATGAATAAGCAAGGAGTTGTTTTTCCTAAGTTACTTATTAATATGATTAAGACATCAGAACTTACGGGAAATCTTACTGGTGTTTTGGATGATATGGCAGAGTATTATAAGACTAGCTATGAGAATAAGAAACAAATAATTAGTGCAATGACTTATCCAGCTGTTATTTTTGTTGTGGCTATCGTTGTTTTAGTATATATTATTTTATATGTTGTACCAGAATTTACGGATATGTATGAACAGATTGGTAGTGATTTGCCTGCTATTACAGTAGCAATTGTTAATTTAAGTGACTTTTTAGCGGCTAATTTGTTATATGTTATTTTAGTTATAGTAGCAACTGTTTTAGTTTTATCTATTTTATATAAAAATGTTGCTAAGTTTAAGATGGCTGTTCAGTGGACTCTTATGCATATTCCTGTTGTTAAAAATATTATTATTTATAAAGAAGTTATTATGTTTACTAAGACTTTTGCTAGTTTGATTAATTATGATGTTTTTATTACAGATAGTATGGAGATTTTGGGTAAAGTTACGGATAATGAGATATATAAATTATTAATAAGAGATGCTGTTGTTAATTTGAGTAATGGTAATAGTGTTTCGCTTGCATTTAAAAATCATTGGGCTTTTCCTGTTATAGCTTATGAGATGTTACTTACGGGTGAGAGAACTGGAAGACTTGGGACAATGATGAGTAAAGTGTCAGATTATTATAATACGGAACAGAAGAATTTAATTGGGCAACTTAAGAGTTTAATAGAGCCTGTTATGATAATATTTTTAGCAGTTGTTGTTGGAATAGTGTTGTTAGCAGTTATTGTTCCAATGTTTAATATGTATGATGAAATTGCTTAGGAGGTGAATAGTTGTGGAAGTATATTTTTTAGTTTCGTTTTTTATCTTTGGAGCTGTTATGGGTTCATTTTATCATGTTGTTGCTACTAGAATGTCTAATGATGAATCAATTCTTTTTCCTGCTTCGCACTGCCCTAAGTGTAATCATCGTCTTAAGTGGTATGAAAATATTCCTATTTTTTCGTATCTTTTTTTGAGGGGAAGATGTAGTAGTTGTTCTTCTAGGATTCCTATTAGTTATTTTATTGTAGAGTTAGTGACAGGTCTTTTGTTTGCGGTTTGTTTTCATAGCTTTAAATTGACTTTTGATTTAGCTATTGCGTTAGTTTTTGTATCTGCTTTGGTTATTGTTATCGTTAGTGATATTGAATATATGATAATTTTAGATGAGGTTTTAGGAATTGCTTCTTTACTTATTATTATTTTATATATTATTCACTTTGGGTTTGAAAAGGCAGCAATGCATGTTTATTCTGGTTTAGGGGCTTTTTTGACAATGTATGTAATAAAAATACTTGGTGATAAGGCTTTTAAAAAGGAATCTCTTGGTGGTGGAGATATTAAATTAATGTTTTTATTTGGAATTGTTTTGGGATATGGTTTATCGGTTTGTACAATATTTTTGGCAACGTTTATAGCCTTTCCGGTAGCTTTATTGCTTCTATTTACTGATAAGGAAAATGTGATTCCTTTTGGTCCTTTTCTTAGTATGGCGGCTATGTTGTTGTTAGTATCTAAATTGTCTTTGACAGATATTTTGATGTTCTTTGTTAATTAGAGGAGTTTTGACATAACTTTTTGGAAAAAATGTATAATTATAGTGTAAATAATTACTTTTATGAAAAAAAATGTTATAATATCATATACAAGAGGTGATTAGTATGCGAGTTATAATAAGTGCTGGTGGTACAGGTGGTCATATATATCCTGCCTTAGCGATTATTAATAAAATAAAACAAGAAGAAGCTAATAGTGAGTTTTTATATATTGGAACTCATAATAGGATGGAGAAGGAAATAATCCCTAAACTAGGAATTCCATATGAGGCTATTGAGATATATGGTCTTAAGAGAAAATTAACTTTGGATAATGTTAAGGCTTTATCTAAATTTCTTAAGGCTAGAAAGAGATGTTTAAAAATTATTAAAGAGTTTAAGCCTGATGTTGTTATAGGAGCTGGTGGATATGTTACTGCACCTGTTATTTGGGCTGCGCATAAGCTTGGATGTAAGACTTTTATTCATGAACAAAATTCTGTTGTTGGTCTTTCTAATAAATTTTTAAGTAAGTATGCTTCAAAAATTGGAGTTAGTTTTGAATCTACTATTTCAGAGTTTCCTAAGGATAAGGTTGTATTAACAGGAAATCCTTGTAGTGAGAAAGCTATTTTAACTCCGGCTGCTGATAAGAGTTCATTTGGTCTTAGTGATGATAAAAAACTCGTTTTGATAGTAATGGGAAGTTTAGGAAGCAAGACTGTTAATGATAAAATGATTGAATATATATATGGATTTAGAAATAAAAAATATGAAGTTGTTTTTGTAACAGGAAATAATTATTATGATAAGTTAAAAAATAGAAGATTTCCTAATAATGTTAAGGTGGTGCCATTTATTGAAAATTTGCCAGCATTGATGAAGCGTACTGATCTTATGGTATCTAGAGCAGGTGCTAGTACAATGAGTGAAATTATGGCTTTGGGTATTCCAACTATTTTTATTCCGAGTCCTTATGTCACAAATAATCATCAATATAAGAATGCTATGGATTTAGTTTCACAAAATGCGGCTTTAATGTTAGAGGAGAAAGATTTAGCTAAAAATACCTTTATTAAGATGGTAGATGATGTAATTTCTAATGAGAAGAGGTATAATGAGTTAAAGAATAATATAAGCAAGTTAGGAATAAAAGATTCTTCTAGTAGAATTTATAATATTTTAAAGGAAATGATTTTGGATGATAAGAAATTTTATTGATGAGAATAACTTTGAATATTATGAGGAAGCTAGTTTAAAGAATTATAATTCTTATAAGATTGATGTTATTTGTCGGGTATTAGTTTTTCCTAAGAGTAAGGAAGAATTAGCTAGTCTTGTTTCTTTTCTTAAGAGTAATGATTTTAAGTATTTGGTATTAGGTAATGGTAGTAATGTTATTTTTTCTAAATCTTATTATGATGGTGTCATTATAAAACTTGACCGAATGAAAAATATTTCTGTTAATGGTAATGTTATTGAGGTAGAGACAGGATATTCGTTGATAAAATTGTCTTTGTATGCTACTTTGAGGGGACTATCTGGTTTGGAGTTTGCTAGTGGAATTCCTGGTAATATTGGTGCTTCGGTTGCTATGAATGCGGGTGCTTATAAGCAGTCATTATCTTCTGTTGTTAGTGGTGTTTTAGTATTAAATCCTGATTTGGAATTTGTTTATATGAAGAATGAGGAGTTGAATTTTGCTTATAGAGATTCTTTTTTTAAAAGTAATCATGATTATATCATTGTATCTTGTACTCTAAATTTAGAGCCTGGCTGTGTTGATGAGATGCTAGAGATTATTAGTAGAAGGAGAATTAGAAGAATAGAGGCACAACCTCTTAATTATCCTTCAGCTGGTTCTGTTTTTCGTAATCCAGAGGGAATGTATGCAGGTGCTCTTATAGAATCATGTGGACTTAAAGGTTATACAATTGGTGGGGCTATGGTTAGTATGAAGCATGCGAATTTTATTATTAATTATAATAATGCTACTGGTAGGGATATTGTTTTATTAATAAATAAAGTTAGAGATGAAGTTTATAAAAAATATAATGTAGAGTTATTGTTGGAACAAATAATTATAGATTAGGTGATTGTTGTGGCAGGGAAGAAGAAAAAAAAGAGGGTATTAAAAATTAAAAATATATTAATATTTTTTATAGTTATTTTAATTATAGGATTAACAGTTTATTATGCTTTTAAAATGCCTATAAAAAATATCTATATAAGTGGTAATGATATTTTAAGTGATGATGTTATTATTAATGAATCTAAGTTGGTGTATTATCCTTCATTTTTGCTGACTTCTTCTCGTGATGTTGTAAATATTTTAAAGAAAGACGATTATATAAGAGATGTTTCTGTTAGGAAGAAACTTGGAAATGTTATTGATATAAAAGTTTTGGAATATAAGCCCATTGCTATTTTCTCTAGTGATAATAAGCTGATTTTATCAAGTGGTAAGATTGTTAATAATGTTTATAATGTTAGTGATGTTCCAGTTTTAAATAATAATGTAGATAGTAAGATTTTTTCAGAATTTGTGAAGAGATTTGGGCAAGTTGATAGTAATATATTACGTCAAGTGTCTCAGATTGAGTATAGTCCTGTTTCAGTTGATAAGATGAGATTTTTATTATATATGGATGATGGTAATTCGGTTTATATTACTTTGACTAAGATAAAAAAATTGAATAAATATAATAAAATAAGAGATAAAATGGGAAATAAAAAAGGAATTATTTATCTTGATAGTGGTGATTATGTTGATGTTAAATCAAGTGATAGCAATTCTTCTGATACTAGTAGTGTTACTGATGATGCAAATAATTCATCTAATAGTGATAATTTAACGAGTAATAGTTCTTCTAATGATTCTGATAATTCTAGTGCTAATAGCGCTACATCTAATAATGCAAGTGATGATAGTGAATAATGTTATGGGAAGTTTAAATGCTTCCTTTTTTTGTGTTTAAAATATTAAAAAACATATTACTTGAAATTGACAATAAATATTTGGAATGATATAATTGTCTTATAAAATAGAATAGTGGGTGAATGTATGCTAAAGTTTATAAAGAATAAGTTTTTATTTATTATTTTATCTTGTGTAGTAACATTAGTATTATTAATTGTTGGGGCTGTTATGTTACATAAAGATACTTCACTTTCTTTTGGTAGTGATGGTTATGTTTTAGCAACTACGACTAAGAAAAATAGTAAGTATTATTTTACTGGGGATACTAAATATAAAAAGAATGCTGATAATGATATTGCTTTTAAAGATAAAAGTAATAAATCAATAGCAGTTGATCAGGCTAGTTTTGTTCACTATTCAAATGGATCTATTAGTTTTTTAAAAAAGGGAGCTTTAGTTAATTTAGCAGATATTAATTCATCTATTATTTCTTATTATAATGTTCCTGCTAATAATGTTATTGATTATAAGAATGGTAATTATAATGTTAGTAGTAATAAAAAAAATATTAGTGTTTCTTCTTTCGTGGGAAGAATAAGTGATAAAAAATATATAATCGCTGGTAAGAATTTATCCTTACAAGTACCTGGCTTAAATGATAAAGTTAGTGGTGATTATTTTGAAGTTTTGTTTATTGATAAGGGAATTGTTAAGATAGTTAATAAAGATAAGTCTTATCAGGTTACAGCTCAAGATTCGTATGTTTATATTGGTGATAAAATTATAATAGATTTAGGTAGTGAAAAGATTTATTATGATGGTAAAGCTAAGATGTTATTATCACAAATTACAATAAGTGGTGATGAGAATATTGATTTGGATAGTGTTACTAATGATTCTAATTCAGGAAATGGTGGCTCTGGCAGTGGTGATGGAACTGGTAGTGGTAGTAGTGATAATAGTGGTGATGGTACAGGGGTTAATGTTGGAGGAGATTTGAGTAATGGTGGAAGTGGTAATGGAAATGGTACTGGGGATGATGGTTTAGGTGCTGATGGTGCATCTTCAGAAGATGGAGCAAATGGAAGTGGTAATGGAAATGGTAGTGGAGGTAAGAGTACAACCGATTCTGCTCAAATAGAAATGATTAAGGCTTCGGTTACAGCAACTTCTATTGATGTTTCGTTTCAGTTAAATAATGTATCAGCAGTTAAGGGTGAGTTACGTGCTTATTTGACTAATGTTTCTAATGGCAAGAAAGAAATAGATGGAAAAGTTATTTCGAAAGTAAATGGAACTTTTAAAGTAAATAAAGATGCTTTGTTACCTGAGTCTCAATATAATTTGATAATAGTTGAATCTGGTAGTGATAAAGAAAAGCAATATTTTCAAAAGACTTTTAAAACAGATGGTTTAGGTGTTTCTTTGGAACGTGAATATTCTACTTCTGATAGTTTGGCTTATAATGTTATTTTTGATGAAAATTCTGCTGTTAGCAAGGTTAGAGTTAGTATTTATGATAATAATGGTAGTAATAGAGATATAGAAAATAGTCAATATATAGTGTCTACAAATGATATCTCATCATTAATTGAATTTAAGGGATTGAAATCTAATAGTAGTTATTCTGTTAGTATAGATACTGTTTGGATTGATAATGTTGCTTATACTGATGTTTATACAATTAATAGAATAGATACAACATTAAGAAAAACACCAGAATTATCAGAAATAAAAGTAACTCCTAATGCTGAAGAGGTTAAGTTTAATATTAAATTAAATAAAATAGATGATCCAGATGAAGCTATTTTATCTTATACTTATTATTTTTATAAAGCTGATGATATAGATAGTAGTGGTAATGAGCCGGAAGCTGTTTATTCAGTTGTTAAAAATGATGCTGATGAATTGGTTTTAGATTTGAATCAAATTGAAGAATTAAAAACAGGTGTTGACTATAGGTGTAAGATAGTAGCCCAATATAATGATAATGAAATGGTGAGAGAGGTTTCTACTGATTATAGTGGTAATTTTTTAATTAAAAGTAAGCCTAATGTAACATTTGAGCAGACAACGGCTACAATGAATAAAGTTAGTGGTGTCTTAAAATTAGTGGATGCTAATTGTTCGGTGCCTATTAATGGAAGAAAATGTTTGAATGAGGCTAATTCATTTACCTTAAGATATTACAAATTAGGTGATGATGAGACTAGTGAGAATGATAAAATAATTGGAATTAGTGGAAGTACTTTAAGCACTGATTTGACATTTTCAGATTTGTCATCAAATACTACTTATGTAGTTAAAATTTATGGTAATTATTATGATGATGATAATGTTTTACATAAAGATGTTCAAATAGGTGATGCTTTCCATATAAAAACAGATGAAAGTGAGAATTTAAAATTAAAAATTATTGGAGATAATAAGAGTGGTGAAAATAAGGATGGTACACCTAATTCAGCTAATGTTGTAACTTTTGATGCTATGTTTAGTAAACCACAGGACTCTAATATTGAGGAAGAGGTTTCTAGTATTTCTTTGAAGTTATATAGTGGTAGTTATAATGTTGAAGATAAACTTATTGGTAGTTATACTATTACGGATAAGGGTACTATTCAAGATTTCTTTAGTAATTATACTATTACTAATAGTTTGTTTACTAATAGTAAGTTAGGACAGTTAAATACTTTACAAAAAATGATAGATATTACGAATAATAGTACAGGAACTCTAAATGGTACTTATACGGTTGAGGTTGATAAAGTACTTGATTCAACTGGACATAATGAGATTAAAGTAGAAGATAATATTTATACATTTAAACTTACGCCTAGTTATTATTTAGATTCTAGAATTGAGACAAATTCTCAGTATAAATATATAGATGTTACTCAGATACAAAAGAAGAATTTAACAGCTGATGAATATGCTTTACTTTCTAAGAGTGTTAAAAACTTAGATGATTTAAATGATGATACAGTAGTTGGTTTAACAATTACAAATAGTTTGAGTGATGCATTTGTAGATTCAGCTTTTACTTATGAGAAGGTAGTTGTAGATTATGTTATATATAATTCTACGACTAAAAGGGAAATAAAACGAGTTAGTGTTGATATGGGGAATAAATATCAGCCTAAGACACAAACTATTTATCTAGATTCTAGTGAACTTGATGATGGAAAAAAATATTTTACTAGAGGATATGATTATAAGGTTAGTTATGAGTTGAATTTTACAACTGAAAAAGGTGATAATCCAGTTTATACTAATAGTAAGTTTGAGAATAATATTAGTATTGATAGACAAATGCCTATATATAATCAATATATTTCAAAGAGTAGTGCTAATAGTGTTACTTATAGATATAGTATTAGTGATGTTGATAATGCTTTGTATGATAAAAAATTATATTATAGTGTTTCAGATGGCAAGGAAGAGGCTGTTGGTGATGATATAGTTGTAGATGATAATTATCATGATATTACAGTTCCTGTTGGTAATAGGGGTAAATATTCTATATATTTAAATAAAAAAAATACAAAAGGTAAATCTAGTTATGTAGAAATATCTAATAATGAGTTTGAATCTGAATATAATTATGATAATTCTAATAACTATCAACTTGTTAATGAGAATAATAATATTTTGAAAATTAAACTTATGAATAATGAAGTTAATGATAGAGCTGTTGCATATAGAGTTGTTATTCATGATAATAGTGGCAAAGAGTCAGATTATATTAGATATTTCTTAGCTTCTCGTCTTAGTAGTGATTCCGTTCCAACTGGTAGGTATGATGAAGATGGTAAGGAGATTATAAATACAGAAAAGTATATAGCTATTGATTATGCTAATATTAGCAAATACATGGGAAGTAATTTGAAAGTATCTGTTTATAATTATTATGATAGTGGACTTGTTGGTATTAATCAAAATTTTGATAATGGTTTGATTTTAGAAAATAAAGTTAAGAATAGGTATTTGAATATATATAATGCTGGTAGTGATACTGATACTACTGATAAGGAAGAGGATAGTATTAATGGTATATATATGTTGAAAAATAAGTATGATGTTGATGATGCACAGATGTATTTGTATAATAATTTGCAGAGTACGAATAAATATGATCCTATGCTAGGAACTTCTTATTATACAGGTAATATTGCTAATAATATTGGTATAAATTATGATTTGTCTTTTACAAATAATGGTATTGTATTTAATAATGGTTCTCGTAGTTATTCAGGATATAATGCTAAAAAGTTAAAAGTTGCTAATTTAAAGAGTGCTAGTGATAGTTATAAGTTTGATAGTATTACGCCAATGGTTTCTCTAGATACTAGTGGTAGTACTATTAATAGTATTAAACTTAATGTTAAATCTACTGGTGTGTATGGCCAGTTTACTAAGGATGGTCGTGAGGATAATAAATTTTATTATGAAATATATAGTGATGCTGATGGTCAAAATAAATTGGGAACTTTGTCTAGTAATATAACTATTCAAGGAAATGAAGCTGTTAGTGAAGCTGTTAGTTATGATAATTTAAAACCTGATACTACTTATTATGTTCATATATATGCTTACTTGAATGGAAAGTATACAAGACTTTATGATATGAATTCTAAGAATGGTTATAATGTTAAGACTTATGAGGCTAAAACATTAGGAGCTAATGATATGTTAGAGAAAATTACTTTTTCTGTTAAGCCTGTTGCATATAATAATGAATCATCTGATAAAGAAGTTAATTGGAGATTAAAATTTAAGAATACAGATAATTATAAGGTTAGGTTTGAATTATTTGATAAGGATGGAAAGAGTGTTAATTTTGATGGAAAGAGTCCTAGTAGTTGTAATATTAATGATATAGGAGTTGCTAGTGATGGTTATGTTAAGGGGTGCTATATTCAAGTTGATAAAAAAGATTTGAGTAGTGTTAATAATGTTGATAATAAGTATATTTTTAATGGTGATGATTTTGTTTTTGGTGGAGAATATTATAAATTAGTTGTTTATGCTATTCCTTATACTAATGGTAATTATGATGAGGATAATAAGGTTATACTTTATAAAAATGATAGTTTGAGTACAACTGGTGATAAGACTGTTAGTGGTGAGGTAAATTATAATATTACTATTCCAACTTTAGAAGAGGCTTCGTTTAATTTAAATAATACTTTGGAGTCCGGTTATAAAGAAGGTAATGGTTATTATATTCAATTTGTACCTACTATAACAGACCAACATTATGTTATTAAATATGGTAAGTATTATGCTATTTTGAAGAATGAAAAAGGTAGTATTATTGAAAGCCGGGAATTAAGTGCTAAAACAATTGGTGCTAATGTTATAACTTTCAAAAATTTAAGTGCTAATACGTTATATTATCTAGAACTTTCTTATGATACTTATAGAAATAATAATGGTTTTAGTGAATCTGAGAAAGTATCGACGACACCATTTACAGATTTCATTTATACACCAATTGATGCTGGTATTACTTTGGGTACTATTACAGCCCAACAAAATGGTAATCAGAAAGTTGTTCTTACTTATAATGGTGCTTCTAATATGACTCAGAATATAGTAAGAGTTAAGTATACTATTTCATTAAAAGGTGGTAGTAGTAAGGCTAGTGGTGAGTATGCAATTGGTGCGGATAATAGTAATATTTTTACTGTTCTTTCTGATAGAACACCAAAACTTACTTTGGATTTAGCAGCGTCTAGTGATACTAGTTTTACATTAAGAAGTGGTAATACGTATATTATTTCTACACAGTATTGGTATTTAGATGGCAAAAATGAAGTACAACTTACAGATAAGGCTACTGGTAATCAAACGTTTACAACAATACTTAATTTATGATAATGGGAGGAATTTAAATGAGAAAATATAATAGTAAGACAAAGAAAACAATAATAATAATACTTATTTTGTTTGTAGTATTTATTGTTATATTTTCTTTATTTCTTAAAAAATCAATGGAAGTTGCTAAAACTGCCTATAGTATTCCTACTGGTTCAATTTTATTTGATAGTGATAAGAATATGATTACAACTGATAGCGATAGTACTATGAAAATTAAATGGGGTGGAGATTATTATTTGAAATATAATGGTGAAAATATTAATCTTGGTAAACATTCAGTTGTTTATAATTCTAATAATGGTGATATTACTTTGTATGGAAAATTTTATAATGTTCAAAAAAATGGTGATGTAAAAGTAATTAAGGATGAAAATAAAATTAAAAGTTCAGTTGCTTCTAGTTTTTATAAATTGGCAGATAGAGAGTATTTAATAATCGATAGGACTATTGAGGCTGTTAATTCAGATCTTATTACTAGTAATTATTTGATTGTTAATTTAGATAAGTCTGGAAATGCTACACTTCTTAATGATAAAGTTAGTTTTAAGACAATTACGCCTACGAAGCTTAAAACTTCAGCTTATGTTTTTGATATTGCTAATGAAACTTTAAATTTTGGAAAAGATGATATTAATTTAAAGAAAATTATTGGTAGTACAAATAAATATGATGAAAAGACCTATAATTTGAATGCTGATAGTAAGAATAAAGATGGTAAGAGTGATAAGTCTAATTCTAATGGAAATAGTGGAAGTGGATCTGGTGATGGTACTGGAACTGGTAATGGTAGTGGCACAGGAAATGGTACAGATGGAACTGGTACTGGTGGAAATGGCTCAGGAAGTGGTTCTGGTAACGGAAATAGTTCTGGAACAGGCGGCTCTAATAATGGTAATGGATCTGGAACTGGCAGTTCTAATGGTGGAAGTGGTAATGGTAGCTTGACTGGGGGAGGTACTGGTATTAGTGGAAATGGTACAACCCAAGGTAGTAATTCTACTTATAATAATAATTATGATAGTGGT
This sequence comes from uncultured Bacilli bacterium, assembly GCA_934131005.1. Lineage (GTDB taxonomy): Bacteria > Bacillota_I > Bacilli_A > RF39 > UBA660 > RUG11198. Next base: position 18,808 of record CAKOYV010000004.1, on the reverse strand, counting down.
ATTAGTGATTCTACTGTTGATAAAATTGTTAAAGCTACTAAAAATACATCAGTTATTAGGGTTTCACCAAATATAGATTCTATTGGAGTTGATTATGTTGTTTATGATCCTAATAATGAATATAAGAGTGTTTATGTTGAAGTAGAAAATACTGTTACTTCTAAAGTTAATATTGTTTATTTATCTAAGACTGATACTTCTATCGTAATTAGAAATCTTGTACCCAATGTTTATTATAATTTGACTTTTAAATATTCTTATAATGATAAAGGGAAAACTCGAGAGAATACTTTTGATAAGTTTGGTACTTATACAGAAATTCCTAGTATGACTCTTACTGCTTTGAAGGTTGTTAATAATAAGGTTTATTATAAAATATCTTTTGATAATAATTATACTATTGTGGGAGGATCTATTAATTTACTTTTGAATGGTCAAATTGTTTCTACTAATAGTATACCAACAAAAGGGAATATTAGTGAAATAAGTGGTAGTGATTGTTATTTTGATATATCAGGATTAAACTTAAGTAAAAAAAATGGTGATATTTTAACTATTAAGTTAGTGTCTTTGAGTTTTAATACTTATACTATTAAGCCTAATTTGACTTATAAATTTAAATATTAGGAGGAATTATGGATAATTTTAAAAAAATAGGTGAGATAATTAAAAATAATTATAAAATAATTATTCCAATTATATTGATGTTAGTATTATTTATAGCCTTTTTTGTCTATTATAAAATAAGCATTTTAGATAATTATCGTAAGGATACTAAAGATTATTTTTATCAGTATTTTTATGGTAAAAAGTATGAATATAATGGTGTTGTTACTACTAATAGACATAATGTTATTGTTGATTTTAAGACTAGTGATTATGATATTAAGTTTGATTCTACACCAATATATTATCAGAAGAGGAATCAAGTTATTTTTCCTAAAGATATGAGTGTTGTTATGCCTACTTTGAGTTGTAGTGAGTATTTGGCACATGGGTATTCATCTATTAATTATAGTAAAAATAATTATATTTTAACTAGTAACAAGTATAATGGAAAATTAGGAAGCTATTTTTTGTATGATGGAGGAGATTTATATTTCTTTTTGGATAGTGTTAGTTTAAAGATTGGTGATAAGGCAGTTAATTTAAGTCCTATGTCTTATTTGATTGCTAGTTATGGAAAATATGTTTCTTATTATGATAAAAAAAGTGATAAGTTTGTTACTATTCAAACTAGTTTGGATGATGTTTTGGTAGAAGATGAGCACTATAAGATATATGTGATGAGAGATCAAGTTGATTATTATGGAACAGAGGTTGTTTTAACTTCAAAGATTAGTAATCTTAATACAATAGATATGAAAGATAATAAATAAATTAGTGGTTTTTATAATCACTTTTTTTCGTTGACATTAAGAGTAATATTTGCTATACTTTTTTATAGAATATGGAGTATTCCATTTGTGATAGGAGATGATTTTTTTGGAGACAGTAGAAGCTGCAGTTGCTACTAGTATTGGAATAATGCTAGGATTGGCATTTTTAGGGTTAGGTATTGGTGTTGGATTATTAGGTGGAAGAGTTGCTGAGGCTGTTGGGAGAAATCCGGAAACTAAAAATGATGTTGTTCATTCTATTATGACTATTTTAATTATAACTTCAGTATTTCTATTATTTTTATTCTTATTCTGTTTCTTCTTACTATTTTATAATCCATTAATTTCTTGATATTAATATGTTTTATTTATTTATAATTGCTTGTTTAATAATATGTGCATTAGTAGTGTTTATGTTTTTAATATTAAAAAGAACTGTTAGGACTATTAATTCACAAACTAAATTATATTTTGTAGATAAATTACAAGAATATGATTATTTAATCAATGAAAAAGAAGAGAGATTAAATAAAATAGATGAAGAAATAAAAAAGCGTAAATTAGATGATAATGAAAAAAATTCAAGTTCTGCTAAGAATGATTATGAATTCGATTATAATTTTATTAATTTACTTAATAAAACGAGATATCAAGATAGAAATATTTTTGAGTTAAATAAGAGAATAGATGAGAAATTTGATATTGATTATGTGGGATTGCTTAATAAATTTCTTAGTAATATTAGTGATAATGGTAATTATAATTTTTGTCTAAATTTAAAGAAAAAATTTACTAGTGATGTTATTTATTCTCTTAAAACGCTTTCTAGTGATGAGTTTGAAGATAAACTCAAAAGTATGTTAGATAATAATGAATATGAGATTTATGTTTTATATAAAAAAATTAATCCTAGGGGTGGAATTGATGGGTTTATTGATTATGTAAGTGAGCTTATTGATTTGAATAATCCTAATATTACTGTTTATGTTGGTGATAGAGGGGTTAGTTATGATTATTTGAGTAAACATATTAAGACTGTATATTCTGATGATATTTATAAGGGAATTAAGATAATGTATCAAAATAAGATATATGATTATAGTCTAAATGAAAGGAATGTATAGTATGAATGGTGAAATTAAAGATAATGTTGATAAAGTGATTAAAGATATTGAGAATAATAAGAATGTGTATCCTACGGGGAGAGTTATTAATGTTAATAAGTATAATATTGAAGTAAGTGGTCTTAATGATGTTGCTTTTTATGAGGCTGTTAGTGTTGGTAGTAAGGCTTTAGGATATGTTATGGGAATTCATGTTAATAAAGTTATTATTTCACTTGTTAGTATTTCTAGTGATATAGTTCCAGGTGATGTTGTTTATGCTTTAGGTAGAGAGTTTAAGTGTAAGTTTAGTATGGATTCTATTGGTAAAGTTGTTGATATTTTTGGTAACGATTTGATTGCTGGTAAGAGCTTTGAAAAGTTTACTGAGGTTAGAATAGAAAATTCACCTATTCCAATTATGGATAGAATAGCTGTTAATAGAGAATTTTTAACTGGTATTTCTGGTATTGATCTTATGTATCCTATTGGTAAGGGACAAAGGCAATTGATTATTGGTGATAAGAAGACTGGTAAGACACAAATTGCTTTGGATGCTATTGTTAATCAAAAGGGAAAAAAAGTTATTTGTATTTATGTTGCTATTGGTAAGACTAAGAAGGAAGTTAAAGATATTTATTTTGAACTTACTAAGAGAGGGGCTGCTAGTTATACTATTATTATTGCTTCATTTAATGATGAGTTGCCTACTAGAACTTATTTGACACCTTATGTTGCTACTTCGATTGCAGAAGCTTTTATGATGGAGAAATATGATGTATTAGTTGTTTTTGATGATTTGAAAAAGCATGCTGATGTCTATCGTGAAATTAGTTTGATGAGTGGTAAGACACCAGGGCGTGATGCTTATCCTTCAGATATATTTTATGCTCATTCTAAATTGTTAGAGAAGGGAGCTCAGCATATAGGTGGTGGATCTATTACTATGCTTCCAATAGTAGAAACTAAGAGTTCGGATATTACTGATTATATTTCAACTAATATTATTTCTATTTGTGATGGACAATTGGTTTTGTCTTCAAAGAATTTTGCTAAGGGTGAGAAACCAGCTATTGATTATGGACTTTCAGTTTCTAGACTTGGTGGAAATGTTCAGACTCCTGATATGAAAAAGGTTGGTAGTAAGCTTAGACGTGAGTTACTTTCTTATCTTGAAGTTAGGGAAGTTTATGAGCTTGCTAATATTGATGAGATGAGTAAGGAACTTCAGAAGAAAATGAAAGATGGTAAAATTATTTTAAATAAATTAAAGCAGTATAAGTTTAGTCCTAGATCTAAAGAAGAGATGAAGGCTGATTATGATTTCTTAATCAATGATAATAAAGATGCTAGTGGTGTAGATGATCAAAAGGAAACTAGTTCTAATGAGGATAATAAAACAGGAACTGAGGTGAAATAATTGGTTATTGGTAAAGTAATTTCTGTTTTTGATATAAGAATAGAAGTAATATTGGAAAGTAATGATATTAAAGTTGGCGATATTCTACAATTACAAGGGAATGAAGAGTATAAATTTGAAGTTGTAGAAATTAGTAATACTAGTGCTATTTGTGTTAGTTTAGGTAGTACTAGAGGCTTGAAGAAAGGTTCTAGTTTAGTTAAGGTATCAAGTGGTATTGAGGTTGAATATTCAGATAAGATTTTAGGAAGAATTTTTAATTCTTATGGTGTACCAATTGATAAAATTCCTCTTGAGAGTATTAATAAACGAAGAATTGATCATGAGACTACTAGTTTGAAAGATTTGAACATTGAGGCTCAAGTTTTATGGACTGGTATTAAGGTTATTGATTTCTTTGCACCACTTCAAAAAGGATTTAAAATGGGACTTTTAGGTGGTGCTGGTGTTGGTAAGACGGTTTTGATAAAGGAAATTATTCATAATGTGTACACTTCTCTTAATTCTAATGCTGTTTTTGTAGGAACAGGAGAACGTTCTAGAGAAGGACAGGAACTTTATTCTGAGATGAAGGAATCTAATCTTTTAGATAAAATGAGTATGGTTTATGGTGTTATGGGTGATAATCCAGTATCTAGAAGTAAATCTGTTTATACGGGATTATCACTGGCTGAATATTTGCGTGATGAGAAAAAGCAAGATGTACTTTTGTTTATTGATAATATTTATCGTTTTATACAGGCTAGGGCAGAAATTGCAACGGAACTTAAGCAAATTTTGATAGGTAATGGTTATCCTTCGGATATGGCAAGTGATATGAGTAAGATTGAAGAGAGAATTAATTCTAATTCTAATGGTTCAATTACTTCTGTTCAAGCTATTTATATTCCGGCTGATGATTTAACCGATGAATCTGTTCAGACTATCATGTCTTATATGGATGGTCAAATTGTTTTGGATAGAAAAATTGCTGAGCTGGGTATTTATCCTGCTATTAATGTTTTTAATTCTACAAGTAAACTTATTGATGTTGAGAAAATTGGAGAGAGGCATTATAATTTGGTTGAGCAAGTACTTAAGACATTGACTAGATATAATGAGTTGGAAGAAATAATTACTGTTCTTGGTATTGAGGAATTATCTGAGGAAGATAAGGGAATATTTTATAGAGCTCGTAAATTGAGAAACTATTTTTCTCAACCGATGTTCGTAGCAGAACCTTATACAGGTCTTCCTGGTCAATTTGTTAAAATTGAGGATATTCTTATAGACGTTGAAAATATATTATCTGGTAAATATGATGATGTAGATGAGAGTAAGTTTTTATTTATAGGTAAGTATCATGAATAATGATGGAATACTTGTTAGAGTCTTTGATATGAAGCAGGGACTTGTTGAATATAAGGATGTTAAGACTATAAGAATTATTTCTAAAGATTATAACTTATTGATAATGAAAGATTATATGCCTGTTATTGGAGAAATTGTTGGTAGTGTAGATATTAAGGGAGAAGATGTTGATTTATCTTTTAAACAGATTAAGGCCTTTTATATGAATAGTAAAAATATATTTAATTTGATGATAGAGGATTAGGATTATGAGTAATAATGAGATTATTTATGAATTATTTAATTTTGCTATTGTAGCAGTTATATTTATAGTGACAGTAGCAATTGTATTTAATATTTTTTGTCGAAGGTTTAAATTTGATAAAAAAAATATAGAGTTATATGGTTTGTTTTTAAACTTAGATACACCTTCTTTGATTGCAATAGCAGTTTTGACGGTTAATTATTTGTTTTTAGTTTGGTGTACGATTAGTTTTAATGGTCTTAATGTTATATATGTTGCGTTTATATTTATTCTGGTGTTTATTAGTGATTGTGTTTTGGATAATTTTAAAGGTCTACCATTTTCGATGTTACTTGCTGTTATAGATTGTGCTGCGATATGGCTTATTTCTATAATTTATAACTATTTAAGTAAAGAAGTGTTTTCTTATTTGTTGTTGATAATATTGCTTTTGTTGATAATATTTGTATTTTTATATTATACTTATAATCTATTTAGACAAATTAATAATATTGTAGTAAAGCATAAGTATTTGAAGAATAAAAAATATAAAATTTAAGGAGAGGGATGGTAATATGAGTAGCATAAAAAATGTTGTAAAAGTAATGAACTTTCACTCTCTTTTAAGAGTTGATAAAGCAAGGAAAAGGGCAGAGAAATATTTAGATGTTGGGCAGGAGATAACAAAAATTTTGTCTGAAATTCTTTATAACAAGAATTTAGTTTTGGATAAGAAAGCTTTAATTCCAGACAAGAGTAAGCCGATATTAGATATATATATTGCTAATGATTATGGTTATTGTGGAGACTTTAATAGTTCAGTTAGAAGGGCTATTCTAAATAATAGAGATAACTATAAAATAATTATTGGTAAAAAAATTGTTTATAAAGATGATAAGACAGTTCTTAAGATAGAGAAGGATTTGTTTAATGAGGATTTTGTTAAAATTCAACACTATATTGAAAAGTCTTTACTAGATATGAGTTATAGTGAAATTAATATTCATTATAATCATTATTATACTTCAACTACTTTTGAATTTAAAAAGATTAATGTTTTTCCTATTGAATTTGAGGGTGAGTATTATGATGGAAATGATTTTGTAGCAGAGACTGATTTACAAAAAATGCTTAAGAGTTTGATTTCCTTTTATATTTGCTATCAATTGAAAATGTGTGAATGTATTAGTGAGGCGGCTGAAAATTTAAATCGTAATCAAATTACTAGAATGGCTCTTGATAAAATTGAAGATAAAGAATTAGAAGAGAAAAATGCTGAATTGAGAAGAAAGAATGAAGAAGCATGTTTTAAAAACGTAGAAAACTTTAAAAAAGTGATGCAAGTTGGTGATAATGATGGCTGATTATGTAGAGGCTGATGAAAAGGTTGTTTTGGAATTAAAAAAAGATATTACGAAGATGCAAAGTCAGATGCCAAATTTGATATTACCGACGATGGGAATTGTTGCTGTTGATAATAAAGTTCAAATTGATGGTAAGGATTATGTTAAGCATAAAGATGTTGAGGAGGATTAAATATGTTTTTAAAATTGAATAGAAAAGGTCAAACTTTAGTTGAGTATGTATTGATTATATCATTAGTTACAGTAATTGCAATTGCAGCAGTGAGAATATTTGGTGGCTATTTAAAAGATTCAGTTACAAAGATGAGTTGTCAAATGATTGGTAAAGATTATGTTGAGTCAAAAACGGTAGGAGAAGCTTATTGTAAGGGCGATGAAGATAAATTATTTAATTAATCACTAAATTAGTGGTTTTTTTTGAAAACTAATAGTTGATTTTTTTGAATTATTATAGTATCATATATGCATATTTGGGGGGATTAATATGAGTAATGATAAAGATTTAAGAAGATTAATTTGTGAGATAATTCTTTTGGTATGTATAGTAATAATTATTATTCCTATTTGTGTTAATGCTAGTAATGATTATAAATATAAAGTTTTGGATATAAAGAAGAGTAATAGTAATGTATTGATTGACATTAGTAGCAGTAAGGGTGGAAAAATTATAACACTTGTTAATGATAATGACGATAAAACAGTTGTTAATCTGGTGATGAAGATTAGTAAATATTCAAATAATTATCTAATGGTTGTTAATGGACGTGAATATAAGCTTAGTGAAATGAGTTATAGTGAAGATGATGATAATTATTATTATAGTTTGGGTAATTATGTAGTTAAGGATAAAGTTAAAGTTACTTTTGATTTGAAAATATTGGGAGATGCTATATATGATGATAGTGTTACTTATAGTTTTTTAGCGGAGGCAGTTAATTAGTGGAGATAGTTGATTATAGTAAATACTTATCTTTTGATAATGGTCAGGGAATATTGATAAGTAAGAGTGATAATGATGTTTTATTACGCTATGGTTTTGATGTTCGTAAGTACTCTAGTTTGAATAATTTGATTTTTGATATTGATAATTATTTGAATGAGGTTATGGGAGAAGAGGATTTGGAAGATGTTTTGGTAAGACTTAGTGAGAGATATTATTATGAATATGTAAAAAAGTAGATTACATTTTGTTTTAGATGTAATCTACTTTTTCTTTTCTTTTTTTATATTCATAATGATTGGTAATATGATTGGTACACGTCCTGTTTTGTTTGATAGAAATGGCATTAGGCCATTAATTATTTCATTTTTAAGTTCATTATAGTTTATAGTTTTACTTTTTAGTTTGTTGTTGATTATATATTCAGCATTTTTTTCTATTTGTTTTATCAGTTGTTCATTTTCGTTTACTAGAATATATCCTCTAGTTGTTATCATAGGACGACTTAATAGTTTTTTGTTTTCAACATCAATATTGGCAATAACGACAAGAATACCGTTTGATGACATTAGTTTTCTGTCTTTTATTACAACATTACCAACATCGCCAATACGAGAACCGTCAACATAGACATCGCCGGCAGTTACTTTGCCACTTTTGATGACTTTGTTTTTTGTTATTTGTAAGACATCACCATTTTCTAAGATGAAAGTATTATCTTTTGGAATGTCGCAGTCGATTGCTAAGTCACAATGAGTTTTTAGCATGCGATATTCGCCGTGATATGGTGCAAAATATTTTGGCTTGAATAGACGAAGCATTAATTTTAATTCATTTTGGTTACCATGTCCTGATGAATGGATTTCGTTGGTACCGTTTGTATATACTTTTACACCTTTTAGATATAGTTTATTTATTGTTTTAGCTACGCTAGCAGCATTTCCTGGAATAGGTGATGATGAGAAAATAACAATATCGTTAGGCATTAATTTTATTTGTTTGTGTGAGCCGTTAGCTATTCTTGATAGGGCAGCTAATGGTTCTCCTTGACTACCTGTGCAAAGGAGACATACTTGAGATGGCTTTAATCTATTTGCTTCTTCAGGGGTAATTATAATTTTTTTATCTTTGATGAAGCCACATTTTATGGCAATATTAATAGATGTGTCCATACTACGTCCAAATAGAGCTACTTTACGATTATTCTTTTTACATATTTCTATTATGTGTTTAAGTCTGTATATGTTTGATGCAAATGTTGCTAAGATGATACGATTATTTTTCTCATTAGCAAATATTTCACTTAAGTTTTCGTCGACAATTGATTCGCTTACAGATGTTCCCTTGACGGTAGCATTAGTAGAATCACTCATTAATAGTTTTACACCTTTTTCACCAATTCTAGCCATTTTATGAATGTTTGACATTGGTCCTATTGGAGTAAGATCTATTTTGAAATCTCCAGTCATAACGATAGTTCCGTTTGGTGAAGATATAGCAATACCGTGTGAATCTGGTATTGAGTGTGTTGTTCTAAAAAATTCTATATTAAAGTATTTTGTTTTTATTTTGGTATTTTCATTATAAATAATTAAATTTTTATATTTTATATTTCGTTCTTCTAATTTTTTGTCAATTAAAGCTTTTGCTTGGGCTGGAGCATAAATTTTTGGAATATTTATGCTTTGTAGTAAGAATGGTATTCCACCTATATGATCCTCGTGCCCATGTGTTATAAGTAGGGCTTTAATTTTATTTTCATTTTCTTTTAAAAAAGTATAATCAGGAATAACATAATCAATTCCTAATAAATCGTCTTCAGGAAACATAACACCTGAATCTACAATTATTATTTCATCATTGTGCATAACACAATACATATTTTTTCCAACTTCGCCTAGTCCACCTAGGGCAAAGACTAATGTTTTTGTCTCTTCTTTCATTTAAACTTCCTTTCTTTTTTTACCGATAAATAAATATAAAATTTTTTTAGAAAAGTTCCACTAATAATCAGATTATACTATAAATTTATTAAAAGTTCAAGTAGGTACTTGAATTTTTAGAGTATCTATATTATAATTAGGATAATAATAGTGAGGAGATGGTTATATGACATTGGAGGGTGCAAGTATTTTAAAGGATACAGATAATAGTACTATATATGCTATTAATAGTCCTCAAGTTGGACAATATTGTGTTGTTATTCCTAAAAATAATGTTGGTGTTATGTCAATGTTAGTTGATATTAATATGAAATCTTTGTTTGATTCTGTTGCTAGTAATATTATAACTAGAGATGAGTTGATTGATAAGATAATTAGTAAGTATAAGGTTGTTAGTAGTAGTTATAGTGATGCGATGTTAGTTTTTCCTATGTTAGATAAAAATGAATTGATAGTAGCTATTGGTAGTGGAGATAAACAAAAAATGTTTGATGAAGTTAAGAGAATAGGTGGAATTACTAGTGAGTTATATAAAAAATTAACTGTTTCTTTAGTAGATGCTAGTAAGATATCTCAAAAAATTATTATTGTTGAATCTGATGATAATGATGCTAAATTTGTTTCTTGGTTAAAGACACAAATGCCTAATTTTGTTGATGGAGTACTATTTAGTGATTTAGAGGCAAAGGCTAATAGTAATGTTAATCCATTTATGGGTGGTGGTAATGGTATTTTTGATACACCGCAATCACAAGGGGTTAATAATAGTAATTCTATTTTTGATAACGTTAATAATTCTAATCTAGTAGGAGAGGGAGTAGGTACAAATAATGTAGCTAGTGAGCAGGTTAATAATACTTCGCCTGTTAATAATGATATTTTTGCACAACAACAACCTGTTCCTAATGAACAGCCTGTTAGCAATGCTAGTGTAGATGTACAACCTGCTAGTAATACTAATGTAGTTGCACCAGAACCACAGCCTATTAATAACGTTCCACTTACTGATAATGTTAATGATGGAACCGTTCCTGCTGATGATGGTGAAGGTGAACATAAAAAAAGTGGTGGATTTGTTAATTTGTTAATTTTATTAGTTATTTTAGTTGTTGTTACGGTTGCCAGTATAGAGTTAGGGAAATTTTTATTTAATACTTTTGGAAAATAAATTTTAGTTATATATAATAAAAAAATAAATAGATTAATCTTTAAGGAGGTTTCTATTTATTTTTTCTTTTTGTTTAATATTTTGAATGTTTTTTTCTATTTTTTCTTTTATTTCTTTATTGTAATGGGGATTATTTTCTATTTTTAAAAGTAGATTGTTTATTTTTTCAAGGGTAGTGTTTTTTTCTTTTTTAAAATATGATTTTGTGTAGTAGGTTAACAGTTCGATGTCTGCTTCCAGTAAGTTGTTTGAAGAGGCATCTTCTAATAATTCTAGGGCTTTAGGTATATTTTTTTCTAGTCCTATTTCATAGCAACCATTTAGATAAAAGTATTTTGCTAGGTTGTATTTAGCATAATTGTTTTGAAGTTTTTTGGGAACATTTAGAGATTTTGTGTAATAAGTAAATGCTTTTTCTAAATTTTTTGGGCAGGCAATACCTAGGCGGTAATATTCTGCTACTTTGTTTAAGGCCCAACTTTCTTCAAGAGAGGCACTTTTTTGATAATATTGTAAGGCTTGTTGATAATTTTTTTCTTTTTCTTCAAGTATTCCTAGGTTATTAAAGGCGTAGGGATAATTGTTGTAGGCAGCCTTTTGAAAATATTTTTTAGCTGTTTTAATATCTTTTTTGATGTTTTGATAATAGAGACCTAGTTGATTAAGAGAGGCAATGTTGTCTAATTTTTCAGCTATTTTTAAATGGTTATAAGCTAAGGTTATATCTTTTTTTGATTTAGTGCCAATTAATCCTTCGAGTAGCATTTTGGCGATTAAATAGTTTGCACGAGGATGGTTTGCTGTGGCTGCTTTTTTTAGATAAAAATAACTTTTTTCATAGTTGGGTGTTTGTGATATTTCGCCTTTATATTCCATTAAACCCAGTTCAAAATTAGCGTAAGGGTTATTTTCTTTGGCTAGTCTTTTTAGAGAATAATTGTAATTTAGGCCATCATTAAATTGGAGTTGTAAGAAATTTTCAAGGTCATTCAAAGAAATATTTGTTTTATTTAGAAGATTTTCGATGGTGTTATTAACAATGTCTTCTAGGTATACTGGTTGCTGTTTTTCTAAAGTTATATAGATTAAGATTTCGGTTAGAAATTCTAGATAATTATTTTTGTTAAATAGTTTGTAGAAGTTATTTTTGTCATTTGAGGTGATGCTTTGGTCGTTTTTAGCTAAGTTATATAGTTTTTGAGATAATAATTGGAGGTTTTTATTTTGATTTAGTTCTTTTTGGGAAAGATTATTTTTAGTTAGGTAGGTATTTTCAATGATTTTTAGTATATTATTTAAAACAGGAATGATAGATTTTTCTTTGTTTTTTATTTCAGAATAGAAGTTTTTGTAGGTGATGCCAATAGAACGGTAGCCGCTGCAATAGCTGTTGACAGTTGATTCATTAGCATCTTCTAGGTTAAAGATTGCACAAAATATATTAGTTTGGGTTGCTAATAGTTTGTTTTTACTAAGCTTTTTAATGATATCACAAGTGTTGCCTAAAGATAATTGATTGTTGTTATGATTCATTTTTAAATATTTTTTCATAATTTTTTCTCCTTTTTAATAATTATAGCATTTTTTTTGTGGTTTTTGCGTGTAAAATGTTTTTGCATTGTGGATTTTGTTAAGTGGTGATAAATGTTAGAGTGGCGTATAATGGTATTAGAAATGAGGTATTTAGATGAAGAAGATTTTAAAGAGTTATAAACTGACAATTATTTTGATTTTAGCAATTGTTATTGGAGGAATAATTGGGGTTGTTTTTGGCGAGGATGCTACTGTTTTATCACCATTTGGTGATGTGTTTTTGAATTTGCTTTTGGTAAGTATTGTTCCCCTTGTTTTTCTTTCTATAACTACATCTATTGCAAAGATGAAGGAGCCTAAAAGGATAGGTAAGATAGCTAAGAGTATAGTTTTAGTATTTGCTTTTACTTCTTTGGTTGCTGTTATGATTGGTATTTTTACAACTAAGTTAGTAAGGTTAGTTGATGTTGATAGTTCAAGAGTTATTAAAGAGGGGTTAGTTAAGCAGGTTGATGATAAAGAGGTTTCTTTGGATTTACTTTCTAGGACAGCTCAGTTAGTTAGTGTTGATGATTTTTCTAAATTATTTAAGAGGGATAATGTGATTGCTCTTGTTTGTTTTGCATGTTTATTTGGGCTTGCTATTAGGAAAAGTGGTAAAAAGGGAGAAGATGCCTTAAGAGTTCTTTGTTCTTTTAATGAGATTGTTTTGCAGTTTGTTGATTTGATTATGTATTATGCACCGATTGGTCTTGGTTGTTACTTTGCAGCAATGATTGGAACAATGGGGGCGGCTATAGCGGCGGCTTATGTTAGAACTTTTGTTTTATATTTTGTGTTGGCAATTATATTTTACTTTGTTGTTTATACAATATATGCTTATATGGCAGCTGGTAGGAAGGGAGTTTTGTTATTTTGGAAAAATGTGATTCCTACTACCTTAACTTCGCTTGCTACATGTTCATCAGCTGCTTGTATTCCAGTTAATATTAAGACAGCTAAGAAAATTGGAGTTAGTGATGATATAGCTGAGGTAGTAATTCCTATGGGGACTAGTTTTCATAAGGATGGTTCTATTATCGGGAGTGTTTTTAAGATAATGTTTTTGGTATATTTGTTTGAAGGGGGAGATGTTAGTAATTTGGAATTGGTTAAGGTAATAGGAATTGCTTTGATTGCTACTTTGCTTGTTACAGCGGTGCCAATTGGAGGAGGTACTATATCTGAGACTTTGATTATTAGTTTGTTGGGATATTCGATGGCTTGTTTGCCAATTTTAACAATTATTGCTACTATTATTGACGCACCAGCAACGGTTTTGAATGTTGTTGGGGATACTAGTTCTTCAATGCTAGTTAGTCGTATTGTTGATGGTAAGGCGTGGTTTTTGGCTAAAAGGGTTTAGCTAGATTATAGAGTTTAATATTTTTCTTAAAGGGATGGTAAATCTTATAAAGATTTAGTATAATAAATAAACAGAGGTGATGAATTAGAATGAAATTGAGAGAATTACTTAGAGATGTTGATTATGAGTTAGTACAGGGAAATTTGGATATAGAGGTAAGTGATGTTGCTTATGATTCTAGAGTGGCTCATGATGGAGTTATGTTTATGGCTTTGGTTGGTTTTAGGGTTGACGGTCATGATTATATAGAGTCTGCTATTGCAAATGGTTGTCGTGTTATAGCAGTTTCTAAGGAAGTTTCTGTTAGTGATGATATTACTGTTGTTAGATTGAAGGATACAAGAGTTGATTTATCTAGGATATCTAGAACTTTGTTTGGATATCCTGATAAGGAGATGACAACGATTGCTATTACGGGGACAAAAGGAAAAACTACTTCTAGTACGATGATTTGGCATATTTTGAATGAATCTGGTGTTGCTTGTGGATTGATTGGTACAATGGGAGTATTTTATTTGGATAAGTATTATCATACGATGAATACTTCGCCTGAAGCTTATGATGTATTTAAATATATGAGGCAAATGCTTGATAATGGAGTTCGTCATTTAGTAATGGAAGTATCTAGTCAGTCTTTGAAATTAAAAAGATGGGTTAATGTTATTTTTGATTATGCAATATTTACTAATCTTAGTTTAGATCATGTTGGGGGAGATGAGCATGAGAGCTTTGAGGATTATAGATATTGTAAGAGTTTATTATTTAAGCAATGTAAGGTAGGTATTTTTAATACAGATAGTGAGGATGCTTCTTATATGATGGAAGGGGTTAATTGTAAGAAATATTATTATGGTATGAAAGATTCGGTTGATTATCGTTTGGTTGAATGTCATAATGTTATAGAAAATGGCTTTACTGGAGTTAGCCTTCAGACTGATGGTAAGATAAGGGATACTTTTATGGTTAGTATTTTGGGAACGTTTACAGCTTATAATGCATTAGCGGCAATTAGTGTTTGTGATTTATTAGGAATTGATGTATCAAAGATGAAGGAAGCTTTGAGGGTTGTTTCTGTAAAGGGAAGAATGGAGAGTGTGCCAGTTTCTAAATATTTTAGTGTTATTATTGATTATGCTTATCAAGGAATTGCAATGGAGAATGTATTAAAGACAGTTAGAGAGAGTAATCCTGGTAGAATTGTTACGGTTTTTGGTTGTGGAGGAAATCGTAGTCGTCAGAGAAGATATGATTGTGGTTATATTAGCGGTAAGTATTCTGATTTTAGTATTTTAACGGCTGATAATCCTAGATATGAAAATAATGATGATATTATTAAGGATATTTTAGTTGGAATGAATAAAACGGATGGTAAGTATAAGATTATTGGTGATAGGAAAGAGGCTATTAGATATAGTATTTTGAATGCTAAAAAGGGTGATGTTATTTTAGTTCTTGGTAAGGGGCATGAGGATTATCAAGAGATTGAAGGAGTTAGACATCCTTTTGATGAGAGAGTTATTATTCGAGAAATTATTGCTGATATTAAGCCTTGGGATAGAGAGAGATTAGGAATTATAGATAATAATTAGATTTTATAAGTTAAAAAAACTAATACTTGAGTTTGTTAGTTATCAAAGTATCAGTTTTTAATTATGAATTTTCTTCTACTTCTTCTAAGTAGTTGAAGTTTGTTTGGTCTAGTTGGTTGTCTTGTGGTAGAGAAGAAATATTAAGATTACTTTCTTCTTGATTTGAAATGTCGATTATTTTTTGGAAAAATCTATCTTGTAAGTTGTTGTAAAGATTATCTAATTCGATTAGTTCTTGTTCATCATATTTGGTATTGAAATAAGTATTTAGATATTTGATTGTATCGTTTATTAAATTAGAATCTTCTTCGCTTTGATGAAAGTAAATGTTTAAGTTGTTAATATTTTTAAGTAACGTATCTTTTTCTTTTGGAGATAAGTATATATATGATATATCATCTAGAAGACAAGCTGTTAGTTTTATGAAGATATTTGCATCTTTGATGATATTTATTTGAAGTTTTAATATTATTTTACATAATTTACTTGCGGTTGTTTGTCTTTTTATTTCTTCTTTTATTTCATCGCATTTAGCGTATATTGTTTTCTTGTTGCAAAGTTGGCAAGTTCTATAATAAAAATTTTCATTTTCTTTAAAAGGTCCATATTTATGGTTTGTAGTACAATAGTTTTTAGTCATTATATAAAATTCTCCTTTAATATTCTTTGTAGTTTTTTTATAACTAACTACATTTTATCATAAAAATTATGAATTGTAACATAAAATAGCTAAAAAAATGAATTTATTTTTATATTGGAGAAAAGGTATTGTTTTTTTTTGAAATACTAAGTATAATTATGTTATTGAAAGAAGGATGGTGCTTATGAATAATACATATAAAGTTTTTGCACATAGTGAGGCTGAGACTATTGAAGTTGCACAAAATTTAGAGTCAGAAAAGTTTCCTAATATGGTTATTTGTCTTAATGGTGACTTGGGTAGTGGGAAGACAGTTTTTACTAAGGGCTTTGCTTCTGCGATGGGAATTGATGAAATTACTTCGCCTACGTTTAATATAATAAAGGAATATTATGGAGAATTACCTCTTTATCATATGGATGTTTATAGGACTGGTGGTGATGTTGAGAGCCTTGGTTTGGAAGAATATTATCATAAGAATGGGGTAGTTATTATTGAATGGGCTGAAATGATTCCTGATTATTTGCCTGATGAGAGATTAGATATAACTTTTAAGATTACTGGGGAAGATAGTAGAGTTATGGTTATTGAGGCTCATGGAGATAAATATATAAGTATGTGTGATGATGCATTATGATAAGTTTATTTATTGATACTTCTTCTAGTGATGTATGTGTTGCGGTTTTAAGAGATGGGGTTGTTTTAGCTGAAATATGTAAAAATATTCCAGGAGAGCATTCTATATATACAACTAGTTTTTTAGATGAGGTAATTAAGAAGGCTGGTATAGAGCATGATAGTGTTGATAAAATTATGGTTGTTAATGGGCCTGGTTCTTTTACTGGCCTTAGAATAGGCGTTACGATTGCTAAGGTTTATGCATATTTATTAGGAATTAATGTTATTTGTGTTTCTAGTTTGAAGATGAGAGCTTTATCTTTTAGTCATGATTATTGTTTATCTTTGCTAGATGCTAGACATAATAATTATTATTTAGGACTTTATGATAAGAATAATAATGAAGTTATTAAAGAGCAGTTTGCTAGTAGAGATTTTGTTTTAGAATTAATTAATAAGTATAATCCTTCTATTGTTAGCGATGTATATATTGATGATGATTTGTTTAAGGCTTCTTTTGTACAAATTGATGTTAGTGCAATATATGATTACTATAAGGATAGTGAGGGTGTTAATTGTCATTTAGCAGTGCCTAATTATTTGAAATTACCACAAGCGATGGAGGATGCGAGATAATTGATTAGAGAAATTGAATATATAGAAGGGCCTAATCCATATCAGAAGAGTTTAGAATTTTATGATGAGGCAGATAATGTTTTGGGATATTTAAATTATTCCCTTATTTATGATAGGATGGAAGTTTTGGATTTCTTTGTTTTAGAAAATGCTAGAAATAAGGGAATAGGTCATAAGCTTATGAGTTATTTGATTAGTGTTGCGATTGGTGCTAGGGTTGTTAATATAACTTTAGAAGTTAGAGAGAGTAATGATATTGCTAGAGGGTTATATAAAAATTTTGGGTTTAGAGAAGTTGCACTTCGTAAGTTTTATTATGGAGATGAACATGGAATATTGATGGAGAAGCAGGTGATGTAGATTATGGATGATATTATTTGTTTGGCAATAGAGTCTAGTTGTGATGAGACTAGTATGAGTATTATAAAAAATGGTCAAGAAGAGATAAAGACAGTTGTTTTTACGCAGATTGATATTCATAAAAAATTTGGAGGAGTAGTTCCTGAGATTGCTAGTCGTAGTCATATCGAGAGTATTACTGTTGTTTTGGATGAATTATTTGAAGATATTGATATTACGCTTGATGACGTTGATATTATAGGAGTAACTTATGGGCCTGGTTTGATTGGGTCGTTGCTTATAGGACTTCAGTGTGCTAAGACTATTTCTCTTGTTACAGGTAAACCGTTAATTCCTGTTCATCATATTGCAGGACATATATATGCTAATAATTTGGAAGAGAGATTGGAATTTCCTTTGATTGCTTTAGTTGTAAGTGGAGGACATACTGATCTTGTTTATATGGATAGTGATTATTCTTTTGAAAAGATAGGTAGTACTTTGGATGATGCTGTGGGAGAAGCTTATGATAAGGTTGCTAAAATATTAGGACTTAATTATCCTGGCGGTCCAGTTGTTGATAAGTTAGCGCATGAAGGTAGTATTACTTATAATTTGCCATATCCTTTAGATGATGATAGTTATAACTTTTCTTTTAGTGGAATAAAGAGTGCGGTTGTTAATTTGGTTCATAATGAAAAACAACGTGGTAATGAAATTAGAGTTAGTGATGTTTGTGCTACTTTTCAGGATAGAGTTGTTTCAGTTATTTCTAAAAAAACAATTAGTGCGATGAAAAAATATGGGGTTAAAAGATTAGTTATGGCTGGAGGAGTTGCTGCTAATAGTGGACTTAGAGATAAGCTATCTTCGTTATGTTGTGATCATGGATATAAATTTTCATATCCTAGGATAAAATATTGTACTGATAATGCGGCTATGATTGGGGCGGCAGCATATTATGCATATAAAAAGGGAATAGTAGCAGATTTAAAACTTAATGCAATGGCAACAGATAGTTTATATAAGAAGCTTGATAAATAGTAAAAAATAATACTTTTAGGTATAAAACATAAAAAAAGCTCAGTTGCAAAAGTAAATTCCACTTTAAAGGAGTAAGTTCCACTTTGGAACGAAAAATGTGCACTTAATTGAAAA
>CAKOYV010000003.1 GCA_934131005.1 uncultured Bacilli bacterium | reverse complement strand
AAAACTAACTATTTCTAGTTAGCATTTATTACTTAAACTCGAAAAGTTCGAGTTTCCTATCAATCTGGAGCGGATGAAGGGAATCGAACCCTCGTAGTCAGCTTGGAAGGCTGAGGTTCTACCATTAAACTACATCCGCATTATCATATGTCTCATTTCCTCAACACATTTACAATTATAAAGGAATAATAATAAAAAATCAAGCATTTTTTGTTAATTTTTACAAAAAACACAAAATTTTAGTGTATAATCATTAGTAGGTGATAAGAAATGTTTGAAAATTTAAGTGATAGATTGCAAAATGTAATGCATAAAATAAAAGGATATGGCCGAATAACCGAAGATAATATCTCCGAGATGATGAGAGAAATTAGATTATCATTATTAGAAGCTGATGTAAATTATAAAGTAGTAAAAGAGTTTACTAACAAAGTAAAAGAAAAAGCTTTAGGTACAGATGTTAACAAAAAACTATCTCCAGGTGAAGAGTTTGTAAAGATAGTTAAAGATGAACTAACAGAATTATTAGGGGGGGATTCAGTACCTTTAGAAGTAGCCAAAAATCCAACTATTACGATGTTAGTAGGATTACAAGGTTCAGGAAAAACAACAACTATAGGTAAGTTAGCCAATTTTTTAAGAAAAAATCATAAAAAAAAGCCATTATTAGTTGCCTGCGATGTATACAGACCAGCAGCAATTGATCAATTAAAACAAATAGGTAAAGAATTAAATATAGAAGTATATTCAGAAGGGAAAAAGAATCCTGTAGAAATAACTCAGAATGCTATTAAATATGCTAAAGAAAATTCCTTTGACTATATCTTAATAGATACAGCAGGTAGACTACAAATAGATGAATCACTAATGCAAGAATTACAAGATTTAGAAAAAACAACATCTCCAGATGAAATTCTTTTAGTAATTGATGCTATGATGGGACAAGATGCTATAAATGTTATCAATGGCTTTAACGATAAATTGAATCTAACAGGAGTAATTCTAACAAAATTAGATGGTGATACTAGAGGTGGTGTAGCTTTATCGGTAAGACATTTAACTAATATTCCTATAAAATTCATAGGTGTAAGTGAAAAAATGGATGGTTTAAGTGAATTTCATCCTGATCGAATGGCATCAAGAATCTTAGGAATGGGAGACGTATTATCATTAGTTGAAAAAGTATCTAGTGAAATAGATGAAAATGAAGCAGAAGATCTTGTCAAAAAGATGTCTAAGGGAAAATTTGATTTAGAAGACTTTTTAAAACAATTAAATCAAATCAAAAAATTAGGACCATTAGAAAATTTGTTAAAACTATTACCAGGAGCAAAAAAAATGGGACTTAATAATGTTAAAATTGATCCTAAAAGAATGATGAGAATAGAAGCTATTGTTCTTTCAATGACACCAGAAGAAAGAAAAAATCCTGATATTTTAAAAGCTTCTAGAAAAAAAAGAATAGCAAAAGGTTCTGGAACAACAGTAACTGAAGTAAATCAATTGTTAAAACAATTTGAAGAAATGAAAAAAATGATGAAAATGATGAAAAATGGCAATTTTAATCTACCATTTTAAAACAAATTAATTCTAACTGTTTTATAAGATAATTTAAAGAATAAAATCCTTATTTTATATGAAAAAATACTAAGAATTTTATTGACAATAAAATTGCTTTTTAGTATAATTAAAACGTTGCAAAGAAGGAGTAGATAATATGAAGAAAACAAAAATAATTTCTAGCATTGGACCTGCTAGTAATAAATATGAAGTGTTCAAAAAATTAGTTGCAAATGGAATGAATGTAGCAAGAGTTAATTTCTCACATGCTACTATGGAAGAAAGACAAATTGTTGAAGATTTAGTAGCAAAAATTAACAAAGAAGAAAATGCTAATGTTGGTCTTTTATACGATACTAAGGGACCAGAATTTAGAAGTGGTGCTATGGAAGGCGATGAAATCGAATTAGTAGCCGGTGAAACAATTAGAATTGTTAAGGACGATGTTCTTGGAAATAAGGAAAGATTCTCAGTAAATCATCCACAAGCTTTAGATGACTTAAAAGTAGGAGATACTGTTCTTCTAGTAAATGGACTTATCAAGACAGAAGTTGTATCAGTTGAAGCTGACGGTGTAACTGTAAAAATGATAAATGGTGGTGTACTTGGAAATCATAAAAGTATGGCTGCACCAGGTGTTGCTTTAGATATCCCATTCATCAGTGAAGTTGATAAAGAAGATATCACTTATGCTTGTAAACATAATGGAGATTATTTAGCATTATCATTTGTTTCATCAAGAGATGATGTACTAGAAACAAGAGCAATTTTAAAAGAAAATAACAGAGAAGATATGAAAATCATTTCTAAAATTGAAAGTGTAACTGGTATTGAAAATTTAGATGAAATAATTGAAGTATCAGATGGTATAATGGTAGCTCGTGGTGATTTGGGAGTAGAAGTTCCAATGGAAATGTTACCTATATATCAAAGAATGATAATTAATAAATGTCGTGAAGCTGGAAAAATTTGTGTTGTTGCAACAGAAATGTTAGTATCAATGAAGAAAAGTATTAGACCAACTCGTGCTGAAGTATCAGATGTAGCAAACGCTGTTTTCAATGGAACAGATGCTGTTATGTTATCTGACGAGACAACAATTGGTCATTATCCAGCTGAAACAGTAAAGACAATGTCAACAATTTGTGAAAATGCTGAAAAATATTATGATTATGATAGAAAATTCAATGTAACTTGGAATGAAAATACTACTGCTTCAATCGCTAAGAGTGTCATCACTGCAAGTAAAGATTTAGAAGCTGAAGTAATTGTAGCAGCAACAATGAGTGGTAGAACTGCTAGAATGATAAGTAATTTAAAACCAATTTGTCCAATTTTAGCAACTGTTCCATCAGAAAAAGTAGCAAGATCATTAGCGCTTAACTATGGTGTATATTCAGCAATTGTTGATGAATATAAAAATACTGATGAAATAGTATCAGACGGTGTAGAACAAGCTAAAAAATTTGCTGAATTAGAAAAAGGAGACAAAATTGTTATAACTGGTGGCTTCCCTAATGTTGGAGAGAAGAGTACAAACTTTATTAAAATTGAAGAAATCTAAGAATGAAAGTTCACTTTTAAAAGTGTTCTTTTTTATTGAAAATAAATTTAAAAATATATAAATTTGTCAAATATTAAAAAATGCTAAATAATAATTTATCTCGCCATAAAAAAATGTTATAATAGAAAAAAGAAGGGAGGAATGTATTATCAAAAAAATTTTAAATATAATAAATAAAAATGCTATCATAGTATTCTTAGTATCATTATTTGCTTTAGTTGTTGCTACCACTTCATATATGTTTGTTAGTTCCAAAAGTATTCTACTAAAAACTAATTTAACCTGTAATTTTCGTCAAACTGTTTATTTAAAAGATTTTATCTATAAATTGGATGGTACACTAAAGAATAATTATCAAATAGATACTACCAAAGTAGGTACGCAAAGACTAAGAGCTATTTATCAAGATAAACATGGTTTTTATAAAGTCAAAACATTTACTATTAATGTAAAAGATATAACTCCTCCCACTATTCTAGTAACTGATACATATACGGTAGAAAAAAATAGCAAAAAAAAGTTAGAAGATGAAATATTGTGTGCAGATGATTATGATGATAATGTAAAATGCAGTATTTTAGGAAAATATAATTTAAAGAAAGTAGGCACTTATAATTTAAAAATAACAGCAACAGATTCTAGCAAAAATAATACAACAAAAGAGTTTACTCTAAATGTAGTTGCAAAAGAATCAAATACTCAAAATCAAACGGATAATAATTCCTTTGTTGACTATAACGATGTATATAAAAAATATAAGACAAATAAAACTGAAATTGGCATTGATATTTCAAAATGGCAGAAAAAAATTGATTTTAACAAATTAAAAGCTAGTGGTGTTGAATTTGTAATCTTAAAAATAGGTGGTCAAAAAGAACTAAATGGTAAAACGATTATGGATCCTAAATTTAAAAAGAATATTGAAGCTGCTACCAAAGCTAATTTAAAAATAGGACTTTATTTTTATTCATATGCAAAAAGTCCTCAAGAAGCTAAAAATCAAGCACGATTTATTATCAAAGAAATACGAAAATCTAACTATAAAATTGATTTGCCAATAGCTTTTGATTGGGAAAATTGGTTAGAATACAATAAATTTAATATAAGTTTTAATAGCCTTAATAATATTGCTAAAAGTTTTATAAAAGAAATCAATTCATCAGGTTATCAAGCAACATTATATTCAAGTGAATATTATTTAGATACTATTTGGTTTGCAGAAGATTATGATAATATATGGGTAGCTAATTATGGCAATTTAACTCATAAACCGAAATATAAATTATGGCAGATGTGTAGTGATGGCAAAGTAGATGGCATAAACAATTATGTAGATATAGATATTTTGTATAAAGATAATTAAAAATAATCAAAGAGGCATTAAATTGCTTCTTTTTTTGTAAAATTATTAATTTTCTTTTAAAATGCTAGCAAAAAAAGTCGAACTTTGATATAATGACATTATAATAAAAGGGAAGTAGGTGTAGTGTATGAAAAAGTTGTTTTACTATCTAATAATCTCATTTGTATCTATATTTGTATTTGCTAATAGCACTTATGCAGCAACAACTGGTACTGTTGTTGTAGATGATTATTTAAATGTTCGAAATAGTATTGGTGGAACATCAATAGCAAGATTAACGAATGGAAGTACAGTAGGTATAACTTCAACAGAAGCAGGAACTAGTAGTAGCTGTAAAAATTGGTATAAAATAACTTATGGTAATACAAATACAACTGGTTATGCCTGTGGAGATTATATAACTATTTTAAAAGGATATGCTTCTTGTCAAGAAAATAGAGATCCTGTTAATATATGGAAAGACACTAATAAAAGTGGTAAGGTTGCATCAGTTACTTGTGATAAAGAAATGACTATTTTAGATAAAGATATAAGCAGCAATAGTAAGTGCTCTAATAATTGGTACAAAGTAAAATCAGGAAGTGCAACAGGATATGCTTGTAGCACATATGTATATACATCTAAAAAGATAGAAACAACAACAACTTATAATAGACCATGGACAAGTCCTCAAAAAGCTATTTTAGGTGGAGCAGAATTTATTGCTGAAAATTATATTGTAAAAGGCCAACATACATCATATTTAAAGAAATTTAATGTAAATCCAAATTCTTCATATAACACTTATAACCATCAATATATGGCAAACTTACAAGCTCCAAGTAGTGAGGCTAAAAGTAGTTATAATTCATATAAAAATAACTCTTTATTAAATTTACCTCTTCATTTTGTGATACCAACTTACAATAGTATGCCAGCAACAACTAATCTTCCTGGAACAGCAGCAGATACAAGCGGTCAAAGTAATATAACAGACTTGAATTTTGAAACAAAATTAAACTCTCAAGGTTTTGATGAAACCTATAAAAAACGTCTTCGAGCATTACACACCAAATATCCTAATTGGACATTTGAAAATATGAAAACAGGACTTGTCTTTTCAAAAGCTGTAACAGCAGAACAAGCAGTTAGTTCCATAAGTGGTAATTCAAAATATTATTATGTTAATTCAAGTGGTAAGACAGTTTCAACTGAAGCTGGTTGGTATTTAGCGAATACTCAAACAGTATCTTATTTCTTAGATCCAAGAAATTTCTTAAATGATAATGGAATTTTAATGTTTGAAAGCTTAAAATATTCACCAAACTATACAGAAAAAGTTGTTCAAACAGTTTTAAATGGAACATTCATGAGTGGTAATAGTGTTATTGATAACAAAAGTTATGCTAATATTTTTGCAACAGTAGGCATATCAAAAGATGTAAATCCTATCTATTTAGCAAGTTTAGCTAAACAAGAATCAGGCGTAAATGGTTCAATAGCAACATCAGGAAATCAATTCACTTACAAAAATACAACTTATAAAGGATTATATAATTTCTTTAACATTGGTGCATACAGTAGCGAGGAAAGTCCAATTAAAGCTGGATTAGTTTGGGCAAGTGGCGGCAATGAATGTGTAATAGTTGGCAGTAGTTGCAATAATTCAAACAACAATCAAAATACTAATCAGAATAATAATGGAAATTCAAATAATAACCAAAACAATAACAATCAAAATAACAACTCAAATTCAAATAATAATCAAAATAACAACAATAACCAAAATAGCAATACACCTTCTAATAAAGGAAGTAACTATTACTTGAGTAAATTAGGAGTAAAAAATAATTCTGGTTATATAACAGGAGTATCAGTAGGAACAACGGCTAATACAATTCTTGGAAAATTATCTACTGCTAATGGTGTAAGTATCCTTAACTCAAGTGGTCATGGCATAAGTGGAAATAGTAGAATAGGAACAGGTAGTACTATAACAATTACAGACAGTGATAATAAAACCAAATATAAATATACTGTAACAATATATGGCGATGTTAATGGTGATGGAAAAATAACTGCAAGTGATTATGTTGTTATAAAAAATTATTTAATGAAAAGAACTACTTTAACTCAACCAGCCCTAAAAGCTGCTGATAGCAATAAAAATGGCATAGTAACCGCAAGTGATTACGTAGTAATAAAGAATTACTTAATGGGTAGAACAAATATAAGTCAATCATAAGGAGGAACACAAATGAAACAAATAAAGAAACTAATTTTGCTATTTATAATATTTGTAATAGGAATAAATAAAGTAAATGCAGCAGGTAATTACACCATATCACTTAGTGCTAATAATGTATCAAAAGGAAGGAGTGTTACTTTATACATAAAAGGAAATAATATTGCTGGTGGATTTAATGTTCAATCAAGTGATTCAACAACGTGTTCCTTATCAACAACATCAGTATGGGTGGATAATGACACCCAATCAATTAGAGTAAATGCTTCCAAAACAGGTTCTTGTACTATCAAAGTATCACCAACTAGTGTCTCTGATTATAATGGTCAAGATTTAAATTTAGCCTCAAAGAGTGTAACCTTGAATATAAACGGAGGTACAAGTAGTAGAAACAATACTTCTAATAATAATTCTAGTAATGAACAAGTAAGAAAAAGTAATGATGCGACCTTAAAAAGTTTAACTATTGATAATGTATCTTTAACACCAGAATTTAATGCCAAAACCTTGGAATACAGCACTTCTTTTGATGCTGGAACAGAAAAAGTAAAAGTAAACGCTGAGGCTAATAGTAGTAAAGCTACTGTAACAGGGACTGGAGAAGTGAAAGTCAGTGAAGGAATTAATAAGTTACAAATAATTGTAACTGCAGAAGATGGCAGTACTAAAACATACTTAATTAATGCAACAGTTAAAGAATATGAACCAATAAAAGTAAAAATAGGCAAAAAAGAATATACTGTAATAAGAAAAGAAAGTGATTTGCCAGAAGTAGACTTGTTTGAAAAATGTAAGGTAAGTATTGGAGAAGAAGAAGTACCAGGCTATTATAATGATAAACTAAATATTTATCTCTTAGCACTTAAAGATGATAAGGGACAAATAGCAATTTATGTTTATGATACCAATAAAAAAACATATATAAAGTATAAATGGATAACAGTAGGAGGAGTAACATTATATTTAAAACCATCCCCAACTAAAATTGAAAATTTCAAAAAATATTCAACAACTATAAAAAATACTAAGTTAAACATTTATAAAACAAATAAGAAAAATCCAATAGGATTAATATATGGAACTAATGTAGTAACAGGAAATACAGGATTTTATGTTTATGATAAAAAAGAAGAAACATTAGCAAGATATTACAATGAAGAAGTAAATTTGTATAAAGACAAATTGACTAAGTATAGAAACTATTCAATGTTAGGAATGGGAATAATAAGTATCGTTATTATCATAATAATTATAATTTCATTGATTAGAGGAAGAAAAAAAGGAAAGAAAATCAAGTAATAAATGGCTTTCTTTCCTTTTTTAAGTAGTATTTTCTATTGACATAAAAAATGGTTTAATATATAATTAGTATGTATGGTGGTACACCATAAATGTAATGTTTGCTTGTAATGATGGCAAATTTTGTCTAATATTACTGGTATATGGCTTAGGAGATAGATAGTTATGAAAAAAATATATACGAGTATCGATATTGGAACTTATTCTATAAAAATTGTTGTAGGAGAATATTTTAATAATAAACTTCATGTTTTAGCCTCATCTTGCGTAGAATCAAAAGGACTAAAAAAAGGATTAATTGTAGATGCTAACCTAGTCATTGAATCAATAAAAAGTGGGGTAAAAGAAGTAAATGAAACATTAGGAATTAGCATAAAAAAGGTAATAGTAAATGTTCCAGATTATAATGCCATATTTAAAAATGTACATGGTTGTGTAGATATTAGAGAAAATAATAATATTATTACAAATGAAGATGTAAATAGAGTTATTAAAGATTCAGTTTACAATATGTTGGATCCAGGATATGAATTAGTAACAGTTGTACCAATTGATTACCTTATTGATAATAATGAGATAAATGGTAAACCCGTAGGTAAAAGTGGTCAAAAATTAGAAATAAAGGGTATAATGATATCAACACCAAAAAAGAATATTTATTCTGTTTTAGGGGTTGTTGAAGCAGCTGGTTTAGAAGTAGCAGATATTACTTTAACTGGCTTATCAGATTATTATGAAGTAAGAAATGATAACTTAGATAAAAAAATTGGTGCTCTAATTAATCTTGGACATGAAACTACTAATATAAGTATTTTTGATCATGGAACTATAGTCAATAATGAGACTTTACAAATTGGAGGCATAAACGTTGAAAAAGATCTTTCATATGTCTTTGGTACAAGTCAATTTGATGGCCGTGCTCTAAAAGAAAAATTTGCAAGTAGCCATAAAAGATTTTGCCAATTGAATGAAATATATGAAATTAAAAATACAATTGGTGAGACTGTTAAACTAAATCAATTAGAAGTATCAGAAGTAACAATGAGTAGAATGGTTGAAATATTAAATTTAGCCAAAAAACAAATTCGCAATTTAACTGATGAAGAAATAAGTTATATTGTATTAAATGGGGGATTAACAGAAATAAAATCATTTAAAAATTTAGCATACGAAATTTTTGGTAAAGATGTTATAATATACAATGTTACAGCTTTAGGTGTAAGAAATAATAAGTATGTAACTTCCCTAGGAATGATAAAATATTTTATTTACAAAATGGAATCTCGTGGTCGCGAATACTCAATGTTTAGTGTAGAAGATGAAACTTCATTAATAACGCCTAATGGTAAATTAAAAAAAGATAACGCAATCGTTAATAAAATTTTTGGAAGTTTTGTAGTGGGTAAGGAGGATAAATGATGGATAATATGTTAGGTTTGGAAATGGATCAGTTAGCTAAAATAAAAGTAATAGGAATAGGTGGCGGAGGATGTAATGCGATAAATCGTATGATTTCTTCTGGGCTTAAAGGTGTTGATTTTGTTGTAGCTAATACAGATGTTCAAGCTTTAAATAAATCGTTAGCAGAAACTAAATTGCAAATTGGGGGTGAATTAACAGATGGCCTAGGAGCTGGAGCAAACCCTGAGATAGGAAGAGAAGCTGCTTTAGAAAGTAAAGCTGCCATTGAGGATGCCTTAAAAGGGGCTGACATGGTTTTTATCACTTGTGGAATGGGTGGTGGAACTGGAACAGGAGCTGCACCAGTAATTGCTGAAATAGCACAAGATCTTGGAGCGTTAACTGTTGGAATAGTTACTAAACCATTTAGCTTTGAAGGTAAAAAGAGAATGGATCAAGCCGTAGCTGGTTTAGAAGAATTAAAAAAACACGTTGATACAATAATTGTTATTCCAAATGATAGATTAAGAGAACTTATAGATAAGACTACTCCAATGTTAGAGGCATTTAGAGAAGTAGATAATGTATTACACAGAGGAGTTCAATCAATCTCTGATTTAATAGCTGTAGCTGGTTTGGTAAATCTAGACTTTGCAGACGTTAAAACTGTAATGAAAGATAGAGGAAGTGCCCTAATAGGAATAGGTGTAGGTTCTGGTGATGGAAGAGCAGTTGAAGCAGCAAAACAAGCTGTATCAAGCCCATTATTAGAAACTTCAATCGATGGAGCAACAGATGCAATCATCAATGTAACAGGTGGTTCATCACTAACATTATTTGAAGTAGAAGAAGCAGCAGAAATAATAAGAAGTGCTGCCAATACTGATATAAATACAATTTTTGGAGCTGTCATTAACGAAAATTTAAATGATGAAGTAATAGTAACTGTTATTGCAACAGGATTTGAAAAACCAAGTGAGCCATTATATCATAACTTTAATGGCAACAGTCGTGAAGAATTGTATAAAGATGCTACTAACGATGAAGATATGGATAGCGACTTTGATGTACCTCCTTTCTTAAGAGATAGAAATGATTTTTAATTAATTAACATACTAAAAATATCAAGTCTTACAATTTTTGTAGAAAAAAATTTGTCTATAAATTGTAAAGTGGCTTGATATTTTTTTGTTATTGTATTATAGTAGATACATAATAACAAGGAGTGTGATGAGATATGATTTACCCATCTATTGATAAAATTTTAAACGTGGTAGATTCTAAATATGTTTTAGTATATGTCGCAGCAAATAGAGCAAAAGAAATGATAAAAACTAATCATTATCAAATGGATGAAAAAGAATATAAGTCAGCGAAACCAATAGGTAGAGCCTTAGAAGAGGTTTATGCCGACTTAATACATATTGAAAAAAGATAATAGATGAATAATAAAGGTTTTACATTAATAGAAGTACTAGCTGTGATTGTTATTTTTTCTATTACAACAATTGTCGTATCAAAAAATATTGGTACAACTCTAAGTGCTAGTAAAAATGAAACTTACAATCTTATGAAAACTAACATTACATCAGCATCGTACGAATATATAAACGAATGCCAAAGCAATACAGTAGAGTGTAAACTAGATTGGGAAAATAACAAAACATGGTTTTATGCAGAAGAACTTAAAAATAAAGGCTATTTTAAAGACTTAAGTAGTCCAATTGATAATAAGTATTTAGGGCAATGTTTGATAATTAATGTATCTAAAAATAATGGAGCATATAATATCAATCTAAAAGATAAATGTTATTAATAATAAACAGGATATGGTCCTGGCATAGGAGCTGGAGCTGGATAATAATAAGGTCTAGGATAAAAAGCAGGAGCTAAAAGTCCACCGGTAATTCCACCAAGAACAAACGGTACGGCGAATCCACCTGCAAATCTGTTATTGCCACCATAAGGACGTGGACGCATACCTCGATAAAAATTTGGATTATACATAATTAATCTCCTTTCATTGTATTATATAAAAAAAATAAAAAAAGTTTAATTAAACTATTTTAATTTAAAATAATTTTTGTTATAATATGGTAAGAGTAGGTGTCAATTATGCAAAAAAAAATTTTACTTGTTAGTATATTAATTTTAATCTTATCAGGATGCATGAAGATAGATAAGAATAGTCAAAATTATATATCTATTATTAATAATTGCCTAAATACGAAAACAATTAGTAATGATGTAGCTTTAGGATATAAGTATTATCTTCCTAAAGGAGTAAAATTAATCCAAAATTATGACTACAATCAAAAATTTAGTGTTGGGCAAAATGACTTGTATATGTATGTTGACATTAATAGTTATTATTACAAAAGTAAATTAAAAAAGCAAACCTCAGATAACTATTACTATCACAAAATAAAAAAAGGTAAAAAAACAGGATATATTAGTATAAGTAAAAGTAATAATTTATATTTTACTAAAATTGTTTATAATTATGCTAAAATGGAGTTTTATAGTAATTCTAACGATTTAAATAACTTAATCACTTTATCAACAATAATATTAAATAGTATAGATTATAACGATATAATAATTGAAAAAGTGTTAGGCGAAAATTTAGGCGATTATTCAGAAATAACTTATGAATTAAAAAAGCCAGAAGATGCAAGTAATGATTTTTCGCAATATTTAGAAGAATATGTTCAAGAAGATAAATCAGAAAAAAAATTACCTGATGAATAATAAAGAAAGAGGTGCTTACAATGGGACTTATGGACAAGTTTAAAAATTTATTTACAGATGAAGAAATTATTGAAGAAGATGAGTTTGAAGAAGAAGAGGAACCAATTAAAATAAAGGAGATAAAAAAAGAAGAACCTCCAAAAAAAGAAGAAAATAAATTACCAACATTTATGCGTGAAAAAATAGAAAAAGAAGAACACCAAGAAAAAAAGGTAAGCGATGACTTCGTTCCAGATTTTTCCATGACTAGAGAAATGAATAGAGAACTTCATCAACAACCACTACCACCAAAACGTGAATCAAGTCAAGTAGAACCACAAGTAAAAGCCCCTCAAGGTAATAATTTTAAATTTCCCATTGATTTTGAAGATAGCGATTTTTCAACAGTAAGTAGAGTTAGCAGACAAGCTCGTAAAAATAATACTGCCGTAAGTAGTAGACCAAAACCTACATTAGAACCCAAAAATGAAAAAATGCAACAAGCAAAAAAAAATCCCAAAAAAGAAGAAACTAAAGTTTCAAAATTATATAAAGATAAAAAGAAAAAGCCTGAAGAAGATAAAAAGTTTATAGCAACTCCAATTATTTCTCCAATCTATGGAGTATTAGATAAAAATTATCGTACTGAAGAATTGCCACCAATAAATGAAGAAAGTTATGAAATGCATAGACCATCAAAAGTTGTAGATTTTGATAGTGTAAGAAAAAAAGCGTATGGTAGTCTAACTGAAGATATAAAAGAAAATTTAATGTGTGAAAACTGTGAATACTTAAAAAAAGCTAAAGCTTGCAAGAAAGCCTCTAATAAAGACAATTTAATGTATGAAGCCTTATGTGAAAAGGATGATGAGGTAGAAGAAAATACATATATTAAAGAAGAAAAAAGGCAACCAAAAATAGAAGATATAACTCTTGATGAAGCTACAGAAAATTATTTTGATTATGGTGTTGAATATCAAAAAGCAACTCCACCTGAAACAGAAGAAAAAAATGTAAAAATAGTAAATAATGTAGAAAAGGAAACTCATCCAAAGAAAAAACATGACGTTCCTCCTGTAAAAAGTAATATAAATTTATTATCAACCCTAAAGAAAAGCATGGGGGATGAGAGTAGTTCTAAAGATAATAGCACAACACCTAAACAAAAAGATAAAGATTTAGAACTAACTGATGATTTATTTAATTTAATTGATTCAATGTATGATGAAGGGAAGGAATAAAAATGATTGATATAAATACCTTTTTATTGATGGTAGTATTTATTTTAAGTTCTATACTATTAGTAGTTTTAATAGTACTAGGTATAAAATTAATTAATACCATTGCTAAGATAGACAGTCTTATTGATAATATTGAACAACGCGTAAAAAAATTTGACAATATGTTTAATATGGTTGATATTGTTACCGATAGCATGGCTGCTGTTAGTGATAAACTAGTTGATGCTATTACATTTTGTCTAAGAAAATTATTTTTGAGAAAAAAAGAAAAGGAAGATGATAATAATGAGTAAAAAAAGTGGAATTGGTAAATTTTTAGTAGGTTTAGGCGTAGGAGCTGGGTTAGGAATGTTATTTGCTCCAAAGTCTGGAAGTGAAACAAGAAAAGATTTAAAAGTTAAATATGATGAATTTATTAAAAGTTTAAAAGATATCGATGTAAATGAAGTAAAAGATGAATTTTTAAATAAAATTGAAGATATCAGAAATGAACTAGAAGATTTAGACAAAGAAAAAGTTCTAAAAATAGCAAAGCAAAAAGGACAAGATTTAAAGAAAAAAACAGACGAATTAGTAGAATTAGCAAAACAAAAGGGAACTCCAATTGTTGAAGAAGCTGCTGATGGTGTAAGACAAAAAGCAATTGAAATAACAAAATCTGTTCTAAATAAATTAGAAGAAAGTTAATAGGAGCTATTGAAAAGATGGCTCTTTTTTGTTATAATTTATTTAAACTAAGGGTAATAAAAAGGTGATATAATGGTAAAATTTATAGAAAGAGTAAACGAATTTATAGAAAAAGTAGGTAAAAGAAATTTTATTTTATTAACATTTATAATTATCGTTTTAGTAATAAGTAGTCTTTATGGAACTTTTTCCTTATTTACAACAAGTGATGTTAGCTATTCTGATAATATTAAAATCTATAAATTTATCATTGGCGAAAATACAACCAATAAAATAACCCTTGGCCCCAAAGATAGTAAATACGTTGATATAACAATAAGTAATCAAGAAGCAACTAAATTAAAATATTCTATTTATTATAAAAGTATTTCAACCAATATTATTGTAGGAACTATGAAGGAAAGCGAATATCCAGCTTCTGGAGAAATAGAAGCTAACCAAGATTACACAGTATCCTTAAAAATATTTAATAACTCTAGTAGTGATGCAACAATAACATTAGGTATAAATTATGGAACCCTATCGGGAGGAAGTCTTGCTCAAGATGGAAATCAAATTACAGAAACCATTGAAAATCTCGATAAAAGTGGGGCTAATGAACCAAATCTACCAACAAGTATGATACCAGTTTATTATGATACTAATAGTGATGCTTGGAAAAAAGCTGATGAAGATAATTTAAATCCTGATTATAAATGGTACGACTATTCTACTGACACTAAAATGTGGGCTAATGCTATAATGGTTAGTAGTGATAGTAGGGAGTCATATTTAAATGCTAGTGTAGGAACTACTATAAAGTCTAAAGATATTATAGCTTTTTACGTTTGGATACCACGTTATAAATACCGTCTTTGGAATGCTAACCGTGACCAAGTAGCAGAAAATTATTCATACGATGCATCTAATAATGGTATAGAAATAAAATTTGAAAATGCAACCGATACAACCGGTAATCTAGTTTGTACCTACAATTATAATAATAAGGCATCTAATGATAGTTTATCTGATAACTGTTCATATAATAATGCTCAAATAACCATAACAACTAATAATCTTGAATTATCTGATGTTTGGTATACTCATCCCGCTTTTAACTACAATCGTAAAAAATTGACTGGCTTTTGGGTAGGAAAATTTGAAACAACAGGTACAGAACAAACACCAACCATCCTACCAGATACTAAAGCTCTAACAAATCAGAATATATCAGAACAAGTAACAACTAATAAATTATTTAAAGATTATGGCCTTTCAAGTAATAACGATACTCATATCATTAAAAATACAGAATGGGGTGCTTTAGCATATTTTACACATAGTAATTATGGTATCTGTAGCGATAATTTATGTAGAGAAGTATATATAAATAATTCCTCATCACTATATACAGGTAGAAGTGGGGGAGCAATAGCAGGTAGTGATTTGC
The DNA here is from genome assembly GCA_934131005.1 of uncultured Bacilli bacterium. Lineage (GTDB taxonomy): Bacteria > Bacillota_I > Bacilli_A > RF39 > UBA660 > RUG11198. Next base: position 91,358 of record CAKOYV010000003.1, on the reverse strand, counting down.
TTAATAGAAATAATAGCAATTATAACAAAGATGGCTACTATAACTATCAGGGCTTTACTATAGAAGCTGATGGAATGATTAGTCAAGAAAAAGATACAACTAAACTATCATCAACAACTGCAAATATATATGGTGTATATGACTTGTCAGGTGGTAGCAATGAAACTGTAATGGCTAATACTTATAATAATTCTAACAACTTTAATCCATCATCCTCATCATTACCAATCTCGTTTTCCCAAAAATATTATAATATATATGCTAATACATCTGATACTAATACAAAAACAACTCTTAATAGAAGTATTATGGGAGATGCCATAGCAGAAGTAAGTTATTTAAACGATAATAATCTAACATCATGGTCAAGTGTTTTTATAAGACCAAGTGATACATTGAATCTTTTTAATGAACAAAAACCTTGGTTAGTAAGAGGCGGTGATTATTCTCATAATGATTCAGGATTATTTTACTACAATATAAGTAGTGGTGATAAGCAGGCAGCAACTAGTTTTAGAAGTATTTTATCTTAAAAAAATTAAGGAGGTTTCAATATGAAAAAGCTAATCGCAACACCTAAAAATCTTGTGATTTTAGGAATTACTATAATCTTTTTAGTTACATTAATCACTATTAAACCTTCTTATGCCAAATTTACTGAAGGTTATACCACTGAAGATAATATAGCAGAATTCAATTATGATTTTAATTTAACAACAACTAATGTAGAAGAATATGAAATAGTAAAGTTGAATCCAAATAGTTATACTATTTTTAAAGTTGCTGTTAATAATGATACTAAAGATAAAATATATTATGGAATATGGTATAAAATGATTAAAGATAATAATAATATTAAAATTGCCAAATATACAGAATCTGAAGAGTCACCTTCTGGTGAAGTTGATAGCACTAAGACGAAAACAATTACTTTAATTGCTATAAATAATACATCTAGTATTGCTAGAATTAAAATAGGAGTAGCATCATCTATGGTTGATACTAATACAATTGAATATTTAGGTGGTAAAAAACTAATTAATAGTACTCTAGAGAAACCTAATTTATCTGCCAATAGACCTAATTTAGATTCAGGAATGATTCCTGTTGCATACAATGATAAAACAGATACATGGGTAGTAGCAGATGTTGAAAATAACAACGATAATTGGTATAACTATGATGATCAGAAGTGGGCTAATGCTATCCTTGTTAAAAATGGTAGTTTATCTAAATATCAAAATGCTAAAGTAGGCACATCTATTATAGAAGAAGATATTCAAGCCTTTTATGTCTGGATACCAAGATTTAAATATCATGTTTGGAACCCAACTAGAAGTCTGAAAGCAGATTATACATATGATGCTTATAATAAAGGTATAGAAATAAAATGGGAAAATGGTCTTGAAAAAACAGGAAATCTAACTTGTAGTTATAAACAATCATCATCAGATGAATTAAACGATAAATGTTTATATAATGGTACTGATATAATAAAAAATGATGATGATAACAAAAAATATCAAGACGTTTGGTATACCCATCCCGCATTTTCTTATGGAGATAAGGAATTAACTGGTTTTTGGGTTGGAAAGTTTGAAACAACAGGTACAACATCTAATCCAACTATCTTACCAGATAAACAATCATTAGTAGGAACTAATATGGCGACTCAATTCAACACATCATTAAAATTTCAAAATTATAATTTAACTGCCAATTTAGAAGCTCACATGCTAAAAAATACAGAGTGGGGTGCCGTAGCATATTTAACACATAGCATTTATGGATTATGTAGTGAGTCAAATTGTCGTGATGTATATATAAATAATTCCTCCTCATTATATACAGGTAGAAGTGGAGGCGCTTTAGCAGGCAGTTCTAATTTAGATATGAATAAAAACTATAAAGAAGCAAATACTAATACTAGTAAGTATAATGCCTCAGGTTATTATAATTATCAAGGATATTTAATAGATTATCAAGGAAAGCTAACTGATTCAAAATATCCTAATAAAGTAGCATCAACAACCGCAAATATTTATGGCGTATATGATTTAGTAGGTGGTAGTAGTGAAAATGTCTTAGCAAATGCTAAAACTGCTGAAAATAAACTAAATGCAGGTAATTCAGGAAATACTTGGCCACTAGCAGGTCTTTCTGATAAATATTATAATTCCTATACAAACACCAATGATGCTCAAAATAAAAGTATCTTAGGAGATGCAATGGCCGAAAATACTATTTTCCAAAATAATACATCTTCAACTTGGACCAAAGCAACAATCGCCAATATTAATAATTCAAAATATCCTTGGATAACAAGAGGCGGCAAATATTTTGAAGCAACATCTAATCTATTTAGTTATAACAATTATGATGGAAGTGCCAATACAGAAAATGGTTTTCGTTCAAGCTTATCTTAATTTATAAAAAATAATTGACAAGCTAATTGATTTGTATTAAACTATAATTAGTTATAAAGAAGTGATGATGTGGTTTGGAACCCACGGAGCTATATATTTAAAAGAGATTCTATTAGAATAAATAAGGTGGAACCGCGGGAATTATACTCGTCCTTATGAATTTTAGAGAATCTCTTTATTTTTTGAAAGGATGATATAATGGAAAAATTAACAATGGATAAAATAGTTAATATATGTAAACAATATGGATTTATTTACCAAGGAAGTGAAATTTATGGAGGTCTTGCTAATACATGGGATTATGGTCCATTAGGAAGTCGTTTAAAGAATAACATCAAAGATGCTTGGCGTAAAAGATTTATTCAAGAGAATAAAAATAGCTATGAAATCGATGCAGATATTCTAATGCATCCTAAAGTTTGGGAAGCAAGTGGTCATGTAGGTGGTTTTTCAGATCCTCTAATTGATTGTAAGGAATGTAAAAGTCGTAATAGAGCTGACAAATTAATTGAAGAATTTGACCATGATATAAATGGTGATGCCCTAAGTGAAGAAGAAATGATAAAATACATAAGAGAACATAAAGTTCCTTGTCCAAAATGTGGTAAAAGTAACTTTACAGATATAAGACAATTTAATTTAATGTTTGAAACTCATAGAGGAGTAATTAAAGATGATGACAATGGTCTAGTTTATTTGCGACCAGAAACAGCCCAAGGCGAATTTGTTAATTTCCAAAATGTTCAAAGAACTATGAGAGCAAAAATACCATTTGGAATAGGTCAAATAGGAAAAGCTTTTCGTAATGAAATAACACCAGGTAATTTTACTTTTAGAACCATAGAATTTGAACAAATGGAACATCAATTTTTCTGTAAAGAAGGAACTGACTCAGGTTTTTATAAATTTTATAAAGAATATGCTATGAATTTTTTGAAAGATTTAGGAATGAATACAAATAAATTAAGATATAAAGATCATGAAAAGTTAGTGTTTTATGCTAAAGAAGCTTGCGATATAGAATATTTATTCCCTATGGGATGGGGAGAGTTATGGGGAACACATAACAGAACTAATTATGATTTGTCTCGCCACCAAGAGTTTTCAGGAAAAAGTATGGAATATATAGATCCTGAAGATAATAGTAAATATATTCCTTATGTTGTAGAATCATCAGTAGGATGTGATAGATTAACGCTTGCAATCTTATGTGATAGTTATGACGAAGAGATATTAGAAGATGGAACTACTAGAGAAGTAATGCATCTTTTACCTGCTATAGCCCCATATAAAGTAGCTATTTTACCATTAGTAAAAAAATATCATTCTGATTATGCTAAAGAATTAAAAGAAAAATTATCAAAAAGCTTTATGTGTACTTATGATGAATCAGGAAGTATTGGTAAGAGATATAGAAGAGAAGATATAATAGGAACTCCATTCTGTATAACAGTAGATGATAATACTATTAATAATAATACTGTAACAATAAGAGATAGAGATACTATGGAACAAATAACTATTTCTATTGATGAGGTTGAAAATTATATAAATGATAAAATAAAATTCTAAGAAAAAAACTATACTTATCTCTTTAGAAAAAGTATAGTTTTTAAATGTCAAATTAATAAAATATACTTTTAAAACCAATAAAAATATATTATAATTAATACAAGAAGGTGAAAATATGAAATTAAGCGTTGGCGTTATTTTTGGGGGTAAAAGTTTAGAACATGAAATGTCTATTATAACAGCTATTCAGGCTATGGATAATATAGATAGTGAAAAGTATGAAATAATTCCTATCTACATAACAAAAGATAGAGAATGGTATACAGGAGGCTGTCTAAGATTTATTGATACATATAAAGATTTAGATTTAATGAAAAGATATACTAAAAAAGTAAATTTAATTAATAAAGATAATCGATATATTCTTCAAACAAATGGATTTATTAAAAGGGAAGTATGCGAATTACATCTAGCTTTTCCAATTATGCATGGTAATTTTGGTGAAGATGGTACTATTCAAGGATACTTAAATATCGTAGGAATTCCTTATGTTGGAAGTAACATTTATTCATCAGCTGTTGGGCAAGATAAAGTTTTTGTAAAACAGATTCTTAGTGCTAGTAAAATTCCTGTAACAAAATTTGTTTGGTTTGGTGAACGTTTTTATCGTAATAAAAAAGAAGAATTATTTAAACAAATGGATGAATTAACTTATCCACTAATACTAAAGCCTGCTACTTTGGGTAGTAGTATTGGAATAGAAATGATAACTCAAAAAGAAGAAATTGACTCGACTATTGAAAGAAGTTTTAATTTAGATACTAAAATTATTATTGAAGAAAAGGTAGAAAATGTTGTTGAATATAACTGTTCAGTCTTATTAACCCCTAATGGAAATATAACAAGTGAAATAGAAGAAATAACTACTAATAAAGACATAAGAACTTATGGTGATAAATTTATCTACGAAGATACTGATGAGTCTAGTATAAAAAGAACTCTACCAGCCAAAATAAGTGATAAATTAAGAAAAGAAATAGAATTTTATAGCTTATCTGTTTTCAAAATATTAAATATGCGTGGAACAGCTAGAATTGATTTCTTATATGATAAGAAAAAAAACAAACTATATGTAGATGAAATAAATAGTATTCCTTTCTGCTTCGCTCATCACTTATGGGAAGCAAGAAATATTTCTTATAAAGAATTATTAAATATAATGTTAAAAGATGCTATTGATAATGAAGTAAAAGTGCAAAATATGAAATTAGTTATGGATAATGATATTATCAAAAAAATGACTAATAGAACAATCAAGGAGATGAAGTAATGTACGGATATATCAGGGGAGTTGTTGTTTTGATAGATAGTAACTATATTGTTGTTGATAATAATGGTATTGGTTATTTAATCTATGTAGCCAATCCATATTCTTATCAATTAAACAATGAATATACAGTCTTTATTTATACTTGTGTTAGAGAAGAAGAATTTACTTTATATGGCTTTAAAGATCGTGAACAAAAAGAATTGTTCTTAAAATTAATCAATGTAAAAGGCTTAGGACCCAAGATGGCTCTTCCAATCATTGCAACTGGAACAATTGAACAAATAGCCGATGCTATTGAAAATGAAAATTTAAACTATTTAAAAAAATTCCCTAAAATAGGGGATAAGGTAGCAAAACAGATGGTTCTTGATTTAAAAGGAAAATTAAATACAATAAATACAGGTATCTTTGCTAAAGAAGATTATACTGATGAACTTATGGAAGTTTTACTTGGCCTAGGTTATAAACAAGCTGATATTAGAAAAGTCTTAAAAAAAGTAAATTTAGAAAATTCTTTAGAAGATCAAGTAAAAGAAGCTCTAAAATTAATGTTAAAATAAAAAAACAAAGAAGATAATATTTGAAAAAATTATGTTCTTTTTTTCTTAATTATGATATAATCTTATTAAGAATAAGAGGTGAAGGGCATGAGTGATAATTATAATAGTATTTTAATGGAACATAAAGTTTATAAAGAAGAGAAGAAAACAAATAAGCATCCTAAATTTACTATTTCTATTATCATTGCTATTTTAATCTCAATATTAATAATTATTATTAGTTATCTTATATATTATAAAACAGTTCTTACAAATGAAAATATATACACTAACGATATTAAAATCATTTTTGATAAATACACTAAAATTTTAGATAAAACTAAATTAAATTATGATTTAAAAAGCGATTATACTCTTTCGGGAAACGTTTTAGTTAATCAAAATAAATATAATTATACCATATCCGCATCAGGCAAAAAAACTCTAAACTTATTAGAAAATAATAATCAAAGTATTAAGTATTATGAAGATGGAGATAATCATTATTTTAATATCAATAATAGTGATGAATACATTCAAATTACAAATGAATTATATAACTTAGATTATTATAAAAACGAGCTAAAAACTCTAAATAAAGAACCTAATACTTATTTAAACAATTTATTCCTAGAAAGTACTATAACTAAAAATAATCAAGATATTTATAATCTTTTTAATTATTCTACTTATTTAAATAATATTATGAAAAATTTTAAAAGTGTTATAAATTCTAGCAATTGTAAAAGAAAAATTTATTTTGATAACAAAAAACCAATTATATATCTAAGAACTACTTTGACTAATCAAAATATCAATAAAATCTTTAACATAAGTCAAACATCTGATACAGACGACTACACAATTTCCTTAGAAGCTAAAAATGATGCTCTTACTAATGATATAAAAAATATAAAAATAGTTGTTAATAACCAAATTACCAAAGATAGGGAAGTAATCATTTATAATGGTTCCAACATAATTTATACTGATAAAAATGATGTTAAACATAAATTCACAATACTTACAAAGAATGGGATAACTTATTTAAAATATTATAAAAATGACATTCTCTATAGTGTTTTGACTAAAACTAGGGATGATACTAACAGATACAATTATACTTATCAGGTTATAGATAGAGTATATAATATTAATTTGACTATTAATGCTAGCTACAATGATTTTTCTTACAATCTAAAAACTAATATAGATAATAATGCAACTGATATAACAATAACAGGTACTTATAAGAATAAGGCTACAATAAATGAAACAATAATAAAATCTATAAAATATGATAATTTAGAAGATGATGTGCAAGCTAAATATAATCAAAAATTAAGTACTATATTATTTGGTAAGTAAGGTAATAATAGTATCAATAATATTTACTATTACTAAGAAAAGAGTAAGTTTTTTTGGAATTATACTAACAATTTTATCAAAAAAACCTTTAGCAAAACATAAGTAAAATGTTCCCAATAAAGCCCAGGCTATTGATAATTCTAAACAAATATATTTGCCACAATTAAAGGCTTTTTTTGTGTAATTCCACATATCTATATCAAAAAGCCAATTTAAAACATTCCCACCAATATATTCTGTTAGAGTAAGTACAACAAAACTTGTTATAAAAGTAAAGATAACTTTTAAGTATTTATTGCATTTTAATTTATCCAAAAAATATTTTTTAACAAGCAGTAGATGAATAACACCAAAGCCATATACCTCTGTTATGGGTCCATAAAAAATACCACTATGAATATTAGAATTATTAAGTTTAAATACCTCGCTTTCTAAGTTAAAACCAAGAAATGAAAAAAGCAAAAAATAATTTATATAATATAACATTTTATCACCCAACTACATTATGGGTAAAAAAAAAGAATAGTATTCAACATTAGATACTATTCTTTATATTTATACTTATTTGCTTTGATTACTATAATTTGATCCACTAATTTGATTTTGACCTAATCTAACTAATCTTTTAGTGATTTCACCACCAACAGATCCATTAGCTCTTGCAGTAGAGTCTGGTCCAAGGTTAACACCAAATTCGTTAGCTATTTCATATTTCATTCTTTCGATAGCAGCCTTTGCACCAGGAACTACCATCTTACTATTGTTTTGGTTGTTCATTATGTTCACCTCCTACACTTATAGGTTGTGAACATTTTAAAATTTAATACACTAAAATAATTGGTAATTTTTTCAAGTTAAGTAAATCAAAAATCATATTTTGGCATATCTTTATTAACTCTTATTATTTTATCATTTAAAACAGCTTCTTCAATACATTTTTTATAATCAAAATTATTTTCATATTTTAGACATTTATCTAAAGTAGGATTAATTACTGGATGCTTTGGCAAAAAAATTGTACAACAATCTTCATATGGTAAGATTGAAGTTTCATAAGTACCAATTTTTTTGGCAATCTCAATAATTTCTAATTTGTCTAAACAAGCAACAGGTCTAATAACAGGAGTATTAGTTACATTATTAATAACACTCATACTATTTAATGTTTGACTAGCAACCTGTCCAACAGACTCTCCATTAATAATTACTAAAGCTTCTTGTCGCATTCTAACTTCATCAGTAATTCTATACATCATTCTGCGCATAATTGTAATCATATATTCATGATTAATATTCTTATAAATATTTTCTTGAATATTGGTAAAATTAATAATATGAAGTTTAATATCAGCTTGATAATTACTTAAAATTTCTACTAATTTTTTAACTTTATTTAACGCTTGTGGTGAAGTGTGGGGTGGAGATTCAAAATATAGACATTCCAATTTAATACCACGCTTCATTGCTAAATAACCAGCAACAGGTGAGTCAATTCCTCCAGATAGCATCAAAATACCACGACCAGCAACTCCTACAGGATATCCACCAGCCCCCGCTATTTCTTTAGAATAAATATATGTATTTTCTTCTCGAATTTCAATTTTTACAGTATATTCAGGATTATGTACATCAACTTTTATGCCATCAATATTCTTAAGTAAAACACCACCAATAACATTATTAAATTCCATACTCTTAATAGGAAACTTTTTATCACATCTTTTTGTTACTACTTTAAAAGTCCTAAATTCAACACCATGAGCAACACTTAAGACATTTTTCTTAATATCATCAATATTATTATTACTTTTATAGCAAATAACTATACTATGAATTCCAAATACTTTTGTAAGTTTTTCAATAATAGCATCCATTTCATTATCGTCTTTTACCTCAATAAACATTCTAACTCTATTATGTATAAGTTTAATATCAAAATCTTTTAGAGCTTTTTTAACATTTTGCGTCAAAATATTTATAAATAAACCTCTATTAGCTTTTTTTGTTGTAAGTTCACCATATTTAATTAATATTATTTTTTCCATTATTTCACGTCCTTTGCCTTCTTGTTAATTATAAATAAAAAAAAACTATTAGTCAAATAAAAAGAATAAAGATTAAAACTTTACTCTTATTTAAATGTATAAGGCTTACTGCTACTACCATTACCACCAGTATAAATAGCATCTGAGGTAATCATGATAACAGGTCTTAAATATCCATCATAAGAAGCAGTTTGAGTATATGCCCCAGAAGTATCATCAATCTGATAAACATTATAAGTAGTATCTTTATCTGCTGTAAGAGACCACCAATTATAATTATCAAACGAAGCTAAATAATTATAATTAGAACAACTAGGATTAGCAGCATTAGTACATTTAGTATCTAAACTAGCATTCATAAAATCTGAAATATTTAAAAGTCCCATATATTGATTTTCAATAACAGTTCCCTTAGCTAAATTACCATCTTTATCATTATCATTCTCTCCAATCTTGCCAGCATATAAATCAAATTTAGATAATAATAACTTCTCATCATCATCAAACATATCATTACTATTATACAAATCATCAATACTATCTTTTATTCGACTAACAGAATAATCATTAATACCATCATTTCCTTCACGCTCAGGATTATATCTATCATCCCAAACCATATTAGTTGGGTTCTCATCATTATATATTAACATAATTTTATTATCAATAATTTTAACAATTCTCCAATTAAACCCAGCAAACTTAACATAATTATTAATTCTCTCACCACGATATACTAAAGAACCATTAAGATTATAAAGACCATTACCACTATTAACAATTTTTTGTTTATTTCTAATTCTTGATGTCAATAATTGATAAGAGTAGTTCTTACCACAATCAAGTAGAGGAACATATCTATACTCTCCATTACTATTAGTAACATTAACAGAACCTTTACAAGAAATCGTATCATCTTTTAAATATTCATTAAAAGTTTTCATATATTCACCCTGAACTAAAGTACTAACTCCTAATGTAACCTTATCACCACTATTCTTAGGTAATTCCTCTTCATGTTTTGCATAATAATTATAAGCTGCATTAGTCATAATTCCTTCAATTTCACTAAAACTTTTTTTATAGAAAAAAGAATGATAAATTAAAGCTCCAATGATAATACAAGCAATAACACTAGCAAAACCAATTCCAATAATAATTAAATTTTTTGTTCCAATTTTTTTTACAATTTCGTCCACATTTAATCCCTCACTAACTATAAAAAATTATATCAAAATTATCCCAATTTAGCAATATAATTTATTTTATTAGCATAAACTTCTCAAGCAATCGTTATATTTTTATTAAATTTACATATAGTTTGATGAAAGGACTGATAAAATGAGGCAGATAATACCCTTTAAAAAAGAATTATTATTTAAAACTAAAATAAGTGAAATAACTTCTATCTCACTAGAACACACATTAACCCTAAAAGAAGACGATACTATTGGCGGCAACTTCAATATAAGTGGTGACTACAAAATGACCCAAGCATCAATTAATCGTGAACAATTTTCCTTTACGCTTCCCTTTGAGATAACTCTAGACGTACCTTATAAAAAGGATAGTTTAAAAATCGATATAGACAATTTTTATTATGAAGTTGTAAATGATGATAGTCTTCAAGTAAATATAGACGTATATATTGATGGTGAAAAGCAAGAACAAGAAGTAATAGAAGCAGATTCTGATAAATTAACAAATACTACCTCTCAAGTAGAATCATCCCATAAACCTAAAGAAAAAGAATTAGAAGAAGTCTCAACAGATTTAGAAGAATCATCACGAAATAAAATTAAAGAAGACGAAAAACTAAATAAAAAGTCAGAAGATATAGTGGAGTCTAAAGAGTTATCTCAAGTAGAAAATACTTTAAATAGAGAAGAGGGAGAAGTAATTTCCAAGATGATAGACGAGAGTAATAATTTACCAAATCATATAGAATATAATAAAGCACCTAAGGTAACTTTAGATATTGATACCAAAGATTCACAAGTCAAAGATATATCAAATATTAATCAAAATGTTAATAATAATATAAATACTAATAAAGAGGATGAAAAAATAAAAGAAAAGTCTAATCCTGATAATAATATTAATATATTTTCTAACGACACCCTAAGTACAGAAACTTATGTTACATATTATGTTTACTTAGTAAAAGAAGATGATACTATTGATAAAATTATTGAAGAATTTAATATAACTAAAGAAGAATTAGCTAATTATAATGATATAACAGATATTAAAAGTGGCTCTAAATTAATAATACCAAGCCATTATGAATAAAGAGATAAGAGATCTTTTTGATAGAGAAAATATTATTACCAAAAAAATAACTATTAAAAAAAATGTTAGAATTATTGAAAGTAATTCTTTAAAATTTGTGATAAAAAGAAGAGATAAAGATTTAAATTCACTTTTTAAATATTTAACTTCAAGATCATTTAATAACTTTCCCAAGATAATTTATCAAACAGATAACTACGATATCTATGAATATCTAGAAGATACAGAACTTCCCATAGAACAGCGCTCTCTAGATATTATTAAATTAATAACAATGCTTCATAGCAAAACAACATTTTATAAAGAAGTAGATGAAGATTATTATAAAAAGGTATATGAAGATATTCATGATAAAACAGAGTACTTAACTAATTATTATAATGATATAGCAACCATAATAGAAAAAGAAGAATATATGTCTCCATCAAATTATTTATTTATAAGAAATATTAGTAAAGTTTTTCAAGCTCTGAATTATTGCCGATATAGCATTGATAAATGGTATGAAATAATTAGTCAAAAAAAACGCATTAGAATAGTGAATATTCATAATAACCTTAGTCTTGATCATTATATAGCCTCATCAAATAAAGCTCTTATTAGTTGGCGTTTTAGTAAGAGGGATTTACCAATATATGATATTTTAAAATTATACAAAAAATATTATACTAATTTAGATTTTTGTGAACTTCTTCGTAATTATGAAATACATTATCCTCTCTTACCAGAAGAAAAAAATCTTTTTTTCTGTTTAATATCAATGCCTGAAAAAATAGAATTTACCTCTAACGAATACGCTCTTTGTCAAAAAATAAAACATTTTTATGATTATCTTAACACTAGTGAAAAATTTATAAGTGATTATTTTCCAACGCCACCACCAAAACCAAATAAAAAAACTACTATTAAAAGTTAGAATTAACTAATTAGTAGTCTTTTTATTTGCCTCACGAAATACATCGCTATTAAAATAATGAACATTATCATCAAGCATTCTTAAAGTATCCGTTGTAATTAAAAAGTAATTATCTCTAGTAACATTCTTATCACTAACAGGATCATCCCAAGTTAAATCTAAATGTAACCATTGATTATCTAAGTAAACTAAATTCCAAATATGCTGATCGTTACTAATCTTATAATTTATAAAATTAAGTTTATCCAAAAATATTGCCATGGCATCAGAATAACCACTACAAATACCATAACCTTCTACTAAAACTCCATAAGCAGTATTAGATTTATAAGTAGTATCTTTAGGATTTTCTGTCTTAAGAGTATCATAATCTGTATTATTAATTATATAATCATGAATTGCTTTAATCTTATCACGTGAAGTCATATTATCCTTAATATTATCTTTAATAACTTTATTAACAATTTTATTTAATGTCTGAATTTCTTTATCGCTATAAGTATGCTTAATTGTAATTTCAATCGTATCATTATCAAAATTAAAAGTAATATTATCAAAACTATTATAAGGATGAACGTAATTATTAAGTAAACTCAAAGCCTCTTCATCATTACTAATACTAGTCATATCATCAAAACAACTCTTATAATTCTTACCACAATACCTTTTCGCATGTGTAAGACCAGAATTAACTATATAATATATTGAATCAAATATTTCACTTTTAGAATTAACAGAAGTTTTAGTATAGTCATTAACATAATCAAAATTATCATCAATAAAATAACTATTTTCCTGTATATTGCCATACTGTTTTTCAATACTCTTAGATTTTACTATATATTTAATATCATTTTTAAAGAAGGAACAAATAGTAATAAATGTTATAACAAAAGCCCCGACAGTTATAATTGCTTTTTGACCTGAACTTAATTTTTGCGCTCTTTCCATATCACACCGACCAATCTATATTATCACAAACAACCACCTACATATATTCAAATAATTAACTTATACTTAAATTATAATATAAACTCATCTTTATATCAATAGTTAAATCAAATTTTTCTAGTAATTTTTTCATAAATAAAAAAGGAAGCAAAAACTATTTTACTTCCATATTATTAACTTTTTTAGTTAAACGAGATTTTTCTCTATCAACTTTATTTTTATGAACTAAACCTTTAGATTTAGCATTGTCAAGAGCCTTAATAGCTAAATTTAAATTATAAACAGCAGCTTCCTTATCGCCCTCTAAAATAGCTTTGTCGCATCTCTTAATAGCATTAGAAGCTGTTGATTTAAGCTGTTGATGTAACTTAGTTCTCTTTTCAATTTGTTTGATTTTCTTCTTAGCATTTGCTACATTTGCCATTATTTCATCTCCTTCCAAAATAAGCTATATACAATTCTATCAAAAAAACTAAAAAAAGGCAAATAAAATATGTAAAAAATGTGAAAAATATATATAAAGGTGATGATTTAATGAAAAATAGAATTGATTTATCTAAATACCAAATAAGAACAGACTTAGTAATTGAAAATCTAGATAATGAAAAAAACTCTGAATATATAAATGTTGAAAAAATAGCTGAAAATATTAAAGTAACAACTATTGAAGTAGATAATAATTTATGTCAAAAATTAAATAAAAAAACAGGTACTTATATTACAATTGAATTTGAAGATGTAACTAATCATGAAGATCAACTACAAGTAACAAATACACTAGAAAATGAATTAAAAAAAATTCTTAAAAAACAAAATATTAAAGAAAAGGATAATTGTCTTATAATAGGATTAGGTAATAAAGATAGTACTGCTGATAGCCTTGGTCCCAAAGTAATAGATAAAGTCTTAGTAACAAGGCATCTATTTGAATTAAAAGCAGAAGTAAAACCAGGTATTAGAAATATATCAGCTATCGCACCAGGCGTAATGGCAACAACAGGAATTGAAACCTATGATATTATAACAAGCCTTGTAGATAAAATAAAACCCAAATTTTTAATATTAATTGATGCCTTAGCATCCTCATCAATAAGTCGTATAAATAAAACAATTCAAATTACTGATACTGGAATTCATCCCGGTAGTGGTATTGGCAATAACAGGAAAGAAATTAGCAAAGAACAAATAGGTATTCCTACAATAGCAATTGGAGTAGCAACCGTAGTAGAAAGCTCTATCATCGTAAATGATACCATAACTTATCTTTTTAAACATCTCTCATATATCAAAAATAATTATTCTATGAATAAATTAATCGTAACTCATAATAAAAATTATCTTAATAATAAAAACATTCAGGATTTAACTTTAAACGAAAAAAAAGAAATAAGTGGAATATTAGGTGAATTAGATGAACAAGAAAAAATAGAGCTAATAAACGAAGTTTTAACTAGTCTTAACTATAATCTCATAGTAACTCCCAAAGAAATAGATTTTTTAGTAGATAAACTAAGTCAAGTTATATCTAAAGCCTTAAATAAAGCTCTAAACAAAGCAGTTGCAAGTGGCCAAAAATAAATTTCTAAATAATAGATTTCTTCTTGACTTTCTCAGATTTAGAAGTTAGAATATACTAGGTCTTAAGGAGGGAGTTTAGAAAAAATGAAGAAATTTATAAAATTAATACTAGTAAGTTTAATTTGTATCTTAAGTATAAATAATGTTTATGCTAGAGAATTATTAAAAAGAGGTTCAACAGGAAGTGATGTAAAGAAATTACAAGAACAATTAAATAAAGTTATGAATTGTAATTTAGAGACAGATGGAATCTATGGTAGTAAAACATATAGTTGTGTTGTAAAATTCCAAGATGCTAATAATTTAACTACCGATGGAATAGTAGGGAATAAAACTTATAAAAAATTATACTCAACTAGCAACAATAATAAAAAATCTACAACTATAAATTATAGCACTAATCCAAACGCTGACTTAAATAATGCTACTAAAAACAATGCTTTAGTCGTAACAAGCAAAACTATTATTCGTAGCGAAGCTAATAAAAAAAGTAGAGCTTTAAAACCAGCAATAGCAGGAGAAATATATACCTATGATGATGCAACATCAACAGGATGGTATTTAGTAAAAATAAGTAATGATACTTATGGATATATAAAGAAAAGTTCTATATCAACTAATTTTGTTCTAGTAGATATAAGTGAACAAAGATTAATTTATTATCGTAATAATAAAGCCAACTTAAATACTAGAGTTGTAACTGGATTAAAAGGTGTTCATGATACACCAACAGGAGTATATCATTTACTTTGGAAAACAACAGATTATCACATGAAAAAATATAATGCCGATGTCGCTTATTGGATGCCATTTACTGAAAGTGGAATAGGTTTCCATGATGCAAGTTGGCGTAGTACTAGCCAGTTTAATTCATCAACCTATATAACAAGTGGTAGTCACGGCTGCGTTAATATGATGAGAAAAGATGCCAAAAAATTATATAAAACCCTAGATAAAACAACAACAATAATAGTAAGAAAATAGTAAAGAATTTCTAGAAAAAACATTGACAAAAAACGAAATATTTATTATAATCATAATCGGTACATTTTATATCAGACAACTAATGTATTGGGACCACATTAGTTAGATGATAAATATTAAATTATATTTAGTGAGGGAGAAAAAATGAAAACAACATTTATGCAAAAAAAAGAAGAAGTTGTTCGCGATTGGTATGTAATAGACGCTAAAGATATACCATTAGGTCGTGTAGCTTCAAAAGCTGCTGTTATGTTGAGAGGAAAACATAAAGCAACATACACACCACACGTTGATTGTGGCGATAATATTATTATTATTAATGTAGACAAAGTATTATTAACAGGAAACAAATTAGAAGGAAAAAAATATTATAACCATTCAAGATATGTTGGTGGTCTAAGAGAAAGAACTGCTAAAGAAATGATCGAAAAATATCCAGAAGAAATGATGGAAAGAGCTATTAAGGGAATGCTTCCAAAAGGAAGATTAGGTAGACAAATGTATAAAAAATTACATGTATATGCTGGAGAAGTTCATCCACATACAGCACAACAACCTAAAAAAGTTGAATTAGGAGGAGTAAAATAATGGCAGACAAGACTAGAAAATTTTATGGAACTGGTAGAAGAAAAAGTTCATCTGCCAGAGTAACTCTAATACCTGGTACAGGAAAAATAACTGTAAATGGTAGAGATGTACATGAGTATATGCCTCATGAAGTATTAGTAATGGATTTAATGCAACCATTAGAAGTAACAAATAACAAAGAAACATTTGATGTAATTGTTACTGTTCGTGGTGGTGGATACAGTGGACAAACTGGAGCAATCCGTTTAGGTATAACAAGAGCTTTACTTCAATATGATGAAGGTAATGAAGGTAGAGAAGATTCTTACCGTTCAATTTTAAAGAAACATGGTTTCATAACAAGAGATCCAAGACAAAAAGAAAGAAAGAAACCAGGATTAAAAGAAGCTCGTCGTGCACCACAATTTTCAAAGAGATAATCTATTTATCAAAAGTATTCAAAAAAATTTGGGAATTATTTCTCAAATTTTTTTATATCAATGACAAATTTTACCTAATTTGGTATAATTAAAACATGAAAGAAGTGATTCGCGATGAAAATAAAATATAATTTAATTCATAAAGATAAAAAAGCTAGGTATGGCACTCTAGAAACTAATTATGGAACTTTTGAAACACCAATGTTTATGCCAGTAGGAACACAAGCAACAGTAAAAACGCTAGATGTTAAAGAATTAAAACAAATAAATAGTGCTGTAATTCTTTCAAATACTTATCACTTATGGTTAAGACCAGGTGAGGATATAGTTGCAAAAGCTGGAGGATTACATAAATTTATGAATTATGATGGGCCAATTTTAACAGATTCAGGTGGCTTTCAAGTCTTTTCACTAGCAAAACCAAAAGATATAACAGAAGAGGGAGTAAAATTTAAAAGTCATCTAAATGGTGCCTCTCTACTACTAACACCAGAAAAATCAATAGAAATTCAAAATAAATTAGATAGTGATATTGCTATGAGTTTTGATGAATGTATTCCTTATCCTGCAACTTATGAATATACTAAAAAAAGTACGGAACGAACTATAAGATGGGCAATTAGAGGTAAAAAGGTTTTTAATAACGAAAATCAAAGTTTATTTGGTATTGTTCAAGGTGGTGAATATAAGGATTTAAGAAATTGGTGTTGCCAAGAATTAGTAAAAATAGGCTTTGATGGCTATTCAATAGGTGGAACATCCGTAGGTGAGGATAAAGAAACTATGTATAAGATGGTTGATTATGCGATTGAATATTTACCTGAGGATAAACCAAGATATTTAATGGGAGTAGGAGAGCCAACTGATCTTTTTGAGGGCGTAGAACGTGGTGTGGATATGTTCGATTGTGTTTTGCCAACCCGTCTAGCTCGCCACGGCCATGCTTTTACTTTAGATGGGAAAATAAATTTAAAAAATGCCAAATATAAAGAAGATTTTACTAAAATTGATAATGAATGTGATTGTGAATGCTGCCAAAATTATACTAAGGCCTATATCCGACATTTAATTGTAGCTAAAGAAACACTAGGACAAAGATTATTATCTATTCATAATCTAAGATTTCTTATTAAAATAATGGAAAATATCAGACAGTCTATTAAAGAAGATGATTTTGATAATTATAAAAAAGAGTTTCTAAAAAGATATACGAAAAAGTAAAAAAAGTGTCAATTTATATGGTAGAAAAAATATAAATTGCTTTTAAAAATCAAATATAGTATAATAGGAGTATATTAAAGGATGTGATTAAAAATGATAGAAAAGGTCAAAGATTTAATTTCAAGGCATAAAGCATTATCTATAATTTGCTTACTAGCATTCATTATAATCGTTGTACTTTTATACATATTTTGCAGTGTTTTTGTAGGTGGAAATGACAAATATGGTGATCGCTTAAATGGTATAAAAGAAGTGGAAATAAGTAAAAGTGAATTAAGTAGCGTTAAAGATACTATTGAAAAAAATGATAGCGTTTCATCTGCTAAAGTTAGAGTTCAAGGAAAAATTGTCTATATAGATATTATTTTCAAAAGTGAAGCATCAAAAGATACTGCTAAAGAAGTAGCAAATAAATCATTAGAAGAATTTAGTAAAAAAGAAAAGAATTTTTATGATTTTGAATTTATTTTAACCCAAGGTACTAAAAAAAGTGATACAGGATTTAAAATAACTGGTACAAAGGGTCCTAAAACTAAAGGTATTAGTTTTATCAAAAGTTAGGTGAATATTATGTCAAAAAAGAAAATAAACAGGATTATTGCGAGTATTGTAATATTCCTTTTAGTTCTATTTAGCTTTTATTATTTAATCTCTAAATACTCTAATGATGACAATAGCCTTAGTGTTGTTGAAAAAAAGTGGATAAGTAATAATCTAAATACAATAATAGATGTTGATATATACAACGATGTCCCATTATATGCTTATGATGGGAGTGGTATTTGCTTTGACTTTTTAGATAGCTTTAGTAAGAAATATAATATTAATTTTAGTAAAAAATCTTATTATCAAAATGAAGATGTTTCTTATGGTGATCTTTCTTTTAAAGTTATAAAAAGTCAAGAAAAATTAAAAAAACATGATATTGTTTTTGCCAGTGATAATTATGTTGTTGTAAGCAAAAATAAAAATCTAGCTTCCCTGGATAATCTAAATAATGTTGCGACTCTAGAGGAAGACCAAGAATTACTAAAGAATTATTTTTCAAATAATCTTACTATTAAAGCATATGCTACAACAGATGATATTGTAAAAGCTCTTGATAATAAAGAAGTAGAGTATGCTATAATGCCTAATATTATGAATATGAGAAAAATACTTTCCAATAATTTAAATATAGTTTATCATCTAAGTGATCTAAATAATAAATATGTTCTTCATGCTAAAAATAAAACTGTTTATGAAATTATGAAAAAATATTATAATATTTATTTAAAAAAGAATTATGATGATGATTACAGCCATGAATTTTTAAGCACTTATTTTGCCTCAACTCATACTAAAGATGTTGAAAGAAAAAACTATAATTCCAAAATATATAAATATGGCTATGTAATTAATATGCCATATGAAAATTATGCAAATTCTAAATTTGTTGGTACTATTTCTAATTATTTAAGTGCCTTTGAAAAAATATCCAATACTGAAATAGAAGTTACTAGATATGATAACATAGATGATTTAAAAAATGCCCTTATAAGTGGAGACGTTGACTTTAGTCTAACTAATTTTGATTATGAAAAATTAAATCTTAAAAATATCACAACTTTATCCTTTAAAAATGAAGACTATGTCGTATTAAACAAAGAAAACATTCCCATTAGCACTCTAAAGGGATTAAAAGCAAGAAAAATTTCTGTAATAGGAAGTAGTAATCTATACTACTTATGTAACAGTCTAGGTCTTTCTACCAAACTATTTTCTAATACAGATGATTTAATTAGAAATATAAACAATGGTGATACCATAATTTTAGATAAAGAAACATATACTTATTATAAAGATGCTAAATTAAAAGACTATAAAATAATTTATGAAAATAGTTTAAATAACACCTATAAATTTATATTAAATCAAGAGAGTGAAACTTTTGCTAAAATGCTTAATTATTATATTAGTAGTCAAGATTATAATCAAATAAGATATAACTATAATACAGATATTATGATAGCAGAAGATAATAAAAATCTTGAAATAGTAACTTTAATTGTCATTGCCATTATTATAACCATTTTATTCTTACTATTAATTAATAAAAAGAAAGGTAATAGTTTTAATTTAAGTCGTGATGATATGTTACGTTATATTGACCCAATGACTTCTTTAAAAAATAGAACTTACTTAAATTATAATATTTATAATTGGGATGATAATGTAATATTTCCTCAAAGTATTATTGTCTTTGATATCAATAAATTAAAGGATATAAATGATACTTATGGTCGTGAAATGGGCGATGAAGTTATAAAAAAAGTTGCAAGCATTTTAATAAATAATCAATTAGAAAATACAGATATAATTAGAAGTGATGGCGATGAGTTCTTAATTTATATGATAGGATACGATAAAGAACAAGTAGTATCATACGCTAAGAAGTTATCTCGTGAGATGAGGACAATAAGTGACTCTTTTGGGGTAGAATATGGCTATAGTATGATCTTAGATGAAATAAAAACAGTTGATGATGCAATAAATGAATCAATAACAATGATGCAAAAGAATAAGGAAAAAAATAGGTGATAATATGGAAAAAATAAAAGAAAGACTAAAAAAGTATATCCATAAAGTATGCATCTCTTTTAACAAAATGGAGATGCGTATTCTTCCTGGAAATGTTGCTTTCTTTTTAGTCTTAGCTCTAATACCAGTAATAACTTTAATTGCAATATTAGCATCTTATTTTTCAATATCTCTAAATGCCTTAATAAATTTAATAAATCATATTTTACCAGATGAAGCTGGCAAAATAATTATTGAAGCAATTTCTGGAAAGGGAATAACTACTAGTATGGGGACATTTAATATAATGGCTCTAATTATAGCCTCTAACGGTACCTATGCCATTATTAGTGCCTCTAATACTTTATATAACATTAAAAATACTGATCCCCTAAAAGATCGTGTTAAATCAGTAGTCTTACTATTAATAACATTATTCTTAATAATTTTCTTACTTTTAGTACCTGTCTTTGGGGGAATTATTCTCTCATGGTTTAAGAGTACTAAATTTATAACCCAAGTAAGATTATTATATGATTTATTAAAATGGCCTATCACTTTCTTTTTAATCTTTGCAACCTTAAAATTAGTTTATACTATGGCTCCAAGTACCAAAATAAAGAGTAGTTCAACAACTTATGGAGCTCTATTTACAACCTTTTGCTGGACTATTGCAACAGCCGTATTTAGCTATTATCTACATTACTTTGCTAATTATAACATTATTTATGGCAATATTTCTAATATTATAATTTTAATGATGTGGATGTATATAATGAGCTATGTATTTGTTCTGGGAATGGCCATAAATGCCGTTAATTTAAACGAAAAAAATAAATAATTTCTTTACAATAACAATCTTTTTATATATAATGAATTTGGAGGTAATACAAGTGGGAAGAGAACAGAAGAGAAAAGAATTAAAGAAACAACATAATAATAAAAATCAAAATATAAAAAATTATGATACAGAGGTAAAATTTACAACACTATTAAAAATAATCTTAATAATAGCCCTAGTTTTATTAGCTGTATACTATATATTAGCAATTTTTGTAACCAAAGAAATCGATTTATCAAGTGATAATAAAGATAATAATACAACTGAAAATAGTAGTAATAATTCTAGCAGTAATACAAGTGATAATGTTGAAAACAAAATATTAGCATCCGCAACCTTCAGACAAAGTCCACAAGTATATTATGTATACTATTATGATTTTAATAATGAAGAAAAGGAAATTTCTGATAATATATCTAAATTAACTGACTCAACTATTTATCGAGTAAATACAGCAGAAGGTTTAAATAAAAACTATGTTACAGATTCATCTGGAAATCGTGATGTAAAGGAAATAAAGGATTTAAAAGTAAAAAATCCAACCCTTATAAAAATTGAAAATGATAGTGTTATTGAATATCATGAAGGCGTAGATGATATTGTTAATTTCATTAATAAATAGATAGGAGTATTTTATGAAATTAGATTTATATATAGACTTTGATGGAGTTATTCTAAATACAATTGATATAACTTATAAACATATGGATGCCATGGGCATAAGCATAAAAGATGCCGATTTTAAACTAGATTATTATCGTAATATTGATTGGTATAAATTACTAGAAGAAAGCAAACCAATAGAAAATAGTCTTGATAACATCAAAAAATTAATGGAAAGCGATTTATATAATGTTAGTATTCTAAGTCACGTCATTTCTCCAAGAGAAGCAAGTGCTAAAAGACAGTATTTAGCAGAAAAGTTACCAAATTTAAATTTAATAACTGTAGATATTACTGAGAAAAAATGTGATGTAGTAAACTGTAAAAATGCTATTTTAGTAGATGATTACATGGGTAATCTTGAACTATGGGACGCTAAAGGTGGAATAGCCATTAAATTTTCTGATAAAGGTAAAAAATATAACTTTATTACAATCAGTAACTTAAATATGTTATTTGATAAATATGAAGATATTTTAGAAATAATAGAAATGAAAAATAATATCTAAAATAATTATTTATAAAACCTTGTTTAATCAAGCAATTAGTGATATACTTAATAAGTAAGTTGCAGAAGGGAGGGATATCAATGTCAGTATCGGTAAATGTTACAAATAACAATACAGATGGTGCTCTTAGAAGACTAAGAAGCCAAGTAGCACCAACCCTTTCTGCTATCAGAGATAGAAAAGAGTACAAAAAACCTGGAGTTAGAAGAAGAGAAGAGCAAAAGAAAAATACAATTAACTCCCGTAAAAATAGCCGTAGAAATAATTACAGAAATTCACAAAGTAAAATGGCTAGTAAAAAATATGCATCTTAATTAAGGAGGCCTATATTATGTCTTTAGTTGATAAAGTAAATAATGATTTAAAAGAGGCAATGAAAAATAAAGATAAAGAAAAACTTAATGTTATTAGAATGCTAAAAAGTGCTATTCAAATGTCTAAAATAGAACTAAAGCATGATTTATCTGATGAAGAAGTAATATCTGTTGTCTCAAAACAAATAAAAATGCGTAAAGATTCAATTGAAGAATTTGCAAAAGCTAATAGAGATGATTTAAAAGACCAATATCAAAAAGAAATTGATGTTTTAAATAACTATATGCCAGAACAAATTTCAAAATCTGAAGCTGAAAAAATAATTGATTGTGCATTTTTAAAAATAAATCCTACTTCTCCTAAAGAAATGGGATTAATAATGAAGGAAGTATCCCCTAAATTAAAAGGCGTTTTTGATATGGGAGATGCTAGTAAAATAATTAAAGATAAATTAAATAATTTATAAAGCTTGTAACAAAGCTTTTTTTCTTTTAAATAAATAATAATAAAAAAGTCAGGTGTTATAATGAAATTATTAAATGGAACTTGTATTAAAGAAGAACTACTAAAATCTTTAGAAATAAAAGTAAAAAACTTAGCACACCATCCTAGTTTTGCAGTAATTCAAGTAGGAGGTAATAAAGATGCTAATACTTATATTAGAGAAGAAGAAAAAATGGCTACCCGATTAGGCTATAGATTAAATAAAATAAATCTAGATTCTACTATAACTGAGCCAGAATTAATAAAAATAATTAATAAATTAAATAAAGATTCTTCTATTGATGGAATTATGGTACAATTACCACTACCTAAAACCTTAAATCAACACTCAATTTGTGATGCTATTGATTATGATAAAGATATTGATGGTCAAACTAGCTTAAGTGCGGGTAGATTAGTAAATAATCTAAAAACATTAATGCCAGCAACTGTTAAGGCTATTATAACTATTATTAATTATTATCAAATAAATATTAAAGAAAAACACATAGTAGTATTAGGACGCAGTAAAACAACAACTCGCCCCTTAGTAAATTATCTTTTAAAAAAAGATGCAACAGTAACTATTTGTCATACTAAAACTAAGAATATAAAAGACATAACTAGACAAGCAGATATTTTAATAACTGCTATTGGTAAGCCTAATTATATAGATAAAAGTTATTTAAAAAAAGATGTTGTAATAATAGATGTTGGTATTAATTACCTAGATAATCATCTTTGTGGTGATGTTTTATTAGAAGATGTATCAAAGATAGTAAAAAGTATAAATCCCGTACCAGGGGGAGTAGGTCCTGTAACAGTAGCATCTCTTGCGGAAAATATTTATCAAAAAGCCCTTGACAAGACAAAATGAAGACTAGAAATCTTCATTTTTTTTAGTCTCCTAATATAAGTATAAAATACCTTGTTGCATAAAATAAAGCAAAAGGAGGTATTAATATGTTTATCGATAACTTTTTTAATCAATATGGAACTACAATTTTATATACAGTTATAATGGGAATAATATCTTATTTAAGTATCATTTTAAAAAGATATATCAAAAGAAAATATCAAGAGAGAATCAAAAAAGAAATAATTGAAGTAGTATGCAAGGCCGTTGAACAGTTATATAGTACCTCAAGTAATGAAGATAAATTAACCAAAATAATAGATAATGCTACTAGAATTCTAACTGATAAGGGAATAATTGTAAGTGATGTAGAATTAGTCTCATTAATAGATGAAAAAAAGCTAGAATAAAGAGATAAAAATAAACGGAAAGGAGGTAATTATGAGGATAAGAACTTATACTAAGAAAACCCAGATAACTAAACATTTTAATTCTGACGAATTTAGGTGTCCACATTGTCATAAATCATCAATATCACTAGAACTTTTAGATAAATTAGAAGAAATATATGGAAAAGTAAATGCTAGTAAGTGTATTATTTCTAGTGGTTATCGTTGTAGTTATTATGATAAAAAACAGAATGGTTTTGCCGGATGGCATAGTAAAAGCCTAGCTTGTGATTGTATATTTTATGATAAAAATAATAAAGTAATTCCTAGTAAGATTATAATTTGTATAGCGTATGAGTTAAAAATACCAGGAATAGCTTATATTAATTCTAATTATACGCATCTAGATATGAGAACTAGTGGTACTTACCGTGGGGATGAATCACGAGGAAATTCTAGTTATTGGACTAATCCCTATACTTATTTTAGAATAACTAAACAACAAGTAGCTAATTATACTACTTCTAATGATATTACTTATCAGGTTTATAGTGGTAAATGGTATAAATCTGTTAAAATAGCAACTAATGACTATGCTGGCGTTTTTGGTAAAGCTATAACAAGAGTATATATAGATAAATTAAGATATAGAGTTAAAGTAGATAATAAATGGCTACCAGAAGTAGTAGGTCGCAATGATTATGCTGGTTATAGTTCTAATCAGGCTATTAATGCTATTGCTATTAAGGATAAAACATATCGTGTACATGTAAAAGGTGGAAGTTGGCTTCCTTGGGTTAATAGCTATAACATAAATGATAGTAAAAATGGTTATGCTGGTAATGGTAAAATAATTGATGCTATCCAAATAAAATAATTAAAAGGATTCTTAAATATTAAAAGAATTCTTTTAATTATGTTTAAAAATAAATTTAACCATGATATAATTATCTTATATTAATAAGAAAGAGTGATAATATTGACTAATAATGATGCTAGTATAAGAATTAATGAATTAACAAATATTTTAAATAAAGCTAATTATGATTATTATATAAAAGATAATCCTACTATTACTGACCAAGAATTTGATAAATATTTAGCAGAATTAATATTTTTAGAGTTAGAATTTCCAGATTTAAAAAAAGAAAATTCTCCTAGTATGCGTGTAGGTGGTGGCGTAGTAGAGGGGTTTGATAAAGTTACCCATACAATTCCTATGCTAAGTATCGGGGATGTTTTTAACGAAGAGGGCATTTCTTTATTTGCCAATCGCATTAAAAAAGAAGGATATTCTCCAGATTACGTCTGCGAGTTAAAGATAGATGGCTTATCAGTATCTCTTCATTACGAAAAAGGACTCTTAGTAAGAGCCGCAACTAGAGGAAATGGTATTGTTGGTGATGATATTACCAATAATGTTAGAACCATAAAAACAGTACCCCTAAAACTAACTAAAGATATTGATATAGAAGTTCGTGGCGAAATTTATATGACTAAAGATACTCTAAGCAAATTAAATAAATCCCGTCAAGAACAAGGATTACCACTATTACAAAATCCTCGTAATGCTGCATCTGGATCTATAAAATTACTAGATAGTAGGGAAGTTGCCAAAAGAAATTTATCTTGCTTTATATATCACTTGCCAAATCCTCTAGATTATAATCTAAAAACTCATGAAGAAGCCTTAAATTTTATGCAAGAATTAGGTTTTCGAACTAATCCTAATAATAAATTAGTTAAAAATATTGATGAAGTTTTAGCGTACATTCAAGAAAAGGCTAAAATAAGAGATGAATTAGAATATGATATAGATGGAGTTGTTATCAAAGTAAACGATATTAATACTCAACAAAAATTAGGCTTCACTTCTAAATATCCTAAATGGTGTATTGCCTATAAATTTCCCGCAACCATCTCTTATACAAAACTAATAGATATTAAATTTACTGTCGGTCGTACTGGCCAAATAACTCCCAACGCTGTTTTAGAACCTGTAATCGTTCAAGGTTCAACTATCAGAAGAGCCACCCTTCACAATGAGGATAACATAATTTCTAAGGATATAAGAATAGGGGATATTGTAGAAATATATAAAGCAGGAGATGTTATCCCTGCAGTCGGCTCGCCCTTAAAAGAAAGACGTACCGGCGAGGAATTACCATTTGTAATGATTGACAAATGCCCAATTTGTAACAGTAAAATAATTAGAGAAGAAGGCCTTGCTGACTACATTTGTCCTAATATTAATTGCCCTGCTAGGAATGTAGAAAATCTAATTCATTTCGCTAGTCGTGAAGCTATGAATATAGAAGGACTAGGCGATAGTGTTATGGAAGATTTATATAATTATGGCTATATCAAAGATATAAGTGATATTTATAAACTCAATGATTACAAAAAAGAATTAGAGCAACTAGAAGGCTATGGCACAAAATCCATTACCAAGCTATTTAAAAATATTGAAAATAGTAAAGAAAATAGTTTAGAAAAATTACTATTTGGTCTTGGAATAAAACAAGTTGGTAGTAAGACTGCTAAAATATTAGCTAAACATTATAAAAACTTAGATAATATTATTGCAACCAATGAAGATGAATTAACTAACATTCCTGATATTGGTCCTATAATAGCTACTAATATTATAGAATATTTTCATAATTCTCAAAATCAAGAAATTATTACAAAATTGAAAAATTATGGTCTTAATACTAAGTATATAGATACAAAAACAAGTAAAGAAAATAGTCTTTTTGCAGATAAAACATTTGTCCTAACGGGCACGTTAAATAATATTACTAGAAATGAAGCTAGTAAGTTAATTGAAGATTTAGGGGGCAAAGTAACAAGTTCGGTTACTAAAAAAACTGATGTTGTTGTAGTAGGAGATAATCCAGGTAGTAAATATCAAAAAGCTCTTAATCTTCAAATAGAAATATGGCAAGAAGATAAATTTTTAGACCTAATAAAAAATTGATGTTATTGTGTGAACATCAATTTTTTATTATAAATTATTATATTATTTCCATTAAGAATTAGCATGATTTAATATTAATTTTTTAATCTCTTTATCACTAAGAACTTGACCCTGACTAATTATTTTGTCATCAACAACAATAGCAGGAATCATATTCACATTATATTTTTTCTTATCACTTACTTTATTTAATTCATTAATATTAACATCAAATTTATTTATATTTTTAACTTTCGTAATTAACTTAAGTAACCTTCTTCCATTTGAACAATTTGATCCTATAATTTTAATCTCTATAATAATCATCTCCCTTTCACTTACTAAGTATAAAACTTTATTATGGGATAATTGTCGAAATATTTTGGTATTATATAGAAAGGTTGCAAATATAATTTTATGGGTGATTGTATGAAGAGGTGTATCTTTATTATTGTATCTACTATAGTTGCTATTAGTATTCTTATGTATTTTTACGAACAAAAAGAAACTTTGCTCAACAAAACATATCCTGCTAATAACAGTAGTGTTCATATCGAATATCCTTATTTTAATAATACGATTATAGATAATTATATTACTAATTATTTAAATAAAAATATAGTCCTCTCTCCAAATAATAATACTAAATTATTTTTTGATTATGACTATAATGTTAATTCAAGTAAAGATTTATTTAATGTAACTCTCTATTCTTATAGGGAAAGTGATAATATGTATACAAATATTTCTAAAAATATTCAAGTTGATATAAAAAATAGTAATATAACGGCTAATGATAGTAATAACAATACCTATTATGATGGATATAAGCAAAAAGTTATTGATAAAAATAAACCCATGATAGCACTCACTTTTGATGATGGACCAAATCATAATACCAATAGAGTTTTAAATATTTTAGAAAAATATAATGTTAAGGCTACTTTCTTTATTTTAGGTTCTTCTATAGAAGGGCGTGAAGATATAATAAAAAGAATGCACACGCTGAATATGGAAATAGGGAATCATATGTATAGTCACAAACTTATAACTAATCTCGGGAGTAAAGAAATATCTAAGGAAATAGACAAAGTCGATCAACAAATAAAAAAAATTACAACAACCAATCCTACACTAATTCGTCCAAGCTATGGTACCTATAATAAAAAGATAAAAACAATTGCGACACGTCCCATTATCCTATGGAATATTGATACTCTAGATTGGAAATATCATAACTCTAAAAGAATTAGTAACACTATAATAAAAAAAGCTCGTGATGGAAATATAGTCTTAATGCATGATATCTATAGTGCAACAGCTAATAGTCTTGAAATAACTATACCAACACTCTTAAAAAAAGGGTACCAATTTGTAACAGTCTCTGAGTTGTTTTACTATAAAAATAATCAACTTTTACCTAAAAAAGTCTACCGTTACGCTAATTAATAAATACCATTTAAATATCCTTGCATAAATATTAAAACTATCTTATAATTATACTAGGATGTGGTAAAATGATAAAATTAAATAATAAGGGTTTCACTCTAATCGAATTATTAGCCGTCTTAGCTATAATGGTAACCATAATGGCAATAGCAATACCAAGTATAACCTCATCAGTAGAAAGAAATCGTTCAAAACAAGATAGAGCAAAATTAAAAGTAATAACTAGTGCTGCTGAGGTATATGTAAATGATCACGTAAATGATATAAATCTAACTAATTGTTATATAACAATTGACACGCTAATTAATTCAGGTTATTTATCTTCTAATGAAGTAAAAGATAGTGATGGTAATAAATTTACAGGCGTCGTTATGAAAAATGGCCAAGATTTAATCTATCAAACCACAAAAAATGGCCAAGAGTGTCTTTAAATTAGCAAAATACTAGTATGGAGGATATATATATGAAATTAAATAATAAAGGTTTCACTTTAATTGAACTATTAGCCGTTTTAGTAATCATGATAGCAATTACAGCTATAGCATTCCCAAGTATTTCAGCATCCATTGAAAGAAGTAAAAATAAACAAAATAATTCTATAAAGAAAGTAATAGAGTCATCTGCCGAACTATATTTTTCTGATCACAAAAATACTATTCAAGGCAATTGTTTTGTAACCGTAGAAGAATTAAAAAATCAAAATTATCTAACAGATGCTGAATCAAAAGATGCTGATGGCAAATCATTAAGCCAACATCATGTTGTAAGACGAGACAATAAACTTGAGTATGACGGAAGTACAACAGGCCTCGTAGCTTGTACTCCTAAATTAACGGTAGAATCTAATGATTAAAAATAATTAATAACTTGAATAAAAATATGATTTATAGTAAAATTGTAACAGGAGATGATGTAGATGAAAAAAGTATTTTTATGTATACTAGATGGCGTTGGTATTAGTAATCGCACAGAAGGAAATGCTTTTGCAAATGCCAAAAAACCATTTATAGATAGTTTATTTAATAAATATCCTAATAGCCTACTAGATGCATCTGGCGAAAAAGTAGGACTTCCTGCAGGACAGATGGGAAACAGTGAAGTAGGTCACACCAATATAGGAGCAGGTCGTATAGTTTACCAACCACTAGGTCTTATTAATTCAAAAATTCAAGATAAAACTTTTTTTGATAATGAATCTATTAAAGAAGTAATGTCTTATACTAAAGATAATAACAGTACCCTACACATAATGGGTTTACTTAGTGATGGTGGAATACATTCCCATATAAATCATTTAATGGCTCTATTAGAAATGTGCAAAGAAAACAAAATAAATAAAGTATATTTTCATATCTTTATGGATGGTCGTGATACAAGTCCATATGTAGGTTGCAATTATATAAAAGAGCTAGAAGATAAAATAAAAGAATTATCCCTAGGAAGTATTGCTACTGTAAGTGGAAGATACTACGCTATGGATAGAGATAATAATTATGATAGATTAAAAAAATCATACGATGCTATGGTAAATGGAATAGGAGAAGAGTACCAAAGTGCTCTAGAGTGTTGGCAACATAATCAAGATAATAATATAACTGATGAATTTATTATTCCGGCCGTAATTGATAAAAATGGTCTTATTAAATCAAACGATGGTATTATTTGTTTTAACTTTAGACCAGATAGAGTAAGAGAAATAGCATCAAGCCTAACAAGCCCTAA
The DNA here is from genome assembly GCA_934131005.1 of uncultured Bacilli bacterium. Lineage (GTDB taxonomy): Bacteria > Bacillota_I > Bacilli_A > RF39 > UBA660 > RUG11198. The sequence continues at coordinate 60,444 of CAKOYV010000003.1, read as the reverse complement.
TTTCCAAGGCTTTGATAACAGTAATTTAGAAAATATTAAATTAGTAACAATGATGCCTGTTTCTGATGAAGTTATTTGTACTAACGCTTTCAAATTAGAAGAATTAATAAACACTGTAGGTGAATATATTAGTACTAAAGATAAAACCCAACTTCGAATTGCTGAAACAGAAAAATATGCTCACGTTACATATTTCTTTGATGGAGGAATTGAAAAAGACTTACCAAATTGTAAAAGAGTTTTAATAAATTCTCCTAAAGTAGCAACCTATGATTTACAGCCAGAAATGAGTGCTTATGAAATAACAGACAATTTAATAAAAGAAATAAATGATAATCATCCTGATTTAATAGTCCTAAACTTTGCTAATGGTGATATGGTTGGTCATACCGGAAATTATGAGGCTGCTATAAAAGCAGTAGAAACACTTGATAAATGTCTTGCTAAAATATTTGAAAATATTTGTTTAGAAGAATATACTCCAATAATAACTGCTGATCACGGTAATTGTGAAGTTATGATAAATGAAGATGGAACAGTTAATACTCAACATACAACTAATAAAGTTCCTTTCATTGTCTGTGACAACAAATTAAACGTAAAAAACGGAAAACTAGGTGATATAGCTTGTAGCGTCTTAGATATCCTAGATATAGAAATACCAAAAGAAATGACAGGAAATGATTTAATTGAAAGATAGAAAGATAGATAGTGAATTAATTAATAATATAGAATCTTTAATGGATTCCTTAAAAGTAATTGAATATGATGAAGAAGATGTAGAATCTAACACATCATTTCTAAAATTTAAAGTAGGTCATTATAAACTAAATAATGGAGCAACCATCAGAAGAGAAAGTGTTGTAAGACAAGTAGGAAGTGCTAATGCAACAGCCATATTTGCTATAACAAAAGAAAAAAAGATATTATTAGTAATTCAACCCCGAACACCATTACCAACACCAAGAAAAATAGATATAGAATTACCAGCAGGATATATTGAAAAAGGCGAAAGTGAAGCAGAAGCTGCTAGAAGAGAATTATTAGAAGAAACTGGCTATGTTCCTGATAATGTTGTAATAATCGATGGTTACTACCCATCACTAGGATACAGTGGTGAAAAAATATCCATTGCCGTAGCAACAAATTGTCAAAAAGTATCAACCCAAAATCTAGATGAAGATGAGTACGTTCATTACATTGAAGTTAGCATCAAAGAATTCAAATATTTATTAGATAATAATTACATCCTAGATGCAACTGCACGTCTTGCATATTATAGAACACTAGAATATTTACAAAATAATTCTCTATTAGAAATAGTTGGAGGTGAATAAAATGCGCCGAAAAAGAAGATTAAAAAGATGGGTTAAAGTCATAATTAGTCTAATATTAATTATTATATTAGTAGGAGGTATATTTTTAATTATGAATCTACAGAAAAAAAATAAATCAACTACTGATAACGTAAAAGAGAAGACAACCACAACTTCAAAAGAAGAAACCCCAAAAAAAGAAACACTTCCTAAGGCTCCAAGCACATCAGAAGAAGCAAGCAAATTAACCGACGGAGAGTATGAAACATCTAATGGTAAAAAACTTATTATAAAATCAGGCCTTGCGACCGTTGATGGCAATTTAATAGTTAATAAAACTTATGGCTTACCAAGTGACTATAAACCAAGTAATCCCTATAAACAAATAACTACCGATTGGTGTCCAACGTGTATTGATAAAGATGCTATGGAATCTTTTAATCTAATGCAAAGTGATGCCAAAAGTTTAGGTTTAAATATTTATATTTCAAGTGGTTATCGTGGTTATAATAGTCAAAAAAAATTATATGATAACTATTCAGCTCAAGATGGTAAGGATGCCGCTGATACTTATTCAGCTCGTCCTGGCTACTCTGAACATCAATCAGGATTGTGCTTTGATTTAAATAGTGTAAATGACTCATTTGCGAATACTAATGAAGGAAAATGGGTAAATGAAAATGCTTATCTTTATGGATTTACTATTAGATTTCCTAAAGGTCGTGAATCAGAGACTGGATATCAATATGAATCATGGCACCTAAGATATGTCGGTAAAGAACTAGCCAAAAAACTTTATAATAATGGTGATTGGTTATCATTAGAAGGCTACTATGGCCTAAGTAGCAAATATTAAACTAACAAATAAGATTGGAGATGAAATAATATGAATAATGAATTTATAAGCAAAGTATTTAAATTTTTTGGAGCAGGATTATTAGTAACATTCTTAACAGCATATGCAGCTAGTACTAGTGAGGCACTACTTAGAATAGTCTATAGTTCATCAACTATGTGGATTATCATAATCATAGAATTTGTCTTAGCAATTATGCTATCTTATCGATTAGATAAAATATCAACAACCACTGCAAGCCTCTTATATTTTGGTTATACCATAACAACAGGCTTAACATTTGCATCAATTTTTCTAGTATATCAAATAAGTAGTATTATCTATATTTTCTTAGCAACTGCTATAATATTCTTCCTCTTCTCATATCTAGGAAGAATATTAAAACTAGATCTTAGTAAATTAAGTATATATATATTCATAGCACTATTATCAATAATAATACTATCAATAGTTAATATATTCTTAATGAATAATACTCTTGATTTAGCATTATGTGCAATATCAATTATAATTTTTGTTATATATGTTGCTTATGATGTCCAAAAAATTATTAGACTATCAGAATATACATCAAGTGATAATTATGCCATAATGGGAGCATTCCAATTATATTTAGACTTTATTAATATCTTTATTAATTTATTAAGAATATTTGGTAAAGATAGAGATTAACTAGCTTTTGCTAGTTTTTTTCTTATATTATTAAATCCTGTTATTTGGGCATAAAAAAACTATCAACATAATTAGTTGATAGTAAGTTTTACTATTTATATAATTCCTTTTCAATTAAATTAATATTACTCTTCATAATAGTTAAATAATCATCATTAGTATTAGTAATACCACCATCTATACTATACATAGTATTAATAGGAACCAACTCAACACCAGTTTGTTTAACTAAATTATTAACATAAGAATTACTAGTATCCTTTGTTGTATATATATATTTTATATTATTACTACTAATTAATTTTTTAACTTCTTCAATTTTAGATTGACTTAAATTATCATTATCTTCTAATGAAATAACTTTTAAGCCGTATTTATTTAAATAATTAAATAAATCATTATCAACAACTATTGTCTTATATTTAGCACTACTAATACTTTCCGTTAAATCAGCATCTATTTTTGAAATATTATACTCAAGTGTTTTATAATTTTTATCAATTTCTTCTACTTGATAAGGATTTTTAATATATTCACTAAGTCCATTTTTTATATTCTCAGCCATCATCAAATAATTATAAGGATTTAACCATAATTCTTCAACAGAATTTTCAAAATCCATTCCCGTAGAAACATCAATAACCTTTAATGAAGAATTCTTATTAATCATCTTAACCGCATACTCTCTATCTTTATCTAGACTATTAAATACAAATAAGTCACTCTTACTATATTCAAGTATTTTACGATCAGATATTTTATATTCTTCTAAATTAACTCCATTTGGGTAAATACTATAAATTTTTGAATAATCCCCATAAAGTGATTTAATTAAATAATTAATCGGGTAGGTTGTAGTATAAATATTAATATCCTTCATATTATCATTCTTTATATCACACCCACAGACAAAAAAACAAATAAAACTAACCAACAATAACCTTTTAATAACCTTCATTTCAAATCGCTATCTCCTATCTATATAAATATAATTTTACAATATTTTAAACAATTTGTAAACACATACAAAATAAATACCAAAAAAAATAAAAAAGGTGCTATAATTATATCAGACTTGTAAATGATTAAGGGAGGTAATTATGGACATATTTAAAAAATTAAATATAAACGTTAAAGATGAAAATTTGTATAAAACAGCTTTTACACATACATCATATAGTAATGAACATGCTGAGTGTGCAAGTTATGAGAGACTAGAATTTTTAGGAGATGCTGTTTTAGAACTAATTATTAGTGATTATTTGTATAATGAAAAACACTTAGAAGAGGGAACAATGACTAAGATGCGTGCTAGTTATGTTTGCGAAATAGCCTGTGCTACTTATTCAAGAGAACTAGGATTCGATAAATATATATTACTAGGAAGTGGTGAAGAAAAAGCTAACACAGCCATTATGGCAGATGTTTTCGAATCTTTTGTTGGGGCAATTTATTTAGATCAAGGTTTTATGTTTGTTAATAAAATGGTTTTAGATATTATTGTAAAATATATAGATGAAGGCGTAGATTTCTTACGTGATTATAAATCTGAATTACAAGAATTAGTTCAAACAGTCAAAAAAAGTGTCATCTATGAAATAATAGGTGAGAAGGGACCAGCTCATGATAAAACATTTATTTGTCAAGTTAAAGTTGATGATATTGTTATGGGAACAGGTTCAGGTAGTAGTAAAAAACAAGCTGAGCAAGAAGCAGCAAAAGAAGCTTTAAGTAAACAGGTAAATATACTTGATTAAATAATTATAAGTATTAATTAAAAAACTTAAGTTTTATTTTAGAAAAAGTATTATTTATAAGAAAGGATTAATAATATGAAAGATATAAACTTTTTAAAAGATAACAAAATAGATGTAGATAGTGGTATAGAATTATTAGGTGATATTGAAATGTATAACGATACTCTTGCCGATTTTTTAGAAGAGTCATCTACTAGATTACCTAAAATAGAAGAATACAAAGAGAAAGAAGATATGGAAAATTATGCCATATTAGTTCATGCTATGAAGGGAGACAGTAAATATTTAGGATTCACTAAATTGGCAGAATTATCTTTAAATCACCAATTAAAAAGCCAAGCTAATGATATAAATTATGTTAATGAAAATTATGATGACTTGATAAGCGAGGCAAATAGAATTATAAAAGTTGTAAAAGAGTATTTAGGTGTGTAAATAGAATGTAAAAAATTAATAACTATAAATTTAATAGTTATTTTTTTTACCATTTTGTGTTAAAATAATTAAAGTAGGAGGATGATATAAAATGAAAGAACAATGGAAAGGATTTAAAGGAGGAAATTGGTGTAACAGAATAGATGTAAAAGACTTTATTCAAAATAACTATACATCATATACTGGCGATGAATCTTTCTTACAAAAAACAACTAAGAAAACCGATAAAGTATGGGGAAGATGCACTGAATTATTAAAAGAAGAATTAAAACGTCATGTTTTAGATATTGATGTAGATCATATGTCAGGTATTAATAATTTTGATGCTGGATATATTGATAAAGATAATGAAGTAATTGTTGGACTACAAACAGATGCACCTCTAAAAAGAATGGTAAATCCTTATGGCGGAATACGTATGGTTTATCAAGAATTAGAAGCATATGGTTATAAATTAAATCCGACAGTAGATAAATACTTTAATGAATTTAGAAAAAGTCATAATCAAGGTGTTTTTGATGCTTACACAGAAGATATTAGAGCTGCAAGACACGTAGGATTATTAACAGGACTACCAGATGCTTATGGCCGTGGAAGAATTATAGGTGACTACCGTCGTGTTGCTTTATATGGAATAGACTACCTAATGGAACAAAAGAAGCACGATTGGATTAAAAAAACAGGTAAAATGACTGATAATCTTATTAGATTAAGAGAAGAGATATCTATGCAATATAGAGCTCTTGACCAAATAAAACAAATGGCTCTAAAGTATGGTTATGATATAAGCAAACCTGCCCGTAACGCTAAAGAAGCTGTTCAATGGACATATTTTGGTTATTTAGCCGCTATAAAAGAAAATAATGGTGCTGCTATGAGTCTTGGTAGAGTAGATGCTTTCTTAGATATCTATATTGAAAGAGATTTAAAAAATAAAGTAATTACCGAAGAAGAGGCTCAAGAATTAATTGACCAATTTATCATTAAACTAAGATTAGCAAGACATTTAAGAACTCCAGAATATGATGAATTATTCTCAGGTGATCCAACTTGGGTTACATGTTCTATTGGTGGTGTTAATACATCAGGTAGCAGTATGGTAACTAAAACATCATATCGTATCTTAAACACCCTAACTAATTTAGATCCAGCACCAGAACCTAATATGACCGTATTATGGAGCACTAAATTACCAGAACCTTGGAAAAAATATTGTGCTAAAATGAGTATTCAAACAGATGCAATTCAGTATGAATCAGATGATTTAATGCGTCCAATTTACGGAGATGACTATGCTATTGCCTGCTGTGTATCTGCAATGCGTGTTGGTAAAGATATGCAATTCTTTGGAGCACGTTGTAATTTAGCAAAATCACTATTATATTCAATTAATGGTGGTGTTGATGAGATGAAAAATCAATTAGTCATCAAAGGAATAGAAAAAATGGATGATGAAGTACTAGATTATGAAAAAGTAAAAGCTTCATATTTTAAAGTTTTAGAGCGAGTTGCTGAAATATATAGCAGTGCTATGAATATTATTCATTATATGCATGATAAATATGCTTATGAAGCAGGACAAATGGCTCTACATGATACAAATGTTCATCGCTATATGGCTTATGGTGTAGCAGGACTTTCTGTAGCAGCAGATTCTCTATCAGCAATCAAATATGCCAAAGTAAAACCAATTAGAAATGAAGATGGAATTACTACTGATTTTGAAATTATAGGCGATTATCCAAAATACGGAAATGATGATGATAGAGTAGATTCAATTGCTAAAGAAATACTAGCTAAAATCTTTGGTGAATTAAAAAAACATAAATGTTATCGTGATGCAGAACCAACACTATCAGTTCTAACAATAACTTCTAATGTTGTATATGGTTCTAAAACAGGTTCAACACCAGATGGCAGAAAAGCCGGTGTACCATTCGCGCCAGGAGCAAATCCAATGCATGGTCGTGATGAGAGTGGTGCTATCGCTAGCTTAAATTCTGTTGCTAAACTAGATTATGGATGTTGTTGCAAAGATGGAATTTCTAATACATTCTCTATCGTTCCAACAGCATTAGGCATGGATTTAGATAATCAAATAGAAAACTTAGTAGGTCTATTAGATGGTTACTTCACTCAAGGAGCTCATCATTTAAATGTTAATGTCTTAAAAAGAGAAACTTTAATTGATGCTATGAATAATCCTGATAAATATCCACTTTTAACTATCAGAGTATCAGGATATGCTGTAAGATTTAATCGTCTAACAAGAAAGCAACAAGAAGAAGTAATAGCTAGAACTTTCCACGAGAAGATGTAAATGATAAAAGGTGCAGTAGACTCAATTGAAACATTTGGCCTTGTAGATGGCCCTGGAATAAGAACTGTAGTCTTTCTTTCTGGCTGTAAGTTAAGGTGCAAATATTGTCATAATCCTGAAATGTGGCATATGGGCACCCCTAACTATACCCCAGAAGAATTAGCTAAAAAAATTCTTCGTAACAAAAATTACTATGCCCGTAATAATGGTGGTGTTACATTCTCCGGGGGAGAGCCATTATTACAAAGTAAATTTATAATAGAAGTTGCCAAAATATTAAAAGAAGAAAATATTCATATCACCCTTGATACTGCTGGTGTAGGTAACGGCGATTATGAAGAAATTCTAAAATATACCGACTTAGTTTTATTTGATATAAAGCATACTAATGAAGAAGAGTATAAAAACTTAACTGGACACAAAATGTCTGATAGCCTTGAATTTATAAAAGCTATGAATAAAAGTGGCGTAGATGTTTGGATAAGACAAGTAATAGTACCAGGTCTTATGGATAACGATGCTTACTTAAAAAGTTTAATAACAACCCTAAAGACAATTAATAATATAAAAAGAATTGATTTCTTACCATATCATAAATTAGGTAGTGAAAAGTATGAAGAATTAGGTATATATAATCCCTATAAAGATATGAAGGAAATGGATAAAGATGCCTGCGATAAATTATATAAAAAATTCATGAGTATGTATAAAGAAACTGATTGATGTAAAATATCAACAGTTTTTTTGTATGTTTTTTAATAATTTGCCAATAATAAATATGAGGTGATAGAATTGAATGAAAATAATGAATTATTAGAATATATTTATCAAAATGCTAGTATGGGAGTAAAAAGTTGTACAACTTTAATAAACATATTAAATAATAAAGATAACAAAATCAAAAAAATAGTTGAAGGAGAATTAAAAGACTATGAAGAATTTTTGAAAAAAGCCAAAAAACTTATAAAAAAGAATAAAATAGAACCTAAAGATAAAGGAATAATGACAGATATAATGTCTAAATTAGGTATGAATATGGAACTAATGAAAGATAACAGTGATGCTAGAATAGCAGATATGTTAACAAAAGGATTCACCATGGGTAATGTAGATATTTCTAAAAAAATAGATAGATTCCAAGACGATGCCGACAAAGATATTTTAAAATTAGCCAAAGAATTATTAGATTTTGGTCAAAAAAACATTGAATTATTAAAACCATACTTATAAATTAAAGGTGATCTAATGAAAGTATTAATAACAGGTGCAACTTCTGGCATGGGGAAAGAGATGGCACTTTATCTTTTAAGCCTAGGTCATGAATTATATGTTGTTGCAAGAAATCATCAAAAATTACAAGAAATATATAAAGACAAAAAAGCAACAATAATAGCTCTAGATTTATCCAAAGAATCAAATTGTTATAAATTATACCACAAATTAAAAAAAGAACATATTGATTTCTTAATAAATAATGCTGGATTTGGTGATAGTGGTAATTTTACAGCAACCAATCTTGATAAAGAATTAGATATGATAAATGTAAATATTAAAGCTTACCATATCTTAACCAAACTATTCCTTCAAGATTTTGTAGAAAAAAATAGTGGCCGAATATTAAATGTTGCTTCAATGGCAGGCTTTATGCCCGGACCCTATATGGCCACTTATTATGCTACTAAAGCTTATATCTTAAACTTGTCTTTAGCAATTTATGAAGAATTAAAACAAATGAATTCTCTAGTAAAAATTTCCATCTTTTGTCCAGGACCCGTTGATACAAATTTTCTAGAAGTTGCTCAAGTACACTTTAATGTCCCACTCATAACGGCAAGTTATGCTGCCAAATTAGCAATCGATGAAACTATGAATAACAAATTAATTATTATTCCATCTAACATGAAAATCAATCGATTATTAACTAAACTAGCTCCCATAAAGTTAGTTTTAAAAATTAATTCCAAAACACAGGAGAGAGTAACTTTTCCTAAATAACCAAAAACCACGTAACTTTAAAAACGTGGTTTTAATTTAGTCAAATAATGAATAAAAATCATCTTCCTGTTTAATTTTATCCAAAACAAATAAGCTTTCTTTAGTTAAATTAAATTTCCAAAATTCAACAAATGTCCCTCTAGAATAACTACCATTAATTTTTTTATGAGTATTAATATCGATTGTATAATCAATCATTCTTCCCTTAATATAAACCCAAATATAACTGTTCACTTCATTAATAATAATAATTTTACTACAAATCAATTTAATATCTTTTAAAACATTTTTCTCTTCCTTAAAACTCATCCATTCTAATTGTGATTTAAATCTCTCATATAAGTCTTTGGATAAATATTTTTTAGCTTCTTGAATTTTCATATTAGTCCAATCATTTTGAATAGTATAAAAGGCTTTGCTAATATTTTCATCAATCTTATCATAATCCCAATTTTTATTAGCAACAGCTAATTTTTCTTGTACCTTCTGACACTCATCATTCATTTTTCTAGTCCTTATAAATAAATACATTCTTTTATATGAACTAATAATTAAAACAACCCCTCCAAAAATTAGTAAGTTAATAAAAGAAGAAACGGGATTATATCTAGAATTATAACTTTTAGCACTACCATGCGAACTACCACTAGTAGAAGAAGAGGAAGAACTACTACTAGTACCACCACCAGCTCTTAAAAAGAAAGAAACATTTCTATTACTAACTCTATAATTTTTATATTCCAATCCCATCATAACATAATTCTTGTCTAAATTAGCTTGGCACAAACAACAAGTTAAAATAATAATACTAAGTTTAAAAAATTTCTTCCACCAAATTTTCATTTTTTCTATCACACAACTTTCTCTTAAATTGTAGATATAATTATCAATTTTGTCAATAAATAGTAATTCTAATTTACAACATAAAAAATAATTATTAAATTTCTTTAACATATTTATAATTTTCTATGCTATAATAAATTTAACATACTATTAAGACAAACTAAAAGTGGAGGTTCAAATGGAATTATTAGAAAATCTAAAAACAAATAAAAGAATGATGATTATTGCAATAGTATCTATCATAATCTTTTTAATTATCTTCTATTTTGCAGTATATTATCGTTCACCAAAAGATAAAATAAAAGACTTTTTCTTCAACCAAGGATTTGTCCTTGAAGATGATAACTATTTTAAAACTATCTCTTCAACTGATATTGATAGTTACTATGAAAAAGTAGATAACGGTGAAGATGCTCATTGTGAAGAATGGTATTTCAATCCTCAAACTAATCAAATGTTAGGTAATATTCTTTATCATTATTCTGAATATTCATCATTTTTTACTCCAAACTACAACTATAAAACGGGTGATTTAAATTATAGCATGGAGATGAATATTACAGATAGCAAAGTTATTTTTACTGGAAATTATAATAAATCGTTAGATTCATTTACTTGTAATATTAATAATTCTGATAATTTAGAACTATCAGATGATAATAAAGAAACAATCTGTCAAAATATTAAAGATGATGCTGCTAACTTTGCATCTGACGTAACAAGTATTTTCTCTAGTGATCAAGAAATTCTTAAAAGAATCACCAAAAATTAAAACTAGATAATAAATAATTATAAAGAATAAGTTGCTTTTCTATTTATTTTACATTTATTATGTATCTATGCTATAATAACATAAACCAATATTAAATGGAGTAGGTGTATAAATGATTAATTTTATGGTAACAGATGCCTGTATGGCAGGATTAGGAGTATTTTATTTTATAAGAGAATTACTAAAAATGGCCTATATTGTAATCCCAATTGGCCTAATAGTAATGTTAGCCCTTGATTTTAGTAAGGGAGTGTTTAGTTTAGATAACAGTAGCAAAGCCTTATCATATGCCCTAAGAAGAATTCTCTATACGCTAGCAATCTTTTTAATCCCAACCGTTGTCTTTGGCGTTATGACCGCAATAGGCCTAAATTTTGAAGACAGTAATTCTTGTTGGGCTTATTTAGGAAAAGCTAGCTTTGCAGAAGTAAGGGAAGCCATCAAGACACAAAATGATAAGTTTGATGAAGAAGAAATAACAACTAACGAAACTGTTAAAAAAATATTAGAGAATTATAATGCTTTATCTGAAGGAAGAAAAATAGCTAGTACTAAGTCTAAAAAAAGTAGTAAAAAAAAAGCTAAAATAAGGCTAGATCTTAATAATATTAGTAAAACTAGTAACGTAACAGCAGAACAATTAAAAAAGGCCATGAATTCTAGTAGTAGTTTTAAAAAAGTTAGTAAGTACGCTTCAAAGTATGTTGAAGCTGAAAATGATTATAGCGTGAATATTATTTTCTTAATTGGCTTAGAAGCCCATGAATCTGGAAGATTCTCATCATCAGCCTCTAGAGATTGCAATAATTTTGGTGGAGTCGTTGCAACAGCTAATTCTAAAAAATGTAGAGGACACAAATATACAAAGTTTTCATCACCAGAAGCATTTATTCGTTATCATGCTAAATTAATAAAAGATAAATATATAGAAAATGATAAAAAATCACTCTCAGCAATAAAACCAATTTATTGTGGCACAGGCTCTGACTGTAACGATTGGGAGTCGGGTACTAAAAAATTCAGCAAGGAATTGAAGAGTCTTTTAACCAAATAAAAATGGGGTTGATATAATGAAAAAAATTCTACCATTACTATTAATTTGTATATTCATAACGGGATGTACACCTGATTATGAATTGAAAGTAAATAAATATAGTATTGAAGATAAAGCAACATTAAACATAAAGAATAATGACTATGAAAAGGCTATTTTAATAAATGAATTATTTCAAATTTCTAATGGCGAATATACAACTGATCAAGAAATTGGAACAAAAGTAATAAATCGTCTAAGAACTTCTAATTTATCACCAGGATATAAAATAGATGGTTTTTATACTAAAAATATTCAAAATAATAAAATAGAATTGTCGTATCTTTATAAAAATGATACCTTTCAAAACTCCTATATTTTTAATACGTGTTTTGATGATTTTTACTACAACTCAACAAATGATTATTATATTATAAATGGAAGTGGTTCTTTTAAATGCCTTATCAATAAAAAAGTAAAAATTGCTATTAAATCTGACTATCTAGTAATTGATAGCAATGCTGATAAAGTAAATGGTAATACTTATATTTGGAACTTTAATACTAAAAACAATCTAGATCATGAATTATATATTCAAATTTCTAAAAAATATAAAGCCCCTAAAAATAATAATAATAATTTAATAGTTATAATTGCAATATTAATATCAGGAATTCTATTTTATAAATTTATAATCAAAAAAGAAAAAATAACTCTAAATCATAATAATGATGTCTAGACTTAGTAGGTGATGTAAAATGCTTAATATTTTAAAATTAACAGATGCTTGTATAACTATGTTGGGTGTATTCTATTTTGTAAGAGAACTATTAAAAATGGCCTATATCATAATCCCAATTGGCCTAATCGTAATGCTAGCAATAGATTTTTCTAAAGGGGCTTTGAGTTTCGATGTTGGTAATAAAACTTTATCTTTTGTCTTAAAAAGAGTTCTTTACACTATTGCTATCTTCTTAATTCCAACTATTGTCTTTGGTGTTATGCAATATGCAGGATTTAATTTTAGTGATAGCAAATCATGTTGGCATTATGTCAACGGAGTTAGCGTAGATACCGTAAAAAATTTAGCTAAGTTACAAGAAGAAGCCCAAAATAAGAAGAATGCTGAGTTAGAGGAAAAATTATTAAAAAAGGTCTCTAAACAGTATAATGCTATTTCTAAGTCTTTAAATGACAGTCGTGGCATATCTTCTATTAGCTCTAGTGATGCATCAGATGGTGTTAATGTAACAGGAGGGTCAAAATCGTGCAAAAAGAAACAAAGAATAAGATTAACCTCGTTTGGCGATAGCACTCTTCGAAATGCTGTTAAAAAGAGTAATTTAGGTTCTACTAAAAAAGGATGGAAAACTTACAAATATAAAGGCAAAAATTATCTTGTTATTGCAACTGCTATGGAAAATACAGATTTTAAAAATCCTATATCAGGTTATAATTTTAAGGATAAAGATGTTTTAACTTTAAAAATTGGCAAGAAAAAATATGATGCAATTGTATTAGATGTATGTGGTGCTTGTGCTAAGAGTACGGAAATTTTAAAAATAGATCTTTGGACTACAAATGATAGACAAACTTGGGGAGATTACCAATATCTTTGCATGGGATAAAAGACTTAAGCTAATTTCAATAACTTAAGTCTTTTTCTTTTAAACTCCCGTTAAATAATTATTTCTCTTTAAAAATATTTTTCTTAAAAAATCAATAGGAATAACTGTTAAGGCTATCAAAACCATAATCATAAATTCTCGTATATTAAGTCCACTCGTTCTAAAAGTATCGCCCCCATAATATATCATTAAAATTTGTACTACGACTATAAAGAGCGTAATTATTAAAAACACTTTATTTTTCGTAATATTAGAAAGTATATTCAACCTATTAGTTCTAGCATTAAAGCTATTAAAAATGCTCATAAAAATAAATAATCCAAAGAAAGCTGTCATCAAATATTTATCATTATCCCCATCTCTAAATAGACTATGAATAAAATCATTTTTTAAAAATAATATACAAATTAATGAACTATAAAGACCTGTAATAAGTATTTCGTTTAACATATATTTATTAATAATTTCTTCATTTCTCCTTTTGGGCTTTTCTAACATATACTCATCCATAGCCGGTTCATAAGAGAAGGCGAGTCCTGCTAAAGTATCCATAACCATATTAATCCATAACATTTGAATAACAGTAACAGGAGTAGGTATCCCAATAAATGGTCCAATAATACTAATACTAACTGCACAGAAATTAACAGTTAACTGAAAAATAATAAATTTTCTAATACTCTTAAAGATACATCTACCATAAAGAATAGCTTTTTCAATCGATAAAATATTATCATCTATTATAACAATATCCGAAGCTTCTTTAGCAACCTCAGTTCCACTTCCCATACTAAATCCAACATCAGCTCTCTTTAACGCGATAGCATCATTAACACCATCTCCAGTCATTCCCACAACTAAGCCACACTTCTTAGCCAAATTAACAAGTCTACTTTTATCATCAGGCATTGCACGGGCGATTACTTTTAATTTCGATAAATTATTAATAACCTCCTCATCACTCATCCGATTAAGTTCCCGACTAGTTATAGCCATATCATTACAACTACTAATAATTCCTACCTCACGAGCAATATTAACAGCTGTATTTTTATTATCTCCCGTTATCATAACAATATCAATACCAGCATTTTTAATAAGTTTAACCCCCATAATGCTCTCATCACGTACCTCATCTTTGATAAAGAGAAATCCCAGTAAAATTAAATTATCTAAATTTTTACCACTATCATTATTATAAGCTAAACATATAACTCTTATTCCCTTATTAGTAGCCTCATCAATCTCCTTATTCAAAACATCTCTATGTAGTATTAATTGCTTATAACCAAATTCATCTAAATATCTACTACACTTAGGTAAAATTACTTCACTAGCACCCTTAACTAATTTATATTTTTTTATCTCATCTTGAATAATAGTCAGAGAATATTTATTTTTACTATCAAAGTATACTTTATCTATTATTTTAACTTTATCATCTTTTCTAATTTTAACAAAATCTAATAACGCTTTATCTGTAATATTTCCCCCAATTATCATATTATTGCTATCTAAACTACTTTCATTATTATAAACTAAATTATTAATTAATATTTTTTTAGCATCTCCATGAAGATTATTTATAGAATTAAATTTCTTTTTATTACCAAGCATAATATTAGTAACTTCTAATTTCCCTTTAGTAAGTGTACCTGTTTTATCTGTAAATAATATATTAAGACTACCAGCTGTTTCTATACCAACTAATTTTCGTACTAAAACATTATTTTTAAGCATTCTTCGCATATTTGATGATAAAACTAAAGTAACCATCATTGGTAACCCTTCTGGCACACTAACTACAATGATCGTAACTGATAGGGTAAGAGCATGTAAAATATAGGCAAATAATAACGATGGATTTCCTAGTGTTGTCAATATTTTCATAACATTAAAACCATTGGCGATAATAATCTTATTAAATAAATAACTTATACTAACCGAAATAGAACCTAAATATCCCAATTTACTAATTGTTTTAGCAAGCCCGTTAAGACGTTCCTTCAAGGGACTTGTCCCCGTAGCTTCTCCTAGTTCTTGCACCATTTTTCCATAATAAGTTTCATTTCCAACTTTTGTAACTAAAGCCTCAGCATAGCCATTATAAATTACACAACCTCTATAAACACTATCATTTTTTCGCTTCCTAACACTAGCAGCCTCTCCATTCATTGAAGATTCATCTATCTCTAAATTCCCATCAACAATAATACCATCAGCACCTATTTTATCACCTGTAGTTAAAATTAAAATATCCTGAACAACAACCTCATCAATAAATACCTCAACAATATCACCATCTCGTCTAACGCGACACTTAATTTTAGAAGCATCTTCTTGCAATCTCTCAAATGCCTTGGATGAGCCATATTCACTAATAGCAGAAATAAATGATGCTATAATAATAGCAATTACAATTCCAACTGTTTCATACCAATCAAAATCTTTTATCAAAAAAACAGTTTTAATCCCTAAGGCTATCAGTAAAATTCTAATAATTGGGTCTCCTAAACTTTCTAAAAGTAACTTCCAAAAAGTATCATTTTTAATACCTGTAATTTGATTAGTACCATGTTTTTTTCTACTAGCAATAACTTCTTTATTATTTAAACCATTCATTATTATCACCTACAAAATATTATTCCCAAAACACCTTTAGAAGAACTAAAAGAAATAGACAAAAAAAGCCAATTATTAAATAAAATGGAAAAAATAGTTAAAACTAATAAATAGGTGATAACATGAATATCCAAAAGAGTTACAAATTTGCATATATCTTTAATACTATTTTTAATAAAATTCCTTATATTTACAGTGAATTATTCTTAAAAATATTTGATAATAATTATTTTTATCTAATCTACCAAGATAACACCTATTTTGAATCAGTCTTAAAACGCATCTTTAATAATTATTACCAAAAATATGATTATAGTTTCTTTTATAAAAATATTATTGTTGATTTCAAAAGGTTTGGCTACGATGATTTAACTATAAGTATATTAACTAAACACTTATCTTTAGCACTAACTAAAAATATAGCCTCCCAATTTTTAAATGATCTTGCTAATAAAAGTAATCATTTGTATTTTGATTATGATAGACTAAAATTAAACAATAAATATAAAAATATAAGCTTTAAAATTTTTAACAATTACCTAATAGCCCTAGTTTTAGTTGAGGCTATAAAAATTCTAAATAATTATAAAAAAAATCCTGATATAAATTTTCAAAATTATATAAAAAAAGTAGTAGCAAATTATCAAACTTGGGAATTAAATCTTGATAATATCAATGATGCTTATAATAAACTTTGCCAAAAGAACATCAATAAAATTGACTATACAAATCTTGTTTTCTTGTTAATGTTATCGCAAAATGGCAAGGCTGTTACAGAAAAGATTAACTATAACATTGATAAAATATTTCAAAGTATTTCCTATAGCACTAGTGTTCGAAAATTAATAGATTATAAAAAAGGATATGAATATTTAGAAAAGATTTCTTTTGATAATATAAAAATACATAAAATTTATCCATTTATTTATACAAACATATCAGAAATACTACATATTCTTTTTAAAAAATATCATGATAATTATCAGTTTTTAATAGATAAAGAATTAATTCTCAAAAAAATATTTTATCACTATATAAAAAATGTCAATTTAGAAAACAAAATATTTTTAAGTAATAATTATAAAGTATGGTCATATGAATGGGATAGTCTAGCTAAGTTCTATTTTTCCGAATATAATTAAAAATGAAAAAATTTCCAAAATAAAAAGGAAATAACCAAAATAAAGCGAATAATATAAGTAGGGAAGTAAAATGAAATAAATTAAAAATTTGTAAGAAGGTGATAGTAATAAAATTTAAAGATATTCCAATAGAAGAAAGACCTAGAGAACGTTTAGTTCTATATGGTGAAAACAATCTTAGTAATGAAGAATTATTAATGATAATCTTAAAAACTGGCACTAAGGAGTATTCTGTCAAAGAAGTTAGTCTCAATTTATTAAAAGAATGTAATGGTCTTAAAAATATGAGGGATATGACATTAAATAAACTTTTTAATATAAAAGGAATAGGGCGAGTTAAAGCTATTGAAATTATGGCTATTATCGAACTTTCTAAAAGAATGAATGAAGAAATAAGTATGAAAGAAATGGTAAATTGTACAAGCCCAGAAGTTATTATAAATTACTTTAATTACTTGTTTAAAAATAAAAAACAAGAAGAATTTTATGTGTTATATTTAGATAATAAAAAGAAATATTTAGATAAAAAAAGATTATTTATAGGAAGCATAAACAAATCTATAGCTCATCCTAGAGAAATATTTAAAAATGCTTATTTATTATCAGCAAGTTTTATTATTGCTATTCATAATCATCCCAGTGGTGATGCAACTCCTAGTAGGGAAGATATATTAATGACTAGTAGATTAAATAAAATTGGACAAATACATGGAATATATTTAATTGATCATATAATTATAGGGAATAACAATTATTATAGTTTTTTTGAAGATAATAACATACTTACACATAATGAACAATAAGCAACATATTATTTATTGTAGGTGATGTTTATTGAAAAATATTATTAAACTAACAGGCTTAATAGTTTTAATTGCCTTTAGCTTTTTCTATACAGATAGAGTTGTTTCTGTCATTAGAAATACCGATCCTCTATTAGAAGAAATAGAAAATTCTAAGGAAACATATGAGAAAAAAGCAATAAATGGTACAATAAAAGGAAATAGTATTATCCCTGGAATAAGTGGACGTGAAATAAATGTAGATAAAAGTTATAAAAAAATGCGTGAGAAAGGTATTTTTGATGAAAAATTATTAGAATACAATATAATAAGTCCCGAAGTTAGTTTAGCCAAAAATAAAGATAAATTTATTATAAAAGGAAATAGTAGTAAAAAAATGGTTAGTCTTATTTTCATTCTAACTGAAAATAAATATTTAAAGTCATTAGAAGACATTGTAACAAGTAAAGAAGTAAAAATTAATTATTTCGTATCTTATGATTATCTAGTGAACAATTCAACTTCCATTACAAAAATGAATAATCGAGAATTTTATAATTATGGCACTAACGGTAAATATACTCCAGATAATTTAATCTTCGCTAATAATCTTTTGAGTAGAATTACAAATAATAATGCTATATACTGTCTTACTAAAAATATGGATAAGAACATTCTAAAAATGTGTAGTAATAATGAATTATATACAATAAATCCAGATATAATTGTAAAAAATAATCCTTATGGTCAAGTAAAAGCAAATGTAACTAATGGCAGTTTAATTTTAATGGAGATGAATAATAATACAACAACAGAAATAGGAATTATTGTTGATTATTTAAGAGGGAAGGGCTTTAAAATTGTTCCATTATCTGAATTGCTAAATGAGAATATCTCTTAGAACCATAATAAAAAGTATGACCCCAAAATTTCTTGCTTTTTAACTAATTATTTGATATCATAATATTATGATAGAGAGTGATATTATGAGTAGAAAATCTAAATATATATATATAATTCTTTTAATAACTATTCTAGCACTTAGTACAGTAGGCTCAACATATGCTTATTTTACATCAAGAGCAGAAAGTGGTGCTAGTGAAATTTCTACAAAATCTTCTAGTTATAGTATTAACCTTACTATAACGCCGTTATATCATGACTTTTCTCTAATCCCTATGGATGATGATGATGCACTTAAAGCATTAAAAAACACCTGCCATGATAAATATGGAAGAGGAGCTTGTTCGGCTTATAAAGTGAAAGTTGATGGCTATGACGATAGCCTTGGTTATATCTCAGGTACTATTAATACTAATTTAGAAAGTATCGAAAACCTTAGTTACATGTTTTTAGAACAAACTGACACAACAAATGATAATAATTGTATAAATATTGATAATAATAATTATTGTGTATCACAATCATCAACACCAATAATACCCGAAGAAAATCAAACTTTAGGTCCAAAATATAATATAGTCAATACAACGGAGAAAAACTTTATTTTATTAGTTTGGCTTAGTAATAAAAATTATAGTCAAAATGATACAGATATAGGTAATTTCGATTCAACAATTACATTTTCAATGGGTGATGGTGGTGAAATAAAGGGAAGTATTTCTTCTGCAGTTAACATAAATAATGATGTAAAAAGCGAGGAATAAAAATGGGAAAAAAAATGAAATATACACTAAGTGTTCTAAATAAACAAGTAACATTAATAATAATAATCACACTTTTTTTTAGTGTTGTAGGTTCAACATACGCGTATTTTGCGTTGCGTCTTGATGATGATTCAACAATCCAAGGAACAGCTGCTACAGTTGATCTAACTCTAACCGTGAATAAAGTTTTTCCAACCAAAACAAATTCAGGAGTTGTTGTGCCACAAAAATCAGGCCCCCCTTTAGAACAAGCACTAAAAAAAGGATGCGTAGATGATAATAGTAATATAATATGCCAAGTTTACGAAGTAAACATAACCAATTCAGGCGGTGAAGCAACAGAAGTAGTTGATGGCAAGGTATCTTTTTATGGAGATAATGCAATGAATACAGATTCTTTTGCTACTCTTCCAAATTTAAAATGGCAATTAATAACATCTGTAGATTCTACAACACCAACAAATTCTGTATTAGGCAGTAATTCAAAAAATATTGCTAACTCTACACAAACTTCCTTTGCAACTAATGTAACACTAACATCAAATAAAAGTTACAAATATTACATGATTGTTTGGATTGAAGAGTTAAATGAAGATCAATCAGATGAAGGTAATAGTTACTACGGAAAAATAGAATTCAATTCTTCAAATGGAACAGGAGTAACTTCAACTTTTTAAAAATTACATAAAAGCTAGTAAATATCTCATAATAAATATAGGTGAGTTACATGAAAAATAAAGATAATTATACTAGCACTGTTATAAAAAAATCACATCGTGAGTTTGTTTATAAGACTATTACTTCCATAGCAGTAAGAGGGTTACTATTAATAATACCCATATTTTGGAGTAATACAGTCAATTATTTAAGCAATGGTAATTATGAGAAAACCTATTCTTTAATAATAATAACTATTATATTAAGTATTTTCTACTATATTTGGCAATATTTAAATCAAGTAAGTTGGTTTGACCTTTACGATAAATTATATCTAGATTATACAGCATTAATTACTAAGAATAATGCTAATAATATTAAAAAAGTTACTTTAGGAGAATATACAAATGTTATAAATACTGATATAGACATCTTATGTAATTTTTTAGGAAATGGTGTTGCTAGAGTTATTCAAATATTAGAAATAGTATTTATATACTTTTATTTTTTAACTCAGAATATCTATATATTTTTAGTAACTTTATTAATTTCAGGTTTAATGATCTTATTACTTATAATATCTAGTAATCAAATAAAAGAAGAAAATATTAAACGTAAAACGTCATTAGACCGAAAAACTGTTGTTGCTCATAAAATGTATGACAATTTAAAAGATGGCAAATATGATGATGGTATTTTTAAAAAATTTCATCAAAGTAATATAGAATATTTGCGAGCTAACAATCGCTTTAATATCTTAGCTTACTCTTTGATTTATTTAGTATTAGGTATCATTGAATTAGCTAAATATGGCATAATAATATATTGTGTTTATTTAATTAGCAAAAACTTAATGGATGTTGGTGCCATTATCTTAATCTATACCTATTATGATAAAATAATTACAAATTTTGAAGTTTTAGGAACAATAAGTGCAGAATATCAAAGCTTTGTTGTATCCCTAAAAAGATTGAATAAATTAGGCAACATCTGAAATAATGATTGTCTTTTTTATAAAAATTTGATATAATGTTCTTGGTCTTTTATACTTTAGTTAAGAAAGGAGAAAAATGAGTAAAATAAAAATATTTAGTCTAGGCGGATTGAATGAAAATGGTAAAAATATGTATGTAATTGAAGTAGACAAAGATATCTTTGTTATAGATGCCGGACTAAAATATGCAGATGAACATATGTTAGGTATTGATTATATGATACCAAACACTAATTATTTAAAAGAAAATAAAAAGAGAATAAAAGGAATCTTTTTAACCCATGGACATTATGAAAATAGTGGTGCATTAGCAGATATCATTAAAGATTTAAAAAATGTAAAGATATATGCATCTAAATTTACTATAGATTTATTAAAGGATGAATTTACTAGTAATAAACTTCCAACCAATAATTTGGTAGAAATTCTTCCATATAAAACATTAAAATTTGGAAGTGTCAAGATTTTTCCAGTGTCTTTATCTCATTCTATACCAGGAAACTTTGGATATGCTATTTATACTAAAAATGGCGTAATCTTTTATGCATCAGACTTTGTTTTCGATGCAATGATGAGAGGACATTATCAAACGGATATGGGCAAATTAGCTTATATCGGAAAGCAAGGAGTATTGTGCTTACTAACAGAGTCTATTTATGCCGACAAAGTAGGGCACACAGCACCAAATCATCGAATATCAAATTTAATAAGAGAAACATTATCTCATGCTAAAGGCAGAATTATTTTTAACGTATTAAATTCCCATTTATATAGAATTCAAGAGTTATTTAACGAAGTATCAAAGACTGATAAAAAAATAGTAATAATGGGAAAAAAATTACAAAAAGAAGTTAATTATGCTATTGAAAATAAATATTTATTCATAGACAAAAAATATATTGGTGATTTAAATAATCTAAATGATGAAAATGTAGTAGTGCTTACATCAAATGAACGTGAAAAACCATACTCTAATATCAACAAGATAGTAAACGGATATGATAAATTTATTAAATTAAATCACAATGATACTGTATTTTTAGCAACTCCTATTTATGAAGGAAGAGAAAAAACCTTTTATAAATTACTAGATGATATTTCGAAATTAGGTGTAGATGTTGTAACACTATCAAAAACAAATTTATCTCATCATGCCTCTAGTGAAGATCTAATGATGATGATAGATTTAATGAAACCTAAGTATTATTTTCCAGTCAAAGGAGAATATAGATTTCAAGTTGCAAATGCAGACTTAGCTAATAAAGTAGGAATAAAAAAAGAAAATATTATTCTAAAAGAAAATGGCTTTGTTGCTAAGTTTGTAAACGGAAAACTTGTTGATGATTTTGAAAAAATCCCATGTGGTGAAATATCAATAGATGGTAATAGTTCAGATGATATAGGAGAAGTAGTTTTACGTGATAGAGAAATGCTATCTGACAATGGAATAATTATTATTTCTGCAACATTAGATAAAAAAACAAAAAAATTACTTGCTGGTCCAGAAGTATTAACAAGAGGTTTTGTCTATGTAAAAGATAGTACAGAACTTATAGATAGCATAAAAGAAAAATGCTTAAAAATTATTATGGATAATGTTCATGAAAATTATGTTGATTATAGTAAAATAAAAAATTCTATTCGTGATACATTAAGCAAATATTTAAGTAGTCAAACAGGAAACAAACCAATGATTATTAGTGTTTTACAAGAAATATAAGAAAAAGACAAAAATCTTATATTTTTTTTAATAAATCGTTAAAAAACTTAAGAAAAATCTTTTATTTTGTTGAAAAAAAAGCAAATATATTATATACTTTTGTTAAGATGATGATAATATCACAGTAAAAGATTGGAGTAGTGCTTATAGATGAAAGAAACTAGAATTATGAGAGTATTTAATAAATATGTAAAAAAATTTAATATGAATAAAGGAAATATAAAGGCAGTTTATTTTCATAGCTTAAAAATGATGGACCTATGTAAAGACATTGCTAGCGAATTAGGTATATTCAATGAAGAAGAAATAGTTGTTTGTGGATTAATAGGCCTATTTCACGATATTGGGCTTTTTAGTACCACTAATAAATTATGTCTTCTTAATGACATGTCTGTTGATTATAGCAAAAAAAGCGTTGATATAATGTTTGACAGCGATAAACTAGTTCGTGACATAACTCCTGATACTAAATATGATGATATTATTAAAATTAGCATTTATTGCCAAAATAAAAATGGTTTGCCAAATGGTTTAAACGATAAAATGCTCCATTTTTGCAAAGTTCTAAAAGATGCTCATGTAATAGATAGTTTTAGATTAGCTATCAATTATCCATACTTAGATATGACAATTGACAATTTTCCAAATACCTTAGTATACAATTCTTTCAAACAATATAATGTCATCAGTAACAGAATAAGTGATAATGATGCTGATAATATTTTAGAATTATTAAGCTTAATTTTTGGCATAAATTACCATTGTAGTTTTGTTCTACTAAAACAGGAAGAGTGCGTTGATAAATTAATCCAATCCCTAAACATCAAAAACAAAAAAATATCAAACTTTTTCAATCAAATAGGAATGGTTCTTAATATGTATGTTGATAGAAAAATAACTGGATAAAAATAATAAAGTGTGATATAATAACATTGTTCTTATGAAAAACTGTGAACAAGAGGAGTAATATAATTAGTTTTTAAAAGAGAGCTAGTGGTTGGTGCGAACTAGTAAAACGATTATATGAAGGTAGCTTGGGAGTTTTATATCTGAATTAGTAGGATACAACGGTTGCTACGTTATAGCATTAAAGGTAATACATTGTATTATAAATTAAGGTGGTACCACGAACTAACTCGTCCTTATCAGGATAGGTAGTTCGTTTTATTTTACCTAAATTATTATGAAAGGAATGTTAAAATGTTAGAAAAAAAATATAATTCAAAAAAAGTAGAAGAGGGGAAATATGAAACTTGGAAAAATAAAAATTATTTTAAAAGTGGTGATTTAAATAAAAAACCATATTGTATTGTGATTCCACCCCCAAATGTAACAGGTAAACTTCATTTAGGACATGCTTGGGATACTACAATTCAAGATATTTTAATTAGATATAAAAGAATGAATGGATATGATGCCTTATGGCTACCAGGAACAGATCATGCAGCAATTGCAACCGAAGTAAAAGTAATCAATCGTCTAAAAGAAAGAGGAATTGATAAATATGAATTGGGAAGGGAAGAATTCTTAAAAGAATGTTTCCTTTGGAAAGAAGAACATTCGGATATAATTCATAATCAATGGGCTAAATTAGGTCTATCTGTTGATTATTCTCGCGAAAGATTTACAATGGATGAAGGAATGAGCAAAGCTGTAAACCGTGTCTTTGTTGATCTTTATAATAAAGGATTAATTTATCGTGGTGAAAGAATAATCAATTGGGATCCTAAAAGTCAAACAGCTCTATCTAACGAGGAAGTTATTTACAAAGATGTTAAAGGTGCATTTTATCATATAAAATATTATCTAGAAGACAAAAGCGATTACTTAGAAGTAGCAACCACTCGTCCAGAAACTTTGTTTGGTGACACAGCAGTTGCCGTAAATCCAAAAGATGAACGCTATAAAAAATATATTGGAAAAAAAGTTATACTTCCAATAATAAATAAATTAATTCCTATTGTAGCAGATGAACATGCCGATCCAGAATTTGGAACAGGTGTAGTAAAAATAACACCAGCTCACGACCCAAATGATTTTGAAGTAGGCAATCGACATAATTTAGATAGAATTGTTGTAATAAATCCAGATGGAACCATGAATGTCAATGCCCAAAAATACGAAGGAATGGATCGCTTTGCTTGTCGTGAGGCATTAGTTTCTGACTTAAAAGAACAGGGCCTATTAATTAAAATAAAAGAAATGACCCATTCTGTTGGCCATTCTGAAAGAACTGATGTTATGGTTGAGCCATATTTATCTAAACAATGGTTTGTAAAAATGCGTCCTCTAGCAGATAGAGTTCTAGAGAATCAAAAAAATAAAGATGAAAAAGTAAATTTTGTCCCAAAGCGCTATGAAAAGGTAATGAATCATTGGATGGAAATAACTTATGATTGGTGTATTTCTAGACAATTATGGTGGGGCCACCAAATACCTGCATGGTACAAGGATGACCAAATTTATGTAGGTTTAACACCCCCAAAAGAAGAAGGCTGGGTTCAAGATACTGATGTTCTAGATACTTGGTTTAGCAGTGCATTATGGCCTTTCGCAACTCTAGGTTGGCCTGAAGATACAAGCCTTGTAGAAAGATATTATCCAAATGATGTTTTAGTAACCGGTTATGATATAATTCCATTTTGGGTAAATAGAATGACTTTTCAAGGATTAGAATTCATGAATAAAAGACCATTTAAAGATTGCATAATTCATGGACTTATCAGAGATAAACAAGGTAGAAAAATGAGTAAAAGTCTAGGAAATGGTGTCGATCCTATGGATGTTATAGAAAAATACGGTGCTGATAGCCTAAGATTTTTCCTAACAACTAATACTTCTATGGGAATGGATCTTCGCTATGATGAAGAAAAAGTTAAATCAACTTGGAATTTTGTAAATAAATTATGGAATGCCTCTAGATATGTACTTATGAATATAGAAGATTTAAAAGAAGTAAATCTTGATAATATAGACTTAGAAGATAAATGGATTCTAACAAAACTAAATCGTACAATAAAAAATGTTACCAAAAATATGGCTAAATATGATTTTAATATTGTTGGTAATACTCTATATAGCTTTATTTGGGATATATTTTGTGATAAATATATAGAATTATCTAAATTTAACATGAATGCCTCTAGAAAAAGCGTACTTTATCTAGTTTTATCATCAATTTTAAAAATGATGCATCCATTTATGCCTTATGTAACAGAAGAAATATATGGAATGCTACCAATAAAAGATTGTGAAACTATAATGTTATCAGCATATCCTAAATATAATAAAAAACATATATTTATAAAAGAAGAAAAAATAATAGATGATGTTTTAGAATTTATCACATTATTTAGAAATAAAAAACAAGAACTATCAATAGGCAGTGATTATTCAACTACTTTGGAAATAGAAGATGACAAAGTAAAAAATATAATTATTAACATGCTAAAATTAAAAGATAAAATCGTTCCATCAGTAACAGATAAAGATAATTTTGTAAATATAAAATTAAAAAATATTAGTATAAATATAATATATGATAATAGTAAAGATATTTTAGAATTACTAGCTAATTTGGAAAAAGAAAAAACTAATATAATAGCAAGTATTACTAGAAGAGAAAAACTATTAGCAAACGAAAATTATGTAAATAAGGCTCCTAGTAATGTTGTTGAATCTGAAAGAAATAATTTAGCTAAAGAAAAAGAAAAATTACTAGATTTAGAAGATAAAATCAAAAAATATAAAGAAACATGCAATAATTAATTTGTATGTTTTTTTAACATATAATGTAAAATTAATTGTATTTATAATAGATTTTTAGTATAATGTAAATAGAAGGAGTTGATTTTGTGAGTAATTTTTGCAGAAACTGTGGGAGTGAATTAGAACCAAATGCCACTTATTGTGCAAATTGTGGAACTAAAGTAGAAGGCAACAATAATTCAAATAGCCAAAATGATAATACATATCAAGTAAAAAAAGTAACTAATAGAAATATTGCACTTGCCATCATTTTATCAATCATAACTTGCGGATTATATAACTTATATTGGATATGTAGTTTAACAGACGATGTTAATTTCATAAATGATGAAGAAAATGATACTAGTGGTGTATTAACTATTGTCTTTGGTATCGTAACTTGTGGTATTTATCTTTTCTATTGGAATTATATAATGGGAAGAAAAATGTATTCTGCTGGTCAAAGAAATAATAAAAACATCACAGATAATTCAATTATATATTTACTTTTATCATTATTTGGTCTTTCGTTAGTTAATTGTTGCTTAATTCAAAATGATTTAAATAATAATTTTTCTTAAAAGCATTTCTAGTAAGTGCTTTTTTTTTGGCATTTTTTATTATAAATAAAGCCAAATATAAATATAATAAAATAAAAAAGCTGTAAGTAAAAATGAACAAAAAATAATATTTTGTAGCATATTTTTTTCAAAAAAATAATCATTAATCCCTATTTGATTAAATATCATTAAGTAATAGAACACTATGATTTCTTTTTAGTTAATTTAGTTGATTTTTCTAATTTTTTAACTTAATATATAGAGCCAACTTAGACAGATAGTTTGAGTTAAAGCTGATTAATCATCAGCATACATTGAACTTGTTCTTTTAAATTAGCAATTTTAATTAGTAAGAGTTCACCGGTGGTCTATTAATTAGAAGAGTAAAAAATCTGAATTTAAGTTCGTCATAATCAATAGGAGGAAAGATAATGAGAAAAATTATTAGAATTTTATTATTACCTGTAATTAGTTGTTGTTGTCTTCTAGGTCCTAGTCAAGTAAAGGCAGAAAGTGCAACAGTAACTAGTGACATGACTAATGATGAAATTTTAAAAATTGTAAAAGAGAATGATGAGGTTAGTTTTAGTGCTGGTACTTATAAGGGATTGAGTATTGAATTTGATGGTGTAGAACCAATTTTTAAAAATTTTATTGCCAATGGAGAAGTAATTTTCCAAAGTGAAACAAGCAAAGATGCAGGTATCGTTGTAAAAGGCAATAATATGGTTAATTTAAATTTCAATGGATTATTCAAATTACAAAATTATCAAGATAATATCTTTGTTAATAATAATGCTAAATTAACTATTAATATAAAAGATAATGCAACTCTATCTTTAACAAATGCCAAAGAAACAGAACAAAATCATGGTAATGGCCTTTGGGCAGGATATAATACAACGCTCAATATAAATGGATATAATAATTCTAATTTTATTGCAAGTAACAATGCCATGACAGGAATTAATGTCTTAGGTGGCAGTACAGCAATTTTAAAATTTAATAAGTCTAATTTAATAGATTTAAGTAACAATGCCAAATCAAGTGGTTATCATGCAGGGATGGATGGTAGTGTTAATACCAAAATAACATTTGATAGCATAAATAAAGTAACGCTTAATAACAACGGTTGGGATGCTATTAATTTTCAAACAGGAGATTATAGTCGTTTGAATATCATTAATAGCAAAAATGTAGAGTTAAAAGGAAATTCTGGCTGGGGAACAAATGGAGGAGACTTATATTTTTCATCTTCTAATATAGATGCTAGCGATAATGCTACATTTACTAAAGGCATCTCAAATGGAGTTGCTAGAACTTGTTCTAATATTTATGCTTATACCTTAACTAGTACAGATACAACCATTAATGCCAATAATGCAGGAATTTATTCTGGAATTTGGGTTTATGGCGATTCTAAAATAACAAATAGTAATATAACAGCAAATACAAATGGTGCTTTATTAGAACAAAATCGATTTGATAATCAAGGACTAACAAGAATTCCTGAAGGTGGTTATGGAATCGTTTTTGGTGGCATAGCAACTATAAATAACTCAACAATAACAACTAATAATAATACTAAAGGTGGAATATATTTTAAAAACTCAACCAATGAAAATGCAAAATCTCTTATTTCAAAATCAACAGTGATAGCTAAAAATAATGGTCCAAGAAAAACTAATACCCAAGATATTGCTAGTAATTCTCAAATTTCTCTTCTAGCAGGTATAGTAAATTTTAATAGTACAAATTTACAACTAGATGCCTCAGGAACTAACAAACCAAATATTGGTCTAGGATTTGCTAATAGTTCTAAAGAATTATCTAGACTTAAAGCAAGGTATATAGTAGATGGAATTACTGTAGGAGCTATATCTTCCGATGATCGGGAAATATTAGGTGTAAACAGTAATGATAAAACAATTATTATAAGTGGTTCTGTCCAAGCTGATAGCAGTAACATGAAAGGTGATTATTCAAAAGATAACAAATGGAATACCATTAAACTAGATGACGAAGTGTATGTGTCTCCAATTAATAGTGATGGCACTAAATTAGTAAAATTCAAATTAAATAAAGAAATAAACCTTGAAGTAAATGGAGATATTAATAAAATAATATATTATGATCCTAATACAAAAACAGAATACATCTATACATTTAGATATAATAATCCAGACGAAGATATAGAAGATAAAACAGGCAATAACGCATATATATGGACACCTGTTTCAATTATTAACTATAATTCCACAGAAGGATTTATAAAATATGGAAATAGTACAGCAGGAAAACTAATTAATGGTAGCAGTAAAACAGATCAAAAAAATAATGGTACTAAAGATAAAATAGCAAGTGATATAACAATATTTGGTAATAATTTAAATGTTGCTGAAAAAATAATGCCATCCGCAACGAAAGCGGGCTACAAATTTGCTGGTTGGTATATTCCTGAATATAAAAATTGGGATCTAGCAGCTAAGTATGCCAAAGAAGGAAACTATAAAGAATTATATAAATTATTAACAATTCCTTTTACTTCTTCAACGAAAATTTTAAGCGATTTTAATGATTTAACAAGTGGAGTAGGAGAAATAACTATTTATGCCAAATGGATACCAGCGACAGTAAATATATATTATATTGATAAAAACACTGGTAAACAACTAACAGATATGGATATCTTAGAAGGATTAATAGGAACTAAATATAAAACTTCGGCTAAAAAAATATCAGGCTACACGTATATATCCGATTCTGGAAATACAACAGGAGAATTTCAAGAAGATTTAACCACTGTTATTTATTATTATGTTAAAAATGATTTTGGCAAAGGTGGAGATGGCTTTGAGACAAACAACACTATTCCAGTTGCCAACTCTCATGCCCAAGTAGAAATATCACCACCTCAAACTGGGATTTATGAGGATAATAATAAAAGTATTTTTCTTCAAATGATTATTGCTACAATAACAACTATTAGCATATTAATAAGGAAATTTTGGTAATTAAAAGGATGTCCTTTATGACATCTTTTTTCCAAAAATTATTTTTAAAATCTAACAGGAGAAACTAACATGAAAAAAAGAAAAATACTAATACTAATATTACTTTTTACTTCTTCATTCATAACTATATCATTATCCAAAAACCAAAATCAATCATCCCAAATTCTTGTAAAAACTATTGTAAAACACCAACCAACTACAAAAAATAATGAAACCATCCAATCTTTACAAAAAAAATATAATAATAATGATATTAAGGGAATCATTTCTCTAGAAAACGAAAGTTCATTTCACTATCCTGTAGCACAAGCACGAGATAATTCCTATTATTTAACGCATGATTATTATAAGAATAATGATAAATATGGCGTTATTTTTGCTGATTATAGAATAAACTTAGATAGTAGCTATAAAGTTTTATTATTTGGTCACAACTCATCACATAAACAAACACCATTTGGAGCATTAGAAAAATATTATGATTACAGCTATTATCAAAATCATAAATATCTTTTCTTAAAAACTACTACTAATAATTATAAATATGAAATATTTTCAGTTTATATTGAATATGAAGATTTTACTTATATGAATTTAAATTTTTCTAATTCTCAAGAATGGTACAATCATTTATTAAAACTCCAACAAAAATCTTTTTATAAAACAAAAACTAAACTTCAAAATAATGACAAAATAATTATTTTACAAACCTGTAGTAATCATCCTGATTATCAAAAATACGAAAAAAAATATTTATTAGTAATTGCAAAAAAGATAGAGAACACTTAGAGTGGTATATAAAATAAAAACTAGTTCATATTAATAATGGTGATTAATATGACAGATGATTTAATAATGGTAATATTTAGAACTATTTTAGTTTTGATCATTCTTTTCATCTTAACTAAAGTTATGGGGAAAAAACAAGTAAGTCAAATGAATATTTATGACTATATTGTAGGTATTACTATGGGGAGTATTGCCGCTGATATATCATTAGATATAAAAAAGGATTTAATTGCAGGGCTTGCATCTTTATTAATATACGGCGGTTCTGGTATATTAGTTACAGCCCTAACTATGAAAAATATTAAAATAAGACATTTTATTAATGGTACTCCAACCATTCTTATTAATAACGGTAAAATAATTTATGATAACCTAAAAAAAGAGGGAATAGATATAAATGATTTGGAAGAGGCTTCTCGTCAAAATGGTTATTTTGATTTAAGTAAAGTAAACTACGCTATTCTAGAAATAAGTGGCAAAATAAGTTTTCTAAGTAAATCAATTTATTCATACCCAACCAAGCAAGATATGAAAATTAAATCTTCCGATGAGCCTTTGAAAGCAAATATTATTATTGATGGTACATTGATCGAAAAAAATTTAAAACTAATGAATAAAGATTTAATTTGGCTTCAAAATGAATTAAAAAAGAGGGGATATAAGGATTATAAAAACATTTTACTATGTACTCTTGATAATTTAGGAAAAATAATTATTTTTGATAAATCTCTAGAGCCAATAAAATCAATATTTTAATAAAAAAGATTATGCATAATTTAAATAGCATAATCTTTTTGTCTTTATTTTTATTAATCGAATATATTGTATCCCATATCTAAATCAACATTACCATTAATACCTCTAATAGAACCACTACTAGAAAATTGCCAATAATTATAACTTGTTATATTGTAACTAGGTTTAAGTGACATTGCCTGACTATGTGTTGCTTTAGAAGAACTCCTAGTCCATTCGGCTACCCAAACGCCATATTTTCTAGCAAGATTAACTGTATCAAGATTATTTCGATACCAAGAAGTGCTAGCATACATACCACAACCATAACCACTATTTTGAACTGTTGAACAGAACTTATCAGCAATCGCGGTTAACCTTGTTTTTCCAAAATTTTTCATTGAGTCATCTTCTATATCAATAAAGATAGATTTTTTTAAATTAGGTTTATAACTAGAATTATTAACTAATCTTAAAGCATGAGCTGCCTCACTAGCTGCTGATTCAGAATCAACATTTAAACCAGTAGGCCCATTAGCCTGCTTAGCATATGAGTAGATGTACACTCCATATGGAATATTATATTTTTCAAGTTCCTTAACATAAGTTGTAAATTTTTTATCATCTTGACGTGATAAATTATCACCAATACCGCCTCTTAACATTACAAAACCAATATTAGAACTAGCGACTGCAGACCAATTAATATTACCTTGATATTGCGAAACATCAATACCAGTATAAACTTTAGTTTTATTATTAAGAGATACAATAAATTTTTGAGAATTATCCCCAATACAATTATTAGCTTGAATATTTGCACCATTAGAAGCATTACTATTTAAAACTGAAACACAAATATTAGCTTTTTTTGACACAAACGATAAATGTCCAACTCCATCATCACGTATCTTCCACATCTGAGCATCAGTACCATTTGCTCTATATAATTGTATATTAGTTCCACTAGATATGTTACCGTTATCCAAATCAAGGGATGTAGCTGGATTCATAGCACTAGTAATAGAGTAGTATCCATTATTTAAATATTTAAAATACCATATTTGAGCATTGCTACCATTAGAATTATAAAGTTGAATATTAGTTTTATTTATCTTAGAACCACCACTAACATCAATAACTTTAGATGTATTTAAAACACTATTAATACTATAATAGCCATTGTTAATAGTAGGGGAACCACTATTTATATTAGTATCTTCAAAATAAAATAATTGAGCATTATTTTGTTGATTAGTCACTAAATTTATATTAGCCCCATTTTGGCTACTACCATTGTTAAGATTTAAATATAAACCACTATTTTTATCAATAACATAAGCCGTATTATTTCCTTGCATAACTAAATCCCATTTAAATTCATTCGTAGATAATTGAACATTAGTACCATTAACTCCTAAATACAAAGCAGAGTTAAGTCCAGATCTTATATTATAAAATCCATCACTAGTTTTATTAACATACCAAATTTGAGAATTAGTATTATTAAAGCGATATGATTGTACATTAACGCCATTATTGGAAACTCCTCCTTGAACATCTAATACTTGATTATTATTAACCATTGATCTAATAGTATAAACTCCAGTATCAATTGTTTTTTCTTCAACTTTATTAAACTTAAATTTTTGAGCTTTACTACCATTATTATAGAAAATCTGGATATTTGTACTGTTATTGGTACTTGCATTATTAATATCTAATGGAATAGGATCGTTTTTAGTAAATATTCCATAATATCCATCACCTAAATCTCTTATAATAAATTGTTGAGCATTAGTATTGTTACAATCATATAGCTGAACATTAGTCTGACTGATAGAAGAACCATTATCAACATCCATACATTTACTTCTATTAAGTTTACTAGTAATAGAGTAATACCCATTATTTAAATATTTTACCCTCCACATTTGAGCATTAGTATTATTAAATTGATATAACTGAATATTAGTCTTATTATTAGTATTACCACCATAAACATCTAATACTTTATTATTATCCAAAGCACTGCTAATATAATAAGTACCATCCGCAATTGTTTGCTTAGCCTCAACCATTTCCACTATTTTAAATCTTTGAGCATTTGTATTATTGCAAGAGTATAGTTGAATATTAGTACCATTATTAATAGCTCCATCTTGAATATCCAAGCAGTAGCGTCTGTTTTGGGTAGAAATTTCAAAACTACTTCTGCCAAAATGGTTAATATCCCATTTTTGAGCTTGAGTAAAATTACTATTATATAATTGAATATTAGTTCTATTTTGAAATATACCTGAAGCAACATCAATAGCCTTATTACTATCTAACTGACTAGTAATTGTATAATGACCATCATTTTGCAATCTTATATTCCATTTTTGAGCAAGACTATTATTACTATTGTATAACTGAATGTTAGTTCCATTGTAAGTATAACCACCATTAACATCAATAACTTTACTATTGTTACCATAATTTTTAATATAATAATTACCATTAGTAACACTAGCAGCCTGAACTCTACTTATTCCATTAAAGAAGAGTAGTGGTAATAGTAAAAAATAAACATTCTTTCTCATTTATCATTCCTCCTACATTTAGTACCACTATTATAACATACTTTAAAAAAACAAAAAAGACTATTTAAATAAGTTAACAGTCTTTTTAATCCTTAATCTATAAGTCCCCATCCAGTAACAACATATCTACCACCTTGCTTTTTAGCCAAGTAATTAGGGGTATTTATCATTTTATTATTAACAATTAGAGTAGTTGATTGCCCACCATCTAAGTTAGCAGCATTATAAGCGCCATATCTTTCTAATATTTTAAGCACATCTTTTAAACTGGCACCATCAATATAACTTTCTCCTTCAGTAACTAGGAACATCATAACGCCATCTTTTCTTTGTGCAATTACACATTTATTAGCAACCCCATAAGGTGTACCTTCAATTTTAATTGATTTTCCATTAACGATTAAGAATGGCCCAAACTCAATACCAGAGTAAATACCACCTTTAATTGCTTGAGGCCCAGTAACATTATTCATAAGTTTAAGCTTACCATCTTTAGTAAGACCAATAATATCACCTTTAGTAGTACTATAATTATTTTTAAGTGGCCAAGTAACTTTACCATTTTCAATAACATATCCTAGTGGTACATCAGAACCATTAGCAAGTCCATTAGCAAATCCACCACCATTTATACAAACGCTACCACCATATCTCTTACACAAATCAATAACTCTCTCACCATAAGTACCGGCATTAAATTTCTTAGTTGTTAGTAATTTTACTTTCTTTGGTTTATAAATTGCTACTAGATATCCATTAGCATTACCAACTTTAATATTTAAAACTTTATAAGAATCATTACCAGGATCCCTGGTTAACAATTCCTTTTCATACTTATTTTTATATTTTTTCTTCTCTTTAGTATCAATTACAATATCATCAGTATTGGCATCCTCATCAATTCCTACAATATAATTACTTGCCATTATTTCCTCAATTTTAGCTTCGCTATAAAATATTCTAGCAACCCATTGGTGATTTCTAGTCTTCATAGCAGTTGTAACGTATAAATTTTGTACATATTTCCAAGGCCCATACATTACAAAGAATCCGGCGAATGCTAATAAGTCACATATTACAAAAATAGTTGTAAAAACAATCAATTTCTTATTACTTTTTTTCTTTCTTTGCCTAGCCATAATAATTACTCCGTTCTATATGGATCATTAACTGTTCCACTTCCATATTTTAAATTTGTTCGCTTTATACTAATACAAGGTACAACATACTTCTCATCACTAACACTAGTATCTTCTAAAGTATTATTTTTATTAGCAACATAAACATAAGCTTCCTCATCGCTAGTACCAGTTGCCACAAAATAATTTTCTAAATTATTATTAACAAAGGCATCTCCAACTGATAGCATATATACCTTAGTTGTTATAGTATTATCTAGAATATTAGTGTAGTTAAATTTATTATCTTCGCCATAAACACCATTATTATAAGTGTTTTCAGTAATCAAACTACTATAACTAAGACTATTTAAGAATTTATGATTTAAATAATAAGCTAAACTACCATATTCTGTATCATTAAAAACATAATTTTTCTTAGAATAATTATACTCTAGTGCCTCATCTTGAAATTTAACATAATCATTAAGACTTAACTTAACATAATCATCATCAACATCATATACACGCCAAATATCATTATCTAATTTAACATAACTTGCAAATAATTCATTTTTATCCTCAATTGTATAAGGAGAACTCTTACTACCATTACCACTTACAATTGAAACAGAATCTTTGAGTGTAATAACAGGTCTAACTCCATATATATCTTCACCATCACTATTATCAAGCTTACCATCTTCATTAATATACCAAACATTACCCTTATTATCATTATTAATTAAATAACTATTTTTTCCATCATTAATAAAACTTTGACTTCCTCCAGTATTAATATAATCTACAACTGATAATAAAGATAAATAATTATCATCCATTGTCTTATTACAAGAAATATTCTTCATACTCTTAATATTATCAACACAAGTGGTACTTTTAGTTAAATATTTACTCTTATCATTTAATTTATCTAAAAAAGTATCCTTATTATTAAGCCATTTCATTATATAAGAATTACTATATTTCTTTCCCTTCCCATAAGCTAAATCACTAATAGCATCATCTAGGATTAAAGTAACATTATTCTTATTATTAATCTTAACAATTCTCCATACTAAATTAGAATAAATAACATAATTATTTTTAGCATTCTTATAAAAATAACTATTATCATTAATCTTCTTAATATTATTATCAGCATTTAATACTGTTTGTGCAAGTGTTTTAGCCTCATTCTTGATACTCTTTCTACTATCTAAATAGAAATAAATAGCACGCCCTCCATACCAAATGCAACAAATCATAAGAAAAATAAAACTAACAAAACAAAAAATCTTCTTTTTATTTATTACTTTTCTTATTTGTGTTTTTTTTGTTTTTGATTTCAATACTACACCAACTTCCTTTATTTTTGTACATCTAGAATTATATCATCTTAGACAATATTTGACAAGTAATTAAAAATAGTTCATCATAAAATTGCTAAATTTATGTAAATATGATAAAATGTAGTCTGAGGTGAATTATGAGATTATTAGATGTATTTTGTATTGTTTTTATAACAACTTTATTTGTATTATTTTTTATACCAATTGTTAAAAAAATTGCTATTCATGTAGGAGCACTTGATATTCCTAACAAAAGAAAGGTACACAAAGTACCAATTCCAAGACTTGGTGGTTTAGGAATTTATGCTGGTTTCTTATTAGGATATATCTTATTTGGCCATGAATCAGTTCAAATGAACGCTATATTAATAGGAAGTATTATTATTATTATAACAGGTATTATCGATGATATAAAACCAGTACCAGCCAAATATAAATTTATAGGTCAGTTAGTAGCAGCCATTATAATACCAACCTATGGAGGAATAGTTCTAAGAGATGTTAGCTTTTTCGGTGTATATATGAACTTTGGTATCTTAAGTTATCCTTTAACAATTTTCTTTATAGCATCAGTCATTAACTGTATGAATCTAATAGATGGTCTAGATGGCCTAGCAGGAGGAATAGCAAGTATCTATTTTATTACCATTGGCATTATTTCTATATTATTTATGAATTCTAGTGGCCTTGACGCTATATTAACATTTATTATGTTAGGTAGTACCTTAGGGTTCTTATATCATAACTTTAATCCAGCATCTATTTTTATGGGAGACTCAGGAAGTATGTTTTTAGGTTATATGATTGCCGTAATAGCCCTATTAGGTTATAAAAATGTTACATTTACATCATTCATAGTACCAATATTCTTATTAGCAATCCCAATTCTTGATACAACTCTAGCCATCTTAAGAAGATTTGTTAATCATAAACCAATATCTATGCCTGATAAAAATCACTTGCATCACCAATTTCTAAAACAAAATTTTTCTCAAAGAAGAACAGTTCTAATAATTTACTTTATTGATATGTTATTTGCAATTGCTTCAATTGTATATGTTTTAGGAGATAGTAAAATAGGTATGTTTATTTATGCCATCTTATTTATTGTTGTATTTACTATAATTTTAAAAACAGATATTATTTTTGAAGGACATTTTAAAAAGAAAAAATAATGTTCTTCTTTTTATATAAAGAACCAAATTAATTATCTAAAAAAGTTATAATTTACCAAATCTTCTAAAAACTAGATTTATTTTCTAAAATTTGATACAATGTAAGAGGTGATTTACTATGCAAAAAGTTTCTGTAATAGTGCCTGTTTATAATGGAGAAGCATATATTGAGAAG
The DNA here is from genome assembly GCA_934131005.1 of uncultured Bacilli bacterium. Lineage (GTDB taxonomy): Bacteria > Bacillota_I > Bacilli_A > RF39 > UBA660 > RUG11198. The sequence goes on along the minus strand of CAKOYV010000003.1, from coordinate 21,983 downwards.
TGTATCAATTCTATTTTAAGTCAGACATATGATAATATAGAACTTATCATTGTTAATGATGGTTCAACAGATAAAACAAATAAAATAATATCTAGATATAAAAATAATCAAAAAGTAAAATTAATAGAACAAGAAAATATTGGCATATCCCAAACGAGAAATATAGGCCTAAGGGAAGTAAGCGGCGAATATATAATGTTTTGTGATGCTGATGATTGGCTAGAAGAAAATGCTATTGAACAAGCTGTATTGCATATAGAAGACTATGATTTAGTTAGATTTAATAATTATGTTGCCAATAGCAATAATGCTCTAAAGATGACTAATCATGATGATATTTATGCCGATGTTTCCAAAGAAGTAACAGTGAATAATATGCTAAAAGCAATTCTTAAAAGTAAAACTAGAATTCATCTTTGGAATTTCATCTTCAAAACAAGTATAATTAAAGAAAATAAAATAACTTTTGATGAAGAACTTATTTGGCGTGAAGATATAATCTTTACCTTAGAATATATTCTAGCCTCAACGAAAATAAAAATTGTTCCTGATTGCCTTTATTACTATTACAATAATCCAAATAGTATTACTAACAACCTAGAACAATCTATCAAAAACTTATCATCTCTTCACATTATTAGAAAGAAAATGATATCTTTATTAAGACGCAATAAAAAAGGTAACTATGTCAGATTAATGGAACAATGGTTTTTAAATCTTCAACTAATATCTTTCGAGGCATATTATAAAAAATTAAGTAAAAAAGAATTTTTTGATTATATGACCATAATAGCAGATGCTAATTATAAATATTATATTCAAGTAGAGAGAAAAAAGCTCCCATTAAACTGGGTAATATTTATCAAATTATTAAAAAGCAAAAGAATAGTTTTACTAAGTTTTTATGTTAAATTAAATAATACGGTAACTAAAAAGCAAAAATTAATAGATTAAAGATTTAAGAATGAATTTTTTCATTCTTTTTTACTTCGATAATATTGAAATTTTTAATATACTATGTTATATTTGTCGTATAAAGTAGAGGAGAATAAATTATGAACGAAAATAAAAATCTAAATCGAGTAATATTTTTGAACTTTAATATCTTTTTACTATCAATATTTACAACAATAATATTTTTTAGTAATCAAGATATCGTTAAAGCTAGTACCAACGATATAAGTATAAGTGGGGTGGAGGTAGTTGAAAAAAGTGATACGGCAAATATTAGCAGCCAACCAACATATAGTGGTATGAATATTAATTTTGCCATAAAATTTTATAATCTTAATGATTATGTTCGATATAAAATTAAAGTTACTAACAAAGGAAATGAAGATATTTTAATAAGTGATAAAGGTACTATAAATACATCACCAGATGATTATATAAATTATTCTTTTGGTTGGAATAGCGATGATACTAATATTGTTAAGGCAAATAGTACTAAAGAATTTTATTTAAATGTTAAGTATAATAAAGAAGTTGACTCAAATAGCTATAATCCTGAGGGAAAATATATTCAAAATCGCATTATTTCCATAAAATTAGATAGCCAAGTAAGTAATAATCCAACTAGTGATACAGATAATAAAAAAAATAATATTCCTCCATCACAAAGTATGCATGATAGTAAAATTGATTTAATTCAAACCAACCCAAAAACGGGTGATGAAATTGGAAAATATTTTATTATGGCAATTTGCTCATTTATAGGAATTGTTATTGTAGTAATAACCTTAAAAAAGAAGCAACTTAAAATTAATATAGAAAAATATCTTCATCTTCTTAAAAATCATCCTCAAAAATATGTAATTGCTTTATTTATATTTTCAATATTAACTATAGTAGCAATAGCTAGTTATACATATGCGTTAGAAAGCGTTGAAATAAAAATAAATAGTAATATAGAAATAGAAAAATCTCGTTTAGCAAAAAGTTGCTATGCTAATTCTTACAAAGATGGCTTTTGCATAGATTGGAATAATTATGTTGATTATTCAAAGTATGAACAAGATACTAGCAATTTAATAATTAAAACGTCAAAAGAAATGCCAGACACTTATGAATTTGAAGAAAATAGTAATTATAAACTCGATAAAACCTATGATGTATCTGAACAACAAAATAATCAAGTCATTTTAGGCGTTTATTACAATGAAGCAAAAGAAGCTTTATTAGTAATTGGAGCAACCGGTGGTGTTAATGCCCCAATTGATTCTAGTTTTTTGTTTGCAAGCGGCTGTTCAGATGATGATATAGAACGCCCTCCTGTAAATTACTCAAATAGAAAACCAACTTCTAAATTATTAGGAGGCATTTCAAAAACTGGAATAGCATACCAAAAATATATATGTGAGAAAAATTCAAAAACCAAAGAAAATATAATGGGAATTATGAATAGTATGGAATTAAATAATTTAAATGTATCAGATACAGTTGATATGGCCCTAATGTTTGGTGATAATGGAGAATACTCTGATAAATTAACAATAAATTTAAATAATTGGGATACTAGCAAAGTAAAAAATATGTCAGGTATGTTTTCTGAACTAGCCATTGATACTAAAAATGTACAATTAGATCTTTCAAATTGGAATACTTCAAATGTAGAGGATATGTCCTTTATGTTTGGTGACAATAACGCTTTAAAATATGCAAAAGATTATGAGAATAATATGAATTCACGAATAATGATTAATCGATCAAATTGGAGCATAGGTGATTTATCAAAATGGGATACATCTAAGGTTAAAAATATGGCATTTATGTTTGCTTGTGCAGGTGCTAGTGCAGAAACTTGGGATATAGGAAATCTAGAAAATTGGAATACCTCAAATGTAACAAATATGACCGGTATGTTTATTAATGCAGGAGATTATTCTGGCATATGGAATCTGGGTAATCTATCAAAATGGGATACATCAAAGGTCACAGATATGACCGGTATGTTTGCTGATGCTGGTTCTGCAGCTGAAAATTGGAGCATAGGCGATTTATCAAAATGGGATACATCTAAGGTCACAGATATGAGCGGTATGTTTGCTTATGCAGGTGCTAGTGCAGAAACTTGGGATATAGGAAATCTAGAAAATTGGAATACCTCAAATGTAACAAATGCGAACGGTATGTTTACCAATGCAGGAGTTTATTCTATCACATGGAATCTGGGTAATCTATCAAAATGGGATACATCTAAGGTAGAAAATATGGCATCTATGTTTGCTGATGCTGGTTCTGCAGCTGAAAATTGGAGCATAGGCGATTTATCAAAATGGGATACATCTAAGGTCACAGATATGTCCGAAATGTTTGAAGGTGCTGGTTCTGCAGCTGAAAATTGGAGCGTAGGCGATTTATCAAAATGGGACACATCAAAGGTAGAATATATGAATGCTATGTTTGAAAGTGCTGGTAAGAGTGCTACTAATTGGAATATAGGTGATTTATCAAAATGGGATATCTCAAAAGTAGTGTCTACATCTTATATGTTTAAAAATGCATGTTATAGTGCTACTAGTTGCTCTATTGGCGATATATCAAAATGGAACACATCAAAGGTAGAAAATATGGCAGCTATGTTTAAAGAATATGGTACTGCATTAAAAGAAGTAGAATTGGATTTATCAAAATGGGATACATCGAATGTAGTAGATATGAGATTTATGTTTTCAGCATTAGCACCTAATTCTCAAAAGACAATTTTGAAATTAAATAATTTTACTTTTGATAAAATCAAAAAAGAACCTGACTATTTTAACGAAACTGGATTTGATAATTTATTTACTAAATTGCCAGCAAATACAGTAATATATGTAAAATCTTCAAAAGAACAAAAATGGATATTAGATTTAACCAAATCAAATAGACCGGCATCTTGGAATGAGAGTAATATAATAGTGCAAAACTAAATACAAAATTTTAAGAGAATGATACGATTCTCTTTTATTTTTATCTATAAACTTGTACAAAAGATTTAATTTTGCTATACTAATAAAGAAAGGTGTGGTAACGAATGAAGATATTAGTAACAGGAGGGTTAGGATATATAGGAAGTAATACTTGCGTTGAATTATTAAATAATAATTATGAAGTAGTAATTATAGATAATTTATGTAATTCCAAAGAAAGTGTTATTAAAGATATTGAAAGTATAACTAAGAAACAAGTTAAATTTTATAAAGGAGATGTCAGAGATAAAGAACTTCTAGAAAAAATCTTTACAGAAAATAAAATTGATGCTGTTATTCATTTCGCTGGCTTAAAAGCCGTAGGAGAAAGCGTTCAAAAACCAATATTATATTATAGATACAATATAGATAGCACTCTTAGTTTATGCGAAGTAATGAATAAGCATAATGTCAAAAAAATTATTTTTAGTAGTAGTGCAACTGTTTATGGAAATCCTAAATCATTACCTATAACAGAAGATATGGAAGTAGGAGCAACTACTAATCCTTATGGTACAAGTAAAGTATTTAATGAAAGAATCTTAGAAGATTTATATATATCAGATAACGAATGGGGAGTAACTTTACTTAGATATTTTAATCCAATAGGGGCACATAAATCTGGCTTACTTGGAGAAGATCCTAACGGAATTCCTAATAATTTAATGCCTTATATTGTCAAAGTGGCAACAGGAGAATTAGAATGTCTATCAATATATGGTGATGATTATGACACTAAAGATGGAACTGGTGTAAGAGATTATATTCACGTAGTTGATCTTGCTAAAGGGCATGTTAAGGCACTAGATAAATTACTAAATACAACAGGTGTAAATGTTTATAATCTAGGAACTGGTAATGGTTATAGTGTTTTAGAAATGGTTAAAGCCTTTGAAGAGGAAAACCAAGTTAAAGTAAATTATAAAATAACCGACAGAAGAAGTGGCGATATAGCTTCATGCTATGCCGATTGCGATAAAGCATATAAAGAATTAGGTTGGAAAGCCGAATTAGGTCTTACAGACATGGTAAAATCAGCATATAATTATGCTAAAAAGCAATAAAGGATGGTAGTTATGAAAAAAGTTATGTTCATCTCCAGTACTGGAGGACACTTAGATGAATTATTACAGTTAAAAAAAATGTTTGATAAATATGATTATTACATTGTAACAGAGAAAACAAAATCTAATTTATCATTAAAAGAAAAATATAAAAATAGAGTAAGTTTCTTAATTTATGGCACCTACACAACTTTAACCCATAAATTAACATATCCTATAAAATTATTTTTAAATACTATAAAATCATTTTTTATCTATTTAAAAGTACGTCCTGAATATATAATTTCAACAGGTGCACATACATCAGGACCTATGTGTTTAATTGGTCATTTATTAGGAAGCAAAATTATTTTCATCGAAACATTTGCGAACAGTAAAACAAGAAGTAAAACAGGCAATCTTGTCTATAAATTTGCCGATTTATTTATCGTACAATGGGAAAGTATGTTAAAACTATACCCAAATGCTGTATATGGAGGTTGGATATTTTGATTTTAGTAACATTAGGAACACAAGACAAGCCCTTTACTAGATTGCTAGATGCTATTCAAAAAGAAATAGATCGTGGTAATATTCAAGATAAAGTAATTGTTCAAGCAGGCTTTACTAAATATAATAGTAAAGATATGGAAATCTTCGATTTAATAGATCGTGAAAAATTTACCTCACTAGTAGAAGAATGCGATTTATTAATAACTCACGGTGGCGTAGGCTCTATCTTAACAGGGCTTAAAAACAACAAAAAAGTAATAGTGTGTCCAAGACTTGCCAAATATCAAGAGCACATGAATGATCATCAAGTTCAAATCGTAAATAATTTTTATAAAGCAGGATACATTTTAAAATATTCAGAAGGTGATAATCTATCGATTCTTCTAAAAAAAGTAGCCGAATTTAAGCCTAAAAAGTATATAAGTAATACAGATAAATTTGTTGAAATAATTGAAGCTTACATTGATAATCATTAAATTTAATTAATCAAAAGCAAAAACTCACGAAATAATAATTAGATATATAGGAGGAATTTAATCATATGGAACGAGAAAAATCATGTGGTGCAGTAATATATAAAGAAGTTAATAATGAAATTTATATTTTACTTTTAAAACATAGAAAAGGGCATTGGTCTTACTCTAAAGGTCATGTTGAAGATAATGAAGATGAGTCTACAACAGCCCTAAGAGAAATAAAAGAAGAAACTAATTTAGATGTAAAACTAGATACAAACTTTAAAACCAAAATAACTTACAGTCCTAAACCAAATACAATTAAAGATGTCATTTATTTCACAGCAACTCCAATTACTAATTATATAAAAAGACAAAAAGAAGAAATAGCCCAAATAGAGTGGTATCCAATTAATAAAGCATTTGATATTTTAACTTATCAAGAAGATAAAAATGTTTTAACATGCCTAGCAGAGTATTTAAAAAATAATAACTAAGGACCTAAATATGTTTATTATTTAAGTCCTTTTTATAAGAAAGAAGGTAATCATGAAAAAAAGAATAATGTCTGTATATAAAGATGAAGATTTAATTAAATTTCTAAGTACTAACAATATTGCTAAAAATAAAGCTAAAACCTTAGTTAAAGAAGGTTGTATTTATATTAATAATAAATGTCAAAAAAAATTACCTAAACTAGTTAAATCAGGTGATGAAGTCGCCCTAATTCCTAACCATTCCAATCTTGATTTTGAAATAATATATGAAGATAAAAACTATTTAGTCGTAAATAAACCTAACTCTCTTTTAACAATCAGCACTTCTAAACAGACAAAAAATCAAGAAAATACTCTTTATAAAATGGTAAGAAAATATCTAAATAGTAAGAAAGAATATGCCTTTATTGTTAATCGAATTGATAAAGAAACATCTGGTCTAGTAATATTTTCTAAAAGTGAAAAACTAAAAAATATGCTTCAAGAAAACTGGAATAAAATAGTAACTAAAAGAAAATATCTTGCCTTAGTAGAAGGTAAAATAACCAAACCAGGTCGAATTGATAATTATTTATATGAAGATAAGATGACTTTTTCTAAAAGTACTACTTTCGGAGGCAAAAGAGCTATTACAAATTATGAACCTCTTAAATTTAATAAAAAATATACCCTCCTAGACGTAAATATTGAAACAGGACGTAAAAATCAAATAAGAGTTCATTTAAGTGAAAAAAATCATCCTATAGTAGGCGATAAAAAGTACAAATCTAGGGATAATAGCTTTAAACGTCTTATGCTTCATCACTATGAAATAGCTCTAATAGACCCTTTAAGCAAAAAAGAATTAACTTTTAAGACAAAAATTCCTAATGACTTTTCTAAAGTATTTAATAATAATTAACTTAATTGCTAACTTATCTTGCCTTTTTGACAAAGTACTAGCAATCAAGCATAAATATCGCCTCCCTGAATCTTACTTACTAATCTTATCTCTAGTAGGTGGTTCCTACGGCTTTCTAGTAGGCATGCATACTTATCATCACAAAACTAGAAAATTAAAATTTAAATTAGTATATCCACTAGCCATCATTTGGACTATCATTTTATTAAAACTATATACTTAATTAGCATTCTTTATTTATAAAAGCCCATCTATTTAATAAAAAAATTAGAATCTATAAAAACTAATTAAAAGAATAAATAATAATTACAAAACTAAATTAAAACAAAAAAATATAAAACTAATTAAAAGAATAATTACAAATATTAAAAAATTAAAATATAAAAAAAAGAAAAATTTACAAATCAAAAACCCAAGTAATAATTATAAAATTAAACATATATATAAACAAATAATAACTAAAAAATACTAAATATAAAAATAAACATTAATTATAAAAACTAAAATTGGAAATTATTTACTAATACGTATAATTTTGCTATAATACTATCTGTAAGGAGAAATTATGAAAAAAACAATTAAAGACTATAATTTAAAGGGGAAAAAGGTTATTATTAGGTGCGATTTTAATGTACCTATTAAAGATGGAGAAATACAAGATGATACAAGAATTAAAGCAAGTCTTAAAACTATTGAATATGCAATCAGTAAGGGAGCAAAATTAATTCTCTTATCCCACTTAGGAAAAATAAAAACAGCTAGTGATTTAAGGGCGAATAATTTATATCCAATAAGTATAAGATTAAGTGAATTACTTAATAAAAAAGTCTTATTCTCAGATAAAACAAGAGGTCATGAATTAGAAGAGTTAGTAGCAAATTTAAATGAAGGTGATATTCTTCTTATCCAAAATACTAGATATGAAGATTTAGATGGTAAAAAAGAAAGTAATTGTGATATAACTCTTGCTAAGTACTGGGCCAGCTTAGGAGATATATTTATTAATGATGCCTATGGAACCTGCCATCGTAAACATGCATCAAACGTAGGTATTAGTAAATTTCTACCAAATGGTCTAGGTTTTCTTGTCGAAGAAGAAGTAAAAAAATTAGATGAAATACTAGAAGAAAATACCCATCCTTTTATTGTTATGATGGGTGGAGTTAAAGTAAGTGATAAAATAAAAGTAATAGATAATCTTATTAATAAATGTGATAAATTAATTATCTCAGGAGCTATGGCTTATACTTTTTTAAAAGCTCAAGGCTATAATGTAGGCTCATCCTTAGTAGATGAGGAATCCAATGAATATTGCCAAAATCTTTTGCAAAAATATCCAACAAAAATTATTCTACCAATTGATAGCCAAGTAGCACCTAGTATAGATAGTAATAATATAGAGGCTAGAGATATAGATGATTTTAGACAAGAAGATATAGGCTTTGACATAGGTAAAAAAACGATAGAATTATTTTGCCATCACTTAAAAAACAGTGCTAGAGTTATCATTAATGGTCCAATGGGCTTATATGAAAATATTAACTATCAAGAAGGAACTAAAGCTATTTACGATTATATAACTACTAATAATATTAAATGTTTAATAGGAGGAGGAGACTCAGCCGCATCCGTAGCCAAGTTAAGTGATTCTAAAAAGTTCTATCACATCTCAACCGGAGGGGGGGCAACACTTGAATACTTAGAAGGCGTAAGTCTTCCTGGTATAAGTGCCATAAATGAAAAAGAATAAAAGTAATTTTTTTATAAACATCTTAATTATCTTAGTAGTTCTTGTAATAGTCCTATATTTTTCTCTAAAAGATGATTATAAAACTATTATTAATAGTATCTTAAATATGAATCTTTTATGGGTATTAGGTGCCATGATATTATTTTGTCTCTATAGAGTACTAATAGCTCTATCAATTTATCATTTGGCTAAAATAAATGGCGAGAAGGTAAGACTAACAAGATGTATCCAAATGAGCTTTATAATTCTCTTCTTCCATGGGATAACACCTTTTGCAGGAGGCGGACAGCCAATGGAGATATATTATCTTCATAATGAAAAAATAAGTGTTACCAAATCAACTAATATAGTATTACAAAACTTTATTGTCTATCAAATAGCCCTAGTTATAATAGGCTTACTAGCACTTATTTATAATTACTTCTATAAATTATTTCCTAGTAATAGTCTTATTAAACAACTAGTAATCTTAGGTTTTACTATTAATTTCTTAGTTCTAGTAGTAACCTATATCTTAGCCTTTGGTAAGAAAATAAATCACTTTATTTGTAATAAAGTCTTAAGTCTCTTAGGAAAAATTGGTATCGTTAAAAATGTTAGTGAAAAAAGAACTAATCTAAATACTTATTTAAAGAATTTTCATAAAAATGCTCTTAAATTAAAAAAAGAAAAAATGCAGGTAGTATTATTAGTCTTATTAAATATGTTAGCCCTAACAACTCTTTATACAGTACCATATACCGTAAGTAGAGGATTAGGCATAAATAGTATTAGCATAATAAATACAATCATTTCCTCAGCCTATGTTATGACTATTGGTTCTTTTGTACCAATACCAGGAGGAACCGGGGGAATAGAATATGGCTTTGTCTTCTTCTTTGGACATCTAATAAGTGGAAGTATAGTAAATGCTATAATGCTAGTATGGCGTTTTATTACCTATTATTTAGGCGTAATTGCAGGTGCTATCTTCTTAGCACTTTATAAAAAGGAGGATAATCATGAGAATAGGAATCTTTAGTGATACATATACCCCATATATAAATGGTGTAACCACTAGTGTAGTTATGTTAAAAAATGCTCTTGAGAAAAAAGGACATACTGTATATATAGTAACGGTAAATACCGAAGATATGCATTTTAAATATGATAGTGATGAAAAAATAATTAGAATTCCAGGTGTTCCTATTGGTATCTATGATTATCGCTTAACAGGAATATATCCCCTAAAAGCTATCAATAAAATCAAAAAATGGGATTTAGATGTTATTCATTCACAAACAGAATTTGGTGTTGGAACATTTGCCCGTATTATAGCCAAGCAGTTCAATATTCCACTAGTTCATACTTATCATACAATGTATGAGGATTACATTCACTATATAACGCATGGCTATTTTAACAAATCTAGCAAAAAATTAGTAGAATATTTAACTTTATTCTATTGTGATAAAACTGTTTCAGAATTAGTAGTTCCAACAGAAAAAACTTATGAATTATTTAAGAAAAAATATAAAGTAGATCGTAATATCTATATTGTTCCAACAGGAATTGAAGTAGAGAAATTCTACAAAGAAAACAATCAAGATTTAAATATAAGTGCTAAAAGAAGAGAACTAGGCCTATCACCAACTGATTTTGTTATTCTCTTCGTCGGTAGAATAGCTAAAGAGAAGAATATTGAGCTTTTACTATCGTCAATGAAGTCTTTAATAGGCGTATCGAAAAAGATTAAATTATTAATAGTAGGCGATGGACCCGACCTAGAACAATATCAAGATTATATTCATAAAAATAATATAGAAAAAAACGTTATTTTTACAGGCAAAGTTCCATGGGAAGAAATAGCATCCTACTACTTAATTTCTAACGTTTTTGCAACCGCTAGCCAGACTGAGACTCAAGGCCTAACCATAATAGAAGCTATGGCTGCCTCATTACCTGTAATTTGTATAAACGATGAGAGTTTCAAAAACATTGTTGTCTCAGGATTAAACGGCACCATATTTAACAATCGTCGTGAATATAAAAAAGCAATTATAACTCTATTTGAAAATAAAAAATTATTAGAGCGCTACCAAAATCAAGCTAGAATAACCGCCGAAGCTCACTCAGCCAAATATTTTGCTGAACAAATCTTAGACGTCTATAAAATAGCCATAAAAAACAAACCAAAACACAAAATTGCTCTAATCGACAAAGTTCACAATCTAATAACTAATGAAGAAGAGGAGAATGAAGAAAATGAAAAAACTAATAATACTGAATCATAAAATGAATATGGAATACGATGAAGTATACGAATATATTGATAGAATAAATAAAATAGATACAACAAACAGCATCATCGTCTGTCCCTCATCAATTTATCTAAATAATTTTATAGATAATTGTAGTTGGGGAGTAGGAGCCCAAAATGTTTATAGCGAGCCCTTCGGTAACTATACAGGCGAAATATCTACACTTCAACTAAAATCTCTAGGCATAAATTACTCTTTAGTGGGCCATTTCGAACGTAAAAAATATTTTCACGAAACAAATAAACTAATTGCCAAAAAACTAAATGCCTGTCTAGACTCTAATATTAGTCCTATTCTTTGCTTTGGCGAAACAGGCAATATCGGAGAAATCAAAGAAACCCTAGATAAATTACTAGAAGGTATTCAAAATATTGACTTTATAATATTTGCCTACGAACCCCTAAAAGTTAGCGACCATGAAACAATCGAGCAAATAGAATATGATATAAATATAATTTATGACTATTTGTACGAAAAATATAAAAGTAAGCCTAATATAATATATGGAGGCGGTGTAGCAAAAGAGAATATAAATGATTTATTCAAAATAGAAAAATTAAATGGTATTTTAATAGGAAAAATTTCATCAAATATAGATAAAATAGAATCTATAATCAAAAGCATTAATTAGAAGTATTAAAAAAATAATACTTCTTTTATTTTAGTATTTTATTCGACAAAGTTCGAGCTCTACACATTATATAATTAGTTTGTAATAAAGTTAGAAAAGAGGAATAATATGAAAAAAATAAAAGTATTAATGATTGATGATAATGTAAACTTAACAGAAATGGTGAAAGAATACTTTAAAGATAATAAAAAAATAGAAGTTACAAAATGTTGTTATAATGGTAGTGATGGTTTAGATGTAATATTAAATCAAGAAGATATTTATGATATTGTTCTATTAGACTTAATAATGCCTAAAAAAGATGGTATTTATGTTCTAAAAGAATTAAAGAAAAGAAATATTAGTAAAAATATCATCGTAGAATCTTCATATAATAGCCCAGAAGTAATAAGAAAAGTAAGTGAATATGGTGTAAATTATTATATCCTAAAGCCTTTTGAATTATTGGATTTAGAAAATAGAATACTAGAAGTATTTGAAGAAGTTGACAAAAGAGGCATAAATCTTTATAAAAATAACCTAGAAATATCTATAACAAGAATGCTACACGAATTAGGCATGCCTTCCCATATTAAAGGATATCAATATATAAGAGAAGGAATTATGATGATTTATAATAATCCCGAAATAATAGGTGGTATCACCAAAGAATTATATCCTGATGTTGCTAGTAAATTTGATACAACAGTATCTAGAGTAGAAAGAGCAATCAGACACGCTATTGAAGTAAGTTGGAATAGGGGAAACTGGGACTTAATGGAAGAAATATTTGGTCATAGCGTTGACATTGATAAAGCTAAACCAACCAATTCTGAATTTATCGTAACAATTGCTGATAAACTCCGCTTAGAATTTATGAAGCAAGCAGCCTAATAGTAAAAAGATAGATTTAATCTCTAAATAAACAATAGTGATTAAATCTATCTTTTAATTTATTTTATCTTAACTAATTTCTCCAATTATTTTAATTTATGGCTATTTTATAAAATCTAAGAAAATAATTGTCAAAAAAATTTAATATGATAAAATTCTTATAAGATATTATTAAAAAATGTTGTTAATCAAGACTTTTTTAATACTAAATCACTAATAATATTAGAAGATTAAACTGGTTCTGTAAATGGAATAGATGGTCACATAAGTCATATATGTATAATAAACAATATAGCAAATATTACAATAAAAAGAGATGAAAATGAAAGTGGTTATGTTACTGCTACACGAAGAACATATTTTATCCCGATTAAGAATAAAAATATTACTAAGATAAATAAAAAATATAAATTTCCAATTGAGGAACATAATATAACAAATTTTTTCCTAATGATTCTGTCATTTATTATTTTAGTAAGAGCCATTATAAAATTTATTCAAGCAAAAAATAAAATAAAAACAACACTAACTGATTCAGAAGAAAAAAGGCAAGCAACAAAGAAAGCTATAATAATATTAATTAATTGGATTATCTTATCAGGAATATTATGGTATATAATACCGAGAACATTAGTAATTAAAGATAGAATATCAAATAGTAGCACAGATAAACCAATAATATACTTATATCCCAAAGCCTCTCAAGAAATATCAGTAAAATTAGGATATAAAGATAAAATAACAGTATCATATCCAAAATATAAAACCAATTGGAATGTTTTAGCAACTAAAACTGGTGATCTAACAGATTTAAACACCAATAAAAAACTTTATTCATTATACTATGAAAGTAAAGCTGTATATAACTTTAAAGTAGAAAAAGATGGCTTCATAGTCAAAGGTGAAGACGTCGCTGAATTTTTGGAAGACAAATTATCAATTTTAGGACTAACAGATAGAGAAAAAGAAGAATTTATTATATATTGGTTGCCTATATTGCAAAAAAATAAATATAATTACATAAGATTTGCTACAAAAGAAGAAATAAATGCCAATATGCCGTTAGAAATAAATCCAACTCCCGATACAAGTATAAGAATATTAATGACATTTAAAAAATTAAAATATCCTATCAATATCAAAGAACAGCAATTAACATCTATAACTAGAAAAGGTTTTGTAGCAGTAGAATGGGGAGGTACAGAAATCAAATAAATTGTTAGTATTTTGCATCCAAGTTTATAAAAATAATCTCAAAGAAATTCCCAAATTAAAAGCTCTATTTTTGTAGGGAACAATCATAAAAAAAGTTATCTTAAAGTTAAAAAAGTGGCTTTTTTTTTTTTTTTTTTGATAAAATCTAGTTAACAATAGGTGATGGGATAGTGGTTTTATGAAAAACAAAAAAATTAAACTAATCATATTTAATAAATATATTATTATATTAATATTAATTTTTATGTGTTTTGTAACTGGTTCTACTTACTCATATTTAGCATATAAATATGAAAATAATTCAACAATAAAAGGCAATGTAGTATCAGTTAATGTTGATTTAAAAGTAGAATTACTAGTTGGAGATAATAAAGGACTAGTACCCCTTAAGGATGAAAGTCTTGATAAAGCGATAAAAGGCACAGGAGGTAAAAGTGCTTGCATAGATGCAAATAATAACTTATCATGTCAAGTTTATAAAATAACTCTTAATAATAAAGGTAGTAAAATTGACAATCTCATAGGAACTATCTCACTATATAAAAAAGATGGAGCTAGTAATTATAATAATTTAAAATGGAGAGAATTATCAGATGAAACAACAGTTAAGACAAATAGCATTATTAATGATATGACAGTTTCTAATTTAGTTACTAATTTAACTTTAAAATCAAAAGAAACAAAAGTATATTATATTGCTGTATATATTCAAGAAAATAATAAAGATCAACTAAATACTGATAGAGGAAAGTTTGCTGGAACAGTAACTTTCAGAACAGTAAATAATGCAGAAGGAAATTTACTTGATTTAGTAAAAAGAAATGCTCAAACTGATACCAATATTGATTTTTCAAAAGCATCTAGTGATACTAATGGTAAAGGTGTTTATATTAAAAGTGGAACAGAAAATAACACCAATCCTATTTATTATTATCGAGGTAGTGTTTTAGATAATAATTTAATATTTGCTAATATGTGTTTTAAAATTGTAAGAACAACTGAAACAGGAGGTGTAAAACTTATTTATAATGGATTACCACATAATGGTAGTTGTGATAATATAGGTGAAAAAAGCCAATTACCTAGTACTAAAAGATTTAATGAACAAACAATATATACATCTCTTAGTTCAGTGGGCTATATGTATGGCAGTATTAACTATAAAGCTCAAGTAAAAAATATAACAACAAGTTATACATATGGAACCAATGTCACGTATAATAATGGGAAATATACATTAACTAATCCAATAACAAATGAATGGGGTAATATTTATAATCAACAATCTGGAATATACACTCATCATTATACTTGTTTTACAACTAGTGACACTTGCGATAATGTTTTTTATATATTTAAAACTACTAATAAATCAGCTGGATACATTTCTTTAAGTAATGGCAAGAATATAGAAAATGCAATATCAGAGATGTTAGATTATAATACTAATTCTAGTACAATAAAAGGTTCTAAAGATGATAATGGTACAATTGATAATTGGTATTACACTAACATAGATAATAAGGGATACTCAAATTATATAGAAGATACAATTTTTTGTAACGATCGAACTATTTATGACAAGGGAGGTTGGAATCCAAATGGAGGTATAACAACAAGTGGTTTATTATTTTCTGCTAATTATAGAACTCAAAAATTATATTCGGCAAATTTATCTTGTTCTAGAGATATAGATAAATTTACTGTAAATAGTAATATTGGCAACGGGTTACTTAATTATCCAGTTGGTCTTTTAACCGCTGATGAAATCTTATTGGCAAGTCCTAGTAGTAATGCTTATTTACATAACAATACTCATTGGTGGACAATGTCTCCCTCACAATTTTTATCAACAGGGGAAGGTGTCTCAATAGCTTTTGAACATAGTTATTTTGTAAGTGGATCTATAGGACAATATGGTGTCAATTTTAGTTTTGGATTAAGGCCCTCTATTTCTTTAAATAAATCAACAAAAATAAATGGAGGAGATGGCACAGTTGAAGCACCATTTTTAGTAGAGTAAAAACTAGCCGATTAACGAAGCTATCACATAAAAATATATAATCCTTACTTTCATAAGAACTTTGCCAATCATTTTTTATTCAAAATTTAACTCAAAAAAAAAGAAATTAATAAAATTAGCTTTGTTAATTTCTTCCAATCAATTATTCTTATTTCACTAAAGGCATATTAGCACAATCAAATAATACATCAGCAACTTTTTCTATATTTTGTTCCTTACATAATTCTTCATATTTATCATCCCATGACAATCTATACGCATCATTATAGTCTAGCCCTAACAATTTAACATATTCATCAATAATTTGATTTTGATTACTATCAGCCTTTGCCTCAATTTCAAGAGCAATTCCAAATGGATATTGGTCAACAGCAATTTCTACCAAATCATTAGCATAATTTGTTCTATATCTTTCATAACTCTCAACTCTGTCCATTTTTAAAATATGTTCTGTTATATAAATAAAGTTTTCATAATCTTCAGGATTAATTCTGCATTCTATTTCTTCTTCCTTATTTATTAAACCTTCTTTTGTATCAGGTAATCTTCTTTTCCAACTTAACATGCACTTAGATTCAGTATCACCTTTAGTAATTCTAATTCTATATCTTCCATCAATTTCCTTAGAGTAAAAATCGTTTTCAGGTAGTGTAGAATTATATTGGGTTGTTTTTTCATAAAAAGTTCCCATATTTTTTAATTTTTCTATTTTGTTTAATTTATCCAATAAGTTTTCTTTTTCTCCTTTTGAATAATAAAATCTTATTTCGTATTCCATTTTATCCCTTTCCTTTCTTATCATACCATTTAGGTAAATCACACCTCATATTTTAATCAAAAATTTTAATTTGTCAACAGTTAAGTTATTATTTCTATTAAAAAGTTAAAAAACAAAGAAAAAAGCTCTTATTTTCATAAGAACTCTATATATTCTCACTGGTCGGGAAGACAGGATTTGAACCTGCGACCTCTTGGTCCCAAACCAAGCGCTCTACCAAGCTAAGCTACTTCCCGAAAATAAAAAAATGGTGGAGAATAAGGGATTCGAACCCTTGACCCCTTGCGTGCAAGGCAAGTGCTCTAGCCAACTGAGCTAATTCCCCATCGACAATTAAAATTATAGCAACATTTATAACAGTTGTCAACGGTTTTATTAAAAAAAGTCAAAAAAATCCTAGAAAACTTGTTATAGATACCTATTTATGCTATAATTACAACTGATGGGAGGATTAATATGGAAATAGCTTTATTAATTGTATCAATATTATTAATAATAATAGTTCTACTCCAAAGTGGTAAAGCAGAATCAGCAGGTCAAATAATTCAAGGAGGAAATGCTGATTTGTTTTCTCAAACTAAAGAAAGAGGAATAGAATTATTTATAAGTAGATTAACAATGATTTTAGGAGTAGCATTCTTTGTAATAGCACTTTTTATGTCATTAAAATCATAAAACTATACTAAGACCAAACTGAGGTCTTTTTATTATGCCTTACCACTTGATATAAATTAAACTTTATATTATAATGAATATAGAGTAGCAAACTATGAATTACTCAAAATAAGGAGGATATATGGAAGAGAGAATTATTGAACTTCTAAACGATATTGATAAACCTGCAAGAAGTGCTATTGAAATAAATGATGCTCTAGGGTTTACAACTATCGATGAATATAAAACACTATTAACTAAATTAGAAGAAATGACTACAAAAGGAATACTTTATTATAGTGATAAAAAGAAAAGATATCTTTTATTGAAAAATAGTCATCTTATAAAAGGAAAATTGATGATGAATCCTAAAGGCTTTGGCTTTGTTATAATAGGAGAAGGGAAAAAAGATGTTTATATAGGAAAAGATAATTTAAATTCTGCTAGAAATAATGATGTAGTTTTAATTGAATTAATAAATGGTAAAAGTGAAGGCAAAATTATTAAAATAATTGCTCGAGATGAAAATAGTTTCGTAGGTTGTGTTTATTTTAAAGATAATAAATGCTATGTAAAACCAGATAAAAGAAATAATATTGATATAGAAATACCAGAAGAGTACCAAAAAGGTCTAGTAGAAGGACATAAAGTTGTAGTAAAGCCTATAAATGGCAGTAAATATCTAGGAGCTATTTTACATGTAATAGGTCATAAAAATGATGTAGGCGTAGATATTTTGTCATTTGTTTATGCTCATGGCTTTAAACCACAATTTCCAGATAATGTCTTAGAAGCTTTAAAAAATATTCCTGATAAGATAAATGAAGAAGATACTAAAGGAAGATTAGACTTAAGAGATAGAACTATTTTTACTATCGATGGTGATGACACTAAAGATATTGATGATGCTATTAGTATAAAAAGAATAGATGATAAATATGAATTAGGAGTCCATATAGCTGATGTTAGTCATTATGTTATAAGAGGAGGTGCTATAGATAAAGAAGCCTATGAAAGAGGTACTAGTGTTTACTTAGTTGACAGAGTAATTCCTATGTTACCTCATCAATTATCAAATGGAATTTGTTCTCTAAACCCTAATCAAGATCGCTTAGCAATGTCTTGTATAATGACAATTGATAAAACCGGAAAAATAGTTAATTATCAAATTGCTAAAAGTGTTATAAGAAGTAGAATACAAATGACTTATAATAAAGTAAATGATATATTAGATAAAAATATTATAGCTGAAGGTTATGAAGATTTTGTTGATGATTTGAAACTTATGAAAGAAGTATCAGATATTTTAAGAAAAAAGATGATTAATCGTGGATACATAGAATTCTCAAGCGCAGAAGCTAAAATATTAGTTGATGAAAAATGCCATCCTCTTGATATAAAATTACGTGAAGAGGGAACAGGCGAGAATATGATTGAAAACTTCATGGTAGCAGCCAATGAAACTGTAGGAGGCTTTGTTTTTTATCAAAATCTTCCTGGAATTTATCGCGTTCATGATAAACCAGATCAAAAAAGATTACAAAGTTTCTTTGATTTCTTAGCAGCCAGAGGTTACGTCGTAAGAGGAAAGAAACATAACATAACAAGTAAAGACCTACAGTATATTCTATCCCAATTAGCAGACAAACCTGATGCTAAAATATTAAATGATATGGCCATAAGAAGCCAAGCAAAAGCTGTTTACTCAGATCAAAATATCGGACATTTTGGTCTAGGAAGTAAATGTTATTCTCATTTTACCTCACCAATTAGAAGATATCCTGACCTAATATTACATCGCCTAATAAAAGATTATACCGAAAATTACTCATCATCAGTAATAGAAGCATGGCAAACTGACTTACCAGAAATGGCTGCTCATTGCTCAGTTAAAGAACAAGACGCTCAAAGTTGTGAACGAGATGTTGATGACATGAAAAAAGCTGAATATATGGAAGAACACATTGGAGAAGAATTTAGTGCTATCCTATCAGGTGTACAAGAATTTGGTATCTTTGTCGAATTAGCAAATACTGTTGAAGGATTAGTTAAAATAGAAAACCTTCCAGGTGGAGGCTACAGCTATATTGAAAAATCATTAAGTTTAATAAGTAAAAATAAAAAACACAGATACACCTTTGGTGATACTGTTAAAGTAAAGTGTATAGCCTCTAGTAAAGAAACTAGTATGATTGATTTCGAAATCGTTAATGACTAAAAAGGTAGGATGTATAAAATGACAAAAAAATATAAAACAAAATTAAAATTAGATAATATTTTTCTAGCAGTAGGCCTAATTATTCTCTTTATTTTAGTAATAATTTATCTTTTGAAATAAAAAACATTTGTAAAATCATTCAATTTCTGATATCCTAGATTATATCTAATGGAGGTTTTAATATGGAAATTTTAAATAGAAAAGCAAAGTATGATTATGAAATAATCTCCTCTTACGAAGCGGGCATTGTTTTAACAGGAACAGAAATAAAATCTATAAGATTAGGCAAAGTTTCACTAAAAGATAGCTATGCTATTATTAAAAAAGAGGAACTATATCTTTTAAATACACACATATCTAGTTACGATAAAGGTAATATATTTAATCATGATGAAGATAGAACAAGAAAATTATTAATGCATAAAAATGAAATAAAAAAATTAAATAGTAGGGTAACCTTAGATGGCTTAACTCTAATTCCTCTAAAAATATATTTTGTACGAGGAAGAGCCAAAGTATTAATAGGACTTTGCCGAGGTAAGAAAAATTATGATAAAAGAGAAACAATAAAAAAGCGTGATACAGAAAGAGAAATGCGTAGAAATTATAAATATAATTAAAAAGTAAAAAAATAAAGCAAAAGACCGTGACTAATTAGTAAAAATGTCTCATTAAATATGTTTTATTAATTAGTGAAAATGTCCTATAATTTTAAAATATATTTTTAGTCATTAATTAGAGATTTTGTCTCATAGCAAAACTAGTCTTAATTTGACTAGTTTTTGTATGATTTTCTCCAAGGATGATTTGAAGGTGGAATATATTTTTTCTTTTCTTTTATAGAAGATTTTTCTTCTTTTTCCATAACAGTTTCTCTTTTTTCAATTTCTAACATTATATAATATTTATTTTCAATCTTAGACCATAATTCAGCGTTATATGTAATAATCAGTGTACATATTGTTTTAGAAACAAAAGATATAGTTTCTCCTGTATTTGGATCCACTGGTATATAATATTTATTTTTATATTTTACTGTTGAAGCATTATCTATTAATCTTTCATATTTTTCTGATATAATTAAATTTAGTTCTAAATCAGAATAATTGTTTTCCTTCATCATTGTTTTATTTATTTTATATGAAAATTTTGCATTCATTTTAGGAATAAATATATTGTTTAAATATTCATTTGCTGAATCTATGTCAGTTATTCCTTCATGCCTTAATTCAGCTATTAATCTATTCTTAAATGTACCATTTTCACGCTCTACATTTGATTTGGATGTTGCTACACTTGTTGTTACTAAAATTATTCCTAATTCATTACAAATACTACCAAACTGTGTTGTATCAATTTTATTTTTTCCATTTGAAAATGAATTTCTATTATCAGTTTTGATTTTATGTGGAATACCATAATTGATGATTATATTGTATAAAAGAATAAAATAACCTCTTGTTATTTCTTCATATTCAAACCAACCAAATAAAACTTTTTTAGTGCCTTTGTCAACCGCTAAATGAAGTGCTGATGCTATTCCTCCAAACCATAACTTAAAACATGCATCCATTTGTATTTCTTGTCCAAATGCATATAGGTTACTTGATCTTCTTATATGTGCTTTTTCAGTTTCTATAATTCTGCTTTTATATAATTCTATTTTTTCTTTATTCTCAATTTTATTATCTTTAATTGTTTTCTTAATATTTTCGTTATATAATTTTATTGTCTTTTTTGTTGAAAGGGGTGATATTATATCATCCTTTTTAAATGCTTTTAACATAACATCATATGATATATCATATTTTTCATATATTTCATCATAAAATGCAGTAAAATTGTAATCATAATATTCTTTTAAATATAAATTTTCTAAATCATTTATTATCTTATCCGATTTTCTGTTTTTGTTTTCTTTTCCCTTGTTTTTATGAATAAAACCATCTTTTCCTTCAATTTTATATTTATTAATTAAACGATTAATATTTCTTCTAGATTGATTTAGTATATACATTGCTTCTTTTATAGTTATTTCACTATTAATTATTTTTTCAATTGTAATATATTTTAATTCTTCTTTTTCATTCATTTTGCCACCTCCAATCTATGTCAAACGACATAAATTAGAATAAGACAAAATTACTAATTATCAATAAAAAAATTAGTAAAAATGTCTATA
>CAKOYV010000002.1 GCA_934131005.1 uncultured Bacilli bacterium | reverse complement strand
ACTAGTAATTATGCTGATAATGATGAATCAATTAACAAAGTAGATGTAACACCTCCTAATTGTGATGTTGGAGGAGGGTCTAATGGATGGACAAATAGTAATGTAACTTTAATAGGCAAATGTAGCGATAACGGAAGTGGATGTAAAGAATTACAGGTAAAAGCAACTTTTTCATCAACAGGCACTTATTCGCCAGGAACAGTTTATGATAATGCAGGTAATCAACGGGAGTGTGATAAGGAACAAGTTAATATCGATAAGACAAAGCCAACATGTACTGTTAGTTATTCAGGAGGTACAAAGGGAAATGATAAGTGGTATAAAAAAGGAACATCAAAAGAGAATCCGGTGCAAATAATTGCAAATTGTAGCGATAGTGGTGGAAGTGGATGCGAAAATAATATTCCTTCAATTCCCAAATATGAAGATGGACAACATAGTGGTAGTATAACTGTTAAAGATATGGCAGGAAATACAGGAAGTTGTAATTATATTGTAAAGATAGATACAACAGCACCAAGCTGTGAAAGTAGCGGAGGTTCAGATTCTTGGAAAAATCAAAATGTTAAAATAGAAGGTAAATGTAGTGATAATGGAAGTAGATGTTCTAGTGATACTAATGTATCTAAAAATATAACTTGGGAAACTAGTGAAACTTTTTCACCAGGAACAGTTTATGATAATGCTGGTAATTCAACTGTTTGTCCTAATCAAACAGTTAAGATAGATAAAACAGCACCGACATTTTCTTCGCTAAAAAATCCAACAAATGGAAAATGGACAAATAAATCTTTTGCTCTAACTGGTAATGCTAGTGATAGTCGTTCAGGAATAGATTATTGGTACTATAAATATAGTGGTGAGGAATCAAAAGTAAAATATGATAATTCTGCAAATAAAGAGATTTATACAACCACTAACTTTTCTCGAGAACGAAACCAACAAGTAACAATATATGTATGTGATAAAGCCGGAAATTGTTCTTCAAAGAGTACTAATATCAAGATAGATAAAACCCCTCCTGAAATTCATAGAGGTTCACATGCTGGCTTTGAAACAAAAACTATTACTTATAATAATAGTGAGTCATGGAAATTTACTTTCTCTTTTAAAGATACTGGTGGTTCGGGTATTAGTAGTAGTAATGTAGTTGCAAAGGTTCATACAAAGAATGGAAATAAAACTATTTGTAATGCAGAAGATGAAAGTTGGAAAAGTGGTGATATTTGTTCTGGAAAGGATAATTCTAAAGCTACTAAATGGTGGAGAGCTTATAAAGCTTATGATAATGCCGGCAATTATTCAGAAATGGTATGCTACTATCATACAAATAGCACTAAGGTAACAGATGCTAAGGGGAGCTATAGTAGTTGTAAAGTTAATGGCTACGAATTTAAATAATAGAAGAAATCTTATTCAAGATGAATAGGATTTTTTTTCTGTTAATTAACTTGTAAAAATTAGAATATAATAATATAATAAATTTAAGAATTGAGAGGTTATTATGATTATAGATGAGTTAGAAAATAATACTATTTTAGTGGTTAGAAATGATGTTAAATTAAAGTTAATTGCAAAGATAAGAAAAATGGGCTTATTGAATATAAAGTTTATGAGTTTGAAAGAACTTAAGGATAAATATTATTTTTCATATAATGAAGAAGCTATTTATTATTTGATTAATAAATATGGATATAAATATGAGGTTGCTGTTAAGTATTTAGATAATCTTTGCTATGTTAATTTTTCTGAATATGATAATGCTAAATTAGAAAAGTTAAGACTTTTAAAGCAAGAATTAGAGGATAATAATTTATTAATCTATAATAATCTTTTTAAAGAATCTATAAAAAACTATAAGATTATTGTATATAATTATGGTATCCTTAGTAAGGAAGATAATATTTTATTAGATAGTTTGAAGAAAGATACTAGTGTTTTAGTAATAAATGATGAAAAAAAAGAATATAGGCATGATTATATATATGAGTTTGCTGATATTTTAGGAGAAGTTTCTTTTGTTGCTAGTAAGATAGCAAAATTAATTAAACAAGGTGTAGATGTAAATAGAATTAAAGTATGTGGTATAAATGATGAGTATAAAAATCAAGTAAAAAGAATATTTGCCCTTTTTAAGATTCCAATTGTATTTAATGAGCAGAGATTGTATGCAACGGCGATTGCTCAAGATTTTTTATCTAAGTTAGATAGTAATCTTGATAATACTTTGGATTATTTAAAGAATAAATATAAACTTGACAAACCTGAGGTTAAAGAAATATATGATAGTTTGCTTGAAATTGTTAATAAGTATTGCTTTATTGAGGATATTACGAAGGCGCGTAGTATGTTAATTCATGATTTTTCAAAGCAAAAAATTAATATTAAAAATTTGGAAAAAGAAGTAGAGGTTATTTCAACGTTAGATGGAATTGATGATGATGATTATGTTTTCTTGATGAGTTTTAATCAAGGGATAATTCCTAAAAATTATAAAGATGAAGATTATTTGTCAGATAAAATAAAAAAGGAACTTCAGCTCGATACAACTAGTGATTTAAATAGCATGGAGACAAAGTGTTGGCTTAGTGATATAAGAAAATGTAAAAATTTGGTTATTACGTATAAAAAGAGTAGTCCTAGTGGAGATTTTTATTTATCTAGTCTTAATGATTATCTTGGTTTGAAAGTTATAAATGTTTCTTTGGAGTATACAGATTCTAATTTATATAATAAGTTAGTACTTGCTAGAGATATAGATAAATTGGTTAAGTATAATACTAAGACTTCGGATATTGGAATTTTATTTAAGAAGTATAAAAATATTAATTATATGAGTTATGATAATAGGTTTACAGGAATTGATAAAGATAATTTAAAGAAGTTTATAAAGAATAAATTGTATTTATCTTATAGTTCTATTAATAATTATTATCAATGTTCGTTTAAGTATTATTTGTCTAATGTTTTGAGAGTAAATATTTTTGAGGAGAATTTTTATACTGTTTTGGGTAATATATTTCATTATATTTTGTCAATATGTTTTAAAGAAGATATTGATTTGAGAGAAGAGTATTATAAGGTTATAGATAGGGAAGATTATCAATTTAGTGTAAGAGATAGATTTTTTCTTGATAATTTATTAGAGGAATTAGAAGATATTATTAAGATAATTAAAAAGCAGAATGAGTATTCCAGTTTGAGTGATGCGATGTATGAACATGAGGTGAAGATTGATAAGAGTAGGGAAGATATGTTAATAATATTTAAGGGATATATTGATAAAATTCTTCTAGATCAAGATAAAACTATGGCGGCAATTATTGATTATAAGACAGGTAATCCTAAGACAGCTTTAAATAATGCTATTTATGGACTTGATTTACAATTGCCGGTTTATTCTTATTTGATTAAAAATGAATATCCTCATATTAGAATTGTTGGTTTTTATTTGCAACGAATTTTAAATAATTCTATTGTTCGAGATAATAAACATAGTTATGAGTATTTGAAGGAAGATAGAATGAAATTGCAGGGATATACTAATAATTCAATAGAACTAATTAGTAAGTTTGATTCAGGATACAATGAGAGTAAGGTTATTCGTGGAATGAGGACTACTTCAAAGGGGCTTGGTAGTAAAAAGGTTTTGACGGATAGAGAATTTGATAAGTTGTATGAGATTACAGATAATAAGATTGAAGAGGCGATTGATAATATTTTGGGGGCTAATTTTAATGTTAACCCTAAGCGAATTGGTGGAGAGATGATTGGATGTAAAAATTGTAACTATCGGGATATTTGCTTTATGACAGAGAGGGATATTATTGATAAGAATGAGTATAAAAAATTAGAATTTTTGCATGATGAAAATGAAGTTAGTTAATGATTGGTTAAGAAATTTTTATTTAGGGGTTGATTTTCTCTGGAAAATGATTATAATATTTAGTCAAAGGTGGGTTTATTATGTTAAGAAAAATATTGAATTTTTTAGTAATTGTATCTATTATAATAGCAATTAGTGCTGTTTCATTAAATCTTTATAGTAAAAGTAAGTTAGAGGATGATTCTTTTAATTCCAATGGTGAGGTTATAAAGAAAAATAGTAAAAAAGATAGTAATGATTCTTCTAATAGTTCTAGTGAAGATAATGATAGTAGTAAAGATAGTGCTAAGAAGGATAATAGTACTAAAGATAATAATAGTGAGGAAAAATCTGATAGTAAGAATGATAGTTCAGATAATGAAGAGAGTAAAACTTCTGGAAGTGCTGTTTCAGTTGAGAGTACAGGGACAAGTGTTAATTATGGAATTGCTATTTTAGGTGGAGTATTGCTTATATTAGGTACAGGACAAGTTATTTTAAAGATGAATAATTAGAAATAGAGTGTTTAGATTACTCTATCTTTTAATTTTTCTAAAAAAAATAAAGAATATTTATAAGGGGGAATTAGAATGGAAGCTCAGAAATTAGAGGCTTTTATAAATTATGTGGAGAATCATGATATTCCAAGGTGTAATGATAATATTAGATGGTGTGATATAGATAGTAAGCTAGATAGCGAGGAGCAGGTTTATTCTTGGTTTGAGAGTAAGCTTAAAAAGGGAAAAATTTCTTTATTTTTAGCAAGAATAGATAATTATAAGGTGGCTAATCCTAGTGCATATAAGAAAGTTTTGTATAAATTAAAATTTGTAATTAGTGTTATGCAAAAAAAATCTGAAGCAAAACGTTTAGCTATGTTTTTGGAATATATTAAAAAGCATGATATTCCAAATCATTTTTCGAATGTACGATGGGTTGATTTGGATAAGAGTTGTAGAGATAAATCTTTAGTTAGTACTTGGTTTTTTTCAAATATACAGGAAGATAAATTTAATCTTTTTATGAGACAAGTAGAGAATTGTGTTGGAAAAGATAATTTTGTTTATAAAAAGATTAATAATGCTGTTAAATGTAATTTTCAAAAGGGGAGTAATTTTGTTAATTATGATAAATTGGCTATTTTTATGAAGTATATTGAAAATAATCCAATTCCAATAACTTATAGTGATGTTAGATGGTGTGATATTTATGAGCGAGCTGTTAATAATAGTATGGTTTGTTTTTGGTTTAGTTATAATTTACAACCTAATTTAATTGACTCATTCTTTGAAAAAGTAAAAAAATATAAAAAGATATATCCAAATGCTTATTTAAAAATAGAAAAGATTATTTTGGAAAGAAAAGATAAAAGAACAGATGATTATACAAATAGAAAAATGGAAGCCTTTTTTAAGTATATAGATAAGGCTGATATTCCTGATGCTAAGGATGATATTTGTTGGAGAGATATTTCTTCAGATATTGTTTCTGGTGGAAAAGTTGGAACTTGGTTTATGACTAATTTAGGCAAAAACAAAATTCATGATTTAGCATACGAAGCTATTTCGTATTCTGATATTTATCCTGTTGCTTATAAAAAAGTAGAGTCAAGAATTTATACTAGAGCAAAAAAATGGTATAGAAGATAAAGGCATGATTATTAAATAGTGAATCTGAAGAGGTTTACTATTTTTCTTAGGACTCTCTTTTTTATTTTATCTAGTTTAATTAATTGATTTAGATATTTAGAAATGATATACTTATATAAAGATTAGTGAGGAGGAATATGATGATACCACCAAAGCCAAAGGGAGTAACTTGGACTTGCGAGCAGTGGCAAGCTATTTATGATGATGATAAGAATATAATTGTATCAGCAGGAGCTGGTTCAGGAAAGACGGCTGTTTTGACAGAGAGAGTAATACGTAAACTTAAGGATGGAGTACATATTAATGAGTTGCTTATTTTAACTTTTACAAAAGCAGCAGCGCAAGAGATGGCTGATAGAATTAGAAAAAAGATTAAAAAAATTCCAGAATTAGCAGGAGAGTTGAATTTGCTTGATGCAGCATATATTACTACTTTTGATAGTTTTGCGCTATCGACTGTCAAAAAATATCATTATTTATTAAATGTTAGTGATTCGATTGGTATTATAGATTCTAGTGTTATTAATATTTATAAAAATAAAGTAATGGAAGATATTTTTTTGGAATTATATGAAAAACGTGATCCATTATTTTTGAAAATGATTAAATCTTTTTGTATTAAAGATGATGAGGATATTAAGAAGTATATTTTAACAATTAGTAATAAGCTTGATTTATTGTCAAATAAGCGTGAATATTTGGATAAATATTTAGATAGTTTTTATGATGCTGCTAAGATAGATAGAGATATTGATAGTTATATGCAACTTATTTTTAATAAACGAGAATTGATTCGTGATTTGGTTAGAGAGATTAGTTATATTGATAATGAATATGCTAGTAAGCTTAGTGAATCTTTAGAGATGTTATATGAGAGTTCTTGTTATGATGATTTGGTTAGTAGACTTAATTTAAAACTGCCTTCTGTTCCTAGAGGAAGTTGTAGTGAAGTTAAAAATCTTAAAGCTCAAGTTAGTGATATCGTTAAAGAAATTAAGGCTTTGGCAGTTTATAAGGATAGTGATGAGATAAGAGATGCTATTTATGCAACACGTGATACAGTTCAGGTTATTATTTCAATTATTTTAGAGTTTACTAAGAGAATTTCTGATTATAAGCGTAGTTGTGATTTTTATGAATTTAATGATATTGCCATTATGGCGATTGATATTTTAAAGAATAATAGTGATGTTAGAGATGAGATTAGAAATAGTTTTAATGAGATTATGATTGATGAATATCAGGATACTAATGATTTGCAGGAAGAGTTTATTTCAATGATTAGTTCACATAATGTATATATGGTTGGTGATATTAAGCAATCTATTTATCGCTTTCGTAATGCTAATCCTTATATTTTTAAAAATAAGTATGATGATTATAGTGTTAGTAATAGGGATAGTAAAATAGATTTGAATAAGAATTTTAGATCACGTGAGGAAGTTATTGATAATATTAATGTAATGTTTAATTTGATTATGGATGATGTGATAGGAGGGGCTGATTATCTTAAGAGTCATCAGATGGTTTTTGGTAATAAAGCTTATTTGAAGGAAGAGTTAGAGCATAGTAATGATATGGATGTTTATACTTATGAGTATGATCGGGATAGTGGCTTTTCTAAAGAAGAGATTGAGGCTTTTATTATTGCTAGAGATATTAAAGAGAAATATGATAATAAATATCAGGTTTTTGATAAAGATACGGGATGCTTGAGAGATATTACTTATAGTGATTTTTCGATTATTATGGATAGGGCTACTAGTTTTTCATTATATAAAAAAGTACTTTCTTACTTTGGAATTAATGCTACTATCTTGAAGGATGAATCGATGAATGATGCTGATGATATAAAAATTATTAAGAATTTGATTAGATTTATTATTAAGATTAAGGATAAAGTTATTGATCAGGAATTTAAGTATTTATTTATAAGTATTATGAGAAGCTTTTTATTTTCGATGCCAGATAATGATATTTTTAATTATTTTTTAGATAATAGTTATATGGATAGTGATTTATATAAAAAGTGTTTGGAGATTAGTTCTAAACTTGATTATATTACGATTAGAGAACTTTTAGATTTGATTGTTGATAAGTTTAATTATTATGATAAATTGATTGAGATTGGTAATATAGAGGGTAGTTTAGTAAAGCTAGATAAGCTTATGGATATGGCTTCTAATTTAGAAGATTTGGGCTATGATATTTATAGCTTTTCTACCTATTTAACAGAGTTGTTGGAACAGGGCTATAGTATTGATTATAAAGTTAATGATAATGGTAGTGAGTCAGTTAAGATTATGACAATTCATAAATCTAAAGGGTTAGAGTATCCTATTTGTTATTTTAGTGGTTTATATAAATCGTTTAATATTAGAGATTTGAATGAGAAGTTTTTAGTAGATAAAGATTTTGGAATTATAGTTCCTTATTTTAAGGATGGAATAGGGCAAACTATTTATAAGGAATTATTGCGTGATAAATATATTAGAGAAGAAATTAGTGAGAAAATTAGGCTATTTTATGTGGCCCTTACACGAGCTCGTGAGAAAATGATTTTGGTAAGGCCTTATAGTGATAAAGTTAATGATGCATGTAATGATACTGTTTTGGGAAATAATTTAAAGATTGGCTATCGAAGTATCTTAGATATTGTTAATTCAGTTGAGTTTAGAATTAAAGATAAGGTAAGAATGATAGATGTTAGTACGTTAGGTCTTAGTCGTGATTATAATTTAATAAAGGCTGGTAATTATCAAGATAGTATTGATGATGTTTTAGATGAATTAGTAGTAGATGAGTTAGAGATAGATAATGATTTTATTGATAATCAGAGTTTTTCTAAGAAGGAAGCTAAGCTTATTAGTAAGAGAGAATATAAGAATATGGAATTTGGTCGAAAAATTCATGAGGTATTAGAATATATTGATTTTAAGAAGCCGAATTATGATTTAATTAGTGATGATTTTTCTAGAGGAATTGTTAGAAAACTTTTAGAAAGTGATAAGATGGCTAATATTGAGTGTGCTAATATATATAAGGAATATGAATTTGTTTATGATAAAGATAATGTTTTATATCATGGGGTTATAGATCTTATGTTAGAGTATGATGATTATATTGATATAATTGATTATAAGTTAAAGAATGTTAGTGATGAGGGGTATATTCGCCAGTTGCAGGGATATTGTGATTATATAAAAACTTGTAGTGGTAAGAGAGTTAATTTATATTTATACTCACTTATGGATTCTGAGTTTAGTGCTATATAAAAGTTATTAATAAAAATAATTGTTTGTTATTTATTAATATTATTTAGTATAGAAGAAAATATTTTTTAAGACTTAGGTCTTTTTTTTCTTTTTTTTCATATATTTTGTTAGAATATGATAGATGAGTTAGAAGAAAGAGTTAGAGCAATACGGCAGGAGAATTTTGTTTGGATTATTTATTTAGTTGTTATTGGAATTAGTTATTATGCTAATAAGTTAGAGATTGATTATTTTAAAACTAATAATGAAGAGAGTGCTAAATGGTATAGATATTTAGAAATTTTGGTTTTTAGTATTGTTACAATTATATATTTGTATTTTACGATTAAAGATTATATGGAAGTTATGTCTCTTTCTGATGATGATAGTTATAATAAGAAAAAATATGCTTATTTATCTTTAATATCTGATGTGGCAGTTTTATTTGCTGCAGGAATTCTTTTGTATATTGCTATTGATGATAGGAATATAGAGGCAGAAATATTTTTTGATTAGTGGGTGATATTTTGTATCAGATGATAATGCTTGATTATGGACTTTATAGTTTGCGTCCATATTTAACTTATGAGGTTTTGAATGTTCATTATAATGATATATATTATAAAATTGTTAGTCGGTTGAATAGTTTACTTGAGAGTCAGGATTATCATTATAATTATACGCCTAGTCAGTTAGTTTTTAAGATAGATATTTTTCCACTTATGGTGCGAGGGGAAATTTTATATTATTTAGGAGCTTTTTTGAATCATAATTTATATTTTTCAAATATTTCTAATCGCGGTAATATTATGCCAGTTGGGAAAATAAAGCGTGATATTGAAAGAGATTTTACTACTTATGCATCTTTTAAGGATAAGTTTATAGCGTCTAGTATGAATTTAGTAGGAAGTGGCTATACGTTTTTGGTTCTTGATAATGGGAAGTTAAAAATTATTAATACTTCAAATGAAGATACACCATATTCTTATAAATTTACGCCTGTTATATGTCTTGATTTATGGGAACATGCTTATTTTTTTGAATATAAAAATGATAAATTAGGCTATATTAATAATTTTTTTCAGATAATTGATTTTCAAAAAATTAATAATTACTATGAAAAATTATAAGGGGATTAATTTTTTATGTTAGATATAGTTATGAGTTTGATGATTAAAATCTTATTAGGGTATAAATAATATTTTAGTTAGAATAGAGATTAGGTAAAAAGTAAAAAAGATATTTTAATTTGTCGTAAAGTATGTTATTATATTAGTAAGGATATGGGGTGCTATTTATGGAAAGTAGATCAGATAAGTATTACAATAATAATGAAACAGATTATCTTACTAATGATTCTATGTCACGTAGTAATCGTAATTCGAGGCTTTATAAACAATTTTATACATCTAGTGGTGATTTTGCTAATTTACCAATTGATGATAATACAGATGAGATAGATATGGAGAGGCTTAAGGAAATTGTTAATAGGAATAATTTAGAGCCAAGGAGAGAAGTAAAAAATTTTAATGATGAGGAATTGTTGAGTAGAAAACGTAAGTTGGATGATCAAAAGATTTATGATATTAATAAGTTATTAGAAAAAGCTCGCTATGAGAATAGTAAGTTGAAAGAACCTGAAGAGAAGTTATTTAAACCTAGAGGAGATATTTTATCAACACTTGAGAGTAGAGAGTTATCTGTTGATGAGATTAAAGAAGCTTGTCGTAAATATGAAAATTTAGATTTAAAAGAGGCTAAGTCAGATAATAATGATAAGAATGATGATGATTATTTAGGAATGACTCGTGAGATGAAATATCGTACAAGACAGATATCTACAGATCCTTTGGTGGAGCAAGTTATTCCAGAAGATAATCCATCGCTAGATCTTTTGGTAGATTTAAAACCAACAGGTGATACGATTGTTACAGAGCCTATTAAAGATAATGATAATTCTAAAGTTAAGGATAAGAAAGAAGAATTTAAACCTAAACAGTTGGATAAGCCTTTTTTTCAAGCTAAAGATAATACAAGTGATATAGATGTTATTAAGAAGGAACATGAGAAGGATATGGATACAGACTTTTTTACTAGTTCTTATCAATTTTCGAAGAATGATTTTGCAGATGATGATTTTTATGATGATGATAAATCACATAATATCTTAAAAATATTAGTTTTAATTTTAGCTATTTTAGTCTTTATAGGAGTTATTTGTTATTTTGTGTTAAATTTTGGCATGGGAACGTAAGGAGTATTAAGTTACTCCTTGCTAATTTTTAATAAAAGTCTTTTAATATTTTTGGGTTAATGTTATAATTAGTATGGTTTTGCTGGAGTAGCTCAGTTGGTAGAGCAATTCACTCGTAATGAATAGGTCGCAAGTTCAAGTCTTGTCTTCAGCACCATAGATGAATTTTATGCGGAACTTTTGTAAGTTCTTTTTTTCTTAGTTAAAAATTTAATTTGTTGATAAATTTTTTCTTAAATTTAAGGTGTTTTTGTATATGTTGAAGAATTTATTTGTTTTTGTTATAATTAGCAAGGAGGGGATTAGATTGATTGGGGAATACACATTAAAGATGTTATATGATAAATATGGCATTTCATCAGATAAAATAGTGAATAACAATATATTGTTATCAGGGGAATATCAAGAGATTGATAATACGTTAAATTTTTTAATAAACAAATTGAATATAAACAGGGATAACATAGAAAAATGTCCTAGTATTTTATATAAAAATGTTGATGCAATTTCAAAAAACGTAGATTTTTTAAGGCAACAAAAAATGGAATTTTCTTCTATAGAATCATGTTTGCATGTTTTAGCGACAAAACCAAATGAATTGGTTGAGACATATCAGTATATAGAAAGACATTATGGGATTTTAGAGTTGAAAAATAATACGTCGACTTTGTCTTGTAATAAAAAATTAATAACAGAAGTAGAAAAATTAAATTTAGATAGACGTTGTGTTTTATCGGTTGCGGTTGGTATTGAGTTTGGTTCAACATCGTTGGAAGATGTTCAAAAAATATTGAATAGTGATGAATATAAAATGCATCCAAAATTATTTACGTCAGAGACATTGAATCATGCTAAGATAGAAGATATTCAAAAAATATTGAATAGTCCAGAATATAGGGAACATCCAGAATTGTTTACATCCCAAACATTAGCCCGTACTAAAATAGAAGATATTCGAACTATGCTGGAAAGTGAAGAATATAAGGAACATCCAGAATTATTTACGTCTCAAACGTTAGCGTATGCTAGGTTAGAAAACATTCAAGAAATATTAAAAAGCAGTGAATATAGGGAGCATCCAGAATTGTTTACGTCTCAAACGTTAGCTCATGCTAAGCTAGAAGATATTCAAGCTATGTTAAAAAGTGAAGAATATAAGGCACATCCAGAATTATTTACTTCGACAACATTAGCCCATGCTAAAATAGAAGATATTCAGGATATGTTAAAAAGTGAAGAATATAAGGCACATCCAGAATTATTTACTTCAACAACATTAGCTTATGCTAAAATTGGAGATATTCAAGCTATGTTAAAAAGTGAGGAGTATAAGGCGCATCCAGAATTATTTACATCAGAAACATTAGTCCATGCTAAAATAGAAGATATTCAAGCTATGCTAAAAAGTGAGGAGTATAAGGCGCATCCAGAATTGTTTACGTCTCAAACATTAGCCCGTACTAAAATAGAAGATATTAAAGAAATATTAAAAAGTGATGAATATAGAGAACATCCAGAATTGTTTACATCAGAAACAATAGCTCGAGCTAAGCTAGAAGATATTCAAAAAATATTGGATAGTCCAGAATATAGAGAACATTCAGAATTGTTTACGTCTCAAACGTTAGCTCATGCTAAAATTGATGATATTCGAAAATTATTAAAGATGCCAGAGTGGGAGGATGTTCGTTTTAAAAAATTACTTACTTCTACTATTGTTTCTAGGGCAAAACAAATGATAAAGAAAGTTCCTATTTTAATTGCTTTAGCAGAAGAATATCAAATAGATAATTATCTTAATACATCATTTTTTATTCTATCACCCAGTCAAAATTATGCTTTAATAAATTATTTGATAGATAATAACTTGCCATTAGTAATAGGTGAAAAATTAAATCCAATATTTGGAAAACAGCCAGGAGTATTAAAAAAAGGTATAATATAGATGTTAAAGAATTAATTAAGAAATATTCTTTGGATAAGAAGATAGAGGGTAAGAGAAGATAATGAGATTAGATGATTTAGATTTAGAGATATTAAGAGAAAATTTTTCTGATGAGACTATAAGTAAGATAGATATTAATAATGTGTATAAAATATTTAAATATTTAGAGGAAAATGATATTTATTATGCGAAAGATTTATTTATTTCATCATTGGATTTGTTTTTAATGCCTTTAGAAGAATTTATTTTTCATTTTGAGAAACTAAAGAACAAACTTGGTGAAAATTATGCTTTTAAATTAGGAGAAGATAGTTCTTTGATTGAACTTATGTATGAAGATTAATGTATTGTGAATTAGTTATTTTTATTAAGTCAAAATTATGTTTTAATAAATTAATTGATTTATAATACAAAGAATTAATTAGGAAATATTTTTTTGATAAGAAAAAAGAAAGGAAGAAAATACGATGAAATTGGATATGAATCGAAAATATATTATAGTAGAAATAATTACTACTGGTATTAGTCCTGATAAGGGAGTGGTAGCACAGATATCTGCTTTGAAATTAAAGGGATTAGAATTATTAGATAGATTTGATGCTAGACTCAATTTAGATATGATTAATAATAGTCAAATTTTAGATATGATTGATTATGATCATGATAGTTTTGAGTATTTTAGCGATAGTAAGATAATGATGGATAAGTTTAGCAAGTGGACTGGTGGGGAGGATTTATTGATTTTAGATAATACTTATACAAATAATTTTCTTGAATGTTTAGATAATAAAAGAGAATCAATAGCAAGTTATTATGATCTTGAGTATAGTGATGATTTGATTGATAAAATTCGTGATAAATATAATTTAGAAGATTCTAATTATATAGTTGATTTATTGTATGAAGGACTTATTGGGGCTAGTAATGATAAATAATTGGTTTTAGTAATTTTTAAATCATATTAGTGTTTGATAATATTAATCTTTTTATTAAATTCTTTTTGAACTTTTTCATCAACAGTTTTATTAAAGCCATCTGTTAGTGATTGATGTATATATCTTTTTATAATAATTTTGAAGATTATTGACTCTATTGACTTTCTACAATAAATAGATTATAACAAAAAAGATTATAAATTAAAAGCATAAATTATAGGGTATCAGTATTACTTAAAATTTAGGGTGTGAATAGTTACTAAAGATGAGTTACTCGTTAGTTAAAAAACGCTTTTTTTTATTTTTTTTTGATAAAATTTAATTATACTAAGAGTAAATAAGGAGAGCTTGTTATGAAGAAAAAATTTAAATTAATTATATTTAATAAATATATAATATTGTTACTAATAATTTTTATGTTTTTAGTAACGGGTACTACTTATTCATATCTTGCTTATAATTATCAAAATAATTCTGTTATAAAGGGGCAGGTGGTATCAGTTAATGTAGATTTAAATGTTGAGTTGGTAGTTGGCAGTAATAAAGGAATGGTTCCAATGAAGGATGAGGGGCTAGCAGATGCCTTAAAAGGTACAGGAGGAGAAAGTGCTTGTGTAGATGCGAATGGTAATTTATCTTGTCAAGTATATAAAATAACACTTACAAATAAGGGAAGTAAAATAAAAAATTTAAAGGGAATTATATCTTTATATAATAAAGATGATGATAGTTATTATGAAAACTTAAAGTGGCGTGAATTATCTAATGAAACTACTGTTAAAAGTGATAGTAAAATTCATGGAATGACTAATTCTACTTTAATGAGAGATCTTACATTATCTTCAGGTGAAACAAAAGATTATTATATAGCAGTATATGTACAAGAAAGTGATTATGAGCAAAATTATTATTCTGACGGAGGAAGGTTTTCAGGAACAGTAACAGTTAAAACTCCGAATGGTCCAGATTTAGGAGAGTATATAAAAATAACACCAACAAAATCATCATATACAACAGATGCATCTATGACAGGTTATACAGAAACACAAACAATTAATCCCCAAGAATTAAATTTATGGAGAGTAATAAGCCTAAATAGCGATGGTACGGTTGAGCTTATAAGTGAACATGTATCGACAAATGGTATATATTTTTATGATAAAATTGGGTATCAGAATTTTGTTGGATATTTAAATGTATTAGCTAGTCAATATGAGAATAGTACTTATACGAAAGGCTCAAGATATTTTGGATATAATGGTCAAACAGAATATATAACTGATACATCTAAATTTACTAATCCAGTACCATGGACTTGTTCAACAGGAGAAAGTTGTAATCCAGTAGAAAGTCAAGGAGGAGGAGACGAACTATATCAAAAAGACTATGATTTAGTAAAAAATGCAATAGGTACATTAGAAGCTACGAAAGTAGATGGTTCATCATTTGATTATTGGATTGCTTCTCGTTATTATAGCTATGACGGCGCGACTGACTATGGCTTGTATGGGCGTGTTATCGAATCCTGGGGCAACTTGGACTACTACCCCTTGTATAGATACATCTCTTCATTTGGCGAGAGCATCGCTAACTATGCCCTTCGTCCAATCGTGACTCTCAAGTCTGGGCTCAAATATTCAGGAACAGGTACAGAAGAAGACCCTTATACTTTATCAGTTAGTTAGATGGTAAGGATTATATAGTTAATAGAAGGAGTGAAGTTTGATATGAAGAAAAAATTTAAATTAATTATATTTAATAAATATATAATATTGTTACTAATAATTTTTATGATTTTAGTAATGGGTACTACTTATTCATATCTAGCTTATAATTATCAAAATGATTCTGTTATCAAAGGTCAGGTTGTATCAGTTAATGTAGATTTAAGTGTTGAGTTGGTAGTTGGCAGTAATAAAGGAATGGTTCCAATGAAGGATGAGGGGCTAGCAGATGCCTTAAAAGGTACAGGAGGAGAAAGTGCTTGTGTAGATGCGAATGGTAATTTATCTTGTCAAGTATATAAAATAACACTTACAAATAAGGGAAGTAAAATAAAAAATTTAAAGGGAATTATATCTTTATATAATAAAGATGATGATAGTTATTATGAAAACTTAAAGTGGCGTGAATTATCTAATGAAACTACTGTTAAAAGTGATAGTAAAATTCATGGAATGACTAATTCTACTTTAATGAGAGATCTTACATTATCTTCAGGTGAAACAAAAGATTATTATATAGCAGTATATGTACAAGAAAGTGATTATGAGCAAAATTATAGTGACACAGGAAGGTTTTCAGGAACAGTTACCGTTAAAAGTGTGAATGGTCTTGATACAGGAGATTATGTCAAAATGACACCAACAAAATCATCATATACAACAGATACATCTATGACAGGTAATACAGAAACACAAACAATTAATCCCCAAGAATTAAATTTATGGAGAGTAATAAGTCTAAATAGCGATGGTACGGTTGATCTTATAAGTGAACATGTATCGACAAATGGTGTATATTTTGAAGGTAAAATAGGATATTTTAATTTAATAGGCTATTTAAATGTTTTAGCTAGTCAGTATGAGAATAGTACTTATACGAAAGGCTCAAGATATTTTGGTTATAATGGTCAAACAGAATATATAACTGATACATCTAAATTTACTAATTCAGCACCATGGACTTGTGAAACAGGAGAAAGTTGTAATTCAGTAGAAAGTCAAGGAGGAGGAGATACACTATATCAAAAAGACTATGATTTAGTAAAAAATGCAATAGGTACATTAGAAGCTACGCAAGTAAATGGTTCATCATCTGATTATTGGATAGCGTCACGCTATTATAACTATTACGACGTGACTGTCTATGGCTTGTTGGGGCGTATTATCGAATACTGGGGCGTCTTGGACTACTATCCCTTGTATAGCTCTAACTTCTCTTCATTTGGCGGGCTCAGCTATATCAATGCCCTTCGTCCAATCGTGACTCTCAAGTCTGGACTCAAATACTCAGGATTAGGTACAGAAGAAGACCCTTATACTTTATCAGTCAGTTAGTAAAAAAATAATTAATAAAAGGAGTGAGATTTATTATGAATAATAATAAAAAAGAACAAAATGATGATAAAAAAATATTAACAATTGCTATTGGAATTATGCTGATTTTAATAGCTTTTGCAGGAGCGACATATGCTTATTTTGCTTTTAGTGCTAGTAATAATAATGTTATAACAGGCGAAATTGGTACAGTGAATTTAAGCTTGGATGTAACTAAAGTACTTCCTAATACAACTAGTGTTGATAATATATTAGTAACTAGTTTTAATGAGCTTTCATCTAATTTAAATAATAAATGTTTGTATACTGATGGAGAACTTGCTACTTGTCAGTTATATAAAATTGTCTTAACTAATAATGCTGATGGTGTAAATACTAAAGTAGTTGGTAGTGTTTCTTTTAATAATGCTACAAGTCCTAATTTGAGTTGGATAAAGTTAGATAATTATGATGCATCAACTACTTATACAGCTAGTAGTATAGGTGGGGATAAGCATAAGGCAAGTAGTACATTTACAAACTTTTCTAATGCTTACTTGTTAAAGAAAAGTAATTCTGTTACGTATTATTTATTAGTATGGGTAGATGAGAGTGAAGATGAACAGACGGATGATGGTTCATTTACGGGGACTGTTAGATTTGAAGATGAAAATGGTAAGGGTGTAACGTCTACTTTTGGAGCTTGAGCTAATTAGGGCTAATATTTGTCAAAATTTGTGTAAAAGGTAATATAAAATATTGCTTTTTTTTTGTAATCTAGGATATAATAAATATAATGGTGGTGATTGGGAGATGAATATTCCTAATAAGTTAAAATGGCAAGTTATAAATCATGAGATTGTTACAGATGATGAGGCGTTTATGTTTTTGCGCTATACTATTAATAAAGCTATAGAAATATTTAGTCATATGTATAATACAATTAATTATAAGCCATTGTTTTTATTAAAAGAAATTTATTATTCTTATAATTTAGTGGATGAGGCTTTTATGGATGATAGTGCTAAGTATATAATTTTATTCTTTAATAATAAAAAATATTTAATTGATCTTGATTTTGATAGTGATGAGATTAAGGATTTAAAAAAATATAAGTATGTTTTGTATAGTGATTCTTTATTTTCTAAATATAAAAAGATAATAAGTAATGGTGACTTGGCATGAGAAAAGTCGTTTTGATAACGGGAGCAAGTAGAGGAATAGGAAGAGAGACGGCTCGTGTTTTTGCTAGGAATGGTTATGATGTTGTTATTAATTATTATAAGAGTCGTGATGAGGCGTTGGCGTTAAAACATGAGTTAGAAGAGGAGAATCAAATTAAATGTTTAGAGTATCAGGCTTCAGTTAATGATGCTTTAGAAGTTGATAAGATGATTGCTAAGGTGATGGAAGTTTTTGGAAGAATAGATGTTGTTGTTAATAATGCTGGTATTGCTATTGATACAGTTTTTGAAGATAAGACTAGAGATAATTTTCTTAAAATATTAGATGTTAATTTAATTGGAACTTTTCTTGTTAGTAAGAGTGCATCTAAGTATATGGCTTCTTTAGGTAGTGGAGCTATTATTAATGTTAGTAGTACTAATGGGATAGATACTAATTATCCTTATAGTATGGATTATGATGCTTCAAAAGCGGGAGTTATTTCTCTTACTAGAAATTTAGCGTGGGAGTTAGCACCTAATATAAGAGTTAATGCTGTTGCTCCAGGCTGGGTTGATACTGATATGAATAAAGATCTTGATATAGATTATAGAAGTCAGGAGGAAGAGAAAATTTTATTAGGAAGATTTGCTCATGGAAGTGAAATTGCTAAGGTTATATATTTTTTAGCGACTGATGATGCTAGTTATATAAATGGTGAAGTTATAAGAGTTGACGGGGGCTGTAGATAGGAAAGTAGGTAATAGTTATGTGTGGAATAAATGGAATAATTAGTAAGCGTAGTAATAAGAAAAATTTGATTAATAAAATGAATGATAAAATAATTCATCGTGGGCCTAATGCAAGTGGTGTTTATGTTGATGATGATATTGCTTTGGGTCAGAGAAGATTGTCAATTATTGATATTGCTGGTGGTAATCAACCTATATATAATGAGACTGGTGATGTGTTGATAGTGTATAATGGTGAGGTTTATAACTATCAAGAACTTAGGGATGAGCTTAGTAATCATACTTTTAAGACTAATTCTGATACTGAGGTTTTAGTACATGCTTATGAGGAGTGGGGATATGATTTTGTTAAAAAATTAAGAGGTATGTTTGCTTTTTGTATTTATGATAAGCGTAGTAAAAAGGCTTTTATTGCTCGTGATCAGTTTGGGATAAAACCACTTTATTATTATAAGAATGATGAGGTACTTTTATTT
This sequence comes from uncultured Bacilli bacterium, assembly GCA_934131005.1. Taxonomy (GTDB): domain Bacteria; phylum Bacillota_I; class Bacilli_A; order RF39; family UBA660; genus RUG11198. The sequence continues at coordinate 103,832 of CAKOYV010000002.1, read as the reverse complement.
TCTTCAGAGATTAAGAGTTTTATGGTACATCCTGATTTTAAGAAAGAACTTAATAAAGAGATGTTGGGAGCTTATTTAACGTTTAGTTTTACACCTGGTGAGAGAACATTCTTTAAGGATGTTTATAAATTATCAGCTGGTCATTATATGATTGTTGATGTTACATCAATGGAGTATGAAATAGATGCGTATTTTAAACTAGAATTTTCTAATACAGATAAGTCTTTTAAAGAAGTTGTGGAAGAAATAGATGAAGTTATGAATGATTCAGTTCGTCATCATTTGATTAGTGATGTTGAAGTTGGTTCTTTTCTATCTAGTGGAGTTGATTCTTCTTATTTGGTAAGTATGGCACGTCCTGATAAGACTTATACAGTTGGTTATACTAATAAAAAATATAGTGAGATTGATAATGCTAAGGATTTATGTAATAGGTTAGGTATTAATAATACTTCTAGTATAATTACTAAAGATGAGTATATGAAGGCTATTAGTGATGTTTATTATCATATGGATGAACCAACAACAGATGCTTGTGCTATTGCAGTTTATTTTCTATCAAAGCTTGCTAGTCAAGATGTTAAAGTTGTATTGTCTGGTGAAGGAGCTGATGAGTTCTTTGGAGGATATAATAGTTATGATGATCATCCTTATACTAAATTACCACTTTTTATTAGAAAAATGATTGCAGGTGTTGCTAGGTGCTTACCTAAGAATAAATATACGAGATATTTAATTAGAAGAGGAGCATCAATAGAGGAATCTTATGTTAGTATTAATAGAAATTATTATGATGATGAGTTAAGTGATGTTTTGTGTTTTGATGATTATTTAAAAAATAAGGATATAATGAAGGCTGTTTATGATGAATTTAAGGATGAGAATGAACTTAATAAAAAATTAGCAATTGATATTAAATTTTGGCTTCCTGATAATATTCTTAATATAGTTGATAAGATGACAATGGCTTTTTCAATAGAGTCTCGTGTTCCTTTTACAGATATGAAGGTTTTTGATGTATCAAGACGTCTTAATAAGCAATATAAAGTTAGAAATGGTATGACAAAGGCAGCTTTAAGGGAAGCTAGTCGTAAGGTTATTCCTAATGATAGTTATAAAAAGAAAAAATTAGGTTTTCCTGTTCCTATTAGAGATTGGATTAGGGAAGATGATTTTTATGAAGAGATAGAGAAGACTTTTAATATGGAAATTGTTGATAGTTTATTTAATAAAGATTATATTATGAAATTACTTTTGGATCATAAGAATGGTGTTCGTGATAATTATCGTAAGATTTGGGCTGTTTATAGTTTTCTTAAGTGGTATCAAGTATTCTTTATTGAAATGGATGATGATGGTAATTTTTCTTCAGATAGTAATAAGATACATGGAGGTAAAATAAATAAGAAAAAATTTAAGGCTGATAGTGGTGATGGTAGAATTAAGAGACATAAGTTGAGAGTTAATGCTTAGAGCTTAATAAGAATAGATAAATTATTTGTTAATAATTGACCTGTTAAATGTTCAGGTCTTTTTTTTTAGTATTATTTCATATATATAAATACTATAGTGGTATAATACTTTGTTGCAGAAAGAGGGATAAAATTGAATAATTTAAATGTAATTAATGGAAGTGGTAAATATATAAATGATTGTGTTGATAGATGCTTAGAGGCGGCTATTAAGTGGTATGGAGATAAGTATGAGGATATTATAGTAGATACAATTCATAGAGTTAATTTTTATAATTGGCAAGATAATCAGTCTTTTTCAGATGTTAAAAGAGAGATTTTGGGTAGCAGTTATATAGAAGGTAGTAGTATTAAAGATGGAATGAATGAGCAGATGAATAAGGGGTTTTATTTTGTTAATACTACTAATGGTAAATATGATAAAATTGTTGTTTGTCAGGAAGAAAAATTGAGACATGATTATAATGTTTTAGTGCATGAGTTGTATGGGCATGCGGTAATGGGAAATGTTGATGAAGTTATTTATTTGAATAATGAAGAAGTAATTAGAAATGGAATTAGACTTTTTTCTTCTAAGTCTAAGCATATTTTAAATAATTGGGCTAATGAAGGTTTCGTTGAGTATTCAGCTGAAAATATAAGTAGGATGGCTGGGGTTTCAATTGATAAGAAGACAATGTATAATTATGTTTTAACTATGCGTTTAGCGGCTTTAGCGATAGATATTATTGGAAGAGAAAAGGTTTTTGATAGTTTGATATTGAATGAAGGTATTTTTAAGGATGAATATAATAAGGGCCTTGAATATGATGAATGGAAGATAATTTCTAAACTTGTTGATGGTTTTTATGATAAGTATATGGATTTTAATAAGATGTTTTTGGCGGTTAATAAATATAATCAAAAATTGAATAGTTTTGCTAAAAGAAGGAGTCGTAGGTATTTTTAAGTTTTTTTGATAAGGGATGGATACTTATAATGTTATTTATAGGTATCTTTTTAAATTGAAAAAAAGAATAAGGCATGGTATAATTATTTTTAGTTGAGGAGGTATATTTTTAATGATTAGTATTAAAAGTGAACGTGAAATTGAACTTATGCGTGAGGCTGGAATGATGGTTTCTAAGACTCATAAGTATTTAAAACCTTATATTAAGGCAGGTATTACAACTCGGGAGTTAGATAAATTAGCTTATGATTATATAAAGAGTATGGGAGGAGTACCTACTTGTTTAGGATATGAAGGTTTTCCTGCTAGTTTATGTACTAGTGTTAATGATGAAGTGGTACATGGTATTCCTAGTAATAGAAAGCTTAAGAATGGGGATATTATTACTATTGATATGGTTATTGGTTATAAGGGATATCAAGGAGATGCGGCTTGGACTTATGCTGTTGGTAATATTAGTGATGAAGATAAATATTTGATGAAGCATACAGAGGCCTCTTTATATGAAGGTGTTAAGATGGTTAAGCCTGGCGCACACATTGGGGATATTTCTAGTGCTATTTATAAGTATGCTACAGAGCATAATTTAGGTGTTGTTCGTGAACTTGTTGGACATGGTATTGGGACAGAGATGCATGAGGAACCAGATGTACCTAATTATGGAAAGGCAGGTAGTGGGCCTCGTCTTCGTGAAGGAATGGTTATTTGTATAGAACCTATGTTAAATTATGGAACGGCTAATGTAGAAATTTTAGATGATGATTGGACAATTGTAACAGCGGATGGAGAGAAGGCTGCTCATTATGAGCATACTGTTTTAGTAACGCATGATGGTTATTCTATATTAACGCCTAGATTGGATTAGATTATTATGGGTGATATTATAAGAGAAATAGAGGAATATGCACATGATAATAATGTTCCTATAATGCTTAGTGATGGTATTGATTTTATGTGTGATTATATAAGAGATTATAATGTTAAAAATATTTTAGAGATAGGAACGGCTATTGGGTATTCGGCTATTAGAATGGCTAGTGTTAGTAAAGATATTCATATTGATACTATCGAGAGAGATAAGGATAGATATTTAATGGCGTGTAGTAATATTAAAAGAATGGGTATGGAAAGTCAGATTAATGCTATTTATAGTGATGCGATGGATGTTTCAGTTGATAAAATGGGCATGTATGATTTGATTTTTATTGATGCATCAAAGGGACATAGTACGGATTTCTTTCTTAAATTTTCACCATTATTAGCAGAAAATGGCGTTATTATAACAGATAATTTATCTTTTCATGGGCTAGTTGAAGATGAGAGTTTGGCTGTTACAAAGAATCAAAAGGGTTTGGTTAAGAGGATAAAGAAGTTTATTTGCTTTTTGGATAATAATAGTGAATATGTAACAGAATATATTTCGGTTGGTGATAAGATTAGTATATCCCGAAGAAAGTGATATTGGAGGGTGTTTTTATGAAAAAAATATTAGTAATGCCTAAGAGTTTAGAAAATTTGGGTAGTGTTTTGGATAAAGAGATTGAAGGAATTATCTTACCAATAAAAGATTTGGCTGTTAATAGTAGTGTTTATTTTACAATTTCGGATGTTAAGAGTATTATTAATCTTACTAGTAAGGAGATTTGTGTTGTTATTAATAAGATTATGCATAGTGAAGATTTGGAATTATTAGAAGATACTTTGATTAAATTAAATAAAATGAGTGTTAGTAAGATTTTTTTCTATGATTTAGCAGTTATGAATATGTGTGAGAGACTAAAGATTAGGAAAGAATTAGTTGTTTTTCAGGATCATTTGAATGCTTCTTTATATAGTAATAATTTTTATCAGAGAAGAGGTATTGCTTATTCTGTTATTACTAATGATATTACGGCTAATGAGATAAATGAGATTGGTAGGTATAATAAACTTATTTTAATTGCTTATGGTTATTTGCCAATATTTTATTCGAAGAGACATTTGGTTAGTAATTATTTGGAATATTTAAATTTGAAGAAGTTGCATAATATGTATTATATAAAAAATAAGATTGAGCGTTTTCCTATTTTAGAAGAGGGAGATGGTACGACTATTTATACTAGTAAGCCTATTAATTTAATAAATGAAATTGATAATATTAATGTTGATTATATTATTTTGAATGCTTTTAATATAGCAGATGATGAGTTTCTCTATATGCTTGATAGATATATTTTGAATAAGAAGACAGATAAGGATGAGTATACAGGCTTTTTAAATAAAAAATCAGTATACAGGGTGGATGATTATGAGTAGAGTAGAATTATTGGCTCCGGCTGGGAGTTTAGAAAAATTAAAAATAGCTTATCTTTATGGGGCTGATGCTGTTTATCTTGGAGGAGTTAATTATTCTCTTCGGGCAAATGCGACTAATTTTAGTGATGAGGAGATTAAAATTGGTTGTGATTATGCTCACAGGCTTGGTAAAAAAATTTATGTAACGGTTAATATAGTTTTTCATAATGATGATTATGAGGGACTTGTTTCATATTTAAAGCGTCTTGCTAGTTTTGGGGTGGATGCTATTATATCATCAGATCCTAGTATTATTGATATTGTTCATAAAGAAGGTATTTCTTTGGATATTCATCTATCAACACAGATGTCAACGGCTAATTATGAGGCTGTTTTGTTTTGGAAGCGTATGGGAGTTAGTAGAGTTGTAATGGCTCGTGAGGCTTCGAGGGGAGATATTAAAGAAATAATTGATAAAACAGGTATGGAGGTTGAATGTTTTTTACATGGGGCTATGTGTTCAGCATATTCAGGTAGATGTGTTTTATCTAATTATTTTACTAATAGAGATGCTAATCGTGGTGCTTGTGCTCAGATATGTCGTTGGTGTTTTTCTTTGGAGAGTGATAGTGATAAAATAGATAATGATGTTAAATTTACTATGTCAACTAAAGATTTATCAATGATAAAAAATTTAGCAGATATGATAGATATTGGGATTAGTTCTTTAAAAATAGAAGGTAGAATGCGTAGTAATTATTATATTGCAACAGTTATAAGTACTTATAGGGAAGCAATTGATAATTATTATAATGGTACTTTAAGTGATGGTTTGATCTCATATTATAGTAATATTTTGAATAGGGTCGCTAATCGTGAGAGTATAGAGCAATTTTATAATCGAGATTCTTCTGTTTGCGATCAATATTTTTTAGGAAGGCAAGAAGTTTCAAATCAAGATTTTTTAGGAATTGTTCTTGATTATGATAATGATAGTAAAATGGTTACTTTGACACAGAGAAATTATTTTAAACCTGGTGATAAGGTAGAATTTTTTGGTCCTTCAATTAAGACGTTTAGTTATGTTATTCCTAAAATATATGATGTTGATGGTAACGAGGTTCCTTGTGCTAATCATCCTAAGGAAATTATAAAGTTTAAGCTTGATCATGAAGTTGATAAGAGTGATATGATGAGAGTTAAAGTATTTTAATTCTTCCATATTTTTTTGTCAAATTTGACATATATTTATACCTTTTTCTTGACTATGGTTTTAGATTGGGGTTATACTAAGAAAGTAGAAAGGTAGATGGTTTAAGTGTTTAGTTTAAAGGGAAGAGTTGTTGTTGTATCAGGTGCTTCTAGTGGACTTGGTGCTCAGATGGCTCGTGGATTTGCAAAGCAAGGAGCAGATCTTGTTATTATGGCTAGAAGAATTGAGAGATTAGAGAAACTAGCTAGTGAAATAAAAGAGATGGGAGTTAGATGTTTACCAATTAAGTGTGATGTAACAAAGGTAGATGAAGTTAATAATGCTGCTAGTGTTGCACGTGGATATTATGGAAAGATAGATGTTTTAGTAAATTGTGCTGGTTCAGCTAAGAATAATGGCGTTTTAAATATGACTGATGAAGAGTGGCAATTTACAATGGATACAGATTTAAATAGTGTTTTCTATGTTACTAGAGCATTTGCTAATATTATGAAGGAAAATAATTATGGTAGAATTATTAATATTGCTTCTATGTATGGATTAGTTGGTAATACAGCTATGGATACAGTTGCTTATCATTCTTCTAAAGGTGGTGTTGTTAACTTTACTAGAGCTGTTGCAGCAGAACTTGCAAAGTATAATATTACTTGTAATGCTATTTGTCCTGGTTATTTTGCAACTGAGTTAACAGAAGAAACTTTAAAAACAGAAGAATTTACACAATATATGAAGGCTACAGTTCCTCTTGGTAGATATGGTAAAGAGGGAGAACTTAATGCTGGGGCTTGTTTTTTAGCTAGTGATGAGGCTAGTTATGTTACAGGGGTAATTCTTCCAATTGATGGTGGTTATACAGCTGTTTAATTTTAATGGAGATATTTTGATGCAAATTGAGGTATCTTTTTTCTTTTGATAAAATAATGAAAGTTTATTATATCTTTTTTTTAATTATTATGATAAAATGTAGTTGGAATTATTTTGTTTCATATAATTATTTAGGAGTATGATAGTATGTTTTATTTTTGGTTGGGGGTAGTAATATTTTTAGGACTATTAGAAATTATTACTATTAACCTGGTTAGTATTTGGTTTGTTATAAGTGGTTTAGTCTCACTTTGTCTTTCGTTTGTAACAGATAATTTTTTGATTCAATTTGCATGTTTTGTAATTCTTGGGATTATTTTAATGATAACTACTAAAAGAGTACTTGCTTCTAAAATTGTTAGGGGTGAAAAAACTAATTTAGACCGTGTTATTGGAATGAAGGGGATTGTTACAGAGGATATAGATTGTTGCTGTGTTGGTGAGGTTAAGGTTGATGGTAAGAGATGGTCTTCAGTATCTAGTGAGAAAATTTCTAAAGGAAGTTTTGTTCGTATACTTAAGATAAATGGTGTAAAATTAGAAGTAGAAAGTTGGGAGGAGTAAAATGACAATATTAATTATTTTATTAATTTTAATTATTATCTTTATAGTGCCATGTATAAAGGTAGTACCGCAGGCTAAGAGCTATGTGGTGGAAAGGTTAGGTTCTTATTATGAAACTTGGCCTAATGGTTTGCACTTTTTGATTCCGTTTTTGGATAGAGTAAGACAGGAGGTTAGCTTAAAGGAAATTGTTAAAGATTTTCCACCACAACCTGTTATTACTAAAGATAATGTAACTATGCAAATAGATACAGTTGTTTATTTTCAAATTACAGATGCTAAATTATTTACTTATGGAGTTGAAAATCCAATTAATGCTATTGAGAATTTGACAGCAACAACGCTTAGAAATTTGATAGGTGAATTAGAACTTGATCAGACGCTTACATCTAGGGATATTATTAATTCTAAAATGCGTTCTATTTTGGATGAAGCTACTGATCCATGGGGAATTAAGATTAATCGTGTAGAGGTTAAAAATATAATTCCACCTCGTGATATTCAGGAAGCTATGGAAAAACAGATGCGTGCAGAACGTGAGAGACGTGAGAAAATTCTTCAAGCTGAGGGTGAAAAGAAATCTAGTGTTTTGATTGCAGAAGGTGAGAAGGAAAGTGCTATTTTACGTGCTGAGGCTTCAAAGGAGTCAAGAATTAAGATGGCTGAAGGAGAAGCGGAAGCTTTACTTAAAATAAAGGAAGCAGAAGCTAGAGGAATCGAGCTTTTAAATAAGGCTAAGGCTGATAAGTCGGTTATTGCTCTTAAAAGCCTAGATGCTATGGCTAAAATTGCGGATGGTAAGGCTACTAAGATAATTATACCTAGTGATTTACAAGGAATAGCTTCTCTTGGTATGACATTTTCAGAATTAGTAAAAAAAGATAATGCTAAGGAAAAATAATTTCTTAGTTTCTTTTTTTAAGGTAATGATATTAGTAATAAGGTCTATTTATAATAATTTTAAAAGAGGTTTTAGTATTGTGGTGAAAAGAAAAAAGATTGTTAAAATGCATCGACGATTGTTTTTGGTTGGAATAATAATATTTTTAATATTAGGAGGAGTATCTTTTTGGTGTTTGGAAAATAAACAGAATAATCATGTTCAAAAAGAAAAAACGCAGGAAAATTTGATTTTAGAAATTATGAAAAAAGTAAATGATCCTGATGTAGATGAGGATTTTTTACAATGGATTGAAAAAGAATATAAGCATGAGGTTATAGTTAAATTATCAAAATATTTAAAAAATAATAATTATGATAAGAAGGTTTGGCATAAATTTACAAATAATTCTTTGCTAGTATTACAAGATTTATATAATGATAGGTATAGTGATGCTAAAGATGTTAGACAAATTAATGTGGATGGTAGTGATATAACTCTTAGTTTTGTTGGTGATGTTTCTTTAGCGGATAATTGGTATATAATGCCTGAGTATGATAGAAGAGGTAAGAAAGTATATGGAATATTGTCAGAAGAAATTGTACAAATAATGAATAAGAGTGATGTTATGGTTGCTAATAGTGAGTTTACGGTAAGCGATAGAGGTAAGAAGATGGCTGGTAAATATTATACTTTTAGAGCATCACCTAAAAGACTTAGTATTTATTCTGAAATGGGAGTTGATTTGGTGACGCTTGCTAATAATCATGTGTATGATTTTGGTAAGGATGCTTTTTATGACATGCTAGATGCTTTTTTGGAGTATAATATTCCGTATGTTGGGGCTGGAAGAAATATAGAGGAGGCTCGTAGGCCTTATTATTTTGTAGTAGGAGGATATAAGATTGCTTTTGTTAATGCTACTAGAGCAGAAAAGTTTATATTAACACCTGAGGCTACAATTTCTGAGGGCGGAGTCTTTAGGTGCTATGATCCAAGTGAATTTGCATTGCAGATAAAAGAGGCTCATAGGCAAAGCGATTATGTTGTAGCGTTAGTTCACTGGGGACAGGAAGATTCTCATGAACTTGAGGATGTTCAGAGGGATACAGGCAAGGTTTATATTGATGCTGGAGCTGATGTTATAGTGGGAACGCATGCTCATACGTTGCAGGGAATAGAATATTATAAAAATAAGCCGATAATTTATAATTTGGGAGATTTTATTTTTAATAATGAAACGAAAGATACGGGGATATTCCAGATTAAAATTTCTCGTGATGGTGATGTAAGTTATTATTTTTTACCGTGTTTAGAGGATAGAGAGTATACTTATTTATTAAATGGTAGTGATGCTTTTAGAGTAATAAGTGATATTAATAGTTGGTCTATAAATGCTAAAATAGATGAAGATGGCAAGATATCTGGGGGTGCTTGAGTAATTTTTCTTTTCTTTTATTAAAAAATCCTCAAATTTCTAATTTATATCACAAATATTAGGAATGAGGTTGACAAAGCTGCAAATTCATAGTAGAATTAGATACGTAAGCTTTTGATGGAGACATACTCAAGAGGCTGAAGAGGCGCCCCTGCTAAGGGTGTAGACTGGGAAACTGGTGCGAGAGTTCAAATCTCTCTGTCTCCGCCATTAAGATATAATCCCTTGTATAACAAGGGTTTTATTATACCTAAAAGCAAAAAAATTCATACAACTTAATGTATGAATATTGCTTATTTATAACCTTTTTTCTTATACTCTTTATAGAGTTCTTTGAATCTAGTGAAATGGATTATTTCTCTTTGCCTTAGGAATAGTAGTGGTCCAATTAGATCAGGATCATCTGTTAAATCTATTAGGTTTTCGTAGACTGCTCGTGCTTTTTGTTCAGCGGCCATATCTTCAGATAAATCTGCTAATGGGTCACCTACTGCTGCAAAATAATCAGTAGTGAAAGGAACTCCACTAGCGTTTGTAGGAAATTGGTCATACCCATGTTCAGCGTATGAAGATTCTAAGCCGGCTTTTTTTATTTCTTCTAGGCTAGCATCTTTAGTTAATTGGTAGATCATAGTAGAAATCATCTCTACATGGCCAAATTCTTCGGTTGCAATATCTGAAAGAAGAGCCTTTCCTTTGGCGTCAGGCATGTTATAGCGTTGATTAAGATATCTTAGAGCAGCTCCTAATTCGCCATTAGCGCCTCCATATTGTGTGGTTATATATTTAGCCATTTTTAGATCTTTTTTCTTAATGTTAATGGGATATTCTAAACTTTTTATATATTTAAACATTATGATTCTCCTTCCCATGGCCAAGAGGCTGTTAGCCAATTCCAATTATTATTTTTGGTGATATAGATACTATCTTGACTAAGTGGTGGATACATGCTATTATATTTTTTCTCTATTTGTTTTAGAATTTGATTATATTGGTTATATAGAGCAAGAGCATTTTGATCGTTTGGATGTAAATCTAGATATAAAGATAGGTCTGTTAAGGCAAAGTTATATTGTTGCCATTGATTTTTTAGAGCTGATGATTCAGTTTTAGGATTTAATTTTTGAATTTTGTAATTTTTGTATGGATCATATAAATTTGCAAAGAGGTTACCTCTAATTAGGCCTTCATAGGGTTCTAATATTTGATTATTATAATTATTATTTGATTGATTAGTTGGCATATAGTTTGTTTTAGGAATATAATTTGGCATAACATCATTTAAACTAACTAGCCTAGAATTTTGATTATAATAATCATAATTGTATTCATTCATTTAATCACTTCCTAAAATAGAGTATGATAAAGGTTTAGTTGTGTATAGGCAAAAATATTGGTTTAGATAATTTTGGAGGTATGATATGAATAAAGATATTGATAGAGCTATGGATATTATTAATGGAAGTAGTAGATGTTGTAATTATGATAGTACTTACTTGTTTTCAAATGAAAATGTAGCAGGATTAGTTGATAATATTGATTTAAAAAATAAGAAAATATTAACTGTTTGCTCTAGCAGTGATCAGGTGTTTAATTTTTTGTTAAAAAATCCTAGTTGTATTGAAACATTTGATATTAATATTTTTACAAAATACTTGTTTTATTTAAAACGGGCAGCTATTTTATCACTTGATAGAGAGGCTTTTTTAGATTTCTTTTTGCCTAAATTTTTTAATCGTGGTAGGTTGTTTAATAATGATACTTATGGTATTATTAGAGAGAATATTGAGTGTGATTATGTAAGGCTATTTTGGGATGCTTTATTTGCTTGTAATAATGGAAGAAAGTTGTATAAATCACCTTTATTTTTTGAAGATAATTTAGATAGAGAGGTGTTAGTTTCTTGTAATAATTATTTAATGAATGATGACGCTTATTATACTTTGAGAGAGAAATTAAAGAAAATTAATAATATTAATTTTTGGCATTTGAATTTATTTAATGATGATTTATTATTAGATACTAAATTTGATTTTATTTATTTATCTAATATTTTTGATTATTTGTCTTCAACTTCGATGAGTAGATATTTAAGTGATATTAGTGATGTTATTATGAGATTAGAGAAGAATTTGAGTGATGATGGTAAGATTGGGTTGTGTTATTTATATTGTTTTAGGGATGGATATTGGAATAGTATAGATAAATATAATTTGCAGGCGGCGATTCAAAATTGGGTATTTAATATGGCTGATTGTGAACTTATTTCTTTTAATAGTAGTCTTAATTATAATAGTAGTAAAATTCACGATAGAGATTGTGTTATTGTTAAGAAGAAAAATTTAGTTAGGTAGGGACTTTAAATGGTTAGTGTTGAGGCTTTGGATATTAATTTAGATAGTATTGATATTTTGAAGGGGTATAGTGCTTATTTGTTAACAGAGAGGCATTTGTCGGATAATTCAATGACGGCTTATGTTTTGGATGTTTATAAATATTTGGCTTATTTAGAACAAGGGGGAATTAAGAATTGCCTTAAAATAAAAAAAGATAATGTAATTGATTATTTAGATTATTTGGATAGTCATAAATATAGTATTTATAGTGTTGTTAGAAAGATTTCTTCTCTTAGAAATTTTCATCATTATTTATTTTTGATATATCATGTTCCTGATGTTATGCTAAAAATAGATAATCCACGATTTTATAAAAAATTACCTGAAGTACTTAGTATTGAGGAAGTTGAGAAGTTATTGAATATTCCGCTTAATGATGCTTTTTCTTATCGAAATAAAGCAATGTTAGAGCTTATGTATGCAACTGGTCTTAGAGTTAGTGAGGTTTGTAATTTAGAAATTAATAATTTAGATTTGGATAAGGGTTTTGTTAGGTGTTTTGGTAAAGGTGATAAAGAGAGAATGGTTCCTTTAGGGGATGTTAGTGTTAAATACTTGCGTATATATATAAATGATTATAGGGAGAGTCTTAAAAAGAAGTATTTTTGTTCAAAGTTATTTTTAAATAATCACGGTAAAGCTTTAACGAGACAAGGTTTTTTTAAGATATTGAAGAATTTGGCTAAAAAACAGGGGATTGATAAAAATATTACGCCTCATATGCTTAGGCATTCTTTTGCGACACATTTACTTTTGGGAGGAGCAGATTTGCGAAGTATTCAGTTAATGCTGGGTCACTCTAATTTATCAACGACACAGATATATACTAATATTAGCAATGAAGCTTTAAGGGAGAATTATGATTTATATGCTCCTAGAGATTAATGAAAAAATCATAGTATAAAGATTAGTGATCTTTACGCTATGATTTTTATTCTTCTTCAAAACTTTTACATATAGTGTCGTCTTTGCAAGCACAATCATCTTTATTGCAAGTGCAACTTATTTTAACTTCGTTTAAACAACAGCAATCATCACTATTGTGTTTGCAAGATGCTACATTGCATTTGATTTTATTATTTTTCTCCATGATTATCCTCCCTTTTATAGTATTTCTAAAAGAGTATTAATTATACATAAAAATAAAGGAAAAGTTAAGCTTTTGATATAAGAAAATAGTATTGATGATTACTTAGAATATTATAATAAATAGAAAAATATTTTAACGAAAGTTTTTGAAGTTATAAATTAGTCGTATATTATGAAATTAGATATATTTTATAGAAAACTTGTTTAAAAAAAGGAAATTTTGTAAATTAAAAAAAATTTTTAAATATAAGAAGGAAATTAGAAAGAAATAGCGAATGATATAAGTAGAGGGCAAAAAAGGGGATGATATTATAAAGAGAATTAAGAAATATATAGGAATTGTTTTGTCTATATTAATTATTTTGGTGATATTAGGAATAATTGGTTTGAAATGCTATTTGAAATTTAAGGATAATAAAAAGGTTGTTGATTATACTGATACAGTTGATTTAGTAGAAGATAAGAAGAATAAGGAAGAGGAGACGGTAGTAAAACGTGTTTTTGTTGATATAAAAGGAGCAGTAGTTAAGCCTGGGGTTTATGAGATTGATAGTGATAAGAAGGTTATAGATGTTGTTAATTTAGCAGGTGGTTTTAAGGACAGTGCTGATAGTTCATTTGTTAACTTAGCTAAGAAGGTTTCAGATGAGATGGTTGTTATTATTTATACGAAAGAAGAAATAAAAAAGGCTCGTGAGAAGGAAAACATTAGTGTTTCTAGTAATGATACATGTGTATGCCCTAAAATTAATAATGATGCTTGTTTGGATAATAATTTATCTAAAAAAACAGATACTAATAAGAAAAGTACAACAAGTAATAGTTCTAGTGGAAATACAACTGTTTCTGAAAAAGTTAATATAAATACAGCTAATTTAGAACAATTACAAACTCTATCAGGAGTAGGTGCTAGCAAGGCACAAGCAATACTAGAGTATAGGGAGAAAAATGGTAATTTTACTAAGATAGAGGATATAATGAAAGTTAGTGGTATAGGCAATTCTGTTTATGAGAAAATTAAAGACTCTATTACAGTCTAGATATTTTTTTAAAATATTATTGTTATTCTTTCTAATTTATGCTTGTTTAGTTATAAAACTAGATTTGAGTACTAGCAAGTATACTGGTTTAGAAAATAAGATAAGTGGGCGGATTTGTGATATTAAAATCGATGGTAATAAATTAAGAATTATCTTAAATGCCAGGGAGAGATTGATTGTTAATTATTATTTTCGTTCAAAGGAAGAGAAAAAAGATTATCAGCAAAAGTTACAACTTGGTGATACTATAGTAGTTGATGGTACCTTAGAGAAACCTGACAATAATACTATTTTTAATGGTTTTAATTATAGGAGATATTTGGAAAATAAAAAGATTTATTATTTAGTAAGTGGTGCGAAAATTACAAAGATTAAAAATAATACTAGTGTTTATTGGCATTTAAAAACCTTTATAATAGAGAGAATAGAGAAAATAGATAAAACTGGTTATTTGAAAATTTTTATTTTAGGTGATAAACAAGATGTTGATGGTGATACTCTAGAAAATTATAGAATGAATGGAGTTTCACATTTGTTTTCTATCTCAGGAATGCATATTTCGTTACTTGCATCAATTATTTTATTTTTCTTGACTAAATTTTCTTATAATATAAAGTTAAATTATTTAGTTGTGATAGATTTTTTAATGTTTTATTTATTTTTAACGGACGTTAGTCCTTCAATTTTAAGAACTGTTGTAATGTTTATTTTGATGGCAATAAATAGAAGTTATAATTTGAAAATTGGTAAAGTAGATATTATGTTATTAGTTATAATGGTAATAATAGTGATAAATCCATGCTTACTTAGAGATGTGGGATTTCAATTTTCTTATTTAATTAGTTTTACTTTAATAACTATTGCATCCAAGATTAAGAGAATAAAGGGAAATTTACGGAAAAATTTATATATATCTTGGGTTTGCTTTTTAGTCTCGTTTCCGATTGTGGTTTATAATTTTAATCAAGTTAATTTTTTGTCAATATTTTTTAATATATTATTAATTCCATTAGTTAGTACAATTGTTTTTCCCTTAGCACTTCTTTGCTTTATTTTTCCAATTTTTAGCAATATATTTAATGTTTTTGTTTTTATAATGGAAGGAATTAATGATTTTTGTAGTAATTTAAGCTTTTTACAAATTATTTTTTGTAGACCTTCATTATGGATTATTTTGATTTATTATATAGTGATATTTTTGACTTTATATAATAATAAGTATTTATTTGTTTTCTTAGCATTGGTTCTAATTCACAAGGAAATAAAATATTTTGATGATTCTTTATTTGTTACTATGTTAGATGTTGGACAAGGGGATAGTATTTTTCTTCAATTTCCATATAATGAAGGTAATATATTAATAGATACAGGAGGTATTGTTTCTTATAAAAAAGAAAAATGGGCTGAGAGTCGGGATGAATATAGTATTGTTAAATCTAGGAGTATTCCTTATTTAAAATCGGTTGGTATTGATAGAATTAATTATTTAATATTAAGTCATGGAGATTATGACCATATGGGAGAAACTATTAATTTAATTAAGAATTTTAGAGTGGAAAATGTAGTATTTAATTGTGGTTGTGTTAATTATTTAGAAAAAGAATTAATTAAAGAATTAAAGAGAAGGAAAATAAATTATTATTCATGTATTAAAGAACTAAATATAGATAATAACAAACTATATTTTTTACAAACAAAAGAATATGATAATGAAAATGATAATAGCAATGTTATTTATACTGAACTTGATGGTTATAAGTTTATGTTTATGGGAGATGCTGGAATAGATAAAGAAAAAGATATATTAGATAAATATAATCTATCAAATGTAGATGTATTAAAAGTAGGACATCACGGAAGTAAAACAAGCAGTAGTAAAAAATTTATTGATGAGACTAATCCTAAATATGGAGTTATTAGTGTTGGTAAGAATAATAGATATGGTCATCCAAATAAAGAAGTATTAAATACATTAAGTAATTCAAAAATATATAGAACAGATGAGGATGGTAGCATTATGTTTAAGATAAAAAATAATAAATTAAAAATAAAGACATGTAGTCCGTAGAAAGGAGTAGATATGAATTACTACAATGAGATAAAAAATGAATTAGTAAATAATGAGATAAATCGGAAAGTTAAAAATTATTCAATTAATAAGAGTGATTTGGATGCATATTACAATGTTGGAAGAATGTTAAGTGAAGCAGGTAATCATTATGGAGAAGGAATAATAAAAGAATATTCGAAGAGATTAACATATGAATTAGGTAAGGGTTATAGTAAGAGAAATCTATGGTTAATGTTAAAGTTTTATGAGTTGAATGAAAAAGTGCAGACATTGTCTGCACAATTATCTTGGTCGCATTATTGTGAATTACTATCTTTTGAAAATACTGATAAAATTAATTATTACATAGAATTAGTTAAAAATAATAATTTATCAGTTAGGCAGTTAAGATAAAGAATAAAAACTAATGAATATTAAAGACTTCCGAAATCTACTAAAAATAAATCAGTAGAACAAAAAGAATCAGATATAGTTGATTTTATCAAGAATCCAATTTTGATTAAAAATAGCAATAAGTATGATATATTTTCAGAAAAAGTATTACAAAAATTAATTTTGGAAGATATTGAAAACTTTTTAGAAGAATTAGGAATAGGGTTTACTTTTATAAAAAGTGAATATCCAATTAAATTAGGTAATAGATACAACTATATTGATTTATTACTTTATAATATTAAATATAGGTGTTATGTAGTCGTAGAATTAAAGATAACAGAACTTAAGAAAGAGCATACTGGACAAATTATGACTTATATGAATTATATAGATAAGAATATAAAAACTATTGAAGAAAATGATACAGTAGGAATTATTATTTGCAAACAAGATAATAAATATGTAATTAAATATTGCTCTGATGAGAGAATAATTGCTAGAGAATATGAATTGGTGTGATATTATAGGTATAAGATGTGATATTGTGAATTACGAAGAAGCAAAAGAATATTATGGTGATGAACTTTGTAACTTATTAATAAAAATATATAATTTTTGCAAACAAAGTGGTTATGTAATATATCAATATGCTACTGACTTAGATTCTGCAAATAATATTTTGAAAAAAGGATTTATTTGTTCAACAACTGAAATTGACAGTCTCCCAAATGAAATATTAGAAGATGCTCCTATTGACTGTATATATGATGAAGATGGAGTAAAAACATTAATGTATAATGGCGGACAATGTCAGTTAAGACAAAATGGCATAAGGGACGAATTATCTGATACTTAACACTTTTTTTGAAAATACATGCTGCAATTTAGAGTTTGGTAGTCTTACTAATCCAAATATTAATAGAAGTGGATTCGGTGCAACTTGTATTTTTGCAGTTTCAAAAGAATTTAATGAATCAAGAGAATATAAACAATTTGGAGTTGTTGAATCTCATTTTGATGATTGGGAAGAGCATGAAATTCCAAAATCAGTTTTTGAAAGACATATTATACCAAACCAGTTTTGTATAGGATATTTAGAAAAAGAATTAATTAAAGAATTAAAGAGAAGGAAAATAAATTATTATTCATGTCTTGATAAATTGAATATAGGTCATTATAAGTTGCAATTTTTAAATACTAGATTATATGATAATGAAAATGATGATTCAAATGTTATTTATTTAAAATATAATAAATATAAATTTTTATTTATGGGAGATGCTGGTAAATTAGATGAAAAAGATATATTAGCAAAATATAATTTAGGTAGGATAGATTTTTTGAAGGTGGGGCATCATGGCTCTAATACATCTTCAAGTTCTGCATTTATAAATAATGTAAATCCTAAATATTCTCTTATTAGTGTGGGAGAAAATAATAGATATGGACATCCTAAAGAGTCTGTATTAGATATTTTAAAAAGTTCAAAAATTTATAGGACTGATAGGGATGGTAGTATTGAGGTTAGATTAAATGATAAAGGATATAGAATAAGAAATTGCGAGCATAAATAAAAAAATGGAAGTTGTAGATTGGCTTTTTGATATAGAAAAAGTAATCATCATATGATATACTAAAATTAGATAAGAGGTGGGAGTTATGTTAGGAGCAATCTATGGGGATAAAGCTGGTAGTATTTATGAGTATGGGCAACTAAAAAAAATTAGTAGTATAGATCCTGAGAATTTAATTATGTCTGAATCGTTTTATAGTGATGATACAATTGAAACGGTTGCTTTGATAGATGCAATAATTAATTCTAGTGATTATGAAGATACACTTAGAAAATATATTTTGGAAAATATAGATTATAAACCAGATTATCAGCCGTATTTTAAGACATCTTTTTCACCAGGTACGATAAAGTGGGCTCTAGGTAATGGAAGATGTGATAGTATTGGTAATGGTGCATTAATGAGAATATCACCAGTAGGATATCTTTTTGATACAGAAGATGAGGTTATAGAAAATGCATATCTTGCTACGAAGGTTTCACATAATTCTTTGGAAGCAATAGAATCTGCAACGATAATTGCACTTATGATATATTATTTTAGGTGTGGTTTAACAAAACAAGAAGTTTTTAATAAAATGGGATTGTTTGCCTCATATGATGCATTTTTAAAGTTTAATACTACTTGTAGGGAGACATTAAATAATTGTTTATTTGCAATATATAAATCAAATTCTTTTGAAGATGCTATTAGGAAAACTTTACTAATGGGTGGTGATACAGATACAAATTGTTGTATAGTTGGATCGGTAGCAGAAGCTTTATATGGTATGAGTCAGAGTCAGGCAAATGAGTCTTTAATGGAATTGCCTAATTCGTATGTAAAATTATTAAAAAGAGCATATAAAGTTAAATAAAATTATCCATTAGATTAGTAACACAATTTTTGGCACTACATATATTATTAATAAATAATGGTATGAAATATTATAAAAAGCATATTATAAAGATATAGATGTTGATGTTTTTTAATGGGATTTTTTTGCCGTGAATTCGCAGATGAATTTGCGTTTAATATATATTAGAGCTAATTGATATTAGTTCTTTCTTTTTTGTGAAAAGTTTTTTCATTTGTTGACTATTATTAATGTTTATTATATAATTTAGTAAGGATAGATTAATGTAATCTCGATAGTAGGGTGATTTAGAAATGGCGAAAAAAAAGACAAAAAAGAAAGATAAAAATAAGAATAAATTTGAATATAGTAATGAAATAGTAGGAGTTATAATAATATTATTTGGTATTATTGGCCTTTTAGGAACTGGTATTGTTGGTAATATGGTTAAAAGTTTTGCTATTTTTTTAGTGGGAACTATATATGTATTACTTTTATTGTTATTAATAGTAGCAGGTGTTTTATTGATTTTAAAAAAAGAGCCACCTAATTTGTTGTCTAGCAGGTTAATTGGATTATATATAATAATTATATCATTTTTAGTTTTATTACATGTTAGATATATTGAAGTTAATGGAACACATGGCGTTAAGATTATTACAGAGACTTTTGATAATTTAATGTTATCTTTTACTTCTAGTTCAGCTTTATCTAATTCTGGTGGTGGAATAGTAGGAGCAATTTTTAGTTATTTGTTTGTCTCAGCGTTTGGTGATGGGGCTAGTATTGTTGTTTGTACGATGTTTGTTTTAGGAGCAATTTTATTACTTAATGTTAGCCTTTTGGATCTTTATAATAAAATTAAACCACATATTGTTAATGCTTTTAATAGAGATGATGAAGAAGATGAAAATGAAGAGGAAGATGAAGTTAGTGTTAATAGTGGCAGTAATGATGATATAGAGACTTCTGTTGTTAGTGAACCTATTAAGGTAGAGAGTATAGATGAGGATGTACCAATTGTAAGAAAGCCACCTAAGATTGTTAGTAATACTGTTGAGGAGGTTCCTAATGAAGTTGTTATTAATGCAACCAGTGAAAATTATCAATTACCTTCGATTAATCTTTTAAATGTTGTTAAAAATGTTAGTAATAAAGCTAATGAGGTGAAAGCTAAAGAAAGTATTTCTGAATTAGAGAAAGTTTTGAGCGATTTTGATATAACTGGAAAAGTTGTTCAGGTTAATATTGGACCAACAGTTACACAGTTTGAGTTGGAAATTAAAGCTGGTACAAAGGTTAGTAAACTGTTATCTATCCAAAGAGAGATTGCTTTAGCTTTGGCTGCTAAGGATGTTAGAATAGAAGCTCCAATTCCTGGCAAAAGTACTATTGGTATAGAACTTCCTAATAAAGTTAATAGTTCGGTTTCTTTTAGAGAAGTTTTATCAAAAATGCCTGATGTTGATGAGAAGAATTTGCTTGCAGTTGGTTTAGGAAAAGATATCATGGGAAAAGTTAAGTGGATGGAAATTAATAGTACTCCGCATTTGTTGGTAGCAGGTGCTACTGGTAGTGGTAAGTCAGTTTGTGTTAATTGTATTATTACTTCTATTTTGATGAGAACAAAACCAGATCAAGTAAAACTTGTTATGATTGATCCTAAAAAAGTTGAACTTACTATGTATAATGGTATTCCACATTTGTTGGCACCTGTTGTTACTGATCCTAAGAAAGCTAGTATTGCTTTGAAAAATATAGTGGCAGAGATGGAAAAAAGGTATGATATTTTTGAGAGAACAAAAAATAAAAATATAAAGGGATATAATAAATTTTGTGAAACTCATCCTGAATATCCTAAGATGCCATATATTGTTGTTATTATAGATGAGTTAGCTGATTTAATGTTAGTAGCGGCAAAAGAGGTTGAGGATTCTATTATGCGTATTACACAAATGGCTAGAGCGGCTGGTATTCATTTAATTGTTGCTACGCAAAGACCATCTACGGATGTAATTACTGGTGTTGTAAAGGCAAATATTCCTTCTAGAATATCTTTTGCTGTTTCATCTTCAATTGATTCTAGAACAATACTTGATTCTGTTGGAGCAGAAAAATTGTTTGGTAAAGGTGATATGCTATTTTTACCAATGGGTGATAATCATCCTACTAGAATTCAAGGTGCTTTTGTAAGTGAAGAAGAGATAGAAAAAGTGGTAAATTTTGTTTGTGAGCAACAAAAGGCTCAATATGATGAGAGTTTGACTGAGATGAAGAATGATGCTAGTAGTCGTAATGATGGATATTCATCTGATGAGGAATATGAGGATCCACTTTATAATGAAATTGTTGATTATGTAATTCAAGCGGGGAAAATAAGTGCTTCTTTGATTCAAAGAAAGTACAGACTTGGATATAATAGGGCTGCTAGAATAATTGATTTATTAGAAGAAAGAGGCATAATTGGACCACCAAATGGTTCGAAACCTAGAGAGGTTCTTGTTAAACCAGAGCAGGAACAATAATTGAAGGAAGTGTTTTATGTGAAAAATAATAAAGAACTTAAACCTAGAAGTAAAGGATTAGTGGCTGCTGCTTGGTTAGCGTTAGTTATGTTAATTTCTTTTGGAACTTTTCTTACGTATCTTAAATTTTTTGGATATAATAGTAACATGGAGGAACATAAAATTTCTCAAAAAGATGATGTTTCTCCGGCTATTATTGAAGCTTTAAATGCTATTTGTGATAATTTTAATGATATTTCTAATGATAAATATTATACAAGTCAAGGTATTAAAATGACTGCTAAGTTAGATGGTACTAATATAGTTGTAAATTATAAAAAAGGCGAAATAAATGAGGAATATACTTTCTTGTTTAGTGCTCCTAAATTATTAGCGACAGTAATTTTATCCGAAGAAAATAATTTTAGAGATGTTTATAGAGCTTGTGTTTATGCTAGTCAGTGGAGGCTTAATAATAAAGAAAATATTGATAGTTATATTTCTTCTTTTTATGATAATAAAAAAGCTGTTAGTGGATTATCGCTTGATAGTGGGGATATAGAAGATACTTATGGTATAGATATATCTAGAGTTATTTCTTCTGATGGTAATAATAAATAGAGAATGGAGTGATATTGTGGCAACAGCACATATTGAGAGTAATTATGAAGATATTGCTAATGTTGTTATAATGCCTGGAGATCCTAAAAGAGCTAGGTATATTGCAGAGAATTATTTAAAAAATTATAAGCTTGTTAATGAAATTAGAGGGATGACGGCTTATACTGGTTATTATGAAGGAGTGAAAGTTACAGTTTTTCCTTCAGGTATGGGAATACCTAGTATAGGAATTTATGCTTATGAATTATTTACTAATTATGATGTTGATTATATAATTAGGATTGGTACTGTTGGAGCTTATGATGCTAATTTAAAATTAGGTGATGTTATTTTAACAAATAGAGCATATAGTGATTCTTCATATGCTAGAGTTCAAGATGGATATGAGGATAATTATTTAGATGCTTTTATGGAAGTAAATGATATTATTAAAAGAGTGGCTAATTTAAATAAATATAAGATAGTTGAAGGAGATATTTTGACTTCAGATGTTTTTTATTCAAAGACAGATTATCGGGATATAATGAAGCAATATAATGTTTTAGGAGTAGAAATGGAAACGTTTGGATTATTTCAAACAGCTAGAATATGTAAAAAAAAGGCAGCATCAATTTTATCTGTTTCTAATTCTTTTTGTACTAATGAGGAATTGACAGCCCAACAAAGAGAAAGACATTTGCATAATATGATTGAAATTGCTTTAAAAACTAGTTTAAATTTACAAAAATAAGTTATAATAAAGTTAGAGGAGTGATTTAATCATGAATTATGAATATTTGGATATGGGTGCTTATAATCTTCATGTAATAAAAACTAAAAAGTTTAAAACAGTTACAGTGGAAGTTAATTTTCGTGAAAAATTTGATGCTAATAATATTACAATTAGAAATTTATTAAAAACTATTTTAATTAATACGACAAAAAAGTTTCCTAGTGAAAGAGATTTGATTAGAGAAACAGAAAACTTGTATGATTTAAAATTAATTAGCTCTAATGCTAGAATAGGTAATTATAATAATTTATCGTTTAAAACCAGGTTTTTGAATGAAAAATATACAGAAGATGATATGAATGAATATTCTATAGCATTTTTATTAGATATTATTTTTAATCCTGATGTAGAAGATAATAAATTTAATAGAGAAATATTAGAAAAATGTAAGGTGAAAGTTGAAAAAAGTATTAAAAGTATGACAGATAATAAATTGAAATATTCTTTATATCGTCTTTTAGAAACAACTGAAAATATGCCATATTCATATAGTTCTTTTGGTAATATAGATGATCTTGAGAAAATTACAGTAGATAGTTTATATGAATATTATAAAAAAGTTATAAATGAAAATTATGTTGATGTTTTTGTAGTTGGAGATGTTGATAGCGTTAAAATTAAAGAGATTTTTAAAAAATACTTTAAAGTTAATACTTTTAAGAAAGCTAAGTATGATATTTTAGTACCGGAGTTGAAAGCGCGTCAAAAGGTTTTGAAAAAAGTAGAACATGAGGATGTTAATCAAACACAACTAACTGTACTTTGTAGTTTGAATGGCTTGAGTGAATTTGAACGTAAATATGTTTTATTGGTTTATAATGAACTATTAGGAGGATCTTCAAATTCACTGTTGTTTGATACAGTTCGAGAAAAAAATTCTTACGCTTATTATGTTAATTCTATACATAAGGCTTATGATAATATTTTGATGATATATGCTGGTATTGAGCCTGGTAATTCAGATAATGTATTAAAACTTATTAAGAAGACATTACAAAATATTAGCAAAGGTAATTTTGATGATAGTTTATTAGAAAATTCTAAGGAAACAATTATATCGGGAATAAAAGCTAGTAAAGATAGTCCAGCAGGTATAATTAATACTTATTATGCTAAGGTTTTAGTTAATTCTTTGGAATTTGATGAGAGAATTGAAAATATTAATAAGGTATCAAAAGAGGATGTTATGAATTTAAGTAAGAAGGTTTTGATGCATACATTATTTTTATTAGAGGGTGATAAAAATGAAAACAATTAAGTTTAAAAATATGGATGAAGTGCTTTATTATAAAAAATTAACTAATGGAATGGATGTTTATTTATATAATAAGGAAGGTGTTACCAATAATTATGTAACGTTTACTACAAAATTTGGTTCAATTTATAATGAATTTGTTCCAATTGGAAAGTCAAAGATGGTAAAAGTTCCACATGGTGTTGCTCATTTTTTGGAACATAAAGTTTTTGCTCAAGAAAAAGGTCCACAACCTGAGGAGTTTTTTGCTCAGAGTGGTGCTATTTGTAATGCTTATACTACATTCAAAAATACTACTTATTTGTTTTCAGGTCCTACAAATTTAGTGGATAATATCAATTTCTTACTCGATTATGTGCAAAATCCTTATTTTACTGATGATAATGTTTCGAGTGAGAAGGGAATAATTACCCAGGAAATTCATATGTGTGATGATAATCCTTCTGATGTTATGTATGAACATATTAGAAAAAATGTTTTTCATAATAATCCGTTTAAGGATAGTATTATAGGAACTGTTAAGGATATTACTAGTATTAGTGTAGATACTTTGTTTACATGTTATAATACTTTTTATCATCCTAGCAATATGTTTTTAGTTGTAACGGGAAATTTTGATTCTAATGAAGTTATGGCGGCTATTGAGGAAAATCAACAAGATAAAGAATTTAGAAA
This sequence comes from uncultured Bacilli bacterium, assembly GCA_934131005.1. Classification (GTDB taxonomy): domain Bacteria; phylum Bacillota_I; class Bacilli_A; order RF39; family UBA660; genus RUG11198. The sequence goes on along the minus strand of CAKOYV010000002.1, from coordinate 78,971 downwards.
TTCTCAAGAAAAAATTGAAGTTAGAGATTATAAAGAACGTGATAGTGTTGTCAAAAAGAAAGAAATAATAGAAGTTAATACCAAAATATCTAAAGTTTCTTATAATATAAAAGTGCCTCAAAAAGATATTGAAATGTCTCGTAGAAAATATAATTTATATTTATTTGTTATATTTTCTATTATGTTTGATGATTCATCTTTATTTGATGAAGAGGCTAAACGTGAAAAAATTATTTCTAATTCTTTATATTTGAATATTTTGAATTGTGATACACATTCTTTAATTTCATTAATTAATGAGACCAATAGTTATGAAAGATTGATTAATAAAATTAGGGGCTTTTTAGAAAATATTGAAATAAAAGAAGAAGACTTAGAAAGAAAGAAAAAGGTTTTAATTAGTAATGAATTGTTTAGTTTTGAGAATTTGGAAGTTATTAATGAAATGATTATTGATAATATTATTTTTGATGGAACAGTTGAGAATAATATGATTGATTTAATCAAATCACTTAATAAAGAAGAATTAGATGATGTATTAGCAAATTTAGATTTATCTAATCAAGCAATTGTTGTTTTAAAGTCTAAAAAGGAACAAGATTAAAAAAATTTGTTCCTTTTTGGTTAAATTTTTGTTAAATAATTGACAGGGTATTATATTTATGTTAGAATTAATATGCTTTTGTGAGATGGCGAGATAGCTCAGTTGGCTAGAGCATTCGGTTCATACCCGAAGGGTCGAGGGTTCAAATCCCCCTCTCGCTACCAAGTTTGATATTTACTCCGCTTATTTGGCAGGAGTTTTTATTTTATTAAATTTTTTAGGTTATAAGTTTATGTTTTGTTTATATATTTACTTATAATATAGTAAGAAGGTGATTGTTATGGGTAGAAGAGGGAATACTCGATCTGTTAAGATGCAATTATTTTTGAGGTGTGGGAGAATTGATATGTATAATATGCAAGTATATGCTAAGGAAAAGTTACAATTACATCATGATCCTCCTTTTAGAGAAACTAAACATACTGTTTATGATGAATCTTATTTACTTTCTGAGGATGTTCATAAATTATTACATAAGTTTGAATGTGAGAATCAAAAAGAATATGATAATATGATGTTACAAATTAAGGAAAATAAAAAGATTTTAGAAAAAAAACGGGATAGAGATTGTAGGTGATGTAAGGATTATTGTATTATTACAGTAATCTTTTTAATTAATAATCTTAATAGGACGTTTTTTGTATTTAATTTAAGGTTATTTTAAGAAGTTCTGAAAAAAGCCTTGAATATGCTTGATAATTATGGTATTATATTCATGGCTTTTCAGAATATTCACAGATATTGATTTGTTTTTCTAGTGCTTATTATTTTATTAATGGGTGAAGAATAAAGTTGAGATATTTGGAAGCAAAACAAAAAGGAGGAATTTAATTATGGCAGTAGTATCTATGAGCTACTTATTAGAAGCTGGTGTTCATTTTGGTCATCAGACTAAAAGATGGAACCCAAAAATGAAAGAGTATATCTACAACTCTCGTGATGATATATATATTATTGATTTACAAAAAACTGTAGAAAAATTAGAGGAAGCTTATGCAGCATTAACTAAAATTGTTGCTGATGGTGGAAAGGTTCTTTACGTTGGAACTAAGAAACAAGCATCTGATGTTTGTCGTGATGAAGCTTTAAGAGGTGGAATGTATTACATGGCAAAAAGATGGCTTGGAGGAACTCTTACTAACTTTGGAACTATTAGAAGAAGAGTTAAAAGATTAGAAGAAATTGAAAAAATGGAAGAAGACGGTACTTTTGATAAGTTACCTAAAAAAGAAGTTATTGGTTTAAAGAAAGAATATGAAAAATTAAATAGTAATTTATGCGGTATCAGAGATATGGTTAAATTACCACAAGCTGTTATTATTGTTGATTCTATTAAAGAAGAGAATGCTATTAGAGAGGCTAAGAAATTAGGAATACCTACTTTTGGTATTATTGATACTAATTGTGATCCTGATATGGTTGATTATGTTATTCCTGGTAATGATGATGCTGTTAGAGCAATTAAAGTTGTACTTGGTTCTTTAACTAATGCTATTGTAGAAGTTAATGGTGGTACAATTGTTGATTATGTAACAGAGGATGATAGTAGAAAGAATCGTGGATTTGATAGAAGAGATAATAGAAAATTTAATAAAAGAGATAACAAAAAAGATTTTAATAGAAAACAAGAGAAAGTAGAAGTTAAAGTTGAAGAGCCAAAAAAAGAAGAAATCGTTGAACCTAAATTAGATTTAAGTATTTTAACTGTTGCTGAGTTAAGAGAACTTGCTAAGAAGAAGGAAATCAAAGGTTATTCTAAGATGAAAAAAGATGAATTAATAGAAGTTTTAAAATAAATAAAGGAGAGTACATATGATTAGTGCAAGTATGATTAAAGATTTGCGTGAAGCTAGTGGTGCTGGTATGCTTGATTGTAAGAAGGCACTTGAGGCTAGTAATGGTAATATCGATGAGGCTATTAATTGGCTTAGAGAAAAAGGTATTTCTAAGGCTGCTAAGAAAGCTTCTAGAATTGCAGCAGAAGGACTTGCTTACGCAAAAATAGATGGTAATAAGGCTGTTATTATTGAAGTTAATTCTGAGACTGATTTTGTTGCTAAGAATGAAGAGTTTAAGGAATTGGTGGAAGTTGTTGCTAACACTATTTTAGTTAATGATGTTGAGAACGTTGAAGATGCTTTAGCATTAGATGTTGATGGAAAGAAATTAGAAGATGTTATTGCTGAGAAGAGTGGTACAATTGGTGAAAAGTTATCATTTAGAAGATTTGAGGTAATTACTAAAGAAGATAATCAAGTATTTGGAAGTTATACTCATATGGGTGGTAAGATTGTTACTGTTGTTGTTCTTGATGGCGATGATTTAGAACTTGCTAAAGATATTGCTATGCAAGCAGCAGCTATGAAACCTTTATATTTGACTCGTGATGATGTTCCTAGTGAGAGAGTTGATAAAGAAAGAGCAATTCTAATGGAGCAAGCTGAGAATGAAGGATTGGATACTAATAAGTTACCAATGATTGTTAATGGTAGATTAAATAAATTCTTTGAAGAAGTATGTTTAGTTGATCAAGGTTTTATTAAAGAAAATAAAATGAAAGTTTCTAAATATGTTGAATCTAAGAATAGTAAAGTTGTTAGTTTTGTTCGTTATGAAGTTGGTGAAGGAATTGAGAAAAAGGAAGAAAACTTTGCTGATGAAGTGATGAAACAAATTAATGCTTAAGTTATTATTATGGATAAGAAACTCTTTTGATTATCTAGTTTACAGTATTGTTGTAAATAAAAGGGATAATTTTTGAAAAAAGAGTTTTTTTCTTTGTTTTTTTAAACAATTTATAATACAATATATATGAGATTTGTTATTGCTAATTTATTAATTAGGTGATATCATGTAGTTAGGTTAGGAGTAATGGAGGGATATTATGATAAAAAGAATGTGTCTGTTTTTAATGGTTGCATTTGTTTGTATGTTTGTGTCTTGTGGTAGAGTTTTTGCTATTGATGAGGTAGATAGTGATACTGATACTAGCAATAATAGCGAACAAGTTGATACTAATACTAATGATGATAGCAGTAGTGATAAAGTAGAGGATAAAGATACTGTTGATGATAATAGTGTAATTACAGATAATGCTCAAGATAATACAGATCGTAATAATGGTGATGATGTTTATGTTCCTGATCCAAAGACAAAAAATATTCATAAAACAGAAAATAAGATAACTGGAAATTCAACTTATCTTTTTGGTGTATCTTTTTGTTGTGGTATTATTGGAATTTTGATGTTGTTTATTTCTAATAAGACTGTGTTAAAGTGATTTAATAAATGAATCACTCTTTTTTTATGGGAAAAGATGTAAAAATTTACTTTAGGGTTTACTTTTTTGGTTACTTGTGGTATACTAATACACATATTTTTTGAAAAAAGGACAATATTTGTTATAAAAAAGCTGGTGATTTGGTAGAGCTTTTACGAAAAAAAGAACTTTTGAATATGTCTTATGGTAAAGTTTAGGTTAAAGTTATGTATTTAAAAAATAAAAAACTTGATGTTTCTGAAAATGTAAAAATATTTTATATGTCTGATGAATTGATGCAATAAGTTTATGGTGTTAGTCTTGGTGAACTTATTGATTTGTATATATTGAATAATAAAAAGTTAATAAGTTGATGAAATAGTAAAATGAAGGGGGGTGTGTTGTTATGGATTTTAGTAAACTATCAATGGAAGAGATACAAAATATAAAAACTGATGTGTATATAGCAACGGAGATAAAACTTGGATATAGACCCAGAATAACACGTTCAGATAGAGTTGGAGATGAAGTATTCTTTGATGATGATCAAGATATGGGCATTTGGCGTGATTCTTTACGTCAAAGGTATGAGGAAGCTATAAAAAAGTTAGAAGAAAAGAAAAAATTAACTAAAGGAAATCAAAGAAATATAAAATTATATGAGAAAATTTTAAAAAATGAACAAGAGTATAATATTTTTATTTATGAGGATTATATTTTACATTTTAAAAGAGAGGAATTTAAACAAGCAGTTATAAATAATATAGGTACTTTGAATGAAGGAGAGATTCCTAATTATGATGAGAATGGTAAGAAATTAGTTTTTTCTTTTGATCATCAGGAAATGTATGATTGGTTTTATTCGATTAGAGCTCGTTATGTTAGAACTATGAAATGTGTTGAAAATGGCAAAAAATTATCTGAAACTGATGAAAGAAATGTTGAATTTTATAGAGAATTGTTAATCTTTTTAGAAGAGCATGGCGTTCGAATTAGTAAATTAATATCATTAGATTCTATTACACAGCTTGAAATTGATAAAATTAAAAAAGCTGAATTTATTAAAAAAACTAGAGAGTTAGGCCATAAACCTAGGAAGCCTCAAAGAAGAAAGAAAGGTGAAGTTGCTTTTTTGATTGATGGTACAGATATGGGAAGTTGGTTTTCTATACAGAGTTCTAAGGCTAGAAACATAAGATTGGCGAAGGATATTTCCTTGGAGGAATGTGAATATTTAGAAATATATGATGAGGTTAAAAGAATTGCGAATTATTATCCTATACGTAAGAGAGATAGGAAAAAATTAATTAAAGAACTTTGTTTGGAATATGGAATTGATATTGATAGTAATAATGATCTTTTGGACAAACCTTGTAGTGAAGTTTATGTTAAGTTAAGATATTTGAAAGATATAAGATTAGATATTAATAGGAATATGAGAATGTTTTATATGTCTGATTTTGCCTTGAAAAAGAGTTATGGTGTTGATTTAGATTGGTTATTGGATACGTATATTTTTAATCAAAAAGATGTTAATAAAATAAGAAATAAATAAATGGGGGTTGTTATGTCAGAAATAAGTTTAGTTAGAATAGAAAATCAAAAAAAGAAAGCAAAAGAATATATGGAAGTGGAAAAAAAACTAGGATATAGACCGAGGGTTGCTCGTTATCCATATAATGTTGTTGATGCTTTGTTTTCTTTAGATAAGCAAGATATGGGAAAGTGGTTTAATTCTTTACAAAATAATTATAATAAATATATGAAAAAGTTAGAAGATGGTGAGGAATTATCACCTTCTAATTGGAATTGTATAAAATTATATAGTGAAATAATAAAGAATGAAAAGAAGTACAATGTTTCGAAAACTTATAGGGAATATGCTACTTTGAAGAAGGTAGAAGAATTTGTAGAAAAATATCTTTTACTTGGTGAAATACCTAATAAGGATAAAAATGGGTGTGTATATAAATTTTCGATAGATGATCAGCCTATGCATGATTGGTACTTTTCTGCTAAAAGTACTTATAATAAAATGCTAAAAGAGGGGAAATCAAATGATAAGTATAAAAGAGATGAAGTTCTTTTATGTAAGGCTTATCAGAAGATTAGAAAGGTTATAATAGAGGCTAATATTAAAAAAATATCTAGAGAAGAAATACTAGAAAAAAAGATGCAGGAATGTATTGAAAAAATACGTGAATTAGGTAAAAAAAATGGCGAATTTATGATTGAAGATGTGAGGGATGTTAGTTTTTCATTTGATAATACAAATATGAAAAGTTGGCTTAATAGATTACAAACACAATATAGATTAGGGTTAGAAAAGAAAAATAGTGGTACTGAATTAACTAGTTTAGAAGAGAAGTATGTGGAAGTTTATTTGAAGGTTAGTGAAGAAATTAAAAAAATTAAATTTGTGAAATTAAGGCAAAAAAAAGGAGAATATATTAAGAAAGTTACAGAATTTGGTTATAGACCTATGAGTGCAGTTTTTAATCCTTTGAAGGTGGCTAAATTTGAACTTGATGGTACAGATATGGCTAATTGGTTTTCAAGGTTAGCAAATGAAGTTAAAGTGATAAAAAAAGAGAGTCTTAAAGATGAAGAAAGCTTAGAGAAATTAAAGGTTTATAATGAAATAAAAGAATTTCTTAATTACTATCCTAGATATAAAAAAGATAATATTTTTCTTGTTAGTAATCTTTGTAAATGTTATGGAATTAATATTTGCGATGATCTTTTAGTTAAACCTTATAGAGAAGTATATTCTAAGATTATGTTTATGCTTGATAGTCAACTTGATATTCAGAGTAATATAAAAATGCTTTATATGTCAGACTATAATATGCAATTAAAATATAATATTTCTATAGATGAGATGATAGATGAATATATTGTTGAAAAGTTTAAATAGGGGAGGTTTAAATTATGACTATAGATGATTTTCTTTCTCGTAATAAATTGATGTTACTATATGAAAAATATGATAGTGAATATATAGATAAAGTTTTTAATGGTAATTTTTCTAAGATATATAATTTGTTTCTTAGTAGAGGGTTTAATTATATTGATGATATAATTGTTAATTATTTGGAAGTATTTGATTTAGATTATGATTATGTTAATGAGGGACTTCTAAATTTAGCTAATTATTTAGGGGATAATTATATATTTTTGATTGGTGAAGATATGAGATATTTAAAATATTTGCTTACGGATAGAAAATAAAAAACTCAGGATACGTAATATAAATTTTCGTTTTTTAGACGATATTTATATTAAAACCTGAGTTTTTTTTAATTTGAAGTTTTAAGAATTAATTTATTATCTTGAAGATCGATAGTAATAGTACTTTTAACTTTTATTTCATCTCTGATGATGCTATTGGCAATTAGAGTTTCTACATTTCTTTGAACATATCTTTTTATTGGTCTAGCTCCATATTTTTCATCATATGAATTTTCGATGATGTAATCACGAGCTCTTTTAGTAGTGGTGATTGTTAACCTTTTATCTCTTAATCTGTATTCAATATCTTTGATAATTTTATCTAGAATGTCATTTATTACTTCTTTAGATAGAGAATTGAAGATTATTATTTCATCTATTCTGTTAATAAATTCTGGCTTGAAGGTCTTTTTTAATTCACTCATAACTAAGTTATTTGCGTTGTTACTGTCTTCTAGGATATATTCACTTCCTAAGTTAGATGTCATGATAATGATGGTGTTTTTAAAATCGACAAGTCGTCCTTGGCTATCCGTTATACGGCCATCATCTAATATTTGTAGAAGAATATTAAAGACATCTTTATGAGCTTTTTCTATTTCGTCAAATAAGACAATAGAGTAAGGATTTCTTCTTACAGCCTCTGTTAATTGTCCACCGTCATCATATCCTACATATCCTGGAGGAGAACCTATTAGTCTTGCTACTGAATGAGGTTCCATATATTCAGACATATCAATTCTAACAATATGTTTTTCATCATCAAATAATTCGTATGCTAGAGTTTTAGCAACTTCTGTTTTACCAACACCAGTGGGTCCTAGGAAAATGAAGGAACCAATGGGTCTGTTAGGATCTTTGATGCCTGCTCTAGCACGAATGATTGCTTCGCTTACTAAATGAAGGGCTTTATCTTGACCTTTGACTCTTTTTTTCATGTTTTCTTCTAAGTTTAGAAGTTTATCACGTTCAGTGCCGACTAATTTACTAATTGGAATAGATGTCCATTTAGAAATTATTTTAGCTATATCTTCATCAGTTACAGTATCTGATAAGATATCAGATTTATTTTTAGCTTTTAATTCGGCTAATTCTTGTTCTAATTTAGGAATAACACCATGTCTTAGTCTAGCGGATGTTTCTAAATCATAGTTAGCTTCGGCTACTTCTAATTTGTGATTAGCACTATCTATTTCTTCTTTTTTCTTACTTATTTTGTTATTAATACTTTTTTCTTCTTCCCAAGATGTTCTTAATTTTTTCTCTTTTTCTTTTAAGTTTTCTAATTTTTTATCTATTTCTATTTTTCTATTTTTGGAGATTTCATCTTTTTCCTTTTTAAGAGCTTCTTTTTCTATTTGGAGTTGCATTATTTTTCTAGTTAGGGTATCTAATTCTGTTGGTACTGATTCCATTTGGACTTTTATGGTGGCACAAGCTTCATCTACTAAATCGATAGCTTTATCTGGTAAGAAACGGCTAGTTATATATCTATCTGATAGGGAAGCTGCTGCTACTAGGGCATTATCTTTAATATTAACGCCATGGTATACTTCTAAGCGAGATTTTAAGCCACGAAGAATTGTGATAGTATCTAGAACTGTTGGTTCTTTTACTTGTACTTTTTGGAATCTTCTTTCTAGAGCACCGTCTTTTTCAATATATTTACGATATTCATTTAGAGTAGTTGCTCCGATGCAATGAATTTCACCACGGGCTAACATTGGCTTTAGCATATTTCCAGCATCCATAGCTCCTTCTAGAGCTCCAGCACCTACAATCATGTGTATTTCATCAATAAACATAATTATTTGACCTTCAGATTCACGTACTTCTTTTAAAACAGCTTTTAAACGTTCCTCAAATTCACCACGATATTTAGCACCAGCTATTAGAGAACCCATATCTAATTCCCAAATAGTTTTTCCTTTTAGACTGTTTGGTACATCTCCTTTTATAATCCTATTAGCAAGTCCTTCAACGATGGCAGTTTTACCAACGCCAGGCTCACCAATTAAAACGGGATTGTTTTTGGTTTTACGTGATAAAATTCTAGTTATACTTCTAATTTCATCGTCACGACCAATAACAGGATCTATTTTCCCGTCACGTGATTGTTTAGTAATATCACGTCCATATTTTTCAAGAACATTTTCTAAATTTTCTTGAAAAGGTTGATTATTCATAATTAACATCTCCTTTCAACAATAATAATTATAACACTATTTTAGCAATTGTCAATGGCGATTGCTAAATAATCAACTATTTGTTAAAAAACTGTTGACAAATATGGAGTTTAGTGATAGTATATATAATCGAAATTTAAGGAGGGAAGGTTATGATGAAAAATTTGAATTTCAAAAAAATTTGCAAAATGGTTTTGATTATGTTGCTTGCAGTTGTTGTTAGCATGTCACAAGTATTTGCGGCTAGTGCTCCTAGTAGTTTAAGGATGAAATATCGTACTTATAAACCACCAGTTAGTTTTCCACAAAACTTTCATATTAAGGAGACTACAGATGGTAAGTATGTTTATTGTATGACTTATGCTAAGCATATGCCTGTTACTAGTATTAAGTATACTAAAGGGCGTGAGTATACAGATGCTGGTACTAAGTATATTTTACATCAAGGGTCTTTAGCTAAGAATGATAAGGATTATTTTGTTGCTCAAACTGCTTTATGGATTTATTTAATGGATATGAAGAAGATGGATTATTCTAATTCTATTAATACATTTAAGAGTACTATTAAAAAATCTTCTAGTAGTTATGCTAAGAAAATTAAAAGTATGGTTAGTAAGGCTAAGAGTTTAAAAAGCTATGATAGTGGTAGTAATGCTAAAGTTGGTTTTGGTAAAGAAGATGTAACATTTACTCGTGATGGAGATAATTATGTATCTAGTGGTATTAGTATTACTAGTTCAGGTAAATATAATTTATCTTTAGTAAATGCTCCAGAGGGTACTACTTATAAAATAAGTGGTGATAAGATTTATGTTACAGTGCCTGCTAGTAGTGTTAGTGATGAAAAGGCAGTATTTTCTCTAAAGGCAAGTACTTCTTCTACACAAATACATTCTTATAGTTATAAGCCAAGTAATAGTAGTTATCAGGTAATGGCTGCTACTTATACTACTGAAGCTAGTGCAACTGCTAATAAAGAGATGTCACTTGCTCCTAAGAAAGTTTCTATTAGTAAGCAAGATGTTACAACAAAGGAAGAGTTAGCAGGAGCTAAGTTAGAAGTTAAAGATGAGAATGGTAATGTTATTGATTCTTGGACTTCTACAACAACACCACATATTATTACAGATATTAAACCTGGTAAGTATACTTTGACTGAGACACAAGCACCTGATGGTTATGTACTTAGTGAGGAGACTATTTCATTTACAATTAATGAAGATGGTACTGCTGCTGAGGAGGTTGTTATGTATAATACTAAACAACCAGAGACACCAGAAACACCTGAGGTACCAGAAACTCCGGAGACACCAGAAACTCCAGAGACACCAGAGACACCTAGTGAAGAGGTTAGTGTTCCAGCAACAGGTACTAATAAGACTGTTGTATCAGCTGTTATTGGATTGATAGTTATGGGTGCTGGTTCTGTATTAGTTGCTAAGAATTTCAAAATGAAAGATGAAAAATAATAAGTTAAGATACCAAGTTGCAGCGGGAGTAGTACTTATATTTGTGGGTATTACTCTTTTGCTTAGTAACTATATTAGTGATAAGAGAGATCAAGTTTTTAGTAGTATGAATCTAGAACTTTCTAAAGAAGTTCCAGAACTTACTAAAAAGGATGATACAAAAGATGAGAAAAAAGAGGAGAAAAAGGAAGAAGTTAGTGATAATACAGGTAGTAGTCAAGATGCTAATTATGAATCTTATGCAGGCACTTTAGAGATATCAAAGATAGGTTTTAATAAAGGTTTTTATGCTAAAGGTTCTAGTTTAAATAATGTTAAATTTAATATTAAAATATTAGATGTTTCTAGTTATCCTGATGAGGATAGAGGAAATGTTATTATAATTGGTCATTCAGGTAATTATAGTAATAGTTATTTTGCTAATCTTTATAAACTTAGCGTTGGTGATAGTGCTGTTATTAATTATAATTCTAAAAAATATACTTATAAAATTGTTAATATATATAATGATGATAAGGATGGAACAGTTACTGTTTATCGTGATGAGACTAAGAGTACACTTACTTTAATTACTTGTACTAAAGATGATGATACAAAACAAACTATATATATATCTGAACTTCAGAGTGTAGAATAAAAGGGAAATAATATTAGGCAGGGGTGATATTATGAAATACACAAATATATTTGAAAAAATGCAATGTTTAATTAAAATAATAAGTAATTCAGTTATTTATCAAGTATTTTTGGTAATTTTGATGGTATTGTTATTATTGCTTCTTATTAATAAGGTTGTAAAAAGAAAAAAAGTTATAATGTTGATGATTATCAGTTATTTGTTGTTATTTATTACAGTTATTGCAACTAATTATAATGCTTTAAGTAAGGTCTTTGATAGTATATCTACACATTTATTTACTGATATATACTTTCCTTCTGTTAATGTATACTTTTTTATATTGGTAGTGGTAGATATAGTGATGGCAATGAGTATTATTGATATTCGTATTGATAAGGCTTATAAGATTGTTAATGGAGTTAGTTTCTTTACCCAACAATTTATTTTAGCTATTATTATGGATATAGTTGCTCATAATAAAATAGATATTTTTACAAAGAAATCTTTATTTTCTAATACTGATGTTGTTGTAATGTTAGAATTTAGTGTTTTAGTGTTTATAGTTTGGCTATTAGCACTTGCAGTTGTATATATATCTGATAAGGTTACTATAAGAGCTATTTTGAAGCAGGAAGATAGAAATAGTTCTAAAGATGAGGCTATTGCAAAGCAAGAAGTTTTAGAAGAGGCAATACCTAATAGTACTAAACCTGTTGTTGCTGTAAGTAAGCCACAATATAGTTATAATTTTGATGAAAATAAAGATAATCTTAATAATAATAGTTTTGTTTATAAAGCTAGAGGTAATAATCAGGGTATGGAAGCTAATGCTGGTGTGAATGGTAATAATCCAGTTGATAAGCAGGCTTTAAATACTGGATTTGTAAGTAATGTTAAGGCTAATGATGCTAGTGTAGAAGTACCTAATGTTATGCCTATAGAAGATCCTAGCTTTAAAATAGATGAGTTTATTCCTAATAATGATAAACTGGTAAATTTAGGAGAAAGAGAAGTAAGTGCTAATGCTATGTTAGATCGTTTGCTTAATAATGAATTACCTTTAATTCATGAAAATAAAACTTTAGAAGTTAAGAAAGAAGATAGCATTGTTGAGGGGTGTGAAGTTAATAATAAAAAGGATGAATACACTCTAAATGATTATAAGATTTTTAATAAGATTTTGAAGGATATTAAAAGACATAATGATGGTAATGTTATTAATATAGACAGAAGTCTAGAAATAAGATTATTGATGAAATATCCTAAGGAAGAATATGATTTATTTAAAGGAATGTTAAAAAATTATTCTAATTAATGTAGGGGGAGATAGTAATGATTAGTGAAATAAATACTTTTATTCATAATATAAATATAGGATATGCTACTTTAAGTATTTTATTTCTTATTGTATCATTACTATTTTTATATAAGAAAGGCGTTTCTAAAATCTTTGTTGAATTTATTCTTATTTTATATGTTTGCCTAGGTTGGGCTTTGTTTTATTTTACAAATGATATCTTGAATGAAATATTTAGTTTGCGTTATTTGTCTGTTAAGTTATATTTAGTGTTATTAATTGTTGGTAATATTATTATGATTGCTAATATTAATTTTAAGTTTCATAAGGCTAATAAAATTTTAAATTATTTATTATTTGCTACTAATTTAGTTGTTTTATTGATTAATGTTTTAGTAGTAATTAGTAATAAATATGATATTTTAAATTTTGTTTCTGTTACTAAAGCTATGGAAATTATGGATATTAATTTTATAGTTTTTATTGTTTATTTAAATTGTATGTGTTTGATTTATATTATTAGATATATTGTATCTTTAATTAAGGGCTATATTGCTAAGAGAGATGATTTAAAGAGTCAAAATGATGCTAATGATGAAGAAGATACTGCTCAAGTTGTAGATAGTGAACAGTATGCTTATCAATATAAAAATCCTTCAAAAGAAGCAGAATTTGGTTCAGAAAAGCCACAGAGATTCTTTATCGATGGTGTTGATTGTAGTGCTATTTTTGATGGTAGTAGTAAGGAAGAAATTATTCAAAATTATTATATTTTACTTAATGATATTAATGCTCGACTTACTAATGGTTATACTATTTTTGAATATACAAAGATTAGAGAGATTATGAATAGGCTACATGTTAATGATATTAATAATATGAATATTGATGTTAATACACTAAATCATATTAGTGATTACGAGTATAATTTACTTAAAAGTTATATAAGTACTAGAAGGGGAACTTTCTAGTTTTTTTCTTGCCAAAAGTTATTAAAATATGATAAACTAATAAAAGTAAGTGGTGATTTTATGTATTTGAAAAGTATTAAGGCATATGGGTTTAAATCTTTTGCTGATAAGATAGAAATTAATTTTGGAAAAAATATTAATGGTATAGTAGGGCCTAATGGTAGTGGTAAGAGTAATGTAGTAGATGCTGTTAGATGGGTATTAGGAGAACAGTCAGTTAAATCTCTTCGTGGAGAGTCTTCTGTGGATATAATTTTTTCTGGTAGTAAGAGTAGAAGGGCTTTGAATAGTGCTTCAGTTACGCTTACGTTTGATAATTCAGATATGTATTTACCTATTAATTATAATGAAGTTTCTGTAAGACGTGTTATGTATAGAACGGGTGAGAATGAGTATTTTTTAAACAACGAGAAATGTCGTCTTAAAGATATTACAGCACTTCTTACAGATACAGGAGTTGATAAGGAATCTTTTAATATTATATCGCAGGGAAAGATAGATGAAATTTTGTCAACCAAAGCTAGTGATAGAAGAGTTATTTTTGAGAGTGCGGCAGGTGTTTTAAAATATAAAAAAAGAAAAGAAGAAGCTTTAAGAAAGTTAGAAAGAACGCATGCTAATGTTCTTAGGGTTAATGATATTATTAGTGAGTTAGAAACTAATTTAGAGCCTCTTAAAAAGCAGAGTGATGACGCTAAGGTATATTTAGATTGCATGGATGAGTTAAAAGAGGTAGAAATAGCTTTGAATGTTTATGATATTAATAATTATAATCATGAATTAGCTTCGCTAAGAGAAGAAGTTGATAAGATAAATGATGAACTTTCTAGTATTTCTTCTAATAGTTCTAGTTATGATATAGATATTTTGACTATGAAGGATTCCGTTAAAAAGATAGATGATGATATTACTAGTAAGCAGAGTCTATTATTAGAACTTACTAAAGATATAGAAAAAATTAATGCTAATATGAAAATATTACGTGAACGTGAGAAAAATAGTAAGGATGATGATAGTACACTTAATAATATTCTTGAGGTAAAAGAGAATCTTTTAAAGATGGATAATGATATTAATGCTCTAAATTTAGAGATTGAATCTTTAGAGGAAGATTTAGTTAAGATAGATAATAATCTTAGAAAATATAATAAAGAAGTAGATGATGCTAAAGAAAAGAAAGCTAATATTACTAATCATATTGATAAGAATAATCGTAATATGATGACTCTTAGTTATAAAATAAATTATTTAGAAAATAGTCTTAATAATAATGATAATTTACCTAGTAGTATTAAGAATATAATGGCAAATCCTAGAATAAGTGGCTATCATAATGTTATTGGGGGACTTATTGATACTAAGCCTGAATATACAAATTGTATTAGTATTGCTTTGGGAGGAAGTACTAATTATTTAGTTGTTGATAGTACTAGGGACGCTAAAGAGATGGTTAATTATCTTAAAGATAATAATTTGGGGAGAGCTACATTTTTTCCTCTTGATGTTATAAAAGCTAGGAGTATAGATGAAGTTACTTTAAGTAAAATTAAGAAAAATAAAGGCTTTGTAGATGTTGCTTGTAATCTTGTTAGTTATGATGATATATATGATAATATTATTAAGAATCAACTGGGTAATGTAATTGTTTGCGAAGATTTAGACAGTGCTAATTATATTAGTAAGATGATTAATAATCGCTATAAGATAGTTACTTTAGCAGGTTCAGTTGTTAATGTAGGAGGTTCTATTACAGGTGGTTCTGTTAAGAGGAAAAATTCTTTAATTCAAGATAAATATGAACTTGATGATAAGAGACTGGAATATAAGAAAATAGAAGATTTGAACCATCGTTTGGAGAGTGAAATAGAGGAGATTAATAATAAGATTAATAGTCAAAATAGTTTAGTTTATGACATTCAAAATAAAAAATTGTTACTAGATGATAATTTGGCTAAAAAGAAGCGTTTATTAGGAGAGTATTTAGATAATAAAAGAGATTTGGAAAGAGAAGTAAAAGATTTAGAAGTTATTAGTGAAGATAATAGTGATAAAGAGTTAGAATTGTTACTTAATACTTATTATGCTGCTATTGGGAACAGGGATAATTTAGTTACTGAAATTGATAATTTGAAAGCTAAAAAAGAGGAAATTAATAATAATATTCATGAGTTAGAAGAAGTTAGTAGGCAGAGTAATGTTTATTTTAATAATAAAGAAAGAGAAGTTAATAAAATAAATATTAAAATTAATACTTTGTCAGTTAAAATGGATAATTTGCTTATGTCTTTATCTGAGGATTATAATATGACTTTTGAGGCAGCTAGAGCTAATTATAAGTTAGAAATAGATGAGAGTATTGCTAGGGGGAAGGTTCGAGAATTAAAAAATAAAATTAAAGAGATTGGTTATGTTAATGTTGGCGCTATTGAAGAATTTGAAAGAATTGATAAGCGCTATAGTTTCTTGACTAAGCAGAGAGATGATTTATATCATGCTAAAGATACTTTGAATGAGATAATTAATGAATTGGATAGTGTTATGAAAGAAAAATTCTTACAGACATTTGAAGAAATTAGGGCTGAGTTCAAAAGGGTTTTTGTTAGTATGTTTAAAGGTGGTGAAGCAGAACTTGTTTTGACTGATCCAGATAATATTTTGGAAACTGGTATTGATATACAAGCAGTACCAACTGGTAAAAAGTTAAAAAGTTTATCTTTATTATCAGGCGGTGAGAAGACTTTTACAGCTATTTCTCTACTGTTTGCTATTTTGAATGTAAGGCCTGTACCATTTTGCCTTTTAGATGAGGTTGAGGCGGCTTTAGATGATGCTAATGTTGAATCTTTTGGAACTTATTTGGATAAGTATCGAGATAAAACACAGTTTATTTTAATTACGCATAAGAAGAAAACAATGGAATTTGCAGATATATTATATGGAATTACAATGCAAGAATCAGGAGTCAGTAAACTTGTTAGTGTAAGACTTGATGAAATAGCAGAATAGTTAATTTTGAATGAATTTATAGTTTTTTCTTGAGTTATACTATAAATTTATTTTTTTACAAAAAAAGTTAATTAATAGTAAAAAGCAAAAAATATATGTTATAATAATTGAGGGAAATTAGTTAATTTATTATTTGAAATGTATTTAATTAAGGAGGATTTTATGATCAAATTAGAAGGAATTGTTGAAGAAGTATATATTCCAAAATGTAACAATAAAGATATAATGCATAGTACTGCAATTGGTTTTAAGATTAGAACTAATGAAGGTCTAATAATTCATGAGGAAGAACAAAACATTGAAAATGTAAAAATATTAAGAGAAGATAAAGTTATTGTAAAAAAGCAAATAATTGATAATAGAGAATTTATAGATATTGAAAAGATTGAAGGTGATATCTATGGATAATGTTTTTGATTTGTTATGTGAAGATAATGTTTTTGACTTGTACGAACATAATATTAATGGTTGCCATGATATAATTAAGGGATTAAAAGAAAAAAATATTGTATCTAGTATTCGGGCAACTGGAACAGGAAAAAGTTATATAGCCTTATCTATTATATATTATATGTTTAGAAATAAAAAAACAATATATATAGTTCCATCTCTAGCTATTGCGGAACATTTAAAAGAAATAATAAATTCTAATCCATATTTAGACTATGATAGGGATTTTGCTAATTTAGAATTTAGAACTTATCAGTCTTTTGTTAATATGTCTTTGGAAGAAATAAAGGCCTTAAATGTTGATTTCTTAGTAGTAGATGAATTTCATCATGCAGAAGCTTTAGTATGGGGTGAGCGAATAAGACAAATAATTGAAACTCATAAGAATATAAAAGTTTTAGGTATGAGTGCTTATACTGTCAGAGATAGAGGTACTACATATGAATTTGATGTTGTTAATCCTGATAGTAATGGAGTGTTTGCAGGAAGTGTAGTTAATAGATATGATTTGTGTGATGCCATGATAGATGGAATCTTACCTAAGCCAATCTACAAAAGTGGTTATGTTTATTTAGAGAAAACGGCTATATCTTTAGAAGAAAAGTTGGATAAATTATATCATAGTTCTAGCGAATATAAAGAGTTAGAACTAAAGTTAAGGCGTATAAGAAAAATGTTACATAATGCTCCTAGTGTTAGTGATATTTTTAAACAAAACATCCAAAAAAATGGTAAGTATATTTATTTTTGCCCAACTAATAGTGAAGAAGGAAAAAATGATATAAAAACTATTAAAGCAGAAACTTATAAATTGGTAAAAGAAATGGGTTTAGATGATTCTCAATTTGAATTTTATGAAACTACTAGTAATATGGGAAAATTAGGGAAGCAAAATAGAGATGCATTTTATAATGATTTAGATTTGGATGGCAATAAAGTTTCAGATAAACTTAGGATTATGTTTTGTATTAGTCAGTATGATGAAGGAGTTCATCCACCAGGAGTATATGGTGTAATAATGGGAAAAAATACTCAGTCAGATATTGTATATTTTGAAGAACTGGGAAGAGGCTTAGCAATAGATGGTTGTGCAAAACAAAGATATGAAGAATTATATGCAAAACCAATAGAAGAATTAATTGAATTATGTTGCCAAAGACAAATAAAAATACATGAAAAAAAATCTAAAAAGGAAATAGTTAGTCAATTGGTAGCACCTGTAATAATTGATTTAGTAAATAATGTAGATTTTATTAAAGAATTAGAGACTAATTTAGGAAGTAAATTAAGAGAGGTTAAGAGTAAAAATTCTTACTTAACCTATCAAAGGAATGTTTATGTAGAGAATGAATTATTTGATATAAATATGATTAATGAAGATTTATTCAAAATATTACAAGATTTAAGTGAAAGATTATCAATGACATGGGAAGATAGATATAATTTATCGTGTAAGTATTATGAATATCATCACAATCTAGAAATACCTCAAAATTTTAAAACAAAAAATGGATATGAATATGATGATGATGGGATTGCTTTAGGTACATGGATTAATACACAAAGGCAGTATTATAAAAACGGAAAATTGTCGCAAGATAAAATTAGATTATTAGAAACAATTGGAATGAATTTTGAGAAAACTATAAATGAGATAAATTGGGAAAACAATTATAATCTGGCTTGTAAGTATTATGAATATAATCGTAATCTAGAAATACCTCAAAGATTTAAAACAAAAAATGGGTATGAACATGATGATGATGGGATTGCTTTAGGTGTGTGGATTACTAACCAAAGGCAAGATTATAAAAAAGAAAAATTATCACAAATTAGAATTAAATTATTAGAAAATATTGGGATGAACTTTGAGAAAACTATAAATGAGATAAAATGGGATAATAACTATAAGTTGGCATGTAGTTATTATGAATGTCATCGTAATCTAGAAATACCTCAAAAATTTAAAACAAAAAATGGGTATGAACATGATGATGATGGGATTACTTTAGGTGCGTGGTTGGATAGGCAAAATATGGCTTATAAAAAAGGGAAACTGTCCCAAATTAGAATTAAATTATTAGAAAATATTGGGATGAACTTTGAGAAAACTATAAATGAGATAAATTGGGATAATAACTATAAGTTGGCATGTAGTTATTATGAATGTCATCGTAATCTAGAAATACCTCAAAAATTTAAAACAAAAAATGGGTATGAACATGATGATGATGGGATTACTTTAGGTGCGTGGTTGGATAGGCAAAATATGGCTTATAAAAAAGGGAAACTGTCCCAAATTAGAATTAAATTATTAGAAAATATTGGGATGAACTTTGAAAAAAATGTATATGATAAAAAATGGGAAAATAATTATAAGTTGGCATGTAGTTATTATGAATATTATCATAATTTAGAAATTCCTCAAAAATTTAAAACAAAAAATGGGTATGAACATGATGATGATGGAATTGCATTAGGTAAGTGGATAAATACACAAAGGCAGTATTATAAAAACGGAAAACTGTCGCAAGATAAAATTAAATTGCTAGAAGCTATTAAGATAAAATGGTTCAGTGATAGAAATGAAATTAAGGCTCAACAGGAAAAAATCACGATATCTAATAAGAATAAGAAAGATGGTGAAATTTTAAGTAGATTTTATTCTTTGTTAAGTAAATATGATGAAGAAACATTACCAACGGTAGAAGAATTAAATAGAAGTATGATGAAACAGTTAAGTTCTCCTTCAGTTGAAATAAAAAAACAGGGGCTTAAAAAATAGTTTGGTTAATTTTAAGTTAAAATTAGGAATGTTATAGTTATTTATGATATAATGTTAATATATTTATTTGTTGGCTAGTAGTGACAGCTAGTTTTATGGCAAAACGGATAACTCACGTTAAGAGTAAAAGAGCACGTAAGTGAAATAAAGTGGCACCGCGGATTTTTAATTCGTCTTTATATTATTTCTTTTAGGTGCTTTTATTTAGGAAGGATTGGTATTTAGTGAAAAAACAAGATAATGCTAGTTTAGGCATAAATGATATAGGAAGAGAAGTAACCTTATATGGTTGGGTTAGTAAAAAGCGTGATTTAGGGGGATTAATTTTTGTTGATTTACGTGATAGAAGTGGGATAGTTCAATTAGTTTTTCGTGATGATAATGAGTTTTATGAGACTGCTAGTAATCTTAAGAGTGAGTCTGTTATTAAAGTTGTAGGAGTTGTTTTGGAAAGAGAAAATGTCAATGATAAGATGAAGACAGGAAGTATTGAAGTTCAAGTTAATTCTTTAGAAGTTATCAATAGTTCTAGTCCATTACCTTTTGAAATTACTGATGATACAAATGCTTTAGAAGATACAAGACTTAAGTATCGTTATCTTGATCTTAGAAGAGGTGTTATTCGTGATAAAATAATTACTCGTTCAAAGATTATGCAAGCAGTTCGTAAATATTTTAATAATAATGGATTTATCGAAATAGAAACACCGATTTTATGTAAATCTACACCCGAAGGAGCTAGAGATTATTTGGTACCTTCAAGAGTTAGTAAGGGAGAGTTTTATGCCTTACCACAATCACCACAAATATTTAAACAATTATTAATGGTATCAGGATTTGAAAAATATTATCAAATTGCCAAATGTTTTAGAGATGAAGATTTACGTGCAGATCGTCAACCTGAGTTTACGCAAGTAGATGTAGAGATGAGTTTTGTTGATAGCAATGATGTTATGCAAGTTGGAGAAGAGTTAATTAGAGATGTTTTTAGGGAAATAAAAGGCATTGATATAAAATTGCCTCTTAGAAGAATGAAATATGATGATGCTATTAGTATGTATGGAAGTGATAAACCAGATTTAAGATTTGATATGCCTATTTTAGATATTACAGAAATATTTGAAAAAACAGAAATTCCTTTTTTGAAGAATGTTATAGATGATAAGGGAATTATTAACTGTTTAGTTGTTAAGAATGCTGCAGATAAATATTCTAGAAAAGATATTGATAAGCTTACAGATTTTGTTAAAGGATATAAAGCATCAGGAATGGCTTTCTTAAAAGTAGCAAGTGATCTTAGTTTTAGTGGTAGTCTTGCTAAGGGGCTTAATGATTGTGAAAAATCATTACTTTTGGAAAAATTACAATTATCAGAGAATGATTTAGTTTTGATAGTTAGTGGAGGATATAATATTGTTAAAACTAGTTTAGGAAGTTTACGATCTAAATTAGGACATGATCTTGGTCTGATAGATGATTCTGCATATGAATTATTATGGGTTACTGATTTTCCAGTATTTGAATATAGTGAGTTAGAAGGAAGATTCTTAGCATGTCATCATCCGTTTACAGCACCTTTGGATAGTGATGTTGATAAGTTGCTTACTGATAAGGCTAATTGTTATGCTAAGGCATATGATATTGTTATAAATGGTTATGAAGCTGGTGGAGGATCTATTAGAATTCATGATGAACATGTTCAAGAAGTTATGTTTGAGGCTTTAGGCTTTAGTAGGGAGGAAGCTTATGATAAATTTGGTTTCTTAATAGATGCTTTTAAATATGGTACACCACCTCATGGCGGATTTGCTCTTGGACTTGATAGACTTACAATGCTTCTTACTAATACAGATAATATAAGAGATGTTATAGCGTTTCCTAAAACAGCTTCAGCTTCTTGCTTGTTGACAGAGGCACCTAATATTGTTGATGGTGAACAGTTAAAAGAGTTGGGAATTAGTATTGATAAGAATTAAAAATTAGTAGGATAAAGAGGATAAGTATGAGGAAGAGAAGAAGAATAGATGATAGTAGGATAAGTAAATATAAGTATATAATTATTAATTTGCTTTTAATTATGTTTATAGTTACGTTATATTTTATGCGCTTTGGTAGTGGTAGTAAGAATGATAAAATTGATATGAGTAATGAAGATAATATAACATTGAAAGTTAAAAATAAAGATTCTTTCTATATACCACTTTCTGATGTTTTTGGAATAAATGTTAGTAGGTTTTATAAGTTTAATAGTAGTAATAAACGAGCCGTTAAAGTTAATCATAATGGAGAAATTGAGAGCATTTCTCCAGGAGTTAGTACTGTTACAGCTTCTTTTTTAGGAAATAAGTTAAAAACAAAAGTTACATCTTATGATATAAAAGATATCTTAATTATAGTAGGAGATTCTAGGATGGTACATTTGTCTTTGGATAATGATTTTAGTAAGACTGATAAAGGTGCTGTTACTTATACTACTAATAAAAAACTTTTATATGGGTATAGTAAAGTGTATATTGTGGCTATTAATGGAAGACGCTATGATTGGTTTGCTGGTTTAGGAGAGTATGAGAGTGATAATGCTATTTCTTATGTTAAAGATATTATTTCGGAGTATGCAGAAAAAACTAGTGATATTCATAAGTATAATATTAAATTGTTATTTAACTTGGGAGTTAATGATATGGCTAAATATAATTTAGAAGATAGGGATGAGAGTCCAAGTGAAATAGCAAGAGATTATGTAAAAAAAATAAATTCTGTTATGAATAATGAATGGAAAAATGAAAAAATTAATAATATATCATTAAATATGGTAACGTTATTTCCAACACAAGATGAACAACTTAAGTGTTATTATAAGGAGCGCAGTAATAAATCAGTAAAAGAATTTAATAATGTTATTAAAAAAGAATATAAAAATACTGTGTGTGATGCTTTTAATGATATTTCCTTTAATGATGATGTTTTTAGAGAAAGAGAAGGGGATAATACTTGTAGTTTGCGTGATGGCTTGCATTTTGATGCTAAGTTTAATAAAGATACTATCTATCCATATTTAGTGTCAAAGTGTAGTAAGAGAAGTTAGTAGTTATATTTAGGCACCTATTCAATATAATTTAATGAGGTGGATTAAATATGAATAAAGAGTTACCTAAAATGTATCATAATAAGGTAAATAAAAGTATTAATAGTATTCAAAAAGTTTATAGTACTATTAATGATAAAAAAAGAGCTAGTAATGATTTAAATCGTGGTGTTAGTATGGTATCAATTGATAAAAAGATAGATAATATTTTTAATGCTTATGATTATGTTTATAAGGCTGATGTAGAAATTGTTACGGATAGTGAAGTTTTATCAAGAAGAGTAGTTGCAAGAAATAAGAATAATTTAATTACAATTGATGGAGAATATATACCTATTAATATAATTAGAGATATTTATAAGAAGTAGTTTTATTAGCGTTTGGAGGATTGATGTAGGAATGGTTAATAAATTTTATGAATTTAAGCAAGATTTAATGAAGAAGAAAATTGCTGTTATAGGGTTAGGAGTTAGTAATATTCCTTTGATTAAATATTTAGCAAAACTTGGGTGTGATATTACTTTATTTGATAAAAGAGATTGGGGTATGTTTTCAGATGAAGTTAAAAGTTTAGTTGACAGTTATAAATTAGAAGTGTCTTTGGGAAATAATTATTTAGAAAAATTAGTTGGATTTGATGTTATTTTTAGAAGTCCTAGTTGTTTGCCTACTTGTGAATATTTAGTTAAAGAGCGTGATAGAGGGGCTTATATAACAACAGAAATTGAAGAAGTTATAAGATATGCTAGGGGACATATTATTGGAGTTACTGGTAGTAAGGGGAAGACTACAACTACTTCAATTATTAATCATATTTTGACGCATTTAGGGTATCATACTTATTTGGGTGGTAATATTGGTATACCTCTTTTTGATAAATTGGATAGTATAGATAATGATGATATAGTTATTTTGGAATTATCTAGTTTTCAATTGATGGGTATGAGAGTATCTCCAGATGTTGCTGTTATTACTAATATAAGTCCTGATCATTTGGATGTTCATGCTAGTTATCAAGAATATATTGAGGCAAAGAAGAGTATATTTTTGAATCAGGATAAGAGTGGATGTGTTATTCTTAATCATGATGATAATATTGTTAGTAAATTTAGTAGCGAGGCTTTAGGGCATGTTAAGTATTTTTCTTGTGAATATATTAAAGATTGCTATTATTTAGATGGTGATAAAATTAAATATAATCACGAGGTAGTAATAGATACTAATAAAATATTGCTAAGAGGGGTGCATAATTATTTAAATATTTGTGCTGCGCTTAATGCTATTAGAGATTATATTAATGTTGATAATGAGACGTTAGAAAAAATAGTTGCTAAGTTTACAGGAGTTAGTCATAGACTAGAATTTGTTCGTGAGATTGATGGTGTTAAGTGGTATAATGATTCTGCTAGTACAACGCCAGATAAATCAATTGCTGGTATTACGGCTTTTTCAGAACCTGTTGTATTAATTGCTGGTGGATATGATAAAAATATTCCATATACTCCTATGGTAAAACCAATCTTAAAACACGTTAGTAAACTTATTTTATTTGGCAACACTAAAAATAAAATATATGATGCTGTAATGGAAGAAGTAAAAAAGGAAAATAGTAATTTACAAGTATATGTCCTTGATACCTTAGAAGAAGTTATTGATATTGCTAAAAAGGTTAGCGTATCAGGTGAAGTTGTCTTATTCTCACCAGCATCAGCAAGCTTTGATATGTTTAAAAATGCTTATCAAAGAGGAGATATATTTAAAAAAATTGTTAATGAACTATAAATACTAAAAAACATATAATATATAGTAAAATTTTACTTGACAAAATAAGTAAAATAGAGTAAAATTTTGAAATAGTTGAGGAGGAAATGACATGTCAGAAGAAAAAGTTTATTTGACTGATGAAGGATTTTTAGAATTAGAAACTGAGTTAAATGAATTAAAAAATGTTAGAAGACCTGCTGTTATTAAGGCACTAAAAGAAGCTAGAGCTTTAGGCGATTTATCAGAGAATGCTGATTATGATGCTGCTAGAAGTGAACAAGCTCAAGTTGAGGGTCGTATTCAAGAATTAGAAAAAATTATGGAAAATGCTGAAATAATTGAAAAAGGAAATACTGATTCTGTTAGCCTTGGTATAACAGTTAAAGTTAAATATATAGATGAAGATGATGATGATGATGAAATTGAAGAGTATCGTATTGTAGGATCTAAGGAAGCTGATCCTTCTAATAATAAAATTAGTAATGAGTCTCCACTTGCTAAGGCTATTATGAATGCTAAAGTAGGAGAAATTCGTTCAGTTGAAAGTCCAAATGGTACTTATGATGTAGAAATAGTTGAAATACTATAAGGAGGAAATGATGAAAAAGGAAGTTAAGTATGAAGTAAAAGGAAAAGAATGGGAAGGAGCACAAGATAAAGCTTTTAATAAAGTAAATGCTAATCATAAAGTAGATGGTTTTAGAAAAGGAAAAGCTCCAAGAAAGATGATTGAAGCTAAATTTCCTGGAGAAATACTTATGGAAGCTGCTAATGCTTTAATTGATAGTAAGTATAGAGAAATCGTTTTAGATGATACTTTGAAGATGGTAGTAGAACCTAAGGTTGAAATTATTAAAATGGATGATGATGCTTTAGAGGCTAAATTTACTTTAATTTTAGAGCCAGAAGTTAAATTAGGTGAATATAAAAAATTAGATGTAAAAAAAGATAAGGTTACTGTTACTAAAAAAGAAGTTGCAGAGAAAATTGATTCTTTATTAAAAGAATATGCTGAGTTGGTTGTTAAAGAAGATGGTGAGAGCGTAGAAGATGGCGATGTTGCTATTATCGATTTTGAAGGATTTAAAGATGGTGTAGCTTTTGATGGTGGTAAGGGTGAAAATTATTCACTAGAAATTGGTAGTAATACTTTTATCCCAGGATTTGAAGATGGCGTTAAAGGTATGAAAAAGGGAGAAGAGAAAGATTTAGAATTGACTTTCCCAGAAGATTATGGCGTTGATGATTTAGCTGGTAATAAAGTAACATTTAAAGTTAAAGTTAATGAAATTAAGAAAAAAGTTATTCCTGAATTAGATAAAGATTTCTTTGAAGATTTAGGTATGGAAGATGTTACAAATAAAGAAGAATTAGAAGCTAAAATGAAAGAAGAAATTAAGGCTGAAAAAGAAAAAAATGCTGAATCTAAGTATGTGGATGAATTATTAGAAGCTGCTACTGAAAATATGTCTTGTGATATAGATGATGAAATTGTTTTAGCAGAAGCTGAGAATATGTATCAAGATTTCTTAGAAAGAATGAAAATGCAAGGACTTACAGAAGAAATTTATTTACAATATGCAAATACTACTAAGAAAGATATTATTGATCATATGAAAGAAGAAGCTTTAAAGAGATTAAAAAATAGTTATTTATTGAATGCTATTATTAAGGAAGAAAAGATTGAAGCTGATGTAGAAG
The DNA here is from genome assembly GCA_934131005.1 of uncultured Bacilli bacterium. Taxonomy (GTDB): domain Bacteria; phylum Bacillota_I; class Bacilli_A; order RF39; family UBA660; genus RUG11198. Next base: position 52,544 of record CAKOYV010000002.1, on the reverse strand, counting down.
AAGCTAAGAAAGAAATCGAAGAGATGGCTAAGAAATATAATATGACTACTGAGGATGTTGAACATTCTATTGGTGGTATTGATGCTATTTTATTTGATATGAAAGCTAGACAAGTTATCGATATCATGAAAGGTGAAAAATAATTAAATTATTAATATTTATATTAAAAACTGCTCCATTTTAGTGAAGTGGTTTTTTTGCGTTTAAAATTAAAACGAGCTTGTGATAATACTGGACAAATGTATAAAAATAGTGTATTCTTATAATAGAAGGAGTGGAGTAAATGAAATGTTTAAAATGTGGGGAAGAAGTGAATACTTCAGAAAAATTTTGTAGAAATTGTGGCGCACCTATAACTTTATATGAACAAAAGACTAGTGATGTTAACGGTGCTAATACTGATATTAGTTTTGATGAAAAATTAATTAAGGCTTATATTGGCCCTAAGGCTGATAAAATGTATAATGAAATATTAAATAGAAAATTTAGTATTTGGGGATTTTTGTTTGGTGCAGCTTATTTGGCATATAGAAAAATATATTTGATTAGTATTATTTTTTTCGTTTTATTAGATGTTGAAAGTTATTTTAGAGGAATTACTGATGCAATATCTATAGGTTTATTGGTAATCTGTTCTTTTTGTTTTTCTTCAATTTATAAAGATGATATTACTAAGAAATTAAGACGAATAAAAGAAGAAAATCCTAATGCCACAGAAGAAGAACTTTTAGCGTTAGCTAAGAAAAAAGGTGGTACTTCTATTATGGGAGTAGTTGGTGTTGTGGTAATTAATATTTTGTTAGCTTTTGTAATAACATTTGTATTAAATTTGATTTTTAAATAGTAAGGAGTGAGAATAAGTAATGGATAATAATAAATTTAATAATGAGGTTGGTAGAAGTCCAATTGCTAAAATAATAGGTTTTATGCTTTTTGCACTAAGTATATTAATGTTTGTGGGAAGTATTTCATCATATTTTAATTGGCAGTCTAAAAGTGATAAATATGTTAAAAAGTATGTTTATAGTGAGCTAGGACTTTTATCTTATGAAGAAAGTGGTAATAATGTATACGTCGATGAGATTTATGATACTAAATTTCAAAAAATTGATTTGGAAATACCTGATACTGAATCAGTTTTAATGTATTGTAGTAAAGAGAAAAACAATTCTTGTATTTATTTTAATACAGATAATGCCACTGCACGAGATATGTTAAATCCGTTGCCATCAATTTTTATAGCATTATTTTTTGGCGGGTTAGGATTTTTTATGATTTTGAAAAAAGGAAACCTTTTTAAAGTTGATAATGATACTAAGTCTCAAAAGGCAGCGTATGGTTTGTTTACTTTTTTGTTTGTAGTTGGTATGACTTTGATTATTTGGCAATTGATAGGAATATTTGATTATTTAGCGTTGAAAGGAGCTAACAATAAGGCTACAGCTACTATATCTTCTTGTCTTTATATAGAAGATGATACTAATGGGACATATAAACCTATTTCATATTATTATGTTGCAGGAGAAAGATATGAATATGTAGAAGATGTTTATGTTGATGGTTCTTTAGAGGAGAATCTTGGAAAAACATTTGAAGTATATTATGATAAGAAGAAGCCTTCACATGCAGCTCATGAAATTCAGTCTACTAATGTGTTGATGATAGGGTGTGGCGTTGTATTGGTAGTTATTGGTCTTTATCCTATAATTTTTAAGAAGAAAATAAAAGAACGTTTGAACAATATTACTCAAAATGAACAAGAATGGAAAATATAATGTTTGTAAATTAAACACTATGCAGAATAAGTATAGTGTTTTTTTGGAGATAAATTTATGAATTGGTAAACAATGGGATAAAAATATACTTATTTAGTTGATTTTTTGGTATAATTATCATCAGTAAGGGTGATATGTAGTATGAAATTAAGCGAAGTTGATAGAAGTAAATTATCTCCAATGATGAATCATTATGCAGAGTTAAAGGATAAATATCAAGATGTTATTTTATTTTATCGTTTAGGAGATTTTTATGAGATGTTTTTTGAAGATGCAGAGCTTGTTAGTCATGAATTGGAGTTGACTTTAACAGGGCGTAATGCTGGGCTTAAGGAACGTGTTCCTATGTGTGGTATTCCTCATCATGCGGTTGATATCTATGTTGATAAGCTTGTTAAAAAGGGATATAAAGTGGCTATTTGCGAGCAATTAGAGGATCCTAAGAGTGCTAAAGGAATTGTTAAAAGAGATGTTACAGAGGTTATTTCTTCTGGTACAATAACTAATTCTAATAGCTTAGATGAAAAAGAAAATAATTATATAGGTAGTATTTATGATTATGAGTATTGTTATGCAATTGTATATACAGATATTACTACAGGAGAGTTATATTCAGAAATAATTATTCATGATACAAATAAATTAATAAATGAAATTTTATCATTTGGTTTAAGAGAAGTTATTGTTAATTCTGTTATTAGTCCAACAATTATTAAATTATTAAAAAATCAATATCGATTAACGGTTACTATTTCTGATGAAATATTAGATACAGAAGAATATAAATCATGTTATAGTAATGTTAATGATTTGAGATATACAACTGCGATTAATCATTTGCTTTATTATTTAGTGGTAACACAAAAACGTAGTTTATCACATTTACAGAAAGTAATTATTAATGAAAATGATAACTTTTTAAGAATGGACGTTCATACTAAAAGAAATTTGGAACTTACAGAGAGCTTGAGATTACAAGAAAAAAATTATTCTCTACTATGGCTTTTGGATAATACTAAAACAGCTATGGGAAGTAGAAAATTGAGACAATGGATTGAGTCACCGCTTAAAGAGAAACGTAAAATTGAAAAAAGATATAATATTGTTAGTAAACTTATGGATGAATTTATTCTTTGTGAGGATTTAAGAAGAGATTTGTATGAAGTTTATGATTTAGAAAGATTGTCTGGAAGAATTGCTTTAGGTAATGCTAATGCTAGAGATTTGATTCAGTTAAAGAATTCTCTAAAGGTATTACCTGCTATTCGTGATATTCTAAAAAGTATTGGTTTTTATCAAGATATTGATACTTTAGATGCTTTATATAAGTTATTTGAGAGTGCCATTTATGAAGAACCACCTATTACCTTGAAGGAAGGATATTTAATTAAAGAAGGATATTCTAAGGAGTTAGATGAACTTAAAGATTTAAGGAGTGGGGGACGAGACTTTATAAGTAAGTTTGAGATTGAAGAAAGAGAAAGAACTGGTATTAAAAATTTAAAGGTTGGTTTTAATAAGGTCTTTGGATATTATATTGAGATTAGTAAGAGCAGTCTTGGTTTAGTAACAAATGATATGGGATATATTAGAAAACAAACGCTTGCTAATTGTGAGAGATTTATTACTAATGTTCTTAAGGAGAAGGAAGACTTGATATTGTCAGCTGAAGAGAAAATTATTAATTTAGAATATGATTTGTTTATTGAAATAAGAGATAAAGCTAAGAAATTTATTCCTAAATTACAAAATGTTGCTAAGGCTATTAGTGAGGTTGATGTTTTACAAAGTTTTGCTCTTGTCAGTGAAAAATATAATTATGTGCGTCCTATTTTAACACTTGACCATAGCTTGAAACTTATTTCTTCTAGACATCCTGTTGTTGAGAGAGTTATCAAAGATGAATATGTGCCAAATGATATAGTTATGGATAATGGAGTCTCAACTTTCTTAATTACAGGACCTAATATGGCTGGTAAAAGTACGTATATGAGGCAATTGGGTATTATAGTTATAATGGCTCAGATTGGCTGTTTTGTACCGGCTAAGGAAGCTAAATTGCCTGTATTTGACCAAATATTTACGAGAATAGGTGCTAGTGATGATTTGGTAAGTGGTGAATCTACGTTCATGGTAGAAATGATAGAAGCTTCAAATGCCATAACAAATGCTACTAAGAATAGTTTGATTTTGTTTGACGAATTGGGTAGGGGAACTGCTACTTATGATGGTATGAGTTTAGCTCAGGCAATATTAGAGTATACTCACGATATGATTGGTTGTAAAACATTATTTTCTACACATTACCACGAGTTAACTAGTTTGGAACAAAATTTGAAGCATTTGAAAAATAAGCATGTATCAGCTACAGAAGATGGCGAAGAAATTATTTTCTTGCATAAAGTTTTAGATGGTGCTGTTGATAAAAGTTATGGTATAAATGTTGCCAAATTAGCTGGATTGCCATCCGAAGTTATAACTAGAGCTTCCGAAATATTAGCAACTTATGAAGAAAAAGATAATAAAGATTCTAAAAATCATAAAGAAATTTCAATTCAAACAACATTGCCACTTGATTTTATTACTAAAAAAAGTGAAATTGAGGAAATCTTGCGTAATACTAATATTTTAGAATTAAGTCCAATTAAGGCTTTAAATTTATTGTATGAACTTAAGGAAAAACTAAAATAATATAATTTGTGATTTTGGGTAATTGTTATTTATTATAAAATTAAACAATTGATGATATGATGGAAAATTTAGTTTTAAAATAAAAGAATAGTTTAATTAACAAACTAATAATATTTAAAACTATTTTTCTTTTAAATTTAGAAATTAACATAATATACATTATAGGAACTAAAGGAAATGTATTTTTTTAGATAGTTATTTATATGTTTTTTTATTCTAAATTACTATATTATTATTAATTGTTTCTTTGCTTTAAGATTATTTTAATTTATTAATTATACGGTACAGTTATTAATAAAATTTTTTATATTGTGATGTAAATTTTAATTTAAATGAGTTATTTATTGTATTATTAAATAAAATTTTATTTTTTTTTAATTGATGTCTTATCAATTTGATTTATATCTATCTATTATGTATTATATATCGCTGTTAGTTATATTAATATAAAGTAAATTGTATTATTTAATTTAATGTGAAGATGAATTATATCCCCTTACCTCTCTAATTTAAATTAAAAAATAATAGGGGAGTAGTTGATTTTTTTATTAAATAATAGGAGAGTGGTACATAAAAAATAGATAATTTTGTGGTACTTCCCCTTCTCTATTGTTTTCTTATTATTTTGATGATATACTTTTATAGTAGTAGTAAAAATAGATAGATTAGGAGTTGAATTAAGAGTATTATGGATAGTAATATGATTGTGGGAGTTTTGGTTTTAATAGTTTTAATAATTTTGGGGATTTTGAAGAAAAAAGCTAAAAATACTAGAAAAAAGCAAAATAAGGGGTATCAGATTCATAATGATTATATTTATAGTAAAAAGCCACTTATGACTAATACAGAAAGATATTTTTATAATATTATGGTAAGTTTAGAGGCACAATATAAGATAAAAGTAATGCCTCAAGTTAATTTGGCGTCTGTTGTTCTTAAAAAGAATAAAAATTATTATGTTAATGAGTTATTTAGAAATGTAGATTTTGGTATATTTAATAGTGATTATAGTGAACTTTTGTTATTGATTGAAATAAATGATAGTACACATAATCAAAGAAAAAGAATTAGAAGGGATAAAAATGTTGATGATATAGTTAATAATGCAGGAATAAACTTAATTAAGTTTTATACTAAATATCCAAATGAGGTTGAATATGTTAAAAATAGAATTTTAAAGGAACTTGGCTATAAACAATGACTACTCCCCTATTCTATTTTGGTAAAAATAAAAAGATTAACCATAATTTATATTCATATGGTTAGTCTTTTAATTTAAGTTTCTAGCTTGTATTTCAGCTATTTTGTCAAATACTTCAGAGGCATTTTTTTCGTTTATTTCAGTATAACCTAGTTCTCTTAGAGCTTGGACTTTGGCTGTATTTAATTCTTGAGTTCTAGATAATTTTTCTTCATTTTTTCTTTCTAAATCAGCTTCCCAGCGATGATGAGATTCTGATAATTTAGTTTTAGATGCTCCCCCATTTGTATATAGAGTCATAGCAGAGTACATAATACTTTCAAAAACATATTGATGTTCTTCATCAAAATCAAAGACATTTGGTTTTATATAGCCACAGCTTTTGGCAACATATCCTAAAATATATTTTAATTCTTTCATTGAAGGAATAGCTTGTAAGAAGTGGTAAAAGTATGTAAGAGTATTAAAGCTATCTTTGGTTTTATCTTCATTTAACATTTCTTTTATTAAAAAAACAATGTCTGATACTAATTCTTGTTCTTCTTTTTTTAGACCTGATAGTTCGATTACTTCTTCTTTTTTACTGGCAGGTTTACGATAATTAAAGATTTTATTGGATACACTTTGTAAGTATTCGTCTGTTAGTTCTTTTTTTACTATATCTTCGCATGTATTAACTTCTAATAATTTGAAAAGAAGTTGACATTTTTCAGCAGGCATTTTTGATAAATCATCGCTATCTAAATAGTTGTAAACCATTTGTCTTGATACACCTAAATATTTGGCTAAATTTACTTTAGATATGTTAGTTTTTTTTAATATAAGATTAATTTTTTCTATAGTATTCATCTCTCATCCTCTCCTAAATATATTGTATCATGCACAAAATATGTATGTCAAGTAAATGTCAACTAAATAGAAAAATAATTGGTTAATTAATGATACTATCTATATAATTAGATACTTTTTTTATGGTTTCATTAAAGTTATCATAATTGGTGTCAAACCATATAATTGGTAGTTTGTTGTTAAAAAAAGTGTACTGTCTTTTGGCGTAGTTACGAGAGTCTTTTTTGATATCTGAGATAGCTTTTTCTAGGGAAATGTTACCATCGAAATAACTGTATAGTTCTCGGTAACCGATGCCACCTGTTAAGGGTTTAGTTCTAATATTTTGCTCGTGAAAGTGTTTTACTTCTTCTATAAGACCTGATTTTATCATTTTGTCTACTCGGTTGTTAATAATATTGTATAAATTGTCTCTTTTGGTTGTAAGACCTATGAAAATAGTGTCATATAATAATTCATCTGTTATATTTTCGGTTATTGATTTATGATAGTTTTCATAATAATTTAAGGCATTTTCAACGCGGCGACGATTATTTTTATCAATTTTGCCAATAGCTTTTTTGTCTTTAGATATTAATTTTTGCCATAATTGTTCTAGGGTGAATTGTTCATAATTATTTTTGATGGGATTTTCTTCTAGTTTGTAATTGTATAGAGCACTTTTGATATATAGGCCTGTGCCACCAACGATGATAACATTTTTACCACGCTCTTTTATTTCTTTGATACAATTGCGGCAATCTTTTTGGTAATCGTAAATTGAATATGCTTCATTAGGGGCTTTTATGCTAAATAGATGGTGAGGTATGCCTTCGGTTTCTTCTTTAGTTATTTTGGCAGTACCGATATTTAAATCTTTATATATTTGCATTGAATCAGCATTTATTATTTCAGCGTTGTATTTTTTAGCAAGACTTACTGATAATTGAGTCTTCCCTACTCCGGTTGGACCTGCTATTACTATTATTTTATTTGTTTTCATATATTACTCCATTTCTATAGATATTATAATATACTAGATAGTATCTTTTTGTCTATTGAAATTACTGATAGTTAATTTAGGATATCTTGTAGATGTATGTTATAATATTAGAAAAAGAAATGGAGGCGATTATTATTTTAAGTGTTCGTGATAATGTTAGTGAGATTGTTGTTAAAAATTCGCGTTTTATTTGTCTTTTATATTATGTTGATGATATTAGTTTGGTTGATGATTATAGAGAGCGTGCTAGGGATTTATATAAAGATGCTAAGCATTACTGTTATGCTTATATAATTTCGGGTAAGTCTAAGTGTAGTGATGATAAGGAGCCTTCTGGAACAGCAGGAATTCCAATGCTACAAGTTCTTCTTAAAAATAAACTTGATAATGTTTTGTGTATTGTTGTTAGATATTTTGGTGGTACATTGCTTGGTGCTGGTGGTCTTGTTAGAGCATATACTAAAAGTGTTACTAATTGTTTAGATGGTAGTATAGTTAGTTTGGATGAGGGTTATAATATTATTATAGAATTTAATTATAATTTACAAAAGAAAATTGATTATATTATACATGATTGTGCTGTTTTAAGGCGCGAATATTTAACTTCGGTTGTTTATGAGGTAAATGTTAAAAAAGATGTTTTGGATAAACTTTTAAAAATCGATGGTTGTTTGGTTAAAATAAAAGCTCATATTTATTTATAGTATTTGTAATTTTTAATTTATTATGTATGTTATATTGTTGGTATTTTTTAGAGTGATTGGAATATTTTTATAAGTATGGTTTTTGGTGTTTATACTTATAATAATAATGTAATCTGGTTAGAAGATTAATAAAGGAGATGTAATTATGTTACGTAAGCATAAACTTGCTACTATATTACTGCTTCTTTTAACAAACATAATGTTACCTCTAAATGTCTTTGCTTATTCAGATTATATATTAGCAGGTGGCCAAAATATCGGGATAGAGCTTGATTCTGATGGTATTATAATTGTTGGTACTTATGATGTTTCTGGTGTTAATCCAGCACAAGATGCCTCGCTTAAGGCAGGAGATAAGATTGTTAGTATTAATGGTACTAAAGTATCTTCAATTGCAGAAATGCTTAAAATTATTGGTGATAATACTGATACTATAAAGCTAGGATATACAAGAGGAAGAAGAGATGGTTCAACAGAACTTAAACTTATTCGTGATAGTAATGATGTATATAAAACAGGTTTATATGTAAAAGATAGTATTAATGGTGTTGGTACACTTACTTTTATTGATCCTAACACTAAGATATATGGTGCTTTAGGTCATGAGATAATTGAAAAAACTACAGGTCAAAAACTAGAGATTAAAGATGGTAAAATCTATGCATCGACAGTTACGGGAATAACGCCTTCGGGGGATGGTAATCCTGGTGAGAAAAATGCTAGATATGATGTTAATGAAGTTTATGGTAATATTACCGAGAATAGCACGGCTGGAATATTTGGTAAGTACACTAATAGCATACCTAATAATAAGCTTTATAAAGTAGCTAAAAGTAGCGATGTAAAGTTAGGCAAAGCCTCCATTCTAACGGTTACATCTGGTTCGGAAGTTAAGAGCTATGATATTAATATATTAAAAATTAATGATGATAAGAAAAGTTCTAAAAATATGTTATTTGAAGTTACAGATAATGAATTATTAAAGATATCTGGTGGTATAGTTCAGGGTATGAGTGGTAGTCCTATAATCCAAGGTGATAATATTATTGGTGCTGTTACCCATGTAGTTGTAGATGATCCAACAAAAGGATATGGAATATTTATTACTAATATGTTAGAAGAAGCTGAAAATTAAAAAAGATCTAGTAATTTATAGGTCTTTTTTAATTAAATATATAAGTAGTAAATTCTATATTGCTAGTAATATTATCTGTAGATGCAGTAATAGAAATGTTATAGTCGCCTGTTTTTGTTATATATTTGGTTATATTTTCTATTAATTTTCCATTATAAATTTCTTTAGTGTTATATTTTATTACTAATTTATAATTATTATTAGTAGTTTGTATTTCTTTTTTGTCGATATTAGTAAAATTATTATCTGTAGGACAACTTATTTCTTTACCGCCTTTTAAACATTTATAAATATTAAATTTTAGAATATATTTATCTTGCTTAGAAAAGTAAGTATTAGTATGAAGATTATAATTGTAATTAGTTATATCTTTTTTATAAATAAAGTATGGTATGATGGGACTTTTATATTCTTCTTTAACGTTAAATCTATCTATTTGGGTATTACTAATAGTAATAGAATAAGTTAAGTTGTTGTGAGTTGTATTTATATTTAATGGTCCTTTAACTAATCTTATAATTACTATTAAGACTATGATTATTATTAAATTGATGATGATATTTTTAGTAGTTCCTTCTTCTATCATGACTAACCTCCTTGTATTGTTAATTTAATTATAGCAAAAGTCACAAAAAAAGACTACTGTTATTAGTAATCTTTTGATGTTTTACACTTATTTTTCTATTATATAAGGGTTATTTATGGAGCCATCACCTGATTTTTTGGTTACTTGAGGTTTTAAGGTAATGACTGGACGAATACCTAGATTGGTTGTTGGGAGTGCAGATTTTAGTTTTGAGGTTTTGTCTATATAATTTAGGTAAGCTTTATTGTCGGCTGTTATATAACTTGGTGATATTGTCCAATAATTATCACTTTGAAGCCAATTTGAGGTGTTTACATCGTCATTTAGAGTTAGTCCAGTATAGATAGCTTCTGATGCTGTTATTAGGCCATATTTGGACTTTATTTGATTATCTTGACTACATTTATAACTAGGATGATTATTATTTCTTAATGAATTATTAAAATAAATGTTAGCATTAGTATTTTGACTAGCAATATCATCATCCATTTCAATACATAAATTCATCTCTTCAAGATAATTTTTATAACCTGTATTAACAATATTATTATAATACCACGTTCTTACTTCATTTTTAACGATACTATCATAATTTTTAATATCTTTATAAGTTTTTAGGCTATTTTGTAGTTCTTTAGTAGTTACATTTTTAAAATCGATTAAATTTCCTTCTAAATTATTAGGATTTTGTCCTTGCCATAAAGTATTTACAATATTATCACTATTTGCATATTTGCTTGTTTTGATAGTTAGGTTATTACCAGTTATTTGGTTATTTTCACAAGTATTATTCTTAGCAATTCCTGCATATATTAGTTTGGTTCCACCTGTTTCGGTAGTTCTAATTATTCTAAAGCACATGGGTACATTAGATGAGTTTTTGGCGAAGATAACCCAATTATTTACTTGATTATAGTTTCCAGCGTAATAATATATTTTTTTAGAGTTTTCACCATATTCTTTAGCATCAGCTGTATAATATAGAGTTTTATCACTTGGGGTGTTTTTGGTATAATCTCTATCTTTATCACTAATAGCATCTTTTAAGTCAATTATGGAGTGCTTTGCGATATAATTAGCTGTTAGGGAAGAATTTTTTGAATTATTATCTTCATCATTACTAGCTGCAACGCCGTCTAGAGATAGTGAGGCTGTGAAGTTTTTGCCAATTTCACTATTTGGTATATCAGAGCTTAAAAATATTCTAGTATCAATATTTACTTCTTCGCCTGCTTTAATGATGATATTTTCTTTTAAGATATTATTAGCGTGCTCTGATAATCTAGTAGCATCTTCTGTACCAACTTGAGTCATTATATATTTGGGATTAATAGAAGTAGTTGCTGTTGTATTGTTTAAGATAATATTAAATTTATAAGCTATATTACCTTTATTTGTAACAGTTAAGCGATATGGTTTTATATAAATTGCCTCTTCTTTGGAAGTCGGAATATTACTTTCTAATTTTATATTATTATCATCGATTGTATATGTTATATCTAAGGAGCCTGTTTTGTATACATTAGCATTCTCTTCGACGGAACCTGTTGTAAAAATTGAATAAGTGGTGCCTATTAGTAAGAGACAGACTAGTGTTATTGAAAAAAGACTTGTTATAATTAATCTTTTAGCGTTCATTTATTCCCCTCCTATTATTAGTTTAATTATATAATAAAAGGAGAATAATTACAAGAGTTAGTTATAACAAATCATCGTCCTTGATAATAAAAACATTTTTATCTTTATAAAAAGCATAAAAAATAGTTTCTAATTTAATTTTTTTACTTTTAAGCATTTCTTTTAACCATTCTTCATCTTTATTAATTAGTTTTAGAGTTTCTTTTTGAATACTACCATCTAGAATTATAGGAAGTGGCATAGGCGTTTTTTTCTTTAATTTGTTTTGATAAGGAAATACTGATAAAGTGCCGTTATTTTCTAAAATGGCATATTCTATTTCTTCAATGCTGCGGTAGCCTTTTTCTCTTAATTGAACTAGTAAATCTTCTAAATTATATTTTTGTTTTATCATTTCTTTATAATTTACTTTACCCTCTTTTATTATAACTGAGGGATTTCCATCTAAAAAAGCTCTAAATTTTGGCTTTTTTAGTGTTAATAGTGCTAGAGAGACTTGAAGAATTAGGAGTGTTATTATGGGGATTATTGATTTGAAAATATTATTGTTATAGTCCTCGATGCTTATAACAACTAATTCTGCTATTAAAATTGAGACTATTAAATCAATTATACCTAACTGCCCTACTTCTCTTTTTCCCATTATACGATAAACTACGAATATAAAAAAGTAGAAGAATAATGTACGCAATGCTATCATTAATAAATCCATATTATCACCTAAGTATATTATTTGTATTATAATTTATTTTATACAATCATATTATTTATTAGGTGATATTTGTGATTAAAAAGTTATTTATTTCTCTTGGTTATTTTTTTGCGTATTTATTAGTAGCTATTTTACTTTTAACTATTTTTAATTATTTTAAATTATTTGGAATGGGATTTATTAGGATTTTGAAATTTTTATTATTAATACTTGGAGTTATGATATTTAGTTATTTACTTGGTAAAAAGAGTGTAAAGAATGGTTATTTAGAGGGAGCGAAATTTGGAGGAAGTATTGTTTTTGTTTTTTTGCTAATTAGTTTAATATCAAAGACTTTTGAGGTTAAGGCATTAGTTTATTATTTAATTATTATGCTTGTTAGTATTCTTAGTAGTATGTTTGGAATTAATCATAAAAAGGATGATTAATTAGTATAAAAAAATTCTCATATCAAGTATGAGAGATTTTTTAGTTTATAAATTTTGCTTCTTCTTTGGAAATTACTTTAAAAGCTTGATTGGGGGTATCTGTTATATTTGTAATAGAATGATTATCATTAATAGTGAAATTCATCTCTTTGGTACAAGCATATTTACCAGCTATATTGGAATTACAAGTATTATCATTACCAGTTTGAAGTTGCATATTTAATTTAATATTGGAACTTGTTTCTACATAAGTGCCTGTATATAATGGCTTCCCAACTACTAATGATGATGATTGATAATCTTCATTTTGATTTGAATATCCTTCATAATAATTAAATGTTCCATCGGTCAATAATTCTATTTCTTGTAATATTTTGCTATCTTGGGTATAATAATACTCTGTTTGGTAATATCTTACTTCTTTAGTTTGAACTTTATTGTCTTTATTAGTAGTAGTTTTTTTATTTTGAGTATTTTCTTGAGATTCTGAAGATTTTTGTGTATTACTATTAAAATTGATAGTTCCTGATGCGAAGCTCCAACATAAAGCACCTAGAATAGTAATTATAATTATTAATAGTAAAATTATAAAATTTGTTTTTTTCATTTGATTCACTCCTTTCCTGTTATAAATGATAACATTTTTTTAGTTAATTGAAAATGCAGGTGAATGTAGTTTACAAAAATATATATATTTTTGTAAACTACATTCAGATTCAATTAATATTTTATGCTGCTTTTTTGCGACTTAAAGTTTTGCTTAACTCCCTTATGGGGGTGTTTTTACTTTGTTCTAGGCCATTATATTTAGTCGTATCTTTTGTTTTTTGGATTTCTAGATTTGATGTTAGCATTTTGAATTCTCTTTGATAATTATCATATTTTTTTATAAATTGTTTTCTTTGTTTTTCTTTTTTTTCTAGAGTAGTTAATTTAATAGCTAATCCTGATGTTGGGATAGATAATACGTCTAGAACTACACCGATGTATCCTAAGGCTTCGTGGGTTAATAATAATGGTACAGATAAGGATATCATGATAATAGCAAGTGATCTTAAAATTATTGGCATATTTGAATTTGCAGAAATAGTTGATGATGCTTTTTTATAAGTTGAATATCTATTACTTCCTACTTCTAAATAAGTTTTTAAATCATCATAATAATTTTCCATAAGTTCTTTATAACTAGCATTTGATTTACGAATTAGTAATTTTGTTTTATCTTCGCGAATGTCTTTGCCATAGCGAGTTACTATATAATGTTTGTCATCTTCTGTTATTGTTGAAATTGTTCCAGCTAGTCCATAGAATGGTAAAGTGTAATTCATAGCATTATCACCTCATTTCTTTGGCTTTGTATTATAGCACATATCATAAAAAAAAGCAATATTTAATAATGTTTTCGCTAATTATTTAACTTTTGGTTAAAAACTAAAGAAAAAAAATCAATCGTTATTTTGACTGATTAATTTTTTGATAGTGCCGTATTTTTATATAAGTATTTAGACGATGATGAAAATGATTTTTTGGTATAAGAGGGTAAAATTGCTTTAATTTTTTTAATTCTTGTTGATTTTTTTCTTGGAATAAAGGGCTATTTTCTAAAATAAGGCAAGGACCAAAAAATAATTGCTTTTTATTGTAAAAACGATGTCCTTTTTTGAATTTTATGACAGTATAAATAATGCCTTGATCTTTTACTAAGGTTTCATTTTCAATATAATAGCCTATTTTAGTGATTTTATATCTTAAAAAATCTAAATCATTATTGCTTTGGAGAATTAATGTTTGAATATTTTTAAGTTTATTTAGATTACTGTAGAGAATTCCAGTAATGGTATGAGAACCCATGCCTGATATAATAATAGTATCTATATCTTTGGTGTTAATGTTATCTAATCCGTTTGATAAGGTGGTTTTTATTTTATCTTGTAATCTATATTTTTTAATATTTTTGATGGCATTATTTAGAGCGTTTTGATTTACATCACTAGCAATTATTTTGATATTTTTTTTAGTTTGGTAAAGATAAATGTCTAATAAGCCGTGATCACATCCTATATCAATAAGGCTAGCATCATCTTCTACGTAAGAAGCGATACTAGCTAATCTTTTAGATATTTTAATCATTTAAAAAGTCCTTTAATTTTCTACTACGAGATGGATGACGTAATTTTCTTAAGGCTTTGGCTTCTATTTGTCTAATTCTTTCTCTAGTGACACCAAACATTTGGCCTACTTCTTCTAGAGTTTTACAAGAACCGTCATCTAGTCCAAATCTTAGTCTTAAAACTTGTTCTTCTCTTTCCGTTAATGTTAGAAGAATATCGCTTATTTCATCTTTTAACATTTCATGGATTGTATAATCCTCTGGAGACATGCTTCTTTCATCTTTAACAAAATCCCCTAAATGAGAATCGTCTTCTTCACCGATTGGAGTTTCTAATGAAACAGGGTCCTGAGCTATTTTTATTACTTCTCTTATTTTTTCAACAGGCATTCCCATTTTCTTAGCAAGTTCGGCATCGGTTGGTTCTCTATTTAATTCTAGTGTTAACTGACGTTGGAAACGAGATAATTTGTTGATTGTTTCAACCATATGAACTGGAACTCTAATTGTACGGGCTTGATCAGCGATTGCTCTAGTTATAGCTTGACGAATCCACCATGTTGCATAAGTTGAAAATTTATATCCTTTATTAGCATCAAATTTTTCAACGGCTTTCATAAGACCAATATTTCCTTCTTGGATAAGGTCTAAGAATAACATTCCACGTCCAACGTATCTTTTAGCAATACTTACTACAAGACGTAGATTTGATTCAGCTAAGAGATTTTTAGCCTCTTCATCGCCAGCAGCAATTCTTTCAGATAATGCAGTTTCTTCTTCTAAAGATAATAAGCTTATACGACCAATTTCTTTTAAATACATTCTAACAGGGTCATTTATAGATATTTCTTTGGCAATGGTATTGTCTTTTAAAATTTCTTCAATGTCTCCCCCACCGTTTTCTTCTTCTTCATGTCCTACTTCAGATTCGTCCGTTACTATTTCAATATTATTCTCAATTAAGGAATTATATAACTCATCTAGAGAATCTGAATCTACTTCTAATCCTTTTAAACCATTAGCTAATTCTTCGTATGTAATAAATCCTTTTTCTTTTCCTTTTTTTAATAATTCTTTTTTTCTTGAATCGAAACTTTTTATTTCTTCAATCATTATTATTCACTCCTCTTATCTTCATTATTTCATTTAAGATACTAGCTTGTTTCATGGGATCAGTTTCGCAATTAAGTTCAAGCTTTAATTTTTCTACTTTACTTACTTCGTAATATTCGTTTACACATTTTATATAGTCATTTATTTCTTCTTTAGTAAATTCTTTTTTTAAATTTGAGTTTAGAATTTCTAAGAATATATCAGCAACGTTTGTTTTTGTTGTTAAATAACTAGTGAAATCAGCGATTATTATTTTTCCATACTTATGGTAGTAATATATTATTTCGTTAAATAAACGTCTTTTTTTATCATTTACAATCCTTATTACTTCTTTTTCAGCATAATCGACAATTTCTGGTGCTACAATCATATAGTATAACAAATTATTTGTAGCTTGTCTATACTTATTAGGTGGTGTTTTTTGATTATTTATACTAGAATGTTGATTTTCTATTTTTCTATTTTGTTGTTTAGTAGTAGTTTTATATTTTAGAAATCTTTCTTTTAAGCTATTATAAGTTATATTAAATTTATTTTCTAATTTTTTTAGTGTTAATTCAATTATAAATTCGTCGTTTTCTTTAGTTAATTCTTTAATAATTTCATCTAAGTAATTGCTTATTTCTTTGGTATCATTTAAATTTTTGTTTTCTTTTAGTACTTGCATTTTAAAATCCATGACGTTCATTGGGTTATTTACTTGGTTTAAGAAGGCTTCTTTGCCTCTTTTTATGATGTACTCATCAGGGTCTTTTTCATCTAAGCGGATGATTTTGGTGTTGATATGTTCTTGTTCTAGTAGAGGAATGGCTCTTATAGTGGCTTCTTTACCGGCATCATCCCCATCAAAACATAAAATAATAGTATTGGTTATTTTTTTTAAGATTTTTATATGCTTAGTTGTAAGAGAGGTTCCCATAGGAGCTACACAATTGTTTACTCCAATGGTACTAGCTCTTATGACATCAAAATAACCTTCCATAATAATTATCGAAGAATCTTTATTTAATTTATTGTGAGCTCTGTGATAATTATAGAGAATACGACTTTTATCAAAAATACGAGTTGCTTTAGTGTTTATGTATTTACTTGAATCTTTTGTTTGATAAATTCGGCCTCCGAAACCGATTGGATTACCATTTAAATCATGAATTGGAATCATAATTCGGTCATTAAAAACATCTTTTTGATTAGTATTACTAAGTCCTAGGTCTATTAAATCATTTAAGTCATATTTGTTTAAGAGAAATGGAGTTATGGGTTGTCTAGAGGCTGATAGTCCTAAGTCGAATTTTTTTATAGTTTCTCTATCAATTTTTCTATCACTTAAATATTTAATAGCATTATTACCTAAAGCACTATTTAGAGTATTTTGATAAAATTTGTTAGCAAGATTAATTATTTCGTAATCTTTTTCGTGAATACTATTATTACTTTTAATAGCTTGTACTTCATAGCCATCTTCTTTTGCTAATAATCTAATGGCATCTCCATAGCCAATGTTTTCAATATTTGCTATAAAATTAAAGACATTACCTGCTTTATGGCAAGCAAAACACTGGAACATATCTAGTTTAGTTGAGACGCTCATAGAGGCATTGTTATCGGGGTGAAAGGGACATAAGCCCCAATAATCCTCCCCTTTTCTAGTTAGTGGGACGTATCTTTCGACTATTTCTTTAATGGGATGTTTTCTTCTGATTGCATTTATGGTTGCTTCATCAATATAGGCCATATAAATATCACCCTCTATATATTAATATTCTACATAAAAGTCCAATTTCCTTTTTTTTAGGAGAAATTTTTTTATTTTTCTTTTTCGATGAACATAGAGTCGCCAAAAGAGAAGAAACGATAATGGTTATTAACAGCCTCTTTATAAGCGTTCATTATTATTTCTTTAGAGCTAAAGGCGCTTACTAACATGATAAGAGTTGATTTAGGAAGATGAAAATTAGTAATTAATCCGTCAATAGCCTTGTATTTATAACCTGGATAGATAAAAATATCTGTATTTCCTGTACATTCTGTAAATTTATTATATTTGGTCATAATAGTTTCTAGGGTTCTAGTACTAGTAGTACCAACGGCTATAATTCGTCTTTTTTCGTCTTTAGCTTGATTTAATTTATGGGCTACTTCTTTTGACATACTGTAATATTCAGAATGCATTTTATGTTTGGTTACATCTGAGACATTAACAGGACGAAAAGTACCTAGTCCTACGTGCAGGGTTATATAGCAAATTTCTATGCCTTTATCTTTTATTTTTTGTAATAATTCTTTTGTAAAATGTAGGCCAGCAGTAGGAGCGGCAGCACTTCCAATATTTTTAGCATAAACAGTTTGGTATCTATCTTTATCTTTTAGTTTTTCTTTAATATAAGGAGGAAGAGGCATAGTTCCTAATTTATCTAATATTTCATAAAAAACGCCATTGTAGATAAATTTAACTTCTCTAATACCTTCGTCTCCTATTTTAGTACATTTAGCTTTTAATAAGCCATCACCAAAAGTGATAATGGTTCCTACTTTTACTCTTTTAGCAGGTTTTACTAAACATTCCCAACAAGCTTTATCGCTATCATTATGCTTTAGTAGTAATAATTCTATATGAGCCTTTGTTTCTTCTTTTTCACCTATTAGACGGGCTGGTAGGACTTTGGTATCATTTAATACTAAGACATCTCCTTTATTTAAATAATTTATAATGTTATGAAAATGTTCGTGTTTAATAGCACCTGTTTTTTTGTTTAAAATCATTAATTTAGAATTATCTCTTTTAGCAATTGGATGTTGAGCAATTAATTCTTCGGGCAAATAAAAATCAAAATCATCTGTTTTCATCTAAAAAAATCCTCCTTACTACTATTTTTTTAATAAATAAGATTTGTGTAAAAATTACTAACTTAGTTATTATAACATATTTTTAAGCTTTTGTTTTCATTTTTGGCAATTTATTTAATATTATTAATTCTCTTGTGGCAATTTCTCCTTGAGAATAAGCTTTCTTTTTTAGAGAAAATAATCTTTTTAGGGGAATTTTTTGATTATATTTAAAGGGGTTATTATTTATATGTATAATATTTTTATCTTTAGGTTTGAATAAACATCTGGTGTAATATGGGTCGAATATATAGGCGTAGTTGTTGGTTACTTTAGTTATTAAAATATAATGTTTATCGGGATAGTGGCATAGCATGATGAAGCAAGTATTTTTATTTTGGTATTTTTTGATATTTTCAATTTTTACTTTATCTTTAGTAAGTAGATGACATTTTAAGTTAAATTTTTCTGATTTAGAATATTTATTTAGATGTTTAACGAGCTCTCTTAATGCTTTCGGTGTAGTACCAATACATTTATGTTTTTTTGATTTAGAGTGGCAGTCAAGAGTATATTTATAGATTATTTTTAATAATTCGGCTCGTATTTCTTCTCTTTCATATAAAAAATTTAGAGCATTTATAAAAGTTGTTGGGCAACAATCGTATTCGGTTACCTGATAGTTTAAGGGTATTTTCAATTTATCACTCTCCTACTTTATTTATATGATTAGGTTTAAAAGATATAAAGAAAAAAACAAATAAAATTAATTATTTGCCTCATTTTGTCGTGTGATTTTTTATTTAGGTGAAAGTAGATTATATGAAAAGTAACTATTTGTTTTCTAATAAATAATTGATAGCTTTTAGAACGGCTAATCTACCATAAGCATAAGTTAATGAGCCTTGTTGGTAAGCTATGTAAGGTTTTCTTAATGGGCCATCACAAGATAATTCTATAGATGAACCTTGAATAAAAGTTCCAGCAGCCATTATTACTTGATCATCATATCCAGGCATCTCCCAAGGAATTGGAGTTACTGATGCATCAATAGGACTAGATGCTTGAATAGCTTGACAATATTTGATTAGTTTATCAGAATCATTAAAAATAATATTTTGTACAATATCGGCACGTCTGTCATTGTATTTAGGTTCTGTTTCATAGCCTAATTTACTTATTGTATAACTAGTTAAGATGGCTGTTTTAAGAGCACTAGCGACTGTATTGGGGGCTAAAAATAACCCTTGAAGGATATTTCTATTGAAACCTAGGGATGGACCTACTTCACTTCCCTCTCCTGGTACATTTAGTCTAGCAGCACATAATTCTATTAAATCTTTTTTTCCAGTAATATACCCTCCATTAGGGGCAATACCACCACCTAAATTTTTAATAAGACTGCCTACAACTAAATCAGCTCCTACCTCGGTTGGTTCTTTGGTATCAACAAATTCACAATAGCAATTATCGATCATAATAATGATATCTTTATCAATATTTTTAATAAATTTAATAACTTTTTCAACTAAATCAATATTAATACTTTTTCTAGTGGAATAGCCTTTACTTCTTTGAATTTCAATTAATTTAATTTTCTTTTTAGTAATTACTTCTTTTATCTTTTTGTAGTCAAAATCATCATCTTTTAGAGCAATTTCTTGATATTTGATGCCATAACTCATAAGAGAACTAGGGTTATCTTTAAGGCCTATTATTTCGTCAAGGGTATCATATGGTTTTCCTGTTATAGATAATAGGACATCGCCTGGTCTTAGGCAAGCAAATAGAGCTGTTGAGATGGCGTGAGTTCCTGATATAAATTGACATCTTACAAGAGAAGATTCGCTTTTGAAAATAGTAGAATAAACTTTTTCGATAGTATCGCGCCCTAAATCGTTATAACCATAGCCGGTTGTTTCTTTAAAACAATCTTCTGTTACGTTACATGATATAAAAGCTTCTAGAACTTTTTTACTATTAAAATACTCTATTTCATCAACTTTTTTATATATTGGTTGTAATTCTTTTTCAGCTTCTAAAAGTAATTTTTTAGCTTCGCTATTTTCCTTCATTGTTATCACCTATATTTTCTATGTATGCAATAGCATCCTTGGTATTATCAATTATTTTGTATAGATTCTCATCATAGTCGGCAAATTTTTCTTCATAAGCTTTGTTTAGCATTTTTTCTAAATCATCATAGTAGTGATTTAAGTTTAGAATAACAATTGGTAAATTATGTTCTTTGGCTCGTTTGCTTTCTATGATGGTTAATATTTCATCAAAGGTTCCTATTCCACCTGGTAGAAATAGTACTAAGTTAGAATTAGAAATTAGTGATGATTTACGGTCGGCTATAGTGTTATGGTGATAAACGGGATAGTTATATGAATTATTCTTTTTTCTATAGCAATCAGCTTCCATAATCATAATATCTTGATTATTTTTATTGAAGATATTTGTTACTTTTTCTAAAAGTCCTACATCACAGCCTACGATAAGATTATATCTTTTTTTTGATAGATAAGTGGCTATTTTGATAGATTCTTGATAATAATAATTATCAATATTTTCTCTTGATGAGCCTCCTATAAATATATTCATTGAATCGCCCCCATATATCTTAATATATAATAAAGAATTAAGCCGCCAACAACTACACCTATAATAATATCAGTTATGCGATTGTCCAAGATAGATAAGATTATATATGGTATAACACAGGGGATTGCTATTGGAGTTAAATATTTAAGAATGGTTGTTATAATGATTAAAACAGGTTCTATATTAATGTTAAATAGTGAAATAGCAAAGTAAAGGACTAAAAGCATTACTTCCACTATAACTATTTTAGCTAAGATAAATTTGATTGTTTTCATTAATACTGAATCCCCCAAACAACGTGATATTTAGCTTTTTTGCCGCAACAGACGCATTTTTCATCAATTGCCTCTCCATCTTCTAGAATGCATCTTGATTTGCATCCCTTTATTTCTTTTATAGTATCTTCGCATTTTTCATCTCCACACCACATAGCGTGAATAAAACCTGGTTGGGTAGTAAGAATTTTTTCCATATCTTGTAGATTGTGAGCTTCAAAAGTTAGGGAATTTCTTCTTTCTAAAGCTCTATTATACATATCTTTTTGAATGGTTTCTAATAATTCTTTGGTATAATTTACTACATCAATATCTAAGTTTTTGCTAATTTTTTCTCTAGTATCACGACGAGCAAAAGTTATTTTTCCTTCATCTAAGTCTCTTTTTCCAATCTCGATACGTACAGGAATACCATTAACTTCAGCTTCAGCGAACTTAAATCCAGGAGATTTTTCACTTGTATCAACGTAAGCAACAATATCATTTTTTAATAAATCTTGTTTGATTTTTTCTGATAATTCATAAACTTCTTCATCTTTTCCAATAGGTATAATAACAACTTGTCGTGGTGCTATTCTTGGTGGTAATACTAGGCCATAGTCATCGCTATGAACCATAATTAGTCCTCCTATCATTCTAGTTGTTGTTCCCCAAGATGTTTGATAAGCAAATTCTTCCCTATTTTCTTTATTAGTAAATTTAACGTTATAAGCTTTCGAAAATTTTTGTCCGAAATAGTGAGAAGTTCCTGCTTGAAGGGCAACTCCGTTATACATTAGTGCTTCATTTGTTAGAGTATATTCTGCTCCTGAGAATTTTTCTTTTTCTGTTTTTATACCACGAATAGATGGAATAGCTAGTATTTCATTATGGAACCAATGATAGATATCCATCATTTGTGCGGTTTCTTTTTTTGCATCTTCACTAGTTGCGTGTACTGTATGACCTTCTTGCCATAAGAATTCACGACTTCTTAAGAAAGGTCTAGTTTCTTTTTCCCAACGAAGTACATTGCACCATTGGTTATATAATTTTGGTAAATCGCGGTGAGATTTGATATGTGATTGATAATAATCGCAGAATAATGTTTCACTAGTGGGACGGATGCATAATCTTTCGTCTAAATGTTTTTGGCCACCTTCTGTAACCCAAGCTACTTCTGGAGCAAATCCTTCTATTAATTCACCTTCTTTTTTTAGGAGGTTTTCTGGTATTAATAGAGGCATTTGGCAATTTACATGGCCTGTTTTTTTAAATTCTTTATCAAGGATTGATTGCATTTTTTCCCAAATGGCATATCCGTTTGGTTCTATTACTATGCATCCTTTTACTGATGAATAATCAGCAAGATGTGCTGCTTTTACAACATCTGTATACCATTTAGCAAAATCTATATCTCTTGATGTTATTGATTTGTTTTTCATAATATCCCTCTTTCTCTTTTTATATTATACTATATATTTATATAAAATAAAAGAAATGTTTAAGGGTATTTTAGAGAAATTACAAAAAAAATTAATGGTAGTTTCTTTTTATATGTACCATTAATTTTTATTCTTAGATATTATAAATAATTATCTTTAATAATTCTACAAAAACGTGGGCCAGTTTTTAAAACTAGAATTAGGCCTATAATAACAGCAATATATCCTTCATAACCAGTTCTTTTGTTATTAACACTTTCAGGGCTTAAAAAATCATAATATAAATCTATTTTGTCTCCTATTTTACGATCTTCTTTAACGGCTCTTATGGTTGCTGTATAATCACTTTTTCCAGCTTTATAAGATAGTGTTACTACTCTATTTTCAACTTCACCTTCAGCGTTTGTTGAAGTTTGAACTCCTGTTACTGTTCCTGTTGTAGATATTATATCTAATTTAAAGTTATTACTACGCATTAGCATTATTCCTAATACTGTTAGAACTGTTCCAACGATACAAAATATCATTACTGGAATATTTAATTCTTCAGTTTTTCGATCTTTATTTGTTTTACCCATCTCATTCTCCTCCTATTGTAATTATAGCATTAAAAAAATTATATTTCAATCCTTTTTATTTAAAAGATATTGAGAAAAAATTAGGGTATTAAAAAAATCTAGCTTTAAACTAGACTTTAATAATTTATATATTTTATTTTTTTAGAAGTAAAGCAACTAAATATAAATTTGAAAATTTATAGGCATATGGTTTTCCATATGAGTAATAAAATTCGTAAGTTGCTACTATTTTATCTACAATGCTAACTAACCAACTTTCTAAATACTTTGGAATTTTGTGTGGTAATGATGGAAACATATGAGAAATTATTATATCTTTTTCCATTTCACTTAGTTTGAAATATTTAGTGGCATTTTCTAATGATTTGTATGGATGAAAGAACATACTGAAAGCTTTCCTTTTTCCTTTAAGGTCATCCGTTATAAAGAAATCATGTAATAAGCCTGCTCTAGCAGTTGCACGATAATTTAATTTTAATTTTTTTGCTAATTTATATGAATAATAAGACACTTTCAGTGAATGATCCATACGTGATAAACCATGATGTATACACTCGTCTGTTTTTTTAAACTTTTCATTATCTAGTATATCACTAATTATATTATAATAGTCTTTATTTTCATAAATTTTATTCAATTTTTTTCACTCTCTCTACTACTTTATTATATGATAACAAATAGATATAAATATTTAATCTAACTACTTATTATCTAACATATTAAGCAAGTTGATTTTGAACATATCTTTCTCAGCGTGAGACTTAGATACCGGTACTCCTTTATAAGTCGTTAATTCTTTTTGGTGTCCCTCTGTTAAGATATCTTCTGGAGTTATAGTATTTAACATGACTATTTTTTGATTTTCATAGACTGTATAATGTAATACTAGATCTTCATAAACTTTAGAAAACATCGTATCTGTTGGTAATTTTAATTCGTACTTAACGATGCCTTCATTAGCATTTTTAGATACTACAACGCCATTAAAAACTCCTTCTCTAAATTCTGGATAGAATTCGAAAATTAGTTTTTTATATGCAAGCATGTTATATTTTTTTACAGCTCTTTCTTTTTTTCTAAACTCGTTTTCATTTAAATATTCAATAATATAAGAATTTTTCATATTAATTCCCCCTTTTTTATATTATCCTCAACCAGTAAGGAAATTATAGCACTGTTTTATTTTTTTGTCAATACTTATAGTTAATTTTAGGGTTATTTATCTTGAAATTAGTTGTCTTTTAAGTTGTTTTTATGATTAATCGTTAGTTGATTTCTTCTTTTATAGCGGCTTGAGCGGCTGCTAATCTAGCGATTGGTACTCTAAATGGACTGCAAGACGTATAATCTAAGCCTATTTTGTGGAAGAATTCAATTGATTTTACATCTCCACCATGTTCGCCACATACACCAAGACTTATATTCTTTTTAGTATTTCTAGCTTGGATAACAGCTAATTTAACTAGTTTACCTACTCCTTCTTGGTCAATACTTGCAAATGGATCTTTTTCTAAGATACCTTTTTCTTTGTAGTCATTGATAAATTTAGAAGCATCATCTCTAGAAAAGCCAAAAGTAAGTTGAGTTAAGTCGTTAGTACCAAAGCTAAAGAAATCAGCTTTTTTGGCTATTTTGTCAGCGATAACACATGCTCTTGGTATTTCAATCATGGTACCAACATAATATTTTAATTCTACATTTTTATCAGCTATTATTTTATCGGCTACTTTGCAAACTATATCTTTGACATAATCTAATTCTTTAGTTGTTCCTATTAATGGAATCATTATTTCAGGAGTTACTTTTATGCCTTTTTTAGTAACGTTAATAGCAGCTTCGATTACAGCTTTTGTTTGCATAACTGCTATTTCTGGATAAGTTATAGCTAATCGACAGCCACGATGCCCCATCATTGGATTAAATTCTTTTAGTGAGTCAATTCTTTCTTTTAAAGTTTGAAATTCTATTTTCAAGCTATTTGCTAACATATTAATTTCTGTATTAGTATGTGGTAGAAATTCATGAAGTGGTGGGTCTAAGTACCTTATAATAACGGGATTACCTTCCATTGTTTCGAATAGTTTTTCAAAATCACTTCTTTGATATGGCAAGATTTCTTCGAGAGCACTTTTTCTTTGTTCTTTAGTTTCAGCTACAATCATTTTACGGAAATTGAAGATTCTTTCTTCATCGAAAAACATATGCTCTGTACGACATAATCCTATACCTTCTGCTCCGAATTCACGAGCTTGTTTGGCATCTTTTGGAGTATCGGCATTAGTTCTGATTTTTAATCTTCTTCTAGCATCAGCCCAACTCATAAATTTTTTGAATTCACCACTTATAGTTGGTTTTTCGGTTGGTATTTGGCCGGCATAAACATTTCCAGTAGATCCATCAATTGATAAATATTCGCCTTCTTTTATTACTTGTCCATCTGGAGTTGTTATAGTTTTGGCATTTTCGTCAATAGTTAATTGGCCACATCCTGAAACGCAACAACGCCCCATTCCACGGGCAACAACAGCTGCGTGAGATGTCATTCCACCTCTTATTGTTAAAATTCCATTAGCATCTTTCATGCCTTGGATATCTTCTGGTGAAGTCTCTAGTCTTACTAATAGAGTTTCTTCACCTCTTTCTTTAGCAGCATTTAAATCTTTGGCATTGAAATATATTTTACCACATCCTGCACCTGGAGATGCTGCTAAGCCGTGAGCTATTGCTTTACTTTTAGCTAGTTCATCTTTTTTAAATGTGTCGTGTAATAATTGATTTAAACTATTAGCATCTACATTTAATAAAGCTTTATCTTTAGTGATTAGTCCTTCTTTTACCATATCTACGGCTACCTTAACGGCAGCTTGGGCTGTTCTTTTAGCATTTCTAGTTTGAAGCATAAATAGTTTGCCATTTTCTATGGTAAATTCCATATCTTGCATATCTTGATAGTGTTCTTCTAATGTTTTGCAAATATCTATAAATTGGTTATAAATATCGGGCATTAATTCTTTTAGTGTTTCGATTGTTCTAGGAGTTCTAACGCCTGCTACTACGTCTTCTCCTTGAGCATTTATTAAATATTCACCATAGAGTTTATTTTCACCTGTTGCAGGATTTCTTGTGAAGGCAACCCCTGTACCTGATGTTTCACCTAAATTTCCATAAACCATTTCTTGAACATTTACAGCAGTTCCCCATGATGATGGAATATCATTCATTTCACGATAAATAACAGCTCTTTCATTATTCCAAGAACGAAATACGGCTGTTATAGCTCTAATTAATTGTTCCTTAGCATCTTCAGGAAAACTTTCGCCACTTAATTTGTGATATATTTTTTTATAAGCTTGGGTTAACTTATACATGTCTTCTCCATCTAGTTCTATATCATTAGTGACATTTTTTTCTTGTTTTAATTTTTCCATTATTTTTTCAAAATTGTTACGGTCATATCCCATTACAACATCTGCAAACATCATAATAAATCTACGATATGAATCATAAGCAAATCTTTTATTATTAGTTTTGATAGCTAATGCTTCAGCTACTTCATCATTTAGCCCTAAATTCAAGACGGTATCCATCATACCAGGCATACTAGCAGGGGCACCACTTCTTACTGATACTAGTAGAGGATTTTCTTTATCTCCTAGTTTTTTTCCAGTTGCCTCTTCTAAAAAAGTTAAATATTGAAATATTTGTTTTTTAATATTATTATCAATATTTTTATTATCACTATAATATTTATTACAAGCTTCTGTAGTAATAGTAAAACCTTTAGGAACTGGCAAATTTATAGACGACATTTCAGCTAAATTTGCACCTTTACCACCTAATAATTCGCGCATATCTTTATTACCTTCATTAAAGGCATATACATACTTTTTCAACTATTATCACCTCTTATTATTCTAGTTTAGTATAACAAAGTTTTTTTGATACTTCAATAGTATTTATTTATGTTTACATTTTTTCGTGTAAAAGAATTTTTTATAAAATTAGAAAAAATATTGTAAGATAAAAACATTGGGTTAAACTTAAATATATTTTAATATCTGAAAATGATAAAGAAGTTTGAACTAAAGAAAAAGATTATGGTTTAATACTCATACCATAATCCTTCTTCTTTTAATTTTTTAATTATATCATTATGTTCTGATTGGGTTTTGCTAAAGTAAACTTTTTTGTTCTTATCGGCTACGAAATAATAGTAGTCGTTTTCTTCGGGAGATAATACTACTTTTAGAGTATTTATTGAAAAATTACAAATTGGAGAAATTGGTAGTGTTTTAAATTTAGTGCATCTTGTATTGTAATTATTGCATTCTGTTACTTCTCCAGTATATAAATCTCTTTGCC
This sequence comes from uncultured Bacilli bacterium, assembly GCA_934131005.1. Classification (GTDB taxonomy): domain Bacteria; phylum Bacillota_I; class Bacilli_A; order RF39; family UBA660; genus RUG11198. Next base: position 24,548 of record CAKOYV010000002.1, on the reverse strand, counting down.
CCATATCTACTTTAGCTCCATAATATGTAGTTACATCACTACCAAGATTCATTCCAGAATTTAGACGATTATAAAAGACACGGGCAATAGCACTTCTATTTTTTTCGTTAGTACCCTCTAATTCGACAATGGAAGATAGCGTCATTAATTGATGAATTGATAAAGAGTTATTTGTAATTTCATCTTTATATTTGGATAATTGTTTATCAGTTTCATCTAACATTTTACTAAATATCTCTTTAACTGTTGTTTTTTTTGGATCTATTGCGTAAGTATTTGGGTATAGATATCCTTCTAAGGGATAATATATATTAGTATTTTTTATATCATCTGTTAAGAACCAATACTTTTCAATTAGAGAATCTAGATAATTTTCATCTTCTAATAATTCATAAACATCATCTTCTGTATTATTGGTATTGTGGTTGATAATTTTGGCTATTTTACGCATATTTATACCTTCTGCAAATGTTATGCTATTGGATTTATCTAAACTATTACCTTTATTTAAAATGTCGATTATTTTTTTTGTTCCCATATTTTCGCTAAGCTTATAAGTAGCAGCCATTAGTTTGGTTTTACCATTTAATCTAGCGTATATATTAAAGGCTAATTTGCTTCTAATCATATTATTTTGATACAATGTAGTGGCAATAGAATCTATGCTTCCAGGCTCAATTACAATTTCTTTTTTGGTACTATTATTACTAACTTTTGATAAACCATAATCATATAGGGTACATAAGAAAACACTTAAACTAAAAATTAGAATTAAGATTGCTGCATATATATTGTTATAAATCTTCATACTTGCCCCTCTCGACTTCTTTTTTAGTTATTTTTATTACTTTCTTCTTGAATTGATTCTAAAATAGTTTCAATTATTTTCCATTCTCTATCAGTTTCGATTGGTGTTAGCTCTGTTTTTTCATCATTTGGGTTATAGATTGAAGCATATACTTTTATATTACCATCATCATCGGTTGTGTTATCTGTATATACCATGTAATCTTTGTGTGTTTCTTCTGAGTTAAAAGTAAATAGTATTTCACAAGTTACTTCTTCTCCATTTTCATCTATTACTGTAAATTTATTTTTATCTTCCATTTGTATCACCTTTCTTATCTAAATAACTTTGTAATATTATTTGAGCGGCTATGCCATCTACTTTTTGTTTTCTCTTTTTTCTGGATAAATCAGCTTGTATTAGGATGTTATTAGAAATTACAGAAGTTAATCTTTCATCTTCCATTATAACTTCTATATTTAATTCTTGTTGTAATTTTTTTTGGAATTCTAAAGTAATTAGCGCTCTTGGGCCTATGGTATTATCCATGTTTTTAGGATATCCTAAAATAATTTTTGTAACATTATTTTCAGAAATTATTTGTCTTAATGGTTCGATTAAAGCACTATAGTTTTCATCTTTAAATCTTAATGTTGTTAGGACGGTTGCAATTGTTTTTGTTGTATCAGAGATGGCGATGCCTAAGGTTTTACTGCCTAAATCTAGTCCCATATATCGCATTATATCACCTCACCCATGCGCTAATTATACCATTATATTGTAATTTATTCAAGTTTAGTTGTTATCTTGGAAATATTTATATATTTGATACCAACTAAATACTCTAGTTATGTTTTGATTAGTAATATCTTTATTATATGGAGCATCAAAACATAATACTGGAATATGTCTACTTATTTCTAAAACGTTTTCTTTTTTATCTTCAATCATAATATCAATTTTATTTTCTAAGCATTTATCTTTTTTATTACCTGGGCCTGTTAAAATTTCATCATATTCAATGTTATTTTTAATAAGCCATTGTTCGATGTAAAAGTTCATGGTATTAGCATATTGATTGGTTAAGTATCTGTTATCTCTTGCAGATAATATTATAATTTCATGTCCTTTTTCTCTTAGAAGATTAATGATTTTAGCTGCATATGGTCTCGTAGGAATAGAAACCATTAAATCAAAGATATATTCACGCCAAAATTTATAATTTTCTTTATCTGTTAAAAAGAATTGTTTTTCCATAAAATATTCATAGGGATTAAAACCACGATTTATATTGTTATCTATACAGAATTTGAAACCACATGAATAGTGCCACTGTCCAATATCGTTTAAAACTCCATCTATATCTACACCTATTCTCATATTTCTCCTTCCTATTTTCTATCTAATTGTATCATAATTTAAATAGTTAGACAAGAAAAAAGTCACTATTTGTTAGCGACTTTTCTTCATCTTTTTATAGCTTAATGTTCCTACTAATTCTTCATTATCTCCATGATTTTTGACTTTATAATCATAATAGAATAATAATTTGGCATTATTTAATGCTTTTCTAATTTTAAAGTTACGATCTTTATCATATTCAGAAAATACTTCTTTTTGACTATCTTGATAAGTATCATATTCTTTATGTAATTCTTTTACTTCTTCATTAAAATTATCAACGTTTATTTTACAGTAAGGTATTGTTCTAGTATCTTCTCTTGATTTTTTTACATCCAAGTCTATTTTATATCCTTCTGTTTCAGAAATGTATTCATATATTAGGCGTTTTTTTTCATCTTCAATAGAAAGGCCAGATTCTTGTAAATAAGCACTCATGACAGTATTAAAATATAAACTAGGTAAATAGAAACCAGCCTCAGCAATTATATTGTTACAAACACTAGCATCGTCTCTTAGAACTTTTTTAGCTAATTTATAATACTCTTCTACATTCTTAGTAGGATATTTTAAATCTAGTTGATTATTTTTTCTATTGTCAATATATTGTTCTAATTTTTTTATATCTTTAGTTATTTTTTCGGGTGTGTATTTAGCTAGATTTAATTCTTCATACTCTTCTTTAGTAGTAATTGGTTTGATATTAATATTTACCTTATTATCCAAATCATTAATTTTCTCGGATAATGGTAAATATTGTTCTAATTTTTTAATATACTCTTTTGTATCTTTGTTTAATAATTCATCAACATAAGTTTTATTATTATTTTTAAGTTGAGTGGTATAGCTTACTTTGGTTATTTTTTCTGTTTCTTTAGCTTTAGGATACATTGCTAAAACTTGAGTAGATAAGATTAAAGCTCCTAGACCTGATACGAATATTTGAGCGTTTTTTCCTTTTTTTAAATATTCTTTAAATTGCTGTTTCTTAATATTTAATATTTTTTTTGTTTTATCAATTATATATTTTTTTTCCATAATTTAATCCCCCTATTTTAATTCTTCTATTTATTTCTTACTTTCACTTTTTGGAAATTTAATTTTCCTGTTAGATTTTGCTTATCTTCATTAAAGAAATCTTGTTTGATATTATAATCATAGTATAATAATAGTTTAGCATAATTTAGAGCTTTTGTAATTATTTCGTTACGATCTTTATTGTATTCTGAATAAATTTCTTTATCACCAAATTTAACGCTAGTACTATTTTTGCTTAATTTGTTTATGATGTTTTTTACATCAGTAATATCGATATTATATTCGAATTTTGGATGAGCTTCTTTAGGAAAATTACTAGTATCATATTTGAATTTATAATCATCTTCTAGGTCATCATAATTTAAGTTTTTAGCATCTTCAACAGGTAATTTTGCTATTTGTAAGTAAGCGCTAGTAATAATATTTTGATATAAATTTTCAAGTTCAGAATATCCTTCGGCTATTTTATTGTTACATACTGCTACATCTTCTTTTAAAACTTTGATGAGTAATTCATAATAAGCCTTAGTTTCTTTACTAGCAATTTCTAATTTTAAACTACCATTTTCATATTTATCTAAATAATTATTTAGTTTTTTTATATCTTTACTTATTTCTTTTGGTGTATATTTGGTTTGATCTAATTTATCGTATTCATCTTTTTTGGTGATTGGTTTAATGGTAAGGTAATCCATTCCAAAAAAGGTACGTTCATTTAATTTATTTAATTCTTCAGATAGTGGTAGGTATTGTTCTAATTCTTTAATATTTTTTCTTGATTTTTTTGATAATAACTCATCTACATAAGTATATTTTGCATTTTTAGATAATTGTTGATCATACGTGTATTTTTCTATTTTTTCTTCAGCTTTTCTAGTATCTAACTTATTTTTGCAAAAGATGCTTAGCCCTCCTAGTGCAGTGATTGTAATTATTGTTCCAACAATTTTAATTTTTCTTCTTTTTTTATTTTTGTTCTTACGATTAGCACTTATAGATTCTGCTTCTTTATTTACTTTATTATAATCATTTTTCTTGTAAATAGTATAATTCATTATTATTCCCCTTTCTATTTTTATAAGGCTTTAATTTTCTTTCCTTGTTTTTCTAATAATAGTTCTTCCTCCTAGAGTAATTGTTAAAATTCCCATTAGAGAGGTCATGATATTTTTGAATGAACCTGTATTTTCTACTTCTATTTCTTTTCCAGTAGAATTATTATTGTTATTATTAGCTGGTGTTGCAGGCTTATTTGGAGTTGTTGATTTTGGAGTGTTATACATAACAACGTTAGTTGTAGTTCCATCAGCTTTGACTGTGAATTTAATTGTTTCATTGCTTAGAATATAACCGTTTGGAGCTATTACTTCATTTAAAGTATATTCTCCTTCAGTTAGACCTGTAATTATGTGCGGAGTATTTGTAGAAGTCCAAGAATCAACAACGTTACCATTTTTATCTTTAACAACTAATTTAGCACCTGGTACTTCATTTCCGTTTGTTATATCTTTTTTACTAATAGATACTTTAGTTGTTGTAGGCATTTTAGTGTTATCCATAATAATAGTATTCATTATTTTTCCATTTACGTCAGTTACTTCACCAGTAGATGTTACTTTAAAAATAATAGGAGTGTTATTTAAAATATAACCATTTGGAGCTTTAGTTTCTGTTAGAGTATATTCTCCTTCAGTTAAGTCTAATTCATAGGCAGCATCTGTAGATACCCAAGTTGCTAATACTTTATTGTTCTTATCTTTTACTTCAAGAGTTGCTCCTGCTAAGTTTCTGTTGGTTGTTGCATCTTGTTTTACAATGCGAACTTTAGATGGTGTTGCTTGTTTTTCATTATACATAACTACTTTGTCAATACCATTTCCTTTAGAATTAAGTAATTGACCATTAGAATTTACTTTAAAAGTTATTGTTTCAGTGGATAATACATAACCATTTGGAGCCTGAGTTTCTGTTAGAGTATATTCTCCTTCAGTTAAACCTTTTATCTTGTGTGTTGCGTTAGTAGAGGTCCAACTATCGATTACTTTACCACTTGCATCTTTAACAGTCAAGTTTGCACCTGGTAGCTCATTATTAGTTGTTATATCTCTTTTACTTATTTCAACATCTGTTGTAGGAATTTTTTTATTAAACATAACAACTTTACTTATTTCATTACCGGCTTCATCTGTTATTTTACCGTTATTATTAATTGTAAATTTAATTTTCTCACTACTTAATACATAACCGTTTGGAGCTTGTGTTTCTTCTAATGTGTAAGTTCCTGCTTTGATATCTTTTATTTCATGTGATTTATTAGTAGAAGTCCAACTATCAATTACTTTCCCACTTGCATCTTTAACAGTTAAGTTTGCCCCTGGTAATTCTTTACTAGTTGCTATATCTTGTTTACTAATTATAACATTTTTATATTCAGAAGGTTTATTATACATAACTAGTTCAACTAATTCTTTATTGTTTTTATCAGTTATTTTACCAGCTTTATCTACTGTGAATTTAATTTTCTCACCACTTAAAACATAACCATTTGGAGCTTTAGTTTCTTCTAGAGTATATGTTCCTTCTTTTATGTCTTTGACAACATGTGCATCAGTTGTTGATACCCAAGTATCAATGACATTATTTTTACTGTCTGTTATGGTTAAGCTTGCACCTTCTAATACTTTGTCGGTTGTTACATCTTTTTTAATAACTTTAATATTATTTTCTTTCTTTGGAGTATTATACATGATTACTTTATCAATCTCTTTGCCATTTTTATCAACTACTTTACCATTATTATTAATAGTAAATTTAACTGTTTCTTTAGAAATAACATAGCCATTTGGAGCAATTGTTTCTTCTAATTCATAACTTCCGGCTGTTATACCTTTGATAACGTGTGGTTTGTCAGTTGATACCCAAGTATATACTTTGTTACCTTTCTCATCTTTTAATATCAAAGTTGCACCTGGTACTTCTTTGTTGGTTGTTACATCTTGCTTGCTCATAGATACAGAATTTTTAGTGTTTTTAACATCTAAGGTGATAATTCTTTTACCATCAGTGCCCTTAACTTCACCGCTTTTATCTACTGTGAATTTTGTTTTAGCATTCGATAAAATATAGCCATCTGGAGCTTGGGCTTCCTCTAATATGTAAGTTCCTTCTGATAGATTTGTTACTGAATGAGCTTTACCATCAGTTGTCCAACTATCAACTACTTTGTCGCTAGAATTTTTAATTTGTAATTTGGCACCTTTAACAACGTTGTTATTTTCACTATCTATTTTGTTTACTTTTATAGTCTTAGTATTTTTATAAACTATATTAGAAATAACTGTTCCGTTAGAATTTTTGATTGTTCCAGTTGCATCAATTGTGAATTTTGTTTTAGTATTTGATAAAATGTAGCCATCTGGAGCTTGTGTTTCCTCTAATGTGTAAGTTCCTTCTGATAGATTTGTTACTGAATGGGCTTTACCATCAGTTGTCCAGCTATCAATTACTTTCCCATTAGCATTCTTAACTTGTAATTTGGCACCTTTAACATCGCTTCCTGTATCACTATCTACTTTATTTACGGGAACATTTACTGTTTTAGTTATATTTAGATTAATACTATCTTTAGCATTTTTTACATCTTTGTATGTAGCAGTCATTTTTTGATAAGCTTTATTGCTTGGTTTATACATATAAGATGTATAAGTTGTTTTAGTGTTACTTACATTTACTTTAAAGTTAGTACTTAAATTTTTAATACTTGATGCTGGTACTGATACATATAAATAGTTACCTTTTATTTCATATTTAGTACCACTTGGAGCGTTAGTAAATGATACTTTATATTTACTAGTAGAGCTAGTTACTTTAATTTTGCTAGATACATAGTATTTTTTACTGCTATCTAATGATAACTTTAAGTTACTACTACTTAATTTAATACTTGGAGCACTTGTATCATTTTTACCTGCTTTTTTAGCAGAAGCTACAATACTTCTAATTTTTTTAGCAGTTTTACTATTGGAATTATAAACTTTAGTTCTGAATGTATTAACTGAATATGTTTTGTCCATTAAACCTCTATCAGACATATATATCCATAAAGCTGTTTGGTAAATAAAGAAATCACTATTACTATTTACATTTTTATAAGCTTCTTTTAAGATATAATTTTCACCATTATCAGTGATTAATGAACTTTTTGTGTATTTAACTCCACTTGATGGAGTTTTTTTAGCATACGTAAGACAATATACAAACTTACCACTTGATGTTTTTTTAATATGGAATGTTTGCGGAAATGTCATTGGTGTTTTTTTGTATGCTGTACTTTTTATTGTAAGTGTTTTAGCAGCAGTTTCAGCATCTACTATTGTTAATGATAGTAAAACTGCTATTGCGATAGTTGCTATGAATAGACTTATTGATTTGATTTTATTTTTAATATTCATAATCATCCCCCCCGATTGGTTGTATATGGTATCACTATATGTTAATTTTGTCAATAATAATCGGTGTTTTTCATGGAAAAAGCAAAAAAAAAGCATAAGTTATATAAAACTTATACATTTTAACAAATATAGTATGCCTTAGGTTCCAAACGTTGATGTTACACCTTTGCCGTTTTGATCTTCAAATCTTACTGTTCCAGTAAAAGCACCATCATCTGCTTGTTCAGTCTCACTTTCATTTACCCAAACTAGCAAATAATAGGTAACGGAGGTGCTCTTTTTTAGTAAGTAACCATCAACAAATTTTGTAAACGTGCTACTTGCTTTATGAGTCTGAGTTCCTAAAGTAGCAGCTGTGTAAGTCGTTGATGGATCATAATTATCTAATTTTAGCCAACTTAAATTAGGTGTTGTTGTGTTATTAAAAGAGACGCTACCGCTTATTTTAGTATTTACACCATCTGCGTTATTAGTTAAAACTACTTTATATAATTGGCAAGTGGCAAATTCTCCATCAGTGTATAGACATTTATTGTTTAAATTATCTGCCATATCGTTAAAATTGGTTACTAATATATCGTCTACTTCAGTTGTATTTGGAAGTACTTTGCTTACATTTAAACTTAAATTTACTGTTCCTACTTCTCCTGTTATAACATTATTATTACTAGCGTTAAATGCGAAGTAAGCAAATGTCGCACCTGCAAAAATGACTAATAATACTATAATAGCAATTGCTACTGTTAATATTTTGGCATCATCGGTACTAGTTTTTTTTCTTTTTGTTTCCATAACAATTTCTCACTCCTTAGCATATTATTATCAATTTAATTTTATCTAAAATGTATTCAAAAAGCAAATTATTTAACAAAAAGATAACATAACTTTTATTATGTCTTCTATACTTTGGGTAGTATTATGATGATTGATTAGTTTGATGATACTTCGTGCATTAATTTTTCTACTTCTTGATATAATTTTTGGTTGGCCGTTTCTAGATCCATATCCCCCACTTTAAATGGGGTGCCATATTTTATTTTAAGATTTTTGCTATGAAATTTATAGTCACCTGCTAAACCGAATGGAACAATAGTGGCATTTGTTTTTTTAGCCATTGAAACTGTGCCAAATTTAAAGGGTAAGAGAAATATATCTTTAGTTTTATTTCTTGTTCCTTCGGGGAATAAACCAATAGCACCATCATTTTTTAAGATTTCTAAAGCTTGAGAAACGGCTTCTTTATCTTTTATTTGACGATTTACAGGAATGCAACCTACTAATTTGAAGAACCATGCTAATTTACCATCAAAATATTCTTTTTTGGCCATATAGTGAATAGTTCTTTTAGTGGCCATTATGGTTAAGCATTGATCGTAGACATGTTTGTGGTTACCTACTATTAAAATTGGGCCTGTCTTGGGAATTACTTCCTTATTTATAATGGTTGGATTGTAATAAAGACGAAACAAAAAGCGCATAAGAGGAGTTAAGAGTTTGTAACCAGTTTCTCCCTTAAACTTTTTCTTTTTTTTCATTATCTTTTTTCCTCCTATCATTATTTTCGGATTGTAGTTTTTTGAAATCAACTTTACCAACGATAGTTCTTGGTAGTGATTTTCTAAATTCAAATTCTTTTGGCTGAGCATATTTAGCAAGATTCTTTTGACATAATTTTTTTAATTCATCTAATAATTCGTCTGTTTGTTTATAGCCTTTATTTAAGACGATAAAGGCTTTAGGTACTTCTACTTTGTAAGGGTGCGGAATACCTACAACGCTACAGAGCATGACGGCAGGATGAGACTCTAGAGTAGCTTCTATTTGATTGGGATAAACATTATAACCAGAAGAAATAATTAGACGTTTTAAGCGACTGGTATAGGTTATAAAACCATTTTTATCCATAACACCTAAGTCGCCAGAATGTAGCCAAATATTACCATCTTCGTGAAGATGGAGAGCAGCATTTGTTTCTTTGATGTTATTGTAATAACCTAACATGACATTTGGTCCACTTATACAAATTTCTCCTTCTTCGCCATAAGGCATTTCTTTATCCTCTGGTGAAAAAATACCAATGTAGCATCCGGGAAAAGGGATACCTATCGAACCTTGTTTGGGAAAACTTTTTATGTTTAGTGCCACTGCTGCTAGGCATTCACTCATGCCATATCCTTGTAAGACTCTAGTATTGGCTCCGTGACTTAATAAGAATTCATTTATGTCTTGTTCCATAGTATTTTTTAGAGTATCTCCACCAGAGATAACATATTTTAGGTAACTTAATTCTAGTTTTTTATTATTTGTCTTTAAGAGAGCTTCGAAAAGCGTTGGAACACCTATTACAAATTCTGGTTTATGTTTATTTAGAAGTTTATCAAATTCGCTGGCTTTGAATTGTGGGATTAGAATAACTTCTGCTCCTAGACACAAGGGTGTGAAGACACATACGCCTAGGCCAAAGCCATGAAATATTGGCATGATTGCTAAGCATTTATCCCCTACTTCTAATTCATCAAATACAATCTTTGATTGTTCTGATAAAGTTATAAAATTAGCATTTGATAAGACAATAGCCTTAGGTGTTCCTGTAGTTCCACCGCTATGAAGCATAGTTGCTGGCATATTTTTATTAGCTTTGTAGTAATAATCATTAACATTATAATTAGCTGAACATTTTAAGAAATTAGCCCATGAAATATAGAGATTATCTTTTTTGGGTAATTCTATTTTATAACCATTAGTTATTTTATAACCGACGTTAAGATACCAAGGCATATATTCATTAGCATGCGCTATTATTACTTTAAAAACATTAGTAGATGTAATAATATTTTTGATTTTTACATAATCGATATCTATGATAAGTAGCATGACACTGCCTGTTTTTTGCAAAGTTTCTTTTAATTCGTTTTCACTTGATAGTGGATGAACCATATTAGAAATAGCACCTATTTTATTAAGAGCTAAGAAGGTTATGACTCCTTCTGGTGTATTGGGCATGCAAATTGTTACAACGTCCCCTCTTCTAATACCATAATATTTAAAGCTTTTGGCACATTCATCTATTTTTTCTAATAGTTGCTGGTAACTTATTTTAGTTCCATAATAATTAATAGCTGTTAAGTTTTTATGCTTTTGGCACTCATTTTTAAAATATTCATATAATGATATATCAGGTATGTTTAAATCCATAGCGTTTGTTCCGTAGTATTTACTCCATGGTGCTCTTGGTTTTTGTTTAAATCCTAGGAAACGAAAAAATTTCATATTAAATATCCCCATAATTTACCTCAACTTTCTAAACTCTTACTAATTATATTCATTAGTTTTATATTTTCTTCCGTTAAATCTTCTTTCTTTGTAGTTATTTTATAGGGATGTAAAAATTCTATTTCGACACTTTTTCTAAATAACTTATATTTGTTTTTTATTGTGAAAGGTACGATGGTGGTATTTGTTTCTTTAGCCATCTTGACAGCCCCTATTTTAAAAGGCATAACAGTATCTTTAGTTTTATTTATAGTACCTTCTGGGAATATGGCTATTGTTTTATTTTCGCGTAGGGCATTAATTCCAGCGTTTAGAGCGTTCTTATCATGAATTTTTCTATTTACTGGTATAATTCCCATATTTAGGAAAAGATATTTTTTTAAGCCTTTGGCTAAGCTATCTTTTGCAAGAAAATGAATAGTTTTATTAGTTGCAGATATTAACAGTAGACAATCTAGGTTACTAGTATGATTACCTGCTAAGATGCAACTTTCAACGGATGTAATATTTTCAAGTCCTTTGTATGTTGGCCTAAAAAATAATTTCATAAATAGTTTTATTATTGGTCTTGTTATTCTATATAGTAATGGTTCTTTCATTATATCATCCCCATTCTAATTATATACTAGGTTATTCTTTATGTAAAGAAGATTAATTATTGATTAAAAAGCTAGATGGTCGATGGGGAGATTAATTTTAAAAAAAACTGCTAGTTTAATACTAACAATTTTTAATCAAGATCATATCTAGATAATATTTTAGCAGGTGGATTTTTAATGGTTGTAAATATTGGTAAGAGTCCTATTAATAAGTTAAATAAATAAACAAAAATGATGGCTATTAAAATTAAATCATTAGTTATAAGGAAATAACTTTTTAATTCTTTAACATTTGATAAAATTTTTAAGATATAACTCATAAGAAGAAGACCTGGTACACTTGCGATTGTAGTTATAGCGATTATTTCCCCTGCAAACATTTTGTAGATATCTAACTTTTTAATACCTATTGCACGATAGATACCAATTTCTTTTATTCTTGATAAGAAAGAGGCTCTAATCATTAAAAATATTTCAATTAAGGAAATTGCTAACATAATTCCTGATACTAATAGAGTATTTTTTATATTTTCTTTTTTGGACTCAAGATATTTATTTCGACTTTGTTCATAAGATTGATTAATATTTAATTTTAGATCATGAAAATATTTTAGAGCTGTTTTACTATTATTAGGAATTAAACTAATGTTATTCTTGGTAGTTATATTTTTGTATTTGATAGTATTATTATTTGTAAGATAATAATTATAGTCATATTTTGATTGATAATAACCTACAACTTTTAATTTTTTAGTACCTACTTTTATAGATATTTCTTTATTAAGAGGCATTGATTCTTGATCGGTAATATTTACTATTGTTTCATAGTCGTTAATTGGATAATTACCTTTTTTAAGTTCAATTTTATCTTTATATAGATCGTAGTCTACTATTTGGTCTTTAGTGTAATTAGAATTACTTGAATCATCTTTTTCTGTGCTATTAGCGATTATATTTACAAATTGAGAATTATCTGTATAAATAGAAGGACTTTTTTTATCAGAAATTCCAACAATTATGAAATCATTAAAGTTATTTTGGGTAATTTTTCTAAAAAGCATATCTTTAACTTTAGTTATACCTGACATTTTGGCATAATCACTTTGATTAAACATATTTATAATGCTCATTTTGTCTACAACAACTTCATTTTTATTGCTAGGTAATCTTCCATATATTAAATCTTTTTTTTCTAATAGATTTATTGATGATAAACTTGCTTCTAGGTTATCAGTTACAGTACTTGTTTGGTAATAATCATCATATTTAACATTAAAATTAACTAAGGAGTCCCCTGGTAATAAATAATTTATACTTGTCTGTTTTTCATAATCTAAATAGTCTTCTAATTTGATTTTATTGGTTGTAATTGTTAAATAATTTCGGTTTATCTTAACAAAATCTTCATCATTAATTGTAGTTTGAGCTTTTATGGAAGCAAGACTATACATAATAAACATTCCAGATAAAAAGAAACCTATTAATAATATTTTTTTGAGAATATTATAGCTAAAGACTTTTTTAAATCCTTGAGTTAAAGATGTTAAGTATGGATAAATTGATGATAATTTTTGATTATTTTGATTAGAGTTTATTTTTGGTAAATCAAATTTATATTTATCTAAGTCTTGTTTGGCAATGGTTTTATAATGATCATTTATAAATTCTATGTTATTATTATCATCTACGACTTCTAGATTTTCTAAGGTATCATTTTTGAGGTATAAATTACCATTTTTGATGACTATTTTTAAATCAATAGGTGTCTTATTGTTATCATAGATGGTAATATTATAATTATCTTTAGTAATATTTGTTTTATTTTGGAAATCTTTTAAATAAAATCTATTATCTATTTGATAATCTAGTTCATCATTATGAATATTTGGATAATCGGCTATTACTTGGCCATCTTTTAATTCTATAATACGATTGGCGTAGAATTTTGCTAAATTTTCTTCATGAGTTACTAATATAACTAATTTTTCTTTACTAATAGCAGTAATAATATTCATTATTTCTATGGAGTTTTTACTATCGAGGTTACCAGTTGGTTCATCGGCAAGGATTATTTTGGGATTTTTGACGAGAGCTCTGGCGATTGCTACTCTTTGTTTTTGTCCTCCTGATAGCATTGAGGCTGGACGTTTTTTATATCTAAGCATTCCTAGTGAATCTAAGATGTATTCTACTCTTTTCTTTATTTCTTTTTTATCTTTTATTCCTAACATTTTTAAAACAATTGCTACATTCTCATATACTGAGAGATTATCAATTAATTTATAATCTTGGAAAATATAACCAATACTAAAATTACGTAATTTATCAACATAGCCTGTAAATCTAGAACTTATTTTGTTGCCATCAACATAGATTGAACCTTTTTTAACTTTATCAAGTCCACCAATAGTATTTAATAAGGTAGTTTTACCACAACCACTAGGCCCTAATAGTGCTACTAGGCCAGAATCAGCAAATTTTAAGGTAGTATTATTTATAACATGTAATTCATTTTTTTTATGACGATTGAAATATTTATCAATATTATTTATCTCTAACATTATACTTCCTCCCCTATTGTTTTAATAGCACTATTTTTAAATAATTTTTGACTAAATTTAAGGCTTATGAGTAAAGATATTATTATTAAGGTCAAATAGATTAAAAGATAATCTGATAATTTTAAATAATTAATAATTGTTTTTAGAAAGGCAAATTTAATAATATTTTTAGTTTTTAAATATAATATAGCTATAAAACTTATATAGGCAACATTGGCTAAGGTTAATAGTTCTATTATTAATAATTGAAGGCTTATTTTTTGACTAGCTCCTAACATTCTGATGGTGGCGAAATAAATATTACGAGATTTTAAAATAATTCTAATAACAAAGTAAGAAATAAAGAATAGTGTTATTATCAAAATTGATGTTACAATAGTTTTAATAATATGCATATATTCAGAAAAGCCTGTTTTTACTAAAGTATCTTTAACTTTTAGGGTATGATATCCTGAATTATTTAAATCTTTTATTGTATCATCTATATGAGATATATCCTTAACATATATGCTACTTTGATAATTATCTTTATTGAATAATTTATTAAAATCATTAGGGTTTATGTAAATATAGCCATTATTATTATCAAAATCTTCAAGATCTAGTATGCTTTTTATATTTTTCTTAGTATATGTTTTGGTAACTTTTAGTTCAATTTTATCTTCATAATAAATATTATTAACTGTTATAGTTAATGGATAATTAATACAATTTTCATTTTTACAATTAGCATTCTCATCACTACTTATATAAACTTCACCAGATGGTACTTTAGGATTAGGACTTGGTAAGAAATTGATACTGCTATTATCACTTTGATGATTGCTATTTAAAAAAGTTGTTGTAATATTACTGTATTTTTGATTATTTTGAATTTTTATAGTATTTAAAATATTATTGCTTAAATAAAAATGATAGTTATTATTATAGTTAGCAGTAGTATATTTAATTCCTACTATTTTTAAAGAAATATTTTTATCTAGTTCATTTGTATCAGGATTAGTTAAATAAAGATCAGTTGCTAATAATTCACGATAAATTTCAGAGAGATAATAATCATCTTTACTACCAGTAATAATTATTTCATTATCATTTTGAGGCATGCGACCATGATCTAGTTTTCCGTGAAAATTATCTATACTATCGGCGGGACTATCTAGCCAAAAGTTGCTATTTTTATCAGTTAGAAAAATAGATGTATCTAGTAATAAATCATTTTTAACAATATAATCAACGTTTTTTAAATTATTTAGGATTTGATAATCATCAGAAGTAATTGGTGATTTATCATTTTTTTTAATTATTATTCTTTTATCTGATGTATCTCGTAATAGTCCATTATAGCCTACTTTGTTCGCTAAATATTCTTGTTCTTTGAATGATGAATATTCGGCCATTAGGGCTACTATCATAAAAATATAGACTGCTAGAATTAAGAAAAATTTGATAGGAATATTGAAAGCGTTACGAATACCTATTCTTAATTTATTTAAAGGAGTTATATTTTTGCAATTTATTTCTTGATTATTTTCATTTTTTTGATGAGGTTTTATAATTTTATCTTCTAATATTTTACCATCATGCATCTTTATTTTTCTGGTAACATATTTTTCTACTTGATCGTAATTATGAGTAACAATTATCACTAATTTATTTTTACTTATTTTACTTAAGAGACTTATTATAGACTTAGCACTTTTGCTATCAAGATTTCCTGTTGGTTCATCAGCGATGATAATAGGACTATCTTTAGCCAGTGCTCTAGCAATTGCTACTCTTTGCTTTTGACCACCTGATAATTTTGATACTTTAGTATGACGAAATTTTTCTAAATTAACTTGTTTTAGTAATTTTAATACTTTTGGTTTTATTTCTTTTTTCTTAGCACCATTTAGAATGAGAATGAGCTCAATATTTTGATAGACAGTATAACTATTAATAAGATTAAAATTTTGAAAAATATTAGCAATATATTTTCTGCGATAAGCTTCAAAATCAGCTTCTTGATAGTGACTAGTCTCTTTATTGCATATATATAATTCTCCATCTTCATAAGTATCGAGACCGCTGATAATATTAAGAAGGGTACTTTTCCCAGAACCTGATTCTCCTGTTATAGCAACAAATTCGCCCATTTCAAAATCTAGATTTACTTTTGTGATGCCACTAGCAATTACTCCTTTGTTATAGTAATATTTACTTACATTTTTCAGTGATATTAAACTCATAATTAAACTCCTTTTTAACTTTATTTTTTTTGTGATATTAAATTCATAATTAGACTTACTTTTTAATCATAAAGTTCTTGATAATTTTTCTTTAACTTATCATAATTTGCTTGTGAGATAGTTATTTTTATTTGACTAATTCTTTTGTACTCGTCTTCTATTCTTTGTTTCTTTTTTAATTGATTTAATACTTTATTTATTTGATCTAACTCGCTATCAGTATCTTGGGCGTATCTAAAAGAATATACTTTGAAGACTTTATTATTTGTGCTATCATCATCATCGTCGTCATAATCATATGTTTCATCTTTGTAATCATAAATATTTACAGTAGAATTATTTTCTTTAAATACTTCTACTTTAATATCATTATTGCTATTATTTATAACAATTTTGCTAGCATCATCTTCAATAAAGTCTAAAATTAAATTATCTTCCATTTTTAGATTATAAGTATTAGTTGTATATTTTATGTCTTTATTGGTAATAACTTTTTTATCAAAATTTAGATAAGTACAAAATGAGATAGCACTACCTAGGCCAATTAAGACTAAACCTGCTATTAATATTGCAAATAAGAGATTATATTTGGTTTTTATATTTAAAATAAAGTTAT
Source organism: uncultured Bacilli bacterium (assembly GCA_934131005.1). Lineage (GTDB taxonomy): Bacteria > Bacillota_I > Bacilli_A > RF39 > UBA660 > RUG11198. The sequence continues at coordinate 7,594 of CAKOYV010000002.1, read as the reverse complement.
AAATAAATCTTATAATTAAATAATTAATAAAGATTAGTCCTAAGATGATGATTGCAATTCCAGCAAAGAAGATACCATTTTTTAAGAACCATATAGAAAAAATCAAACCAAATACTAAAGATATAAAACTAATTAAGCAAGGAATAGCGATAAATAGAAGAATAACTTTGGTTATTTTGATGAATATTTTTCCTAATATTTTGAAAAAGCTATAAGTACTATGCTTAGGGTCACGGATTATTATTTTATTCTTTTTATTTTCAATAAATTTTACTTTTGAATTGTCAAGATTTTCATCTTCAATAGATAATTCTCTTGTTTTATTTTGAGCACTTTCATCTTCGATAGTGATAAAGTAATCTAAATATCTTATTTTAAAAGCATGAATAACAATTAATAAGCCTGATACAAAGCCAAATAGTCCATAAATAACTGAACAAAAGCTGTAGATAAATTGATAAACATTATCTGGTAACAGTCTTAATAGATTCTCAAAGATGCCTGATACAATTGAGCCTGCCATTCCCCAAATTATAAATATTATAAGAATTAAAGCAAGTATTTCTATTATGCATTTTAGCTTTTCAGTAAAAGTCATACTCCAAAACATATTGATAGTTTTCGTTATAAAATCTAATAATTCTTTAATATAGTTATTTATATCAACTTTTTGATTATTATTTTCATGAGTATTTTTATTAATTCCATCGTCAATTAATTCTTCTAGGCTGCAATTTAATATTTTACACAATTCTAATATTTTAGCCATATCTGGCATGGAAGTACCCGACTCCCATTTGCTGATGGCTTGCCTAGATACTCCTAGCCTATCTGCTAATTGCTCTTGCGACATATTATTATTTTTACGCATTTGCGCTAATTTTTCATTAAATTTCATTTTTCCTTCACCTCTACTGCAAATTTTATCATATAAAAGTTGGTTGCACTATGTAAAAAACGTTGCTTTTTGTATAAAATTAGTTGCTTTTTTATATTATATCATGCTATTTAGTGATTTTTTGGTTGCTATTTATAAAAAATGATTATTTGATATATTGTTGACAGTTTGAAGTGTATATTCATCTTAGAAATTTATTGCTGTTAGGAATAGCAAAAAAATTCAGTTTTGATATGAATAGTATTTATTAAGCTACAATATTATTCATATTTTTAACTGAACTTTTTAATATTTTAAATGATTATTTACTAACTGGTAAGACACTAATTGATCTGGCGATAGTTAATAATTCATCGGTTTTAAGAGTATTGCTGACAATATAATATTCAATTCCATTACTATCCCAATTGGCTGAATTGTCGTTTACAACACCTACTACATCTGTTAGGAAGTCAAGATTTCCACTTACTGGTATTATCAATCCTTCATCTTGATAACCAATTGTTTCTTCTACTAAAACGAATGGATTGTCGCCTTCGAAAGTTAAAATTAAACGTTGGCCATTATCAGTATTTACTACTTCTTTATTGGCTAAAGTAGTATTATCTGGTAAGTACATAGGATAGATAACGTCATCTATAGTAGCTGTTTGTTTTGATTTTTGCGCATTTTCATTGGTATTAGTATTTGTGTTAGTATTGGTATTATTAGAAGTATTATTTTTCTGATTAGTGGTATTACTATTTTTAGAAGTGGTAGTATCATTTGATGTTTGGCCATTATTATTTTGACTGTTTTGTTCGGTTGTATTTGTTTCGTTATTAGAATTGGCGTTACTATTATTATCCGTAGTGTTGGTATTGTTATTGGTGTTATTATTTGTGTTATTGGTACTATTATTTTCTTCTTGAGTTTTAGTATCTTTAGTATTGTTTGTAGTTGAATTTTGATCTTTTTTAGTTTCGTCTTTGGTTATATTAATAAGTTTTGATAATTCAAAATAGTCAGATGCAAATTTTTTGTTATAATTAATTTTGTTAAATTTCATAGTTATTTGAACTTTTCCTTCATTATTTGTTACTTCAACTTTGGTTATTTGATTTTTTTTGTTGATATAAACATTTTGTTTTGTTAATGATTTATTATTGGGATAATTAACAGATGATTGGAAATAGTAACCATCATTATTTGTTTTGAAAGTTCTATCTTCATCTTCTTTTAGATCTTCAATGATTGAACCCATTAGATATACTTGAGAATTGTTATATGGCCAATCACTTTGGAATTTGAAACTTTTATTAAGTGATGGAGTTACAACATAAACGCCTTCGTCATTACGCAAAATAACTTGTTCGTGATTGTTTAGATTATTTACTAAGTTTATTTTATAATAATCGCCTTTTTGATAGGATACTGTGACATTATAAGTATAAGTATCTTCGTTGTTAATAATTTCCATTGTTCCTTCAACATAATAACTACTACATTTTTCTTGCTTTTTTGCCATATCATTAATAATTTTATCGGCATTTTTAACGCCACAGGCTGATAAGGTAAGTGTAATAATTATAAGTGAAAGAATTATTTTTAAATTTTTTTTCATATTCACCTCAACTCTTTCAATAAATTATATATTTTTAGTTTGGTTTTATGAATAATTTATCAATATTTGGGAAAAGTATTAATAGAAAAAGGAGGCAAGATATGAACGCGTTATATAAGACATGTTTAGTAATAGCTGCTATTGGTTGTATAAATTGGGGACTTCTTGGTATTTTTGACTTTAATCTAATAGAGTTCTTATTTGGCAATGCTACTATTATAACGAGAATAGTCTATATTATTGTTGCGGTAGCTGGAGCTATTACTTTAGGATTATTACCAAAAGATTTAGATAGATAACTGCTTTTAGTGGTTATTTATTTTTTTCTTTATACATAATTAAGGCTGAGAAGCAATATAATTGTTCTTCAGAATAGATGCTATTAGAAACGCTAAATTTAATATCTATTACTTCTACGTCTTCTTCTTTTAGAAAATCATTGATATCTTCTTCTAAGTCTTTTTCGTGAGATTCATCAAAAACTTTTACTTGCATATTAATCACCTGTTAGTAATTATAAAATAAAAAAGATACTTATTATGTCGTTTTATAATAAATATCTTTTTCTTTGCCATCTTGGTCTGTATATTTGATAAATACTTTTAATTCTAAGTTTAGGGAATCTATATCAGTTGTTGTATCAATTGTTCCTTTTAATTTTAACTGCTTTGATTTGTCACTTGTAAATAAGTTAGTTGTTTTATTGAATAAACCAATAGTTGGAAAAATATCCTCGTTATAATAATTATGAACAACGATAGCTTTTATTTTACGCATATCTTTTCTAGGATTTGAAAGTATGACGTTGTATGAAACTTTTTCATCATCTACTCTATCTATATTGACTGTTATATCACAAGGAATATTTTCCTGTTTTGTATAACTTGAAGTTTCTAATAATTTACTTTTCATTGCTAAATATTCACTTTTTTCATTTTCTTCTTGATTGTTGCATCCAGTTATAAAGAATAATGAAATAATTATTAATAATGATATTTTTTTCATGATTCACCTACTTAAAATTATAATTTTATTTTAGTATACTACAATAATTAAGATAAGTATAGTATTGCCTATATTATTTACAATTATTTTACGCTTTCTAAGTCTTTTTTGATTGTTGTAATGTAATCGGCTAAATTGCTAGCATCGCTTCCACCACCTTGGGCAAATACTTTGCTGCCTCCTCCGTTACCATTACATTTAATAGCTAATTCTTTTACTATAGCACCACAATTTACTTTATCACTATTGCTTTTGGCTATGATATTTACGTTGTTGTTTTTAACATTAGCAAGTAAGACAAAGCAATTATCATATTTGTTACATAATGAATCGGCTATTTGTTTAATGATATCAACTTCATAATCTTCGCAGATAGCGGCCATTACTTTGATTCCAGATATAACTTCCATATTTGTTGTGAAGGCTGTTAAATCACTAGTAGTCTTTTTTACTTTTTCTTGGTAATAATCTTTTTCTAATTGCTTTAAAGCCTCTTTTAAATCAATTAAACTTTGTTTGTAATAAATGACATCTGTATAGCTAGTTAGTTCTTTATCAGTAAAATCATAATTAAAACCTAGGGTTATACCATTTTCTTTAGCTTCTGTTAAAATCTTTTTGGCTTTTTTTAATAAACGTTTTATTTCTTCATAGTATGGTTTGACTGTCTCGTGTAACATATCGTTAATATTTTCGGTTGTAGCACCTTCAATTCTAAATGTATCAGCACCTTTATTTATTATAGAAACAATTGATATTTTACCAATATCTTTAGTGTTTTTAACATGAGTTCCTGCACACAATTCAACGGAGTCGCCCATAGTAACCATTCTTACAACGTCTCCATATTTATCATCAAATAAAGCCATTGCTCCACGTTGTTTGGCCTCGTCTAGGCTGACATATTCTATTTTTGTTTCGTAAGAAGCAGCTACTTTTTCATTAACTTTTTCTTCTAATTTTACAATTGTTTCATCATTTAAACGTCCATGATAATTAAAATCGAAACGGAAACTCTTAGCATCTACTCTACTTCCGGCTTGATGAACATTGTCTCCTAATAATTGTTGGATAGATTTTTGTAATAAGTGAACGGCACTATGATTTTTAGCTATTTCGTTACGACGTTCTTGAAGTACATGGGTTAATACTTGGCTATCTTTTTTTAGTACACCAGATAGAACTTTTACATGTAACATATGTTGTTTATTTGGAGCTTTGATAACATCGATTACTTCCCCTTTGAATTCATCATTTTTTAAATAGCCAATATCATAAATTTGACCACCTGATTCAGCGTAGAAAGGATTTTCTTTTAAAAATACATAACCATCAGTTGTCAATGTATCAACAAACTTGTCATCTTGCATGATAGCCATAACGGTTGTTTGATTACCTAATTTTTCATAACCTATAAATTTACTTTCTTCTTTATAATTAATTAGTAATTCATTTTGAAGATTCATACTGCTAGTATTCTTGTGAGTGCTTCTAGCCATTTCTTTTTGAGCACTCATGTATTTTTCAAAATTTTCTTTATCTACTTTGTAGCCTAATTCTTCGGCATATTCCATTGTTAACTCAATTGGGAAACCATAAGTATCATATAGTTTAAAGGCATCTTTACCATTTATTAGTTTTGTTTCTTGATTGTTTTTAATTATCTCCTCTAATCTTTTTTCACCTGCTACTAATGTTTTTTCAAATAATTGTTCTTCGTTGATTATTTGTTCTTTAATGATAGACGCATTTTTAGCAAGTTCTGGGTAAATGCTTACATATTTTTGGATAACTACTGAAACTAGTTCTTCCATAAAAGGATGATTGATTTGTAATTTTCTTCCCATCATAACTGCTCTTCTTAATAATCTTCTTATTACGTAACCACGGCCATAATTTTCAAAAGTTGCTCCATCAGATAAGGCAAAAGTTAAACTTCTAGCATGGTCTACTATAACTTTAAATTCTTTTTGACCTGCATACTTTATTTGACAAATTTCTTCTAATTTTTCAATTATTGGCATAAATAGATCTGTTTCATAATTGGTTTTTGCATCTTGCATGATACAAGCCATTCTTTCAACACCCATGCCAGTATCTATATTCTTGCTTGGTAATTCTTCGTAATCTTCTCTTTTTACGCCTTTTTTAGCATTATATTGGCTAAAAACATTATTCCATATTTCGATATAACGATCATTTTCAATGTCCTGTTCAAGTAGTTTAATTCCTATTTTTTCTTTATCGTAAGCTTCTCCGCGGTCATAGAAAATTTCACTATCTGGTCCACTAGGACCTTCTCCTATTTCCCAATAATTTTCTTCTAGTTTTATTATATGTGAGGCTGGCATACCTAATTTTAACCACAAGTTATAAGCCTCTGTATCACTTGGGTATACTGTTACATATAATTTTTCAATTGGAAATCCAAAATACTCTTCACTTGTTAGTAATTCAAATGCCCAAGTTAAGGCTTCAGTTTTAAAATAGTCACCAACAGAGAAATTTCCTAACATTTGGAAAAAAGTATGATGTCTTGCTGTAACGCCAACATTCTCAATGTCGTTAGTTCTAATACATTTTTGACAACTTGTTAATCTTTTGTTTTTTGGAACTACTGTGCCATCAAAATATTTTTTTAATGGTGTGACACCAGCATTTATCCATAAGATACTTGGATCATTTTTGGGAATTAAAGGTGCACTTTCTAATATTAAATGTCCTCTTTGTTCAAAAAAAGTTAAATAAGTATTTATTATTTCTTCACTTGTCATTCTTTTCATATTATCAATTCTCCTTGCTTATTTCATTTATTATTTCTGTTAATCTTTTTTTATAATCATCAATTGTTGTGTTGTTAAATATATAATAATCTGCGTAGGCTATTGGACCACCTTTATATAAGTTTTCTATTTCTGATACATCTCTTTCAATAGCTTTTTTTTCGGTAAATGGTCTTTCTTTTCTAGCAGCAATTCTTTTATATCTTAATTTTTTATCTGTAACAATACAAATTAATTTTAATTTATCACCTAATTTATCTTTTAGATAAGTATACTCATACCATGAATATAAGCCATCTAAAACAACATTATTATTTTTTAATGATTCTTTTATTTCTGGTAATAGTAATTTGGCATAACATTCAGGGCCATACTTTTTTCTTAATTCTTCTCGAAAAATTTTTTCACTATCTGGCGTTCTTTCAATTCCTTCTTCTTGCATTTTTTTATATGTCACACCACCAAAATAAATTTTCTTCCAACCTTGATGTTCTAATTCATCAGTAGCTTGACTTTTACCACTACCACACATTCCAACTATTGCAATTAATTTATTCATAATAGCTCCTTCTTTCTTATATCTAACATTATTTCTTTTGTAATATTAAATAATTCTTTTTCATTATTTTTATTGACTATATAGTAATCAAAATTTTGATAATTGTTTAGAGAGGTTTCTGTTGCATCATTTTTTTGAGTTTCAGTTAAACCATTATCAAAATTTGGCCTTTCAATTCCTATTGCAATAACTCTTTTGAAATTTTTTCTTAATTCTTCTATTTCATTAGGAAATCTAACATCTGGAATTATTATAATGTCAAAGAAATATGAATAAATATTAATATCTTGAATTTGTCTTTCTATAAAAAAATTAGTGTAACCTAATTTTTTCTTGATAAGTTGTGAGCTTATGTCCTGTAATAGCTCACGTGGTTTATTATTATCATCCGATTCTTGCCAACCACTTATTTCATTTATGTATTTTTTTAAGTACTTGGTATATGGTGATAAGATGGTTTTGTATCCCTTTTTTTGAAAATTACTGTACATAAAATTACACACGGTATTTTTGCCACTTCTAGCTTTACCACAAACACAAATAATTAATGGTTTTTTATTGTTTAATTCCATATTCTTCTCTCCATTTACTGCTATAATTATAACAAAATTATACTTACTTGTAAAGAATTTTGCTTGTAATATATAAGTGTTAAGGTTTGAATGCAAGAAAAACGGTTCTAAAATTTTTGATGGGAACTAAATTTTAGATAACGCCTTATGATTGCTAAGAAAAACAGTAATAAT
>CAKOYV010000001.1 GCA_934131005.1 uncultured Bacilli bacterium | reverse complement strand
TGACTATAGAGAAAAGATTAAGAATGTTTCATTTGTTGATTATATAGATACAAGTAACGCAGTTGTACAGTGGGATGTATCAGAGTTAGGGGATAATAGTATAGTTGTATGGCTTAATAGTAATAGTAGTGATGGATATTATGATTTATATATAGGAAGTAAGGAAGAAATATATGCTAAAGATTTATCTAAATTTTTTCTAAATATGACAAAGGTAGATAGTATATCTTTTGACAATTTAAATACAATACAAACTGTTAATATGGCTAATATGTTTGACCATTTGGGGTGTGATAGTACAACTTTTAAATTGGATTTAGGAAATAAGTTTGATACAAGAAATGTAACTGATATGAGAAATATGTTTGATACTGTTGGTTATAATAGTACTGTATTTTCTATAAATTTGGGCGATAAGTTTAATACGAGTAATGTAAATGATTTTGGTAAAATGTTTGCAAATACTGGTTATAATAGTACGAATTTTGTGTTAGATTTAGGAGACAAATTTTATACTTCTAATATGACTAATACATGGTACATGTTTTTTGGAACAGGTTATAATAGTAAAAGCTTTTATTTGGATTTGGGAGCTAATTTTGATACTAGTAATGTAACGGTTATGCAGTGTATGTTTTCGAATGCAGGCAATAAAGCAACTTCCTTTGAACTAAAATTAGGAAATAAATTTAAAACTGATAAAGTGAAAATTTTTTATTGGATGTTTAATGGAACTGGTAGGAATGCCAATAGTTGGATTTTAGATTTATCTACTTTTACTTTTGATTCGGCAGATAATTATGGGGCTTTTTTAGGAACTTCAAATGCAATTATTTATGTTAAGTCTGAGGTTGAGAAGAATTGGATACTTGATAAGAATTTCACAGGAGTAAGTAGTAGTAATGTTATTGTTAAGTCTTGATGTTGTAAACATAATTTATTAAAGCAAAAAAATGTCTAGTAATTTAGATGTTTTTTTAGTATAATTAATAATAGGTGATATAGGATGCTAGGGAAAATAATTAGTATTATGGGGGATCAGGTTAGGATAAAGTTAGAGGCTAATTTATATGAATTAGAAAATTTGATGGGGAAAAATGTTTTGTTTGATGATAAGGATTGCAAGATAGTTGGTGAAGTGTTAGAGGGAGACTGTACTTATTTAGACATAATTTTAGTAGGAGAGATTAAGGATAATAAATTTATTTATGGTAGTATTAGGAAACCTGCTTTTGGGGATGCTTGTAGGATTATTACTAAGGGAGAGTTAGATCTTATTTATCAGAATGATCCTAATTCGAATTCTATTAGTATGGGAGTGTCTACTGTTTATCAAAATTATCGTATTTCTTTAGATGTTAATGCTTTTTTCTCTAATCATTTTGCTATTTTGGGTAATAGTGGTTCAGGTAAGAGTTATTCTACTTCTAATATTTTGCAGAAGATTTTTTATGAAGCTCGTGATAGTATTCCTTTTAGGACTAATTTTTTCTTGTTTGATGCTTATGGTGAGTATCAGCCTGCTTTTAATAATATAGGTAGGAATAATCCTAATCTTAATTATAAAGTTATTACTACTGATCTTACTAATACGGAATATAAGCATTTGTGTTTGCCTTTTTGGCTTCTTGGTACTGATGATATAGCTCTTCTTCTTAATGCTAATGATGAGAATCAGATTCCTATTATTGAGAAGGCTTTGAAGTTAGTTGGATATTTTACGCAGTCTGAGGATGCTGTTATTGAACAGAAGAATGATATAATTGCAAGAAGTGTTTTGGATATTATTTTTTCTGGTAAGAGTCCTAGTGAGATTAGGAATAAGCTTACTTCTGTTTTGACTAAGTTTAAGACTAATGATATTAATTTGGATGTATCTCTTACTAAGGGGGGATGGAGTAGGACAATTAGGCAGTGTTTATATATAGAAGAGTCTGGTAAGTTTGCTGATGTTGAGTTAGTTATTAGTTATTTAGAGAAATTTACACAAAAAGAATTTCAACTTACGATGCCTGATGGGGCTTTTATGTATGGGTTAAAAGAGTTTTCGATGGCTTTAGAGTTTGCTCTTATTAGTGAAGGGGTTCTTACTAGTGAGAAGATTTTTGATTATGCTAATGTATTAAAGATTAGGCTTAATGCTCTTATGAATAGTGATTATGCTAAGTATTTTGATTATCCAATGTTTGTAACGCGTGAGGGGTATATTAGAGAGTTGTTGACGGCTGATAATGGGAGAAAGGCACAGATTATTAATTTTAATATTAACTATGTTGATGATAGGTTTGCTAAAAATTTAGTAAAGATTTATTCGAAAATTTTATTTGATTATGTTGCTAAGTTAAAAAATAGAGGATCGTTAGCATTTCATATTTTATTGGAAGAGGCTCATAGATATGTGCAGGAAGATATTGATGTTAAGTTATTTGGGTATAATATTTTTGAGAGAATTGCTAAAGAGGGAAGAAAGTATGGTATTTTGTTGGGGATGATTACTCAAAGACCGTCAGAGTTGAGTGAGACGGCTATTAGTCAGTGTACTAATTTCTTAGTGTTTAAGATGTTTCATCATAATGATGTTGCGTTTGTATCTTCGATTTTGCCTAATGTTAGTGGTAATATGATTAATAAGCTTAATACTTTTAGGTCTGGTATGTGTATTGCGTATGGTAGTGCTTTTAAGATGCCTGTTATTGTATCTGTTGATCAACCATCGCCACCGCCACTTAGTCAGAATGTAGATATTTCTAGAGTTTGGTATGTTAAACAACAATAAATGGCTTTAGTTCTTTATGTTAGAGAACTTGGCTTTTTTTGATGAAAAAAGTTGTGAAAAAGGGTTGGCAAAAATATTAAAATATGTTAGTATTGTGTATAGTAGATAGGAGGATAGAGATGGAGAAAAATAAGCATGGACAGTATATAGCGTTGCTTGCTTTAGTAGTTGGTGTTGTAGGATTATCTATTGGTTTTTCGGCGTTTTCTAGTGTTTTGAAGATTCAATCTAATGCGACAGTAAAACCTAGTTCTGATACAATGAATGTTGATTTTTCAAGTTCTAATACAGAAGTTTTAGCTAATGAAATTGCACCAGTTGCAACTCCTAGTACAGTTGTTGCTACTAATGCTAAGATTGATAATACTAATAGTCCAACTATTAGTAATTTAAATGCTACTTTTACAGAGCCAGGACAAAAGGTTGTATATAATTTTTATGCCTATAATGCTGGAGAGTTAGAAGCTTTCTTAAAAAGTATTGTTTATTCTGATGTGGCTAGTGCTAGTAGTAATAAAGTTTGTACAGCTAAAGAGGGGACTACTGATGCTTTAGTACAGAAGGCTTGTAATGGTATTTCTGTTAAAGTAAAAGTTGGAACAGAGGCGGAGGCTAGTAGTAGTGTTGCTAGTATTTCTAATCATTCTTTAGCTAAAGGCAGTGCCGATGCTATTACGGTTACGCTTGAATATGCAGCAGGTGCTGATAGAGCAGATGGAGATTTTACTGTTTCATTTGGAGATATTACACTAAATTATAGTTCAGTAGATTAAAATCAAGATGACACAGTTTTTGCTGTGTCATTTATGTTAGGAGAAGAAGAAAATGAAGAAAAGTTATATTAAGCTATTATTGTTTATGTTTATCTTCATTTTAGTGTTTATTAGTAATAGTATTGTTTTTAGATTTTTAAATCAAAATTCTTTAAATATACTGCTTTTTTGCTTGCTAATTTTATCTAAGTATTTATTTGGATTTGAAAAAGATAGACATCGTTATACTAAAGATATTATATTAGAAATTATAATTATTTTAATATCCTTCTTTTTAATTTATTATTTATCAGGAATAGTAATTGGGTTTGCTAGAGTGGAGAATTATTTGACGGTTAAATCTATTTTTAAGTTTATTATTCCAATTATTATTTATGTTATTTTAAAAGAGGTTTTGCGTTATCAACTTGTTATGAAAGCTAGTTTGTCTAAAAAAATGCTTATTTTTGTTTGTTTGTTTTTTATTTTGATGGATAATACAATAGCTTTTGCGGCACATTCTTTTGCTTTTAATAAAGAGATGTTTTTAGTAGTGGCTATTAGTTTAGTTCCTTCTATTACAGAAAATATTTTAGGAATTTATTTGGCACTTCATTTTGGGTATTGGCCAGGTATTTTCTTCTTTTTGGTTATGAAGTTGTATTTGTATTTATTGCCAATTGTTCCTAATCCTAATGAATATCTTTATTCTCTTATTAATTTTTTGTTTCCTATTTTTGTTATGAGTAGAGTTAGAAGGTGGCTTTTAAGAGATAGAACGGAAGCTATTTTAGAGAGAGTATTTGTTAGTAGAAGAAAGCTTATTTTATATTGGAGTTTAGTTAGTTTGATAGTTGTTGTTTTAGTTTATTTGGTTTCAGGATATTTTAGATATTATGCAGTAGCAATTGCTAGTGGTAGTATGGAGAAGGTTATCTCAAAGGGAGATATTGTTATTGTTGATCAGAGGTATAAAGAGATAGGGAAGAGAGATGTTATAGCTTATCATTATGAGGGAAAAGTTATAGTGCATCGTATTTATAAGATTATTGATACAAATGGAGAGTATTTTATTTATACTAAAGGGGATGCTAATTCTAATTATGATGAGTATAAGATTACTAAAGATATGATTATTGGGGTTGTTAGATTTAAAATACCTTTATTAGGATATCCTACAGTATTATTAAATGAAAAGTGGTGATAAGAATGGCTAAGAAGAAATTGAAGAGAAAAGTTAGAGGTAAATATAAATATACTTTAGTTAAAAATAATGATAAGTCTTATAAAAAGAGACTAGGTATTTATTTTTCTTTTAATTTAAGACTTTTCATTTATATAATATTATTTATTATGTTTTTTGGGTTGGGAATTTATTTTGTTACTAATTCAATGAATGTTGTTAAAAAAGAGATGGTTTATTATAAGGCTGATGGTAATGTAGATTATTCTGTTTGTTTAAATAAAAATGAATTTTATGAAGATAAGTGTTTAGGTAAGAATATGTCTTATGTTGCTAGCTTAATTCATGATATTCCTCTTAAATTTCATTATCAGTATTCGGTTAGTGGATCTTCAAAGATAGATGGTGGTTTGGAATATGAGATTATTGGTAAGTTAGTGATTGTTGATAGTGATAGTAATGCTAGTTATTTTGAGAAAAATTATACGCTTTTAGAGCGTAGTGGAGATTTGGTTAAGAGAGATGGAGATAATTATGTTTTTGATAAAGATATTTCTATTGATTATGAGTATTATAATGCTATTGCTACTAAATTTAAGTCACAATATGGAGTTAATGTTAATAGTTATTTAGATGTTTATTTGGTTACTTATAATAAAGTTGATTCTAAATATAGTATTCCTTCTTCAGAACTTATTTCTTTGAGAATACCATTATCTCAGAAGGCTATTCAGATAAAACTTGATTCTAAGGAGTTGCATAATAATTATGAGTATGTTTTGATGGATAATAGTTTTAATATTTCAAATGGTATATATATATTATTTGGTAGTATTTGTGTTGTGCTTGCTATTGTTTATATAATTGTTGTGATGAGAATGCTTAGTTTGCTTAAGATAAAAAAGAGTAAATATGATATTATTATTAATAAAATATTGCGAGAATATGATAGACTTGTTGTTGAAACTTCTACTTTGCCTGATATGTCTAAATATAATATTTTGAAGATAAATAGTTTTGAGGAATTATTGGATGTTAGGGATAATTTAAGATTACCTATTATGTATTATGTTGTTGTTAAACATCAGAAGGCTCATTTTTATATTCTTCAGGATAGTAATTTGTATTTGTATACTTTGAAGGCTGTTGATTTGAATGAGGAATTTAATAATGAAAAGAAATAGTCGTATACGTATACGTATGTTTAATAGAGATGAAGCAGTTTATCTAAATTTCTATGGATTTGTTAGTGGTATGATGTTTATATAGTTTTATATAAATTAAATTAAAAATACATGTTATGTTATTGACGTGTATTTTTTTTCTTTTTTATTAAGTGAAATAATTGCAATTTATATTAATTTTTGATAAAATTATATTTGAATGGTAGGGTGATACTTTTATGGGAGAAGGTAAGAGAAAACTATTTGGAACAATAGTTGGAGTAATTGTTTTTATTCTTTGTTTATTATCTTTAACATTTGCCTACTATGTTTGGAAGAGTGCTAATACAAATGTTGATGTTGGTATTCATGATGGTGGTTTAAAATATGTTTATAAAAAAAGTGCCTCTATTGAAGGTGCTAATTTGAGTCCTATATTAGATTATACAGATAGTAGTTATTATGCAGATAGTAATTATGGTAAGTATTTAATATACAGTGATTATACGGCTACTAATACTAAGAGTGATACATATATGATGTATGCTAAGATAAATATTATATCTATGTCTGATGCGTTAAAGAGTACAGGCTTTAAGTGGGTATTACTTGAGAAGGTAGGAGATAGTTATAGTAAAGTATTAAAGAGTGGTAATTTTAGTAATTTAAGTGTTGGTAGTAATACTATTTATAGTGATATTTATATAGAACCAGAAGAGATTAAAGAATATAGGTTTATAGTTTATATAGATGGTAATAGTAGTGATAGTAGTAATATGCAAAATGCTAGTATTAAAGCTAACTTAGAGTTATGTGATCAGGCTGTACCTATATATCCTATTACTCTTGATAATCAGGGTGCTGATAGTAATAAAGGTGGTACTTCGATGATATATGAGAAGTATGGTATGGGTATTTATAAAGATAGTACGGCTAAGACTACTTTAATGACTACTAGTAGTAATGGAATAACTAATCCTACTAGAACGGGTTATACATTTTTAGGATATTATACGGCTTCTAATGGTGGAGGAGTTAATTTAATTGGTACTAATAGTTACATAACTAGTAATTTTACTAATAAATATTTTAATAAAGCTAGTACTTTATATGCTAAGTGGAGTATTAATAAATATAATTTAACTATTAATCCTAATGGTGGTACTTATAATAATTCTACTAGTACAGTTAATGTTTCACAAAATTATAATACAACTTATGGATTATTACCAATTACTAGAACGGGTTATACGTTTAATAAATGGAATCTTAGTGGTAGTGGAACACTTATGAATGGTATTCCAGATGCTAATCCTAGTTCTAGTGGAGGATTTACGGTTGCTAAAAAGACAGATACAGATGGTACAACTTATACTAAGTACACGGCTAGTGTAACGCCTACTGCTAATACATGGTATTGGATGAGGTTCCCTCATTATAATTTTACGGCTGGTCATACTTATAAAATAACAGCTATGATAAGAGTTAATACAATGTCAGGAGGTAATTTAAATCTAAGACATGCTTGTATTGAGAATGATTATAGTTCTACTGGTAGAGTTTCTACAAATGTTGATTCTAGTGCAATTGGTAAGGGATGGATTGAATATAGTATGTCTAGAACTTGGACTGGTACTACGATAGCATCATCTAATGGTAATACAGATGTAACAATTAATCCTTTATTTGAGATATATACTAGTAATTTAGCAAATCAGACTGTTAGTATGGATTTTGATATTAAGAATATTGTTATTACAGATGTTACTAGTAATAGTTATTCTTATAATAGTGGATATGTATATAAATTTGGGGCTGGTAATGGAACTTTAACTGGTAATTGGAATGTTAATACATATAATATTAATTATACTTTAAATAATGGTACTAAAGGAACTAATACACCTAGTAGTGGTAATTATGATAGTAATATTACTATAGATAATCCTACTAAGATAATTAAAGCTACAGGGGATGCTAATGGTACTGGAGCAACTATTGGTTCAGCTACTTCAAAGCCTCAGACATTTAATGGTTGGACAGCTAGTAATATTAATACAAGTACGGCTAAATATGGAGATAGTACTTCTAGTATTACAAATAGTTGGAGTAATGGTTCTAATTTAGTTAAAAGTAAATATTTTAAGAATTTGAATCCAACTAATGGGTCTACTGTTACCTTGACGGCTAATTGGACTCCTGTTGCATTTAATTTACCAACGGTATCTAAGACTGGTTATACGTGTAATTGGAATACGAAAAGTGATGGTAGTGGAACTAGTTATGCATCAGGTGCTAGTTATACACCAACTGCTGTACAAGGTAATGTAACTTTATATGCTAGATGTAGTGCTAATAAATATACTGTTACTTATGATCAAAATTATTATAGTGATAATTTATGGAACGATTCATTTTATCCAAGTAATTATAGATTTCATCCTGCTGAAAATACTGGTTCTAAGAATAATGTAGAAGATGCTAATGCTAGAAGTGGCAATGTTGTTAAATTTACGATGAATGCTGGTACTAGTGGTGGAGTTTATTATTATCCTAGTGATAAACTTACTTTGGGTAAGATTTATACTTGGAGTGTTTATGTTAAAGCTAGTAGTAACAAAAAATTACTAATAGGGGATGAACAAGGAGGTCAAGTTAATGTTAATGTTACTACTTCTTGGCAGAGAGTAACTCATACTTTTACAGCAAATGGTAATTCCTTAAAAGCTTTTGTCTTTTATTTGAATGGTAGTAGTTGGGATGATGGAGATGAGTTATACGTTCATTCGTTAGATATAAGAGAGGGGAATCAGCCTGTTACTACTTCTAGTTTAACTTACGGTTCTACTTTAGGAGATAGTTTGAAGACTTTAACTAGAACAGGTTATACTTTTGATGGTTGGTATACAGCTCCTGTTGGAGGTACTAAGGTAACTAGTAGTACTACTGTATCTGCAACTGATACTACATATTATGCTCATTGGACAGCGAATAAAGTTTATTTAGATCTTAATTTATATTTAGATGGTACTGGTCTTAATAGTAGTACTGCTACTAGTAATGGGCTGTCGGTTGGATTTAGGGTGAATAATGTTGATAATGGTTATGTTACAGATTATTGGACTCAAAATTATTATGGAGTTCCTTATGAAATTTATGGTGTAAAAGTAGATGGTACTAATATTAGTAGTTACACTAAATCAGGAACTGTAGGAGCTTCCAATACGAATGTTAGTGCAGAATTTTATAACTTGAATTTTAAGTCTAATAATACTAATTATGGTACAGTGTCGGCATCTAAATATATAGTTCCTAAGGGTGGGACTTATACTACTAGTAGTAATAAACTTACCTTAAATGATTCTAGGAGTGTAACAGCAACAGCTAAAAGTATAACAGGGTATACAACTAGTTTTAGTAATTGGTCTCCTAGTAGTGGTACTATTAGTGCTGCTAGTACAGTTACTGCTAACTTTACTTCTACTATTAATAGTTATAATGTTAATTATGATTGTAATACTAATGGTGGAAGTGGTACTATAGCTAGTGTTAAAGTAAATTATAATGCTAGTGTAGATTTAACTAAAACTTGTACGCCAAAGACAGGTTATACTTTAGTAGGTTGGAATACTAATAAAAGTGCTACTAGTAAATTAGATTCTCTTAAGATGGGAACTAGTAATATAACTTTATATGCTATATATAAAAAGAACGTAGCAGCTACTTTCTATTATTATAATAGTGGTATTAAGAATGTTAGTTCTAGTTGTGATTTGTATAATAATAATACTAGTTGTAGTGCGACTGTTCCTTTGTCTACTTTTAAAGATACTACTTCTCAATATGGTTCTGTATATGTAGGATATGGGGCTGTTAATTCTATGGCAACAAGGGTTACATCTACTGTCACTTTAACGAATTCTACTAATTACTATGTTGCTTATAGAAAAGCTATAACGGAATATTCTAGTGGTACTAGCAGGACGGTTTATCGAAATGCTTTCTTTACTAGTAGTAGTGTGATGAATACGGTTCTTAGCACTAGTAGTACAGGTACTTCTAATCTTAGTAATGGGAATTGGACTAATAATTCTGTTACTTGGACTTTTGCGGGATATGCAACTAGTAATAATACTGCTAATAAGAGTTATAGTAGTGTAGCGGCGGCAGCAACTAGTACGGCTACTAGTTTATATAGTTTATATACGAGATCAGTAGCAGCTACTTTCTATTATTATAATGGTAGTGCTCAAGCAACAGTGAGTGCTAGTGGTACGCAGACTGCTAATTATTCTGGCAGTGTAATTGGACAGAAAACTATTAGTATTCCTAGTGCAGTTACTTCTAGTAAAGGTCCTAATAATAGTACTTATAAAGGAATATCTACTTCTGTTAGCAGTACTATTAGTACTTCGATAGTTAATACAAGTCAAACTAAGTATTATGCTTTTTATAATGGTACTTATACAGCTTCATTTACGAAGGAAAATAATAATGTTAGTAGTATTGGCTCTTCTAGTTTGTCTTGTAGTAATAACTCTACTACTAATGGTACTAATTATAGTACAACTAGTTGTTCTATTACATTACCAACAATAACACCTGCTAGTGGTTATGTAGCTAGTGGTTGGTATGATATTAATGATTCTATGGTAGGTAATGCAGGGGATTCTTTAAAACTAACTTCAAGTGGAACGTATACTGCAAAGGTTAAGATTGATATTTCTGCTTATAATGTAAATGTAACATTTTATGATAACTTATTGTATGACTTAGATGATGTGACTGATGTTAGTTCAGCTTTCATGAAATATAGTGTTAGTAATGGGACCGTTACAGTAACTGCTAATCAAGATGATGGTTATGGATTTACTAATGGAAGAGTTTATCTTAAAGCTGGTACGACATATGAATTTAATTGTGATTCTGATGGAGTTTGGGGAGAATCTAATAATGGTTCAGATAATGTTGAGGCATTTTTGATGTTGAATGGTGAGTTTAATACTTATTATTGGATGAGTTCTAATAAAAGTTATAAATTTACACCTACTGTTACTGGTGTTTATTGGTTGAGATTAGATGTTAATCAATCTGGTAAAACTCATACTTTTTCAAATATTAATATATCTACTGAATCAACTACTAAGACTTTTAAATATAATCAAGCTTATGGTACATTATCTACACCTACAACGGGTAGAAGTGGCTATAGTTTTGGGGGATGGTATACAAAGATAAATGATGGTGTGAAGGTGTTAGCTACCGATAAAGTAACTAATATGGAAGATCATAATTTGTATGCTCATTGGGTTCCAACTGAATATACTGTTAGTTATAATGCTAATGGTGGAACTGGAACTGTTTCAAGTCAAACGGTCAAGACAGGTAGTAGTTTTACTGTTGCTAGTAATTCATTTCAAAAATTGGGATATGAATTTTTAGGATGGACTACTAATAGTGATGGTAGTGATGATGGCTATGGTTGGACTGGTTGGAGTGGTACTTGGAAATATGTTGATGGTCAATATGGTATTAATGATAGCAAACTTGTCTTGTATGCTAGGTGGCAAAAAACATTAAATTGTTCCTCTGCTGGTAGTACTACTACTTATATGGGACATAATTGGTTTACTCTTTCTAATGACGGAAGTACTTGTAATTTGGCTTTAAATGAAACAGTAGGTAATGGTGTTGCTTATAATAATGCAACTGGTACCGGCGGTGGAAGTGTTTATAGTTATATTTCTAGTTATTCCAATGGTAGAACGACTTTAGCTCAAGATTATAGTTCAGGGTTGATAACAACAATTGATACTGATAGTGGAATAGCAGAAGGGATGTCAAGTGGTATATATTGGATTAGTAGTGAAAGTGTCTTTAATTATAACTCTATAAGTAGGTATAGTTTAACTAGTAAGCATATAGCTTCTGGTATGTCAAATACAACCGATGGTAGTTTTATTTCAGGAGTAGATGATAATTTTAATTCACCTTCAAATTATGGAAGTAATTCATATTTTATTACTAGTGTAAGCAATAGTTCTACGCAGGTTACTTATACTAAGGCAGGTTATAATTCTTGGACATATAATTCTGGAGCAAAGTATAGTGAAGATTGGTCACATTGGGTACCTCAAAATAAGAGTAAGGTATCTTCAGGTTCTAAGATTTATTTGGATTTAGAAACTGGTAATTGGAGTTCAGGTGGAGGATCAACTTATTCAAGAAATGCTAATCGGATTATTATGAGAGTATGTGAAACAAATTCAAATTATATATATGATATAAATTTTAGTGGAGTTAGTAAAACACAGTATCATTATACTAATGCTAAAACAGGCACAGATAAAAATTATAGTTATCCTTCTAGAAGTTATAGTTATAGTGCTAGCACACGTCCTCATATGAGTGGGTATCGTGACTTTGTATTTGCAGGTAATACAACTGCTACAACGAGTGGTACAACAAGAACATATGATTATTTTAATGCTAGTAATTGTAAGTCGTTTACTAAATATCAATTAACAGATGTAAGTTATAATATTTCTTATAGACCACATATAAAAGTTAAGATAGTTAATTAATAAGATGGTGATAATAGTGAATAAAAAATATAAAAAAATAATTATTATATGTTTTGTTGGTGTCTGTTTGTTATTGATTTTAGGAATGGTAGTAAGTAGTAGGAATAATAAAAAGGAAACTTTTGATAATACTTATGATATTATTATGGAGAAGGTTGCTAATAAAGAGAGCTTTTTGGTGTATATAACAGATGATGATGATGATAAGTGTAATAATTGTAAGTTTATGAATAAACTTATTAAGTTTTATCATGATGAATATAATTTGGATTTTATTTATTATAATAATAGTAAGAATAAATCAGGCAATTTAGAGAAATTAAATAAGAAATTTCAATTTCAAGAGAATTATTTAACTATGCCTGCTGTTATATTATTTAAAGATGGTAATGTTAGTGCTGTTGCTAATGAGATGTCAGGGGGAGATATTTTAAAAAACTTTTTATTACGCGATGGTTTTATTAGTGAAGAATATGCTAATATTGAAAAAGAGGTTAGAGATAATGATGAATTTAAGCGTATTATGGGAAGTGATGATAATAAATTAATATTAGTTAGTAATGGAGATATTAAACTTAATAGGATATTATTTGAGAGTGCTGTTAAGAATAAATTTAATTATTATATTATATATGTGGGTAAAATGAATTATTATGATCAATATATGGCTTTGATGAAAAAAATCCCTAATTTAAGAGGACCTTCTTTAGTGATTGTTAATAATAAAAAGATTGTTGATTATCTTGATAAAGTGAGTGATGATGAAGTGAATAAATTTTTGGTAAAGAATAATATTTGTTAGAATTAAGAAAGTGATCTTTAGTGATTGCTTTTTTTTGTTGGATATTGGTGATTATTAATTAGGGCTATTTGATTATATATTTTGTTTATTACACATATTTTTATATGAAAGGGTGTTATAGATGAAGAAAGCTTATTTAGGTGTTGATATTGGTTCTATATCGACGAAGGGTGTAATTATTGATTGTAATAATAAGATACTTGCTAGTGATTATTTGGCAACGGAGGGTAATCCTATTATGGCAGTTCGGAAGCTTATTAAGAGTTTGGAGGATAATTTTGATTCTTCTTTGTATAAAGTAGTTGGAGTTGGAACAACTGGGTCTGCTAGGAAGCTTATTGGGGCTATATTGGATGCTGTTGTTGTTAAGAATGAGATAACAGCACATGCGATTGGGACAACTTCAATTATTCCTGATGTTAAGACTATTTTTGAGATTGGTGGGCAGGATTCGAAGATTATAATTTTAAGAGATGGTATTGTTGTTGATTATGCGATGAATACTTTGTGTGCGGCAGGTACGGGTTCTTTTTTGTCATCACAAGCTAGAAGATTGGGAGTTGATGTTAAGGATTTTGGTAAAATTGCTTTAACAAGTAAGAATCCTACTTCGATCGCGGCTAGATGTACGGTTTTTGCTGAGTCTGATTTGGTGCATAAGGCACAAATTGGTCATAGGAAAGAAGATATTATTGCGGGTCTTTGTAATAGTGTTGCTACTAATTATTTAAATAATGTAGGTAAGGGGAAGAGGATAGAGGCACCTATTGTTTTTCAGGGGGGGGTTAGTAAGAATATAGGAGTTGTTAAGGCTTTTTCTGATCTTACGGGAGAAGATATTATTGTTGATAAGAATTCTCATTTAATGGGAGCTTTGGGTGTTGCTATTTTGGCACATAAGTCTAAGATAGAGAGACCGTTTGATTTTAATATATCTGATATTAAGTTTGAGGTTAAGGGTAGTAATTGTTGTGGATGTAGTAATAATTGTGAAATAATTAAGGTTTGTCGTAATAATAAAATTATAGATGCTTGGGGGAATAGGTGTGATGTTGGTGGTGTTAAGATTTCTAGTTAATGATTAGTTTTCATTATACCTATATTATTATGGCTCTAGGGTATGTTTTATGTGGTTATTATGTTAATTTAATAGCTATTACTAGTTTGATTTTAGCTCATGAATTAGGGCATTATGTAACAGCTAAGTTGATGGGATTTGATGCTTTTAAGATTGTTATTTATCCTTTTGGTGGAATAACTAGAATTAAAGGATTTATTAATAGGGATATTAATAGTGAGCTTTTGGTTTCTATTAGTGGAGTTATATATCAATATATATTTTATATTCTTTTGCTTATATTATATAATAAGGGTATTATTAGGGCATATGTTATGGATATTTATAGAGAATATAATTACTATATGATTATTTTTAATTTATTACCTATATATCCTTTAGATGGGTTTAGGATTATTAATTTGTTATTTAGTAAAGTTTTTAAGTATAATTTATCTAATAAGTTATCTTTAGTATTATCAGTTATTAGTGGTGGTAGTTTTATTTTATTTAATACTTATAATCATAATTATTCTTATTTTATGATAATATCTGTTTTGGGAGTATATAATTATAGATTCTTTAGGGAAATTAAGTATATATATAATAGATTTTTACTGGAGAGGTATATTTATGATATTAAATATAATGATGTAAAGGTTATTAATAGTATTTATGATATGTATAAAAATAAAAGACATATTTTAAAGAGAGAATGTGGGTATATTGATGAGAAAAAATATTTAGAATATTATTTCAAATGATATACTTTTTTCTTTTTTTTTGGTATAATTGGTTAAAGTAGAGAGAGGTTGATTATATGGTTTTTAGTTTTCAGGCTTTAGGATTACTTATAAGTTTTTTGATAATAATTATTTATTATGCTTTTGATAAGAAAAATTATTTAGAGAGTAGTATTTATCGTATGATAATGCTTGGTACTTATGTGTTAGAGTTTGTATATGTTTTAGTTTATATCATGATGATGATTTCACGTGGAGTTATAATTTCATCTAAGCTTTACTTGATAATTATGGCAATTGTTGGAAGTTTAATGGTTTGTTATTTTGCTGCTAGTGGTCTTAGAGATAAATATTTTTCAAAACAGAGTTTATTTGATAAAAAGAGTTCTTTATTAAAAATATTAATTATTTTATTTAATATTTTAGCCTGTTCTTTAATTTTAGTGTTACCAGTTGATTATGATAATTATACTTTAAGTGGACCTAGTGTTGATTTAGTACATTTTCTTGTTTGTTTTTATATGATTGTAGAGGGAATGATTTTAATTAAATATAGGCGTGATTTTAATAGTAAAAGGCAATCAAAATTATTATTTATTTGGTTAATTAACTTCTTAGTAGTAGCATTTCAATTATTCTTTGATGTTGGAACGGTTCTTAATACAGGTTTTGTTATAATTAATTTAGCAATGTATTTAGTTTTAGAAAATTCTTGGAGTAGAGAGGTTTCGAGGTTACAAATTGAAAGAGATCATGCTGTTAGAAATAATATGGAAAGAAGTTCTTTTTTGACTAATATGTCTCATGAAATTAGAATTCCTTTAAATACAATTGATGGTTTTAGTCAAATTATTATGGATAGTGATGATATTGATAGTATTAAGGAAGATGCTGAGGATATTAGGATTGCTTCTAAGAATTTAATTGATATTATAAATGGAATAATTGATATATCTATTATAGAATCTGGTAAGTTGGAGATAGTTAAGGAGAATTATAATGTTTATGATATGTTTGATAATGTTGTAAATATTGCTAATTCAAGAATTAAGGATAAAGATGTTAAGTTTAAGGCAGTTATTGATAAGGATATACCAGATGTATTATATGGAGATTATGTTAGAATTGAGCAGGTATTACTTAATATTATTACGAATGCGATTAAGGCAACAAAGAGAGGAAGTATAAAATTAAATGTTGATTGTGTTAAAACACCTTCTATGTGTAGACTTCGTATGGTTGTAAGTGATACAGGAGTTGGAATTAAGCCTGATGATTTGAAGATGATTTTTGAGAGAATGGATTATACGGGTATTAGTGATAGAGATGGTTGTAGTTTAGGACTTGTTGTTTCAAGACAATTACTTGATTTAATGGAAGGAAAGTTAGATGTTAGTAGTACTTATGGTAAGGGATCTGTCTTTACTATTACGATAAATCAAAAAATATCGCTTAATAGTGATAAAGTTACAGAGATTAAGAGACATGATGTTAGGGAATTTGATACTAATGGTTGTAAGATTTTGATAGTTGATGATAATAAACTTAATATGAAGGTTGCTACTAGGCTAATGAAGGGGTATAATGTTAATGTTACAGAAGCTTATAGTGGACAAGAATGTTTAGATATTTTGGATAAAGATAATTCATTTGATTTAATATTAATGGATGATATGATGCCTAGGATGAGTGGAACGGAGACTTTGGATATTTTACATAAGATTGAGAGAATAGAGGGATATAAAATTCCTGTAGTTGTACTTACAGCGAATGCTATTAGTGGTATGAGAGAAAAATATTTAAAGGCAGGTTTTGATGATTATTTAGCTAAACCAATAGATAAATATGAACTTAATAGAATACTTAAGAAGTTTTTGAAAAATAAAAAATAGTTAATAATTAGTATTGTTTGAGGAGAGAGTTATAATGAAGAAGAGGAGTAAGTTAGCGTTTATTAATAAATATCTTTTTATATTTGTTTTGATAATTTTATTTATTGCTGTAAGATATACTTACTCTTATTTAGCATATAGGTATGATAATACTTCTGTTATAAAGGGAAATGTTATATCCGTTAATTTAGAGATGACTGTTGATTTGGTAGTTGGTAATAATCATGGAATGGTTCCTTTAAAAGATAGTTCTTTAGGAAGAGCAATAAATGGTACTGGAGGTAAGAGTGCTTGTGTTGATGCAAATGGTAATTTATCTTGTCAAGTATATAAAATAACTCTTAATAATAAGGGGAGTAAGGTTAAGAATTTAATGGGAACTATTTCTTTATATAATAAAGATAGTAGTAGTACTTTTAGTAATTTAAAGTGGCGTGAGTTGGCTAGTCAAACTGAAGTTATTGATGAATCAGAAATTCATGGTATGGATACTTCTACTTTAATGAATGGTCTTACAATGGCTTCTGGGGAAACGAAAGTTTATTATATTGCAGTTTATATTCAAGAAACTGGTTCTGATCAGAAAAATTTAGATAAAGGTAATTTTGCAGGAAGGGTTACAGTTACAACAGCTGATGATAAGACAAATACTTTAACTAATGTTATTAGTAAAAATGCTAAAAGTGATAGTGGAATAGATTTTTCAACAATTTCTAGTGATACTAATGGTAAAGGTGTTTATGTGATGAGTGGTACGCAAAATGATGCTTATCCTATATACTATTATCGAGGTGCTGTTACTGATAATAATGTTTTGTTTGCAGGTATGTGTTTTAAAATAGTACGTACAACAGAATCTGGAGGGGTTAAACTTATTTATAATGGTAAACCTAGCGGTAATACTTGTAATAATACTGGTGATGATTCTCAAATAGGGACAAAGGCTTTTAATAGTATTACTACTTCTTTAACATATGTTGGCTATATGTATGGTACCCCATATTCTTATACTAAAAAATCAATGAGTGGCATTTCAGAAAATTATGTATACGGTAATAGTGTTACTTATAGTGGCGGTGTGTATACGCTGAATGATACTATTACAAATAGTTGGACTAATATTTATAATCAAAATGCAGGAATATATAATCATCATTATACTTGCTTATCTACAGGTAATACTTGTAGTAACGTTTATTATATTTATGCTACTAAAAAAGACTCATTGTTTTATATAACATTAAAAAATGGCAAAAAGGTTGAGGATGCTTTAAGTGATATGTTGGATAATAACATAACTTCAAGTGTTATTAAAGGAAATAAGGATACAACGGGAACAGTTGATAATTGGTATTATACTAATATAGAGCAGAAAGGTTATAGTAAATATTTGGAAGATACCATTTGGTGTAATGATAGAAGTATTTATAGCAATGGTGGTTGGAATCCTAATGGCGGAGTTACATTTGAACCTTGGACTTCTTATGCAATGTTATTCTCTGCTTATAATAGGGTTGTTAATTTGAAGAAACCAAGTTTGAGTTGCGCTAGAAATATAGATAAATTTACTGTTAGTTCTAGTAATGGAAATGGGGCTTTGGATTATCCTGTTGGATTACTTACAGCAGATGAAATGATGCTAGCTGGTGGAATTGTTAATACTGCTAATAGTAATTTTTATTTATATACTGGTAAAAATTATTATGGAATGTCGCCAAATGATTTTAGTGATCAGAATGCATATGAGTTTGCTTTGTTTAATAACGGCAGGGTGTTTTATGAATTTAGTTCTTCTAGTGGTACGGGTATTGCATCAACTCAAGGTGTTCGTCCAGCTATTTCTCTTAAGGCTAGTATTTCTGTTGGGGGTGGAGATGGAACTAGCAGTAATCCTTATACTATAGATGCTATTAGTTGATACTAGGAAGTATGGTAATATTACTATTTTTCTTAAACATATGATGGAGAATGTTAAGTATGAGCTGGAGAAAGAATATGTTATATCTATGATGGAGTTTGAGGACTATGATTTTAGTATGAGTCAGAGGCAAACATTAAATTATATTTTATCAATGAATCAAGATATTAATTTGAAGACTTTTAGGGATTTTTATAATAGATTTAATGATAAGAAATCTTTGAGGAAAATTAATGATGAATTTATTGATCCTCTTATGGATATGGGAGTTATTGATAAGGGAAGAGATACGAAAGGGTATATATATGATAATAAATATAATTTTATGTTTAATATTAAAGATGAAGTTATGGATTTTGCTAAGAGTAAGATAAAGAGGCTTAAGTTATAATAAGTGTGAAAATAACAGTTATGATTAATAATTGTTATTTTTTTGGCAAAAAAAAGAAGAGTATAAATAATTACACTCTACTATAGTATTCAACAATCAATGCTTCATTTATGTCAGCGTTTAATTCGCTTCTTTCAGGTCTTCTTATGTAAGTTGCTTCTTTTTTAGATTCATCATAAGAGATGAAGTCAACTCTTTTAGTTGTTTTTTCTAGAGCTTCAGCAACTACTTTTAGGTTCTTGTCGCTTTCTTTTAAGCTAACAACGTCACCAATTTTAACTCTGTAAGATGGAATATCAACTTTCTTACCATTTACAGTTATGTGTCCGTGGTTTACTAATTGTCTTGCTGCTCTTCTAGTAGTAGCAAATCCAGCACGGTAAGTGATGTTATCTAATCTACTTTCTAGTAAGAATAGTAAGTTTTCACCGTGAACACCTTTCATTTTACCAGATTCAGTTACTAATTTTTTGAATTGTTTTTCACTGATTTGGTACATAAATCTTGCTTTTTGTTTTTCTCTTAATTGGATAGAATAGTTTGAAGGTTTTCTTTTACGGTCTGCACCATGTTGTCCTGGACCATAACTTCTTCTTTTACCTTTAGCAAATTCTATACCAGTTTCTAATACAGAAAAACCAACTCTTCTTGATTGTTTGTTATTTGGGCCTGTATATCTTGCCATTTTAATTCCTCCTTTTTTTGCAAAAGGGTTATCTATCTTTATATAGGGTGTTTTTAAGTTTACTTTCGCTTATGCAGCAAATTAAGTTACTTGTATATAACACGTTATATAAATCTAGATAATGCTGCCAAATGCAATTAGTATTATATAATAAATTTAGTTAATTAGTCAATATTTTCTTATCTTTTCTTTAAAAAATTTATTTAATATATTTTCGTTTTATCTTTTATGTGTTATACTTGTATCAAGAATAGAGACTTTTTATGGTATGGATATTTTGGTAAGAAGTTTTTTATTTTAGTTTTAGATAAGGAGTTAAGTATAATGATGCGAAAGTTAAAATTAGGGGTTTTGATGTGTTTTATGGCAATTACTTTAACGGGTTGTGTTAAGTTTAATGCTAATATGGATATAAAACGTGATAAGTCTATGAATTTTTCAATTATATATGCTTTGGATACTTCACTATTAGGTGATAAGGATATTCTTTCTAGTGATGATATTAAGAAGTTAGAGGATCAGGGATTTTCTGTTTCAAAGTATGAAAAAGATGGAATGAAGGGCTTTAAACTTGTAAGGGGAGTTAGTAATATTGATTATGTTAGTTCTACTAGTGCTACTGATTATAGTTTATCAGGATTAATAAGTAAAAGTAATAAAAATAAAAATATTTTTAAGGTAAAAAAAGGTCTTATTAAGAATGTTTATACTGCTAAATTTGATTTTAATACGGCTGATAGTGATCTTAATGATGATGCTAGTGATAGTCTTGGAGATACTACTACAAGTGATGATGATTCAACAGATGATGCTTATGATACAGATGATGATAGTACTAGTTTAGATGATTTTACAACTGGATTAACAAATAGCTTTTCAGGATTAGCTTCAAAGATGGATTTAAGCTTTAATGTTACTTTGCCATATAGTGCTAAGAGTAATAATGCTACTAGTACTAATAATGATAATAAGGAATTAAGATGGGATTTATCTAGTCAAGGTGATGATAAGATAGAATTTGAGTTTGAATTATATAATTTCTTAAATATCTTTATTGGGGCAGGAATTATTATTGGTGGCTTTATTTTTATCATTATTATAGGTTATAAAAAAGCTAAGAAGAATGGTAAGAAGAATAATCATGATATTGGTAATTTAAGTGATGGAGAAGTAGTTAATTTAGATAGTGGTACTAGTTTGGATAGTGCTAGAGATAATAATATGAAGACTGCTAATAAGATGGAAGATGTGTCTGATAATGGTAATAGTAATTTGAATGGTTTATCAAAAGAAGATAATGTTATTAGTAGTAATTTAGATAGTGCAAATGTTTTTTCTAATAATAGTTTAGGTAGTGATAATTTAAATAATCAAGATAGTAGTAAAGAGGATATTTTTACTAATAGTGTGAATCCTTTTGATGTTAATAATTCAAATTATATTGATAATCAGAGTTTTAATAGTAATTTAGAAAATAATAATAATAGTAATGTGAGTGCTAGTGGTGACATTTTTGCTAGTAATGAGAATGAGTCAGTTAATTTAAATTCAGCTTCTGATAAGGAAAAGACTAAAGCTGAACCTAGTGTATTTGAGAGAGCTGTTTATGATGTTTTTGGAGTAGGAAATGCAAATAATGGTGCAAATTCTACAGAAAATCTAAGTAATGATTCTGGAGGTGCAGTAAATGGTGCTATTGATAATACAACTGTTGCTAATGATTTAGGAACTATTAATAATGATAGTTACAACTCAAAACCTAATAGTACTTATAGTAGTATTTTTGATGGGCCATCACTTGATATTAAACGAGATAATAATAATGATTCTAATAGAGATAATAGTAATGATATTTTTTCTTAGAGTGATATTTAAATAGGACAAAAAGGCTAAGGATAATTAAGTTTGTCCTTTTTTTGTTGTTATTTATTAAAAATAGTGGTAAAATAAGCTAGTGTTTTTTATGAATGAAAGGTTGATAGCGATGGATAATTTTGATAGTTATTTTGATAATTATGATGATAATTATGTTTATAATGAAGATAGTAATTATGAAGAGGATAGTAAGGAATGCGTTAAAGAAGAAAAATATGAGAATTTAAATGGTTTAAATCTTTATTTTAAGGAAGTTGATAATTATCCTCTTCTTAGTAGAGAAGAAGAAATTGATGTTGCTTTAAGAGCTCAGGATGGAGATAAGGAAGCTAGGAAGTTACTTATTAATAGTAATTTGCGTTTGGTTATTAGTTTTGCTCGTAAGTATTGGAAGGAAGGCTTAGAATTAGGAGAACTTATACAATATGGAAATATAGGTTTAATAATGGCGGTCGATAGATTTGATGTTAGTAGAGGTGTTAGATTTTCAACGTTTGCTAGCTATTGGATAATTCAAAGTATTTTGCGTAATAAGGAAAATTTAGGAAGAAATATTAGCTTACCAGCTTATTTTTATGAGAAGAGACTTAAGTTTATGAAGAGTGTTAATGATTTAGGAAAAGAATTAGGGAGACTTCCTACTTTTGAGGAAATAGCAAATTATATGAATATTCCTGTTTCTATGGTTAAGAATATTTATTTTCTTTCTAGAAAAGCAATTAGTTTAAATTATATAAATAATGATAGTAATAGTGATAAATTTAGAGATAAAAATTTATTGGATGCAATTGCTGATGATTTTAAAAATGTAGAAAAGGATGCTATTTTGAGTGATATGGCTATTAGAGTTAGAGAAATGGTTGATAATCTTCAAAATGAAAAATTGGTTGAGGTATTAAAAATGAGATATGGGATAGATAGAGAATATCCTATGTTGCAAAAAGAAATTGCTAAAGTACTTAATATTTCAAAAACGCAGGTACAACATTTAGAAAATTATGCTATTAGTTTGCTTAGAGATTCTATTAAAATTAAAGATTTTTCTGTTTATATGGATGATCCTTCGTTGGCGATGGATAGGATAATGGAATGTAGAGATATTTATCGCTGGGATAGAAATAAGAGATATCGTAAAGTTTTAAAGATGAATGATGGTGGGAATAAGAATTAATTTTAGTTGGTTGTTAAGATGAATTATGAAGAAATTGGTGGTAATATTGGAATGCTAGATAAATTATCTTATAGGTCTTTAGATAATTCTTTAGCATTATTGTTTTAATAAAGTTATATCAATGTGAGAGTAATAAAAGTGATTTGAGTGTAATGTTATTAGATATTTTAGATATTAGAGGTATTAAGTACTTCCAAAACTTTTAAAGAAAGTTAAGAAGAAAGAAATAGATAGATATATAGTTAGTGATGTTTTTATATAGAAAGATGA
Source organism: uncultured Bacilli bacterium (assembly GCA_934131005.1). Taxonomy (GTDB): domain Bacteria; phylum Bacillota_I; class Bacilli_A; order RF39; family UBA660; genus RUG11198. Next base: position 180,640 of record CAKOYV010000001.1, on the reverse strand, counting down.
GATGGTTAGGTAGATAACTAAAACTTAAGGTGTTTAGGAAACGCTTTAAGTTTTTTTAGCGTAAAATAAAAAGCATTTAAGGGGACTTGATTTGGTATTTTATGATGCTGTGGTTAATTTGTGGTTAAAGGCAAACAAAAGTTGTTAAGTTAGTGTAAACTTTGTAGAAAAATTACTGTTATCTTGGTATACTTTTAATGAAGAATAGAAAAGGAATAAAAAAATATTGAAGGGACTGGAGAGAATGAAGAGAGAGTTTAAGCAAGTATTATTCTTATTTGTAGTAGCTTCATTTTTCTTGACTTGTTTTATTAGTCCTGTTAAGGCAATGAGTGAGTCAGAGGAAAATGTAATTAGTGGGGATGTGTTGAATAATTATAGTAATACAGTTAAATTTTCTCAAGATAATCATGCTGTTGTATATGGAAGCTTAAGAGATAGATTGACGGTTTCTATGTTTCTTAGTGGAGTGGACGTAGATGGTTTGAAGAGAGATTTTAATGTTAGTGATGTTTATGTAGAGGCTAATGATAATAGTGTTTTGGCTGGTGATGGTGTTATTGTTAGTGGAATGAAGTTAGTTATTAAGACTTCTAGTGATAGTTATAGCTATGATATTATGGTAGTTGGAGATGTTAATGGCGATGGTATCGTTAATAATTATGATGTTAATTTCATGGCTGATAATATTTTAGCTGGTGGTGGTGCTAGTATTTTAAATGATTTAAATAGTGATGGAGTGTTCGATGTTTTAGATGTTACCCATGCTATTTATTCTATTACTAATGGTATTTGGAATGATACTGTTAGTGCTAGTGATACTCTATATAGCAAACTTACTAATAATAGTGAAGTTTATGTAGGGGATGAGGTTTTAGTAAAATATAGTATTAGTGGTTTTCATACAGATAGTATTAATGGTCTTGAGGGTATTCTAAATTATGATAAGAGTATGTTAAGTTTTGAAGGCGCCTCTATTGATAATCAATATGGTGATATCAATGCTGATGGTAAGTTTTTATATATTTTAGATAATTATCAGGGTGGAGATGCTATTATTACCTTTAAATTTAAGGCTCTTGCTAGTGGTAATAGTAGAATATCTATTAATAATATTAAGGGTGCTTATAATGGGGCTTTACTTAATGTTGACGATTCATCTATTTTTACGGATATTAAGATTAGTCAGTATGGTACTGGTGGCGATGGCTTTGATGATAAAATAGATGATAATAAGAAGAATGATGATAGTGTTAGAGAAGATGTAGTAATTGATACAGGTGATAATGGTAATACTAATACTAGTAAAGTTAAAAATACTAGTAATCGAGTTTTATCTTTAGTACCAGTTATTTCTGATAGTGTTACTTATAAAGATTCTGTTACTTATGTAAAAATATCTAGTAATAATTATATTGATTCTTTAAAAATAAAGGGCTATGATATTAATTTTGATAAGAATGTTTTTGAATATTCTATTAATGTTGGTAGTGGAGTTAATTCTTTAGATATAAGTGTTATAACAAGTTCAAATGTTGCTAGTTATGAGATTGTTGGCAATAAGAAATTTAAGACAGGTAAAAATGTTGTTTCAATTATTGTAACGGCTGAGGATGGTAGTACGAGAGTTTATAAGATAAATGTTAATAAAGATAGTGCTGGTACTTATAAAAAGAGTCAGAGTGATAAAAAAGATAGTGGTAGTAATTCTTCGAGAATTGTTATTATAGTGTTAATTGTTTTAGTAATTATTGGTCTTATATATGTTATCTTTAAAGATGATGAGGAAGAAGAGGCAATGTTACGTAGTAATAATAGAAAAGAAAAGTAGAAATATGCATTAATTTTACTTTCTTTTTTTTTGATAGTTTGATATAATAGTTATTGATAATAGGGATGGTAGGTGTTTTATGAATAGAAAAGGGCAAGCTTTAGTGGAATTTGTACTTATTTTACCTATATTCTTGATGATATTGTTTGTGATAGTTGATTTTGGGACTATTTTTTCTAGTAAAAGTAAATTAGAAAATGATAGTGCTTCCATAGTTGATATGTATAAAAATGGTGATAGTTTAGAAGAAATAAGGGATAATTATAAAGATATTGATATAGCTGTTAGTAAATATAAGGATAAATATATAAAATTTGTAATTACAAGTGATGTTAAATTAATTACACCAGGTCTTAATCGGGTACTTGATAATCCATTTGAGATAAAAATAGAGAGGATTATAAATGCAACTTAATAATAGAGGTCAGAGTTTAGTTATGTTTATTCTTATTATTCCTATCCTTTTAGGAATTATGGCGATGGTTATGGATATTGGTAATGTTATTTATAATAAGCAAGATATTGATAATATTAATAAAATTGTTATATCTTATGGGCTCACTAATATGGATGATGTTAATATTGTTAGAGAAATGGAGAATTTAGCGCTTCTTAATAATAGTGATATGCATTTTGTTGTAGAGATTAATCAAGGACAGATTATTGTTGATAGTACTTATTATGTAAAAGGTGTTTTTAGTAAAATATTTGCAACTGATGGTTATTTAGTTAGAAGTAAGTATTCAGGATATTTAACAGATAAGGGAAAAGAGAAGATTGTAAAGATAAAATAAGAGGTGAAGAGTATGGCTAAGGGAAGAGATTGTAAAATAATTAGTGTATCATCTGTTAAGGGTGGTGTTGGTAAAACAACAATGGCTATAAATTTAGCAGGTGTTTATTATAGAATGGGTAAAAAAGTTTTACTTATGGATGCTGATTTTTATAGTGGTGGTATTTCTACTTGGCTAGATATTAGAAATAAGAAAGATATTTATATGATGATAGATAGTATTTCTAATAATAGATATACTAGTATTAACGATTATGTGACTAGTTATAATAATGGGATTGATGTTATGTCTAGTCCTAGAGATCCTAGGAGTGCTATGAAGATTGAGAGTAAGTATATTCCAATAATATTTGAATTTGCTAAGAGAGAGTATGATGTTGTTATTGTTGATATGAGTCATATTATTAATGAGGTTAATTTACTTATTTTGGATAATTGTTATATGTCTTTGTTTATTACGACTAATGATTTGATAGACCTTAAGAATATGAAGAGTATGGTTAGTATTTTTAAAGATGCGGGAAAGAAGAATTATTTAGTTTGTTTGAATAATAGTAGAGATACAGGGCGTGATTATTTATCTTTGTTTGATATTAGAAATATTATTAAATGTAATATTGATTATACAATTTCAAATAGTTTTTATATTAAGAATATTGATAAGTATGTTATGAATGGAGAGATTCTTACTTTGAATAAGAGTATTAATAGATTTCATGCGGCATCGGTTAATAAGATTAGAGATATTGCGGTTGAACTTATAAGTGATAAGTATAAGGATGGTGGTCGTCGTGGCTAAGAGTAGTTTGATAGATGCTTTTGAAGTTAAACCTACTAATATTAAGGTTGATAATATTAGTGATTATGATGTTTTTTCTGATAAAGAGATGCTTGATAATTTAAGGAGTCGTATTATTCAAAATTTGATTGATGAGAATATTCCTGATGATAAGTTATTGGATGAGTATATTAATGATGAGATAGATAGTGCAACGGTTGGATATGATTTGGATTACTTACAGAGAAGTTATATTTTTAATTTAATTCAGAATGAAATTAATGGCTATGGGCCTATTACTGAGATGCTTGATGATGATAGGATAACTGAGATAATGGTTAATGGTCCAGATGCTATTTATGTTGAGATTGATGGTAAGATTGTTAGGGATGATAGTGTTAGTTTTATTAATGATAAGCATATTTTACGTACTATTCAGAGAATTGTTCAGCCTTTGGGAAGAACGATTGATACGGCTAATCCTATGGTGGATGCGAGACTTAGAGATGGGTCTAGATTGAATGCTATTATTCCTCCATTATCGCTAACGGGTCCTGTTCTTACTATTCGTAAGTTTGCTAAGAATTTGGAAGTTATTGATGATTTGCTTCTTAAGGGGAGTTTGACTAATGATATGGCTTTGTTTTTAGAGGCTTGTGTTTTAGGAAAACTTAATATTCTTATTAGTGGTGGTACTGGTACTGGTAAGACAACTTTACTTAATATTTTGAGTAGTTTTATTGGTAATGAGGAGCGTATTATTACGATTGAGGATGCGGCTGAACTTAGACTTCATCAAGAACATGTTATTTCTCTTGAGACAAGAACGGTTAATTATGAGGGGGAAGGCGAGGTTACAATTAGAGATTTAGTTAGAAATTCTCTTAGAATGCGACCTGATAGAATTATTGTTGGTGAGGTTCGTGGTAAGGAAGCTTTTGATATGATGCAGGCTATGAATACGGGACATGAAGGTTCTATTACGACTTTACATGCTAATAATCCAGTGGATGCAATTAATAGGCTGGAGACAATGATATTGATGAATGAGATGGAAATTCCTGTTAGTGCTGTTAGAGGATATATTGAGAATGCTATTGATATAGTGGTACAAATTGATAGATTACAGGATGGTAGAAGGAAGATTACTAGTATTAGTGAAGTTGATGGTTTACGGGATGGAGAGGTTAATATTAAACAGATTTTTTCATATCGTCAGTCTGGTTTAACTGATGATGGTATGGTTATTGGAGAGTTTAAGATGAATAAGAGAATTCCTCGTGTTTATGATAAAATAAAAAGAAAAGGTATTGATAGTTTGGATAGTATCTTTAAGGTGGATTAGGTTATTTTGATAGAGGTGATTATATGGATGCTTTGATTATATTAAGATTATTATTAATATTTGGCTTGGTTGTGTTTGTTGATTTGATTATTAAGCTTAATCGGGCTATTAAATTTGAAAGAAGAGTATCTAGGTATAGTATTCATTCTATTATGGATGATGGTAATAATTTGGGAGATATAGCTAGGCATAAGTATAATCGTTTTTTGAAAAAATCACGAAAGAAGCTTAAAGCGGTTGGTATTTTTGAAGGACAAGCCTTAAAGTATAATAAATATGTAATGGCAGGAGATAGAGTTGATGTTATTGATTTTATTGTAATAAAGTTAATAATTTCAATATGTTTTGTTGCACTAGTTATTGTTTCAATGGCTATTCAGGGGAGAGTTATTAGTTTTATGGCAATGCTTATTAGTCTTATTTTTGGTTATTATGTGTATGATATTTATTTGGCAATTTATAATAAGAGAAGGCTTAATAAGATAAGAAGAGATATGCTTAGAGCGGTAATTCTTCTTAATAATGCTTTTAAGGCTGGTAAGAGTACCATGCAGGCTGTTTATATTGCTAGTTGTGATTTGCCTAAACCTATTTGTTATGAATTTAAGAAAATATATGATGATTTATCTTTTGGAATTAGTAGTGATGTTGCTTTTTCTAGGTTTGCTAAGAGAGTTAATTTAGAAGAAGCTAGGTATATTTCTTCTTCTTTGACAGTTCTTAATAAAACTGGTGGAAATATAGTAGCAGTTTTTTCGGCTATTGAGAAGACACTTTTTGATAAGAAAAAGTTAGAGGAAGATTTAAAAAATTCAACACAAGCTTCTAATTTGGTAGTTAAGGTTTTGATGGCTATTCCTATTGTATTTACAGTAGTTATTTATATTCTTAGTCCAGATTATTTTTCACCATTATTCTCATCTGTTTTTGGATATATGGTATTAGGAATAATTTTGATTATGTTTACTATATACATATATTTATTAAATAAAATAATGAAAGTACAGGTGTAGTTATGAAGAATCAAAGATATATATCAAAGAAAATATATGGTAAGAAGACTATTTTAGATATTTCTCGAAAGATAAAATTATTAGGAATTAGTGCTGGGGTTGATGTTTATTCTTTTCTTGATTTAAGATTATATGGTTCTGTTTTGATATTTATTATTTTCTTATTTGTTAGTAAATTTGGTTATATTGTAGCACCTTTGTTATGCTTTGGTTATTATAAGGGAGTTACTTATTTGATGCTTGATTACAATATTCAAAAACGTTTATTAAGACTTGAGAGTGAGTCTATTAATTTTTTTGAAATTTTGACTTTATCTTTAGAGACTGGTAGGAATTTGCAGGAAGCTATTATGGTTACTGTTGATAGTTGTACTGGTAGTCTTCGTGATGAATTTGCTGAGGTTTTAAGAGAAGTAAAGTATGGCAAGAGTTTAACTGAGGCTCTTTTAGATATGCAGGCTGTTATTCCTAGTGATTCTGTTAATAATATTATTTTGTCTTTAACACAGGCTGATTTATATGGTAGTAGTATTATTAGGAGTTTATATAATCAAATTGATTATTTACGTGAGAAGAGAAAGATGGAGGTTAAGGCTGAGATTAGTAAGGTGCCTATTAAGATAAGTATTATTTCGGTATTTTTCTTTATTCCTTTAATTCTTCTTATTATCTTAGCACCAGTTTTGTTAGGTTATCTTAATTAAGAATTGACTTTTTGGTAATTTGGTATAAAATATTAAATAGATTTTTTAGAAGGAGATGATTATATGTCAGGACATAGTAAGTGGTCAACTATTAAGAGAAAGAAAGGGGCTATTGATGCAGAACGTGGTAAAGTTTTTGCAAAGTTAGCTAAAGAGATTTATGTGGCAGCTAAGGGAGGAGAGGCTGATCCTGCTAATAATGCTTCTCTTAGAATGGTTATTGAGAAGGCTAAGAGTGAGAATATGCCTAAATCTAATATTCAAAGTGCTATTGATAAAGCTAAGAATAAGGGCAGTGGGGATAATTATGATGCTATTAGATATGAAGGATATGGCCCTGCTGGTATTGCAATTATGATTGATTGTTTGACTGATAATAAGAATAGAACAGCTTCTTTTGTTAGAAGTACTTTATCTAAAAGAGGTGGTAATCTTGGTACTGCTGGGTCTGTTAGTTATATGTTTAATAGACGTGGCGTTATTGTAATGGATAAGTCTTATGATGAAGATAAATTAATGGAAGATGTAATGGAATTTGATGTGTTAGATTTTAAGGCAATGGATGATTGTTATGTTATTGAGACTACTCCTGATACTTTTCTTAGTGTTAAGGATGGGCTAGAGTCTTTAGGATATACAGAATTTATTAATTCTTCTGTTACTTATGTTCCAGATAATTATATTAGTTTAGATGAAGAGACTACAGATAAAGTTATGAGATTAATTAATGATTTGGAAGATTTGGATGATGTTCAAGAAGTTTATCATAATATGGAATTATAGTTTTTAGTAAATAATAATTTTAGTAAATGTTTATATATTTTAGTTTTCAGTAAATAATAATTTTAGTAAATGTTTAGATATTTTAGTTTTCAGTAAATATTTAGATATTTTATAACTTTTAGTAAATACTATAAATAGTTTATAGACTTTTTTAGAATATGGAAAAATAGAGATAGATAATGATGGTTCTGATAGGCATCTTTTAGTTGGTGTTTACTTGGCTTAACGAATAGGAACTTAGTTAGGAAAATTATCTATTTTTCTTTTGGTTATTTATATATTTTTGTGGTTTTGTTTTTTCTAAACTAGTATATCTTGCTTTAATTATAGTTAAGTTTTTTAGAAAAATTAAGAAAAAATGTGAATTTTGATGTGTTTTGTGATATAATAGGTCGGTATGAAAAAAGAGGTGAAGAGTATGAATATTAGAAATATTGCGATTATTGCACACGTTGACCATGGTAAGACTACTTTGGTTGACCAGTTGCTTAGAAAGAGTGGAACTTTTAGAGATAATGAGGCTGTTGAAGAGAGAGTCATGGATTCTAATGATATTGAGAAGGAGAGAGGTATAACTATTTTATCAAAAACAACTGCTATTGATTATAATGGTTATAGAATTAATATTTTGGATACTCCAGGGCATGCTGATTTTGGTGGCGAAGTTGAACGTATTATGAATATGGTTGATGGTGTTTTACTTGTTGTTGATGCATATGAGGGTACAATGCCTCAAACTAGATTTGTATTAAAGAAAGCTATGGAGGCTGGAGTTAAACCAGTTGTTGTTATAAATAAAGTTGATAAGCCTACTGCTAGGGTTAATGAGGTTTTGGATGAAGTTTTGGATTTATTTATTGAGCTTGGAGCAGATGATTCACAACTTGAGTTTAAGACAGCTTATGTATCAGCACTTAATGGTACTTGTAGTTTAGATAGTGATGTTAGTACACAGAGTGAAGATTATACTCCATTATTTAATTTAATTATTGATGAGATACCAGCACCTGATGTTAATCCTGATGGTCATTTACAATTCCAACCTGCACTTTTGGATTATAATGATTTTGTTGGAAGAATTGGTATTGGTCGTGTTAAATCTGGTCATGTTCGTGAGAATGAGATGGTTAGTTGTGTTAGATTAGATGGTAGTATTAAGCAATTTAGAATTCAAAAATTATTTGGATTTTTGGGACTTAAGAGAATTGAAATTAAGGAGGCACATGCTGGTGAGATAATTGCGATTGCTGGTATGCCTGATATTTCAGTAGGAGAGACTGTTTGTGATATTGGTCATGAGGAAGCTTTGCCAATTCTTAGAATTGATGAGCCTACGTTGAAGATGACATTTATGACTAATAATAGTCCATTTGTTGGACGTGATGGTAAGTTTATTACAGCTAGTAAGATTGCTGATAGGTTGTTTAGAGAGACACAGAAGGATGTTAGTTTACGTGTTGAACAAGCTGGTAATGAATCTTGGACAGTATCTGGTCGTGGTGAGTTACATTTATCTATTTTAATTGAAAATTTACGTAGAGAAGGTTTTGAGTTACAGGTATCTAGACCTGAGGTTATTGTTCGTGAGATTGATGGTGTTAAGTGTGAGCCTTATGAAGATGTTCAGATAGAAGTTCCTGAGGAGTCTATGGGTAGTGTTATAGAAGCATTAGGTTTAAGGGGTGCTGTTATGGAAAATATGAGTACGGTTAATAATTTAACGCGACTTAATTATGTTGTTCCTTCTCGTGGCCTTATTGGATTTATGACAGATTTTATGACTATGACAAAGGGATATGGTATTATTAATCATACTTATAAAGATTATGAACCATCACCTTCTGTTAATGTTGGTCAAAGAAAATTAGGAGTGCTTGTTTCTATGGAGAATGGTAAGGCTACTGGTTATGCTATTGGTAATTTGGCTGATAGAGGTACTATGTTTATTGAACCTGGTGTTGATGTATATGAAGGTATGGTAGTTGGAGAATGTAATAGAGATAATGATTTGGCTGTTAATGTTGTTCGTGGTAAGCAACTTACTAATACGAGAGCAGCTGGTTCTGATCATACGGTTGTTCTTAAGAGACCTAGACCTATTACACTTGAATATGCTTTGGAATATATTAATGCTGATGAGCTTGTAGAGGTAACTCCTAATGCTATTAGAATTAGAAAGAGAATTTTAAATACTGAATTAAGAAAAAAAGCTGATAATAAGAAAAATAATTAGTTAAGATATTTTTATAAAAAGGAAAGTTCTTTTGAATATTGGAACTTTCTTTTGTTTTGTCATTTTTTAATATGAGTATTTTTCTTGAGAGCTTTCTTTTTAATTGAGAACTTTTTTTAGAATTCTTTGGTGAAACTATTACAATAGATTTTGGTAGTTATGGGATGGATAATAAAAAAATAATTTTAGTGTTAAAATTTGATTTTGTTTTGTAAAGTTAGAAAAATATCTAAAAAAAATAGTAAAAATATGTTAAAATATATTATATAGCTTTATTATAGGTGGTGATTTAGATGGACAATGTAATATTAATGGTATTTACGACTTTTGTTTTTGCAATAGTACTAGCAATTATTACTTTTGTTGTTACAAGAAAAAAAGCTAGTAAACGTTATAAAAATAAAGCTAATCTTTTAGATATTGAAAAAAATAAACTTATTAATGTTAAAATTTTGTCTGAAATAACTAAAGTTAGGGATTTGGTTAAGACAGATAATTTACAGCATAAATTAGATGATTGGGATAAATCTTTTAATTATATTAAGGATGATATGTTACCTAAAATTACTGATGAGATTAGTGAAGTTGATTTTATGATTGATAGGCATGAGTATGAGAATGCTATTAGAAAGATGACAGATATTGAACTTGAGATTGAAAGGCTTAAGAGAAGAAGTGATAAACTTATTAGTGAGATTCAAATTATTACTAATAGTGAGGAGAGGAATAGAGCTTTAATTACAAAACTTAAGATTACTTATAGAGAGTTATCGGCTAAGTTTGAACGTTGTATTAAAGATTATGGTGATGTTGCGGATGCTATTAGGGGAGTTTTTGATAAGATAGATAATCAATTTCAATTGTTTGAGCAATCTATGGATAAAAATGATTATGTTGAAGTTGAAAAGATTGTTATTGTCATTGAAGATGAAATTAATAATTTGCGTAATATTTTAAATGATCTTCCGGCTATTGTTTTGATGGCTAGTGTACTTATTCCTGGTAAGGTTGAAGAGGCTAGGGTTATGTATGCTAGGATGATTAGAGATGGTTATCCTTTGGATTATTTGAATGTTGAATATAATTTGGATGAAATCTCTAATAAAGCTCATGATATTATGGAGAGAGTAATGAAATTGGAAATGAATATTAAAGAGTCAGATGTTGAACTTAAAACAATGTTAGATTATTTTAATAATTTATTTGCTGATTTTGATAAGGAAAAAGAGAGCAAAGATTTATTTAAAGAAGGCTGTAAGAAATTTAGATTGAAACTTGAAAAAGTTAATAAGGTTGTGTATGATATTTATGTTCAAATTGATGATATTCGAGTTACTTATGACTTAACAGAGGAAGAGATAAATAGATTTAGTGTTTTAAATAAAAATTTGGAAATTATTAATGAAGATTTTAAATCTTTGCTTGAACATGGTAAATCTAAAACTTTTGCTTATTCTAAATTGAATGATGAATTGGATGGGTTATCTATAAAATTATCTAGATTACAGGATGATTTAGACTATCAGCTTAGATCAATTACTAGTATGAAGGATGATGAATATAGAGCTAAGGAGCAATTACAGACTATTCAAGAATTATTAAAGAAAGCTAAATATAAGCTTAAGGATTATAAATTGCCAGTGATTCCTAGTAGTTACTATGTTGAACTTAAAGAAGCACAGGATGCTATTAGGGAGATTGTTAAAGAGTTAGATAAAAAACCTATTGTGATTAAGATTTTAAATATTAGAGTTGATACAGCTAGAGATTTAGTTTTTAAAATTTATAATAAAACTAATGATATGATAAAAGCTTCAATGATGAGTGAAAAAATGATTATATATGGTAATAGGTATAGAAGTACTTACCCAAAAGTTGAGATGGGACTTGAGAAAGCTACAACATTATTTTATAAGGGGCAGTATGATCAATCACTTCAAGCTTCAATGGGTGCTATTAGATTAGTTGAGGATAATTTTGGTGAAGAATTGTAGTGATTTTTACTTGTTTTTTTGCTTGCTTTATAGAAAAATATAAAAAATATTGAATTAATAATTTGGGATAATTGAGGAAAAATATTTACTTTTTTCTTTTTTTATGTTAGTCTTTATATAGGATAAAGAGGAGGATGAATATGAGTTTTGTTGATTTTTTACTCCAAAATTATATTTGGATTTTGGTTGTATTAATAATATTAGTAATTGGTGTTATTGGGTTTTTAGCAGATGCTAGGGGTAGGAGTAGTGTTAGTACTAAAAATAAAAAGAATAATGATAAACAATTAAATCAAGAAAATATTGATAATAATATACAAAGTGTAGGTGATAATAATATGAATGAAAATAATTTAGGAACAGGAATGGCAATGGGAATGCAGGTTAATATGAATGAAATAGCAAATAATGGAAATAATAATATTATTGGAAGTGAAAATTTAGATAATAATCAAATGATGAATAATACTCCTGTGATGGAAACACCAGCAGTAGAGCCAATGATGAATAATACTCCTGCAATGGAAACACCAGCAGTAGAGCCAATGATGAATAATACTCCTGTGATGGGAACTCCAGCAGTAGAGCCAATGATGAATAATACTCCTGTGATGGAAACACCAGCAGTAGAACCAATGATGAATAATACTCCTGTGATGGAAACTCCAACAGTTGAGCCAATGATGAATAATACTCCTGCAATGGAAACACCAGCAGTAGAACCAATGATGAATAATACTCCTGCAATGGAAACACCAGCAGTAGAACCAATGATGAATAATACTCCTGTAATGGAAATACCAGCAGTTGAGCCAATGATGAATAATACTCCTGCAATGGAAACTCCAGTAGTAGAGCCAATGATGAATAATACTCCTGCAATGGAAACACCAGCAGTAGAACCAATGATGAACAATACTCCTGTGATGGAAACTCCAACAGTTGAGCCAATGATGAATAATACTCCTGTAATGGAGACTCCAACAGTAGAGCCAATGATGAATAATACTCCCGTGATGGGAACTCCAGTAGTAGAACCAATGATGAATAATACTCCTGTGATGGAAACACCAGCAGTAGAACCAATGATGAACAATACTCCTGCAATGGAAACTCCAACAGTTGAGCCAATGATGAATAATACTCCTGCAATGGAAACTCCAACAGTTGAGCCAATGATGAATAATACTCCTGCAATGGAAACTCCAGTAGTAGAGCCAATGATGAACAATACTTCTGTGATGGGAACTCCAGTAGTAGAGCCAATGGTGAATAATACTCCTGCAATGGAAACCCCAACAGTAGAACCAATGATGAACAATACTCCTGTGATGGAAACTCCAACAGTTGAGCCAATGATGAATAATACTCCTGCAATGGAAACACCAGCAGTAGAGCCAATGATGAACAATACTTCTGCAATGGAAACACCAGCAGTAGAACCAATGATGAATAATACTCCTGCAATGGAAACACCAGCAGTAGAGCCAATGATGAATAATACTCCTGCAATGGAGACTCCAACAGTAGAGCCAATGATGAAAAACAAAACTACTGAATCAAATGCAACAGGTACTTCTACAACTAATTCAGGTGTAGTTACTACAGATGGGGCAAAACCTTTTGATATTTCTAGTATGTTTGCAAATAATGAATAACAATCAAATTAGATAGAGAGGAATTAATATGAATGAGAATAATTTAGATAATAATAATTCATATGATAATAGTTTAGGTAACAATTCTAGGGAAACTACACCATATCGTGCTAGTTCAAATTTAAATACAGCTATTGAAAATCCTCAAATTAATCTTAATAGTGCTACGGGGGTTAATATGAAGGATTTAGGATACAGTAATTATGCGAGTGATGATAGTAGAGATGCCGGATTTTTGAATAATGATATTAATGAAGATAGTGATTTTTCTAGTAATAGTAATTTGACTGCTGCTGATTTTTCGGAAGATGATAATTCGCATACTAGAAGTAATAATAATTATTCTTATGCACCAGTAATGAAAGAAAAAAAGAGAAAGGGTGATAATCCTATCTCTAATTTAATTCATTCTAAAGAGTTTAAAACGGGAATAGTAATAATTTTTATATTGGTTTTATTTTTGATGGTTATGCCATATATATATGATTTTTTTAGAAATTTAGGGATGCAATTTACTGCTTAGATTTATGATTTTATCAAAGTCATCATCTCTAGCAATGATATTTTTATGTAACTTTTGGCATTTTTGACACTTATAAATAATTTTATAGGTGTTTTTATATTTTTCAATATCTATTGGAGTTAATAATCCTTGGCAGTTATTGTTTCTATCACCTGGATAGATGTCTACATGTTTTGAGTAAAGACAATATGGACAGTGGTCGCGAGCTGTGTAATTTAATTTTTCAACTTTTTTATGACAGTTTTCGCATATAAATTCTTCATCTTTCATCGTAAATCTTTTCATGATATCACCTGAGAGAATTATAACATAAAATGGTATAAAAGGTAAGTAGGAAAATATTATTTTAATAGCGAGGTGTGTTTATGAAGAAGGGTAGTTTTAAGGTATATGTGGTTATTATTAAATCTCTTTTGTGTATTGCAATTTTTTTAGGTTTAGCGATTGTCGGTAAAAGTAATTATAAATATCGTACTAAAATTCATTACTATTTATATGAGGATAAGATTAATTTTTCTTTATATAAAAAAATTTATAATAAATATTTGGGGGGAGTATTTTATTGGCGAGATGATTTTTCTAATAGTGTTTTTAATGAAAAAATAAAATATAGTAAGGCTTCTTCATATGAGGATGGGGTAGTACTTTTTGTTGAAAATAAATATTTGGTTCCTAGTATAAGTGAGGGAATTGTTGTTTATTTGGGGGAGAAAGATAAGTATGGTTCAGTTGTAATGATTGAGGATAATGATGGGGTTGCTACTTGGTATGGGAATATTTGTAATTCTTCTTTGAAATTATATGATAATATCAGTCAAGGTGCTTATGTTGGAGAGAGTTGCGATGATAAAATTTACTTAGTTTTTTCTAAAAATAATTCTTTTTTAGATTATAAAAAATATTTGCCATAAAATAATTTGGATAGTTATAGTAGTGATATTTTATTTAAATGGGCTAGTTGGTGTGGAAGTAGTAATATTTGAAAAAAGGTAACTTACTATTTGTTAATTTTTTTGAAAAGTATAAGATATATGCTATAATTAAGAAAAATATGGAGGTATTTTATGAGCAATAATTTAGAAGATTTGGAGGGGATTGGTCCAAAGACAAGTAAGCTTCTTAATAAATTGGGAATTTTTTGTATTGATGATTTGGTTTCGTATTATCCTAAGAAATATAATGTTATCAAGAGAAGTGATATGAGTAATATTAAAAATGGAGATAGAGTTATTATTGATGGCGTTGCTTTAGGACAACCTACGGTTATTAATTTATCTTTAAAATTGAAGAAAGTTATTTTTAGGATTTCTAATGAAAGAAATATTTATAATATTAGTGCTTATAATCAAATTTATTTATGTAATGAGGTTAGAGGTGGGACTGAGGTTACTATTATTGGTAAGTATGATAAGTTAAAGAATACGGTTGTTGCTAGTGAGGTTAGAATGAGGAAATTGCCTGATAAGGTTCAGATTGAGCCTATTTATCAGTCTACTAATGGGCTTTCTCGTAATTCTATTGGTAAATTTATTGTTAGTGCTCTTGATTCTTTATATGAGGCTGTTGATTATATTCCTGCTAATTTAATTTCTAGATATAATTTTAGAGATAAGTTATGGGCCCTTAAGCAAATTCATAATCCTTGTGATGTTATTTCTTATAAACGTGCGTTGCAAAGGCTTAAGTATGAGGAATTGTTTATGTATTTATTTAAGATTAATTATTTGAAAATGAATATTAATGATAATGGACGAGCTTTGAAGAAGAAGTTTTCAGATAATGAAGTTGAGAAGTTGATAATTTCTTTGCCATTTAAGCTTACGGTTGATCAGTTGCGTTGTATTAGTGAAGTTAAAGAAGATATGAGGAGTAATCGTAGAATGAATCGATTAGTACAGGGAGATGTTGGTAGTGGTAAGACTATTGTTGCTATGATAGCAGCCTATATTAATTATTTAGCTGGCTTTCAAACGGCTTTGATGGTGCCAACTGAGATACTTGCTAATCAGCATTATGAAGAGGCTTTGGGACTGTTTAAAAATACTGATATGAAAGTTTGTTTACTTACTTCTTCTGTTAATGGTAAGATGAAGAAGGAAATATATAAAGAGATAGAGGATGGTCATGTTGATTTAATAATTGGAACACAGTCACTTATTCAAGAGAAGCTTAAGTATTGTAATTTGGGTTTGATTATTACAGATGAGCAACATAGATTTGGTGTTAATCAGAGAAATGCTTTGAAAAATAAGGGAGAGATGCCTGATGTTTTGTCGATGAGTGCTACGCCTATTCCTAGGACTTATGCTTTGTCTATTTATAGAGATATGGATATTTCTAGTATTAAGACTAAGCCTGCTGGTAGATTAGATGTTATTACTTATTTTAAGCGAGATAATGAGGTTATGGATGTTCTCAAAATGATGCTTAAGGAAATTAAGTTGGGGCATCAAATATATGTTATTGCTCCTGCGATTGTTAGCGATGATGATACTTCTATTGATAATGTTATGAAACTTAAAGAAAAAATGGAATTAGCGTTTGGAAAAATTTGCAAAATTGGAGCTGTTCATGGTAAACTTGATGTTTTAGAAAAAAATAAGATTATGAAGCGATTTGAGACGGGAAAAATAAATATTCTTATTTCTACTACTGTTATTGAAGTTGGAGTTAATGTGCCTAATGCATCTATGATTGTGGTATTTAATGCTAATTTATTTGGCTTGTCAACTTTACATCAGTTGAGGGGAAGAGTTGGTAGAAGTGATATTCAAAGTTATTGTGTTTTATTGGCACACGAGGCTAGTGATAGGTTGAAAATGCTTGAGCGTTGTAATGATGGCTTTGAGATAAGTGAATATGATTTTATGCATCGTGGTGAGGGGGATTTGTTCGGAATAAGACAGAGTGGTGATGCTATGTTAAGGCTTGCAAATATTAGAAAAGATTTCAATTTGCTTCTTCGTGTTAGAGAAGATGTTTTAGAATATTTTTCTAAGTCTTTAGATAGTGATGAAGGTAAAAAATTGCTTTCTTATTGTGATTCTTTAGATAATTTGGATTAATTTAGAATGCTTGGTTTACATTTTTGAGAAAAAAGTGTAAAGTTTACAAAAATGTATTGCTTTTTTTCTATAAATATATTATTATGTATATGGCATAAGAAATTATGTCCACTCTCTACGAAATAAAATGTAGGAGTGTATTCAACCAAAACCCCCTGAAGGAGCCGAGAGGCTCCATTTTTGTTTATAGTGATTAAATATAAATGATGAAATTTATAAAAGTTTAAAATAGTTTAAAAAATAATATTTGTTATGGGTAGTTAATGACAGTAAATTTATACAAAAATATGAAAAAATAAACTAACTTTAAGAATTTATGTTAAAATTAGGATGTTGACTAGATGATATGTAAGATTCAGTTAATGAGTTTTGATTTTTATTAAGTATAATTTTTAGTTTTAGGAGGTATTAAGATGGATATATGTGAAAAGGCCTTGAAATTTGCGGTAAAGGCTCATATGGGGCAGGTTAGAAAGTCAGATCCTGATAAACCTATGATTATACATCCTATAAATGTTGGACATATTCTTAAATCGTATGGTTTTGATGATAATGTTATTGTTGCTGGTTATTTGCATGATGTTATAGAAGATACTAAATATTGTTATGAAGATATTAAAAAATTATTTGGTGATGATGTAGCTTCGTTAGTGTTAGAGGCTAGTGAGAGAGATAAGAGTCTTAGTTGGGAAGAACGTAAAACAGAGACTATTGATAGAGTTAAGAGTTTAGATATGAGGCATAAAGCTGTTGTAGCAGCAGATAAGATAAGTAATTTAGAAGATTTAAATATTGTAAAGAAAATAACTGATGATTTTGATTTTAGTGCTTTTAAAAGAGGAAGAGATAGTCAAAAGTGGTATTACGAAGGTGTTTATAATAGTCTTATAATTGGTGAGGATAAGGATAGTCCTATGTTTAGGAGATTATATGAATTATTGGAAGATGTCTTTTATGAAAAAGAAGATGATTATGTAAAAAATGTTATATTTGAGGGAAAAGAAGATGAATATAAAGAAGTTTTGAAATTACATTATAAGAAGCAGGAAGTAAAAAAATTAAGAGATGTTTTTGAGATAAAGCCATATGTTATTGAATTTACGGGTACTCCAAGAACTGGTAAGACTACCCTTATAAATAATTTGAAAGATTTTTTTGGTAAGGGTAATTTTTCTGTTGATGTTCTTTCAGAGTTTACGACGACTTCTGATTATAAGAAGAATATTTATCCTAAAATTTGTCATAGGTCTAGAATGGATGTTAATCGGTATATTGCTAAGCACGTTTTGAAAGAGTTATCAACTGCACTTGGTAGAGATAGTGATATTATAATAGTAGATAGGTCTTTATATGATAGATTAGTATGGGTAGATAGATTGTATGTTAGTAATGGTGTTAGCGTGCAAGAATATGATGAGTATAAGAGTGAGTATTTAAAAGAGATAGAGGATAAGATTAATATTGTTATTATTACTTATGTTGATAGTATTACAGCTCTTAAGAGGGATTATTTGGCTAATTTATCTTTGGAAAGAAGAAATTTTTTGAATGAGAAAAATTTAGTTGAATATAATAATTCTTTAAAGAATGTTATTAATTATACTGATAGTGTTAATTTTTATAAGTTTGATACTTTTAATATAGAACAAAGGCAAGTTGATATTTTAGTTTGTAATAGAATACTTGATGATATGAGAAGGTTTTATTTGCAAGAGATAAATAAACGAATATTAGAAATTGTTGATGATTAAGAAGTACTTGATTTTAAGTGCTTTTTTTTGGCTCTTGCTAGGCTATTTTCTAAAAATGTGATATAATTTTCTTAAATAAGAAGATAAGGGTGATACGATGAGGATATTTTTGTTTTTGACAGATAAGATATTAACTTTTTCTCTTCCAACAGATATAGAAGGTAGTTTTAGTTTTGATGCTGATTTAGAAGAAGAATCTAAATTAATAAATGTTGAGGCTAGAAATGGTGAGTGGGTAATTTATTCTGTTGATGAGGTTAGAGTTGTTGAGCGTGGGCAGAGTGTTGATTCTACAATTTTGAGGGATAATTCTTTTTATGTAATTAATCGTTTGAAGAATAATTATTTGATTTATGTTAGTAGTATTACTTCTAATAAGATAGATACTTATAAGTATGATAAAAATATTAAAATGGTTATTGGTAATGGTAGAGATGCTAATGTTTATTATAATTGTCCTTATCTTGATAATCTTTTGGTAAAAATTTATAATGTTGATAATCGTTTGGTTTTGGAGAAGAATAATTTGGGAGTTTATGTTAATGATAAAATTTTGATTGATAATAAATACTTTATAAAAAATGGGGATAGTATATGTATTTATGGTTATAAATTAATGTTTTTAGATAATTTGTTGTTTCAAAATAATCCGGGGGGTAATGTTAAAGTATTTGCTGAGAGGGCAGGAATTGTTTCATATGATTTGCCAGATGGGGAAGAAATTAGAGATTTTGTAGTTAAGGATAGAGATTTGTATCTTGATACGGATTATTTTTCAAAGGCGCCTAGAATTAGAAGGATTATTGAGACGGCTACTATTAAGCTAAGTCCTCCACCACATAAAGATTCTTTGGAAGATTTGCCTTTTATTTTGACGATAGGTCCTATGCTTACGATGGGAATAATGTCTTTGGTTACTTTAATTGATTTGGGAAATAAATTATCTCAACATCAGACTTCGATGGCTGATTCATGGCCACAATTAGTAACGGCTAGTGCGATGCTTCTTTCGATGATTTTATGGCCTGTTGTAACTAATATTTATAATAAGAAATTAAAGAAGAAAAGAAGAGCAGAATTAGTTTTGAAGTATGGTAAATATCTTGATGAGAAAAAAGAAGAACTTGTTGTTGTGCGTAATTTGCAGAGAGATATTTTAATTGAAAATTTAATTACAGTTGATGAATGTTTAAAAATAATTAGAACTAAGAATATGAATTTTTGGGATAAAAGAATAGACCAAAATGATTTTTTAACGGTTAGAATTGGTATGGGGAATGAATTGTTGGATGCTAAGATAGAATATCCTGAAGAAGGGTTTACTATTGAAGAAGATGAACTTAGAAAACAAGCTGATGCTTTAGCAGAAGAATTTAAATATATAGAAAATGTTCCTGTTAGCTATTCGTTTTATGATAATAAAGTAACAGCAATTATGGGGGGTAATAAGGCTAAGAGTGTAGCTTTTATGAATAATGTTATATTGCAGTTATTAACCTTTTATAGTTATGAAGATTTGAAGTTAGTTGTGTTTACTAATGAAAATAATATTGATAATTTTAACTATATTCGTTATTTGAATCATAATTTTAATAATGATAAGAGTTTTAGATTTTTCTCTACAAACTCTGATAGTGCTAAGAATGTTGCAGAATATTTAGAATTTGAGTTAAATAATAGGTTGGCTGTTAATAATGCTAGTAATGAAAAGGTACCGATAAAGCCACATTATTTTATTATTGTTGATGATTATGAAATGGTTAAGAGGTTTGATTTTATTAAGACTCTGACAGAGGAAGATGATAATTTAGGTTTTAGTATTGTTATTCTTGAAGAGAGATTGAGTAAGCTTCCTAGTAAATGTAATAATTTTATTTCTCTTGGTGTTGGTTCTTCAGGTGTGCTTAAGAATTCTTATGAAAAGCAGGAACAAATTGTTTTTCGAGATGAAGTTAATTATCAAATTGATATGAGTAAAGTAGGTAAAATGATTTCGTCTATTCCTATTGAGTTTGAAGATGGTTTAAGGAATTTACCAGATGCTATTTCATTTTTGGAAATGGAGAAAGTTGGTAAGGTAGAACAGTTAAATATTCTTAATCGTTGGAATATTAATGATGCTACTACTAGTTTGAGAACAGAAATTGGGGTAGATGAAGCTGGCGATTTGATGTATTTGGATTTACATGAGAAATATCATGGACCGCATGGACTTATTGCTGGTACTACAGGTAGTGGTAAGAGTGAGTTTATTATTACTTATATTTTGTCAATGTGTATAAATTATAGTCCAGATGATGTAGCTTTTATTTTAATAGATTATAAAGGTGGTGGTTTAGCACTTGCCTTTGAGAATAAAGCAATGGGTGTTTTTCTACCTCATTTAGCGGGAACTATTACTAACTTAGATAAAGCTTCGATGGCTAGAACTTTGGTTAGTATTGATAGTGAGGTTAAAAGAAGACAAATGATGTTTAATGAAGCTAGAGATTTACTTGGTGAGAGTACAATGGATATTTATAAATATCAGAAATTTTATAATGAAGGTAGATTAGAAGAGGCAATTCCACATTTGTTTATAATTTGTGATGAGTTTGCAGAACTTAAGAGTCAACAACCTGATTTTATGGATAATTTAATTAGTGTTGCTCGTATTGGTAGAAGTTTGGGAGTACATTTAATTCTTGCTACTCAAAAGCCTAGTGGTGTTGTTAATGATCAAATTTGGTCTAATACAAGATTTAGAGTGTGTTTGAAGGTATCAGATGAGGCGGATAGTAAGGAAATGTTGAAAAGACCAGAAGCGGCTAGTATAAAGCAAGCTGGTAGATATTATTTACAAGTCGGTTATGATGAATATTTTGCTCTAGGTCAGTCGGCTTTTTGTGGTGCTAAGTATTATCCTTCAGAAAAAATTGTTAAACAAGTAGATAAGAGTATTAATTTTATTGATGATTGTGGTAATTTTATTAAGAGTATTCAAGCTTCTAGTGGTAGAAGGATGGATTCTCATGGTGAACAATTAGCAAATATTTTGGCATCTATTATAGAGTGTGCTGATAAAGTTGATAAAAGGGCTAGACGTTTATGGTTAGAAGATATTCCTAGTATTATTACAGTAGAAGAGGTTATTAATAAATATGGTGATAATTCTTCTGAAGGAATGGAAGCTATTCTTGGTATTTATGATGCTCCTGAGCAACAAAAGCAGGGAATTGTTAAATATAATTATTTAACAGATGGTAATACTGTTATTTATGGTGTTGATGGTAGTGAAAGTGAAATGTTGTTAGGTACTATGATTTATTCTACTGTCACTAGGTATGATGCAGAAGATGTTAATTTTTATATTATTGATTATGGATCTGAGGCATTAAGAAGATATGAAGCATTACCTGAAGTTGGAGGAATGGTTTTTGCTTATGAAGATGAAAAATATAATAATCTTTTGAAAATGATAAGAGAAGAGGTAGCAGCTAGAAAGAAGCTATTTGTAAATTATGGAGGAGAATATCAAAATTATTTAAGAAATAGTGGTAAGAAATTGCCATTAATGGTTGTTATTGTTAATAATTATGATTCTTTATATGAGGCTTATCCTAGTTGTTATGATGAATTTCCTGATTTAGTTAGAGATTCTAATAGATATGGAGTTGTATTTATTTTTACAGCTAATGCAATTAATTCTATTCCTAATAGAATTGCAACTAACTTAACTAATATTTATACATTTAAACTTAAGGATCCTACGGATTATCAACAAGTATTTGGTGTTAGGACAAAATTAGTTTTAAATGATGATATTGTTGGAAGAGGTTTGCTTTTTAATGGAGATGTTCATGAGTTTCAAACAGCTAGTATTGTTAGGAATGATGATGATGCAAGTGATTATTTAATAGACTTTATTAATAAACATTTGAAAGAGAATCCAGTTAAGGCTAGGAGAATTCCAACATTACCAGAAGTTGTTGATTATAGTTGTGTAGAAGGGGAGATTAGCACTTTAACTCGTGTACCAATTGGTATCAGTAAAAAGGAATTGGAGATTATTACTTATGATTATTTATCTTCTGGTGGTAATATTATTGCAGCTAATAAAATAGCGAATACTTCTTTATTTATTAAAAGCTTATTGATGGTATTTAGAAAAATTAGAAATATTAATTTAATGGTTATGGATTCTACAAAGGAACTTATGCTTAATTTGGAAGAATATCCTAATTATTATAATGATAATTTTTCGGCTGTTATTGATAAAATAATTGAATATATTGATAAATTAGTACAACAAAAAAGTAGTTTAGAGGGGATTATTTTGATATATGGACTTAGTAAGTTTATTTTAAAGGTTGATGATAATTCGAAGGTTGAAGAGTTATTTAATAAGCTTAAAAGTTATGAACATATTGGGGTTATAGTTGTTGATGATAGTAGTAAAATTAAAAATTATGTTTATGAGAGTTGGTTTACTTCATTCTTTAGTGTTAGTGATGGCTTGTGGATAGGTAGAGGAGTTTCTGAACAAAATCTATTCCCATTATCATCAGTTACTAGAGAGATGATGCAAGATATTAAAAATAATATGGGATGGTATATTCAAGAAAATATGGGGATTTTATGTAAGTTAATTGATTTTAATCAGAAAGGACGTAAGAGAGATGGAGAATAAAGTTTTGATAAAGCTTATCGTTTTAGAATTAGATAGTTGTTTTGATGTTTTTATTCCCGTTAATGAAATTTTATGGAAGGTAAAAAAATTGTTGATTAAATCAGTTTCTGATCTTACTAATATTCCCTTAGATATTAATGGGGACTATGTATTAATAAATAAAGATAATAGTAGAATTTATGATAATAATTGTGTTGTTATAGATACAGATATTAGGAATGGTAGTGAACTTATATTGATTTCTAAGTGATTATATTTGTAAAATGTATGTCAATTTTATTGACAATGAGGTTAGAAATTGTATAATTATTATAGATAGAGAGTTCTCTTCTATCTTATAGAAAAATATTTAGAAAGAGGGTGTAGAGTAATGACAATAAATGAATCAGAATTAAGTAGTTTGTCAGCTAAATTAAAGAGTAATATTAATACTTTTGTAACAGATGCTAATTCAGCTATTAATAGTTATACGGCAAAAGTTAATACTATTTGGTGTTCACCAAAATCAAAAGAATTAGGAGGAACTATTAAAAGTTGTTTAACTAATACAGATTCAAAAATTAATACAAGATGGTTTTCATCTGGAAATTCTGGTATTAATGGTGGTATTAGAATTAATGTTCAAAATTTTAACTCTGTTGAAAAAACTAATTTTAGTTGGAATACAGTTTCATTTGAAGAACCACAAGTTGGAAATATTCAATCAAAAATCAATGAAAAATTTCCAAATGGTCATGCTGGTGTTATGGAGGGATCAAAAGTTTCGGAATTAGATGGACTATTTGATGCTATAACTAATACTTATGTTAATTTATTTAAAAACTTTACTAGTACTGTTAGTTCATCTGATGCATTTAGTCCAGCTCAAAAAAGTGCTTTGGTATCTGGTTTTACTAGTTCTTCTAGTGAATTATCAAAGGTAATGGAGCAAATAAAAACAGAAATTCATACTGTATTTAGTAAAGAAGATACTGTACAAGCAGAACTTGAATCCACTAATAAGTCTAACGCTAAAGGTATCTAGTTTATGTTATTAAAAATGAACATATTTAATTTTTTGAAATTATATATCTTATTTAAATAGGTATTGTTTTCAAGGTAATTAGTTGTTCATTTTTTTAGTAAGGAGAGAATTTATGGAGATAGATATTAATTTACTAGAAGAGAAGTTGAATATTTTATCTAAAATAGAAGAGAAATATCAAGAAAATTATTTGAATTATTATAATGAATTTAATAAACTTAATAATTGGTGGACTACAACTAAAGGGGTTTATTTTTTAGAAAATATTAGGAATGAGAAACGTTTAGTAGGACTTTATTTAGATTATTTTAAAGATATTAAAAATATTTATAAATATTTGGTTATTGAATGTAAAAAAGTGGGTAAAAATATATTGCTTGATTTAAATAAAAGAGATGAGATTAAGCGTTATTATAATTTATATTTAGATAAAATTAATAATTTAGTAGAAAAAGCTAATGATATAATGATAAGGGATAATAGTAGTAAAGTTTATGATAGTATTTATAATAATTTATTAAGATTAAATAATATTTCTAAAAATTTGAGTGAAATATTGCAGAAATTTGATAATGTTAGTAGTGAGATTGATAATATCTTATTAAATGTTGAAAATAAGATTGGTAAGGTTGATATTGGAGTAATAAAACTTACTGATGAAGGAGATTATTATAAGGGAACGACAATGATTAAACATGATAGACGATGTGTGGATGCTGATAAAATAGAGAAGACTTATAATGTAATTAAAAATTTGGTTGTAGAGGAAAGTACTATTTTAGATGATTTAAGAGATAGCTATGATGATGTTAATAAGTGCTATAAAAGTGATAGTATTGGTAAAATTAAATTATTAGAAGAAAAGTTGATTAACAATTTAGTAAAAATTAAGAATAATCATGTAATAGAGACTAAATTATTATTGAAAGAAGTTGCTGATGTAAGAAAAATGGAAAAAGAAATGGTTAAATCTATGGCTAGTTTAGGAGAAGATAATTAGTTATGAATGATAATGTATATAGTGAAATAAAAGAATTTCAGAATAAAATTAAAAAGATAATAACTTTTCATGATAATTTTAATGAAAAATTAAAGATTAGTGCTTTAATTGATGGTAAAATTATAGAAGAAGATAAATTTAATTGGTTAAAAAATGAAGAAGTTACTTGTGATAAAGATTTAAGTAGTTTGCTTTCTAATATTGATAACAGATAAGTTAGGTGATATGCAATGGATTTGAGAATGTTGGATAATGATGATATTTTAGATAAAAATATTAATATGAATTTTGCGGTTAAACGAGGGTTAATTGTAGATGGTAATTGTGATAATTATAGAAAAGTTCAAGCTTTATATCGAAAAGGATTAGATTATTATATAAATAGTAAAATAAATTTAGTTAAATATGATGATGCTATTGAAAATAGTAATTTGAATTTTGTTGCTATAGATAAAAAAGAGAGAAATATTTTTCACGAAACGTCTTATTTAAATCTTAAATATATTTATGTTAGAAATTTTTTATATGTAGAAAAGTTATCTTTTGATTGCTTAAAGAGATTAATTTCAAGAGTTAATAAAGAAAATTATGATATAGATGAGGAACTTATATATATAGTTAGTAGTACTTTTCATGATGTTGTAATAGATAATTATCGTAGGGGAGAATATTTTTCTGAAGCAAAAAGTTGTTATGGAAGTGTGATTCCAAGTAATATCGTTCCAAGTGATTATTTGGTAATTGTTATTGCTTATGATGATAATGATAGTTCGATTAGTGATGAGGAATATCTGTTAAATATTGATAAGCGAGAGCAATTTATTGGAGAGATTTCTAAAAAAATAGAGAGTGAAGTAAGTTTTAAATTGGGGATTAATACAAAAGTTTTAATAAGACTTTTTGTTGATGAGTAGAGGTGACTATTAATGGATAGAGTTAATTATAGTAAGCTTTCTTTAGATAAATATAATTTTAAAGATAAAATAGGACCTAACTTGCAAAATACATCAATTTCTAATGATACTGAATTTTTTGATGTTAGTGGTATAGTTGAAGAAACTAAAGAAGATAAACTAGTTTTAAATGAAATACTTGACGATTATACTAAAATGAAGCAAGCGGAAAAGGAAATAGATGAAGAAGAAAAAAAATGGTGGCAGGATTATTTAGGGGGATCTGGAGAAATTGCTAGTGATGAAAAAGTTGAAAAAGTTTTTTATATTACAGATAACAAAGCAATTATAACTTTAAATACTGGAGTTAGCTATGTATATGTTAGTAAAGGTGGTTATTGGTATTTTAGTTCTTTATCAAAGGTTAGTGGAATAGATGATTTTAAAAATAATAAGACGAATGATGGAAGAGATATATTTAGTGATACAAATATAAACAAAAAAGATGATAGATTTAGTCAATATGGTGGTTCACAGATGAGCTTTTTTTATAATTATAAAAAGTTATTGAAAAGTGATGATATTTTGAAGGTTTTAGCGGAATATTTTCCGAATGATGATAAAAAGAAGTATATTAGATGTTTATTAAGGCTTGGTACTGTAGGATGTGGTTATACAGCAGTTGTAAATAGTATTTTTAAAGAATATCAAGGTAGAGAAGTGGATTTTAAAAAAACATTTGGTTTTAATATGTATAAAAATGATGATAAAGAATTTAATTATGAACCGCTAATTTTAGATTTTTTTCTTTATTGTTGTAAAAAAGAAGGGTTAAGTGATATTAAAGAAGTTGTTGGGAATATTAAATTTAAAAATGGTAAATATGTTATAAAAGCATCAAGTGGTGCGGATGGAGTTTGTGTTTGGGATTATAAGTATTTATCAAGTTTTTTAGAGGATAAATATCATGTTAAATCTGATATAAAATCGATGTCGAATTTTCAAGGAACTAGTGTTAATTATGGTAGTATGTCTAGTAATGATTATAAATCTGCATTAAAAGAGGGAAAACAGATTATTTGGGGAGGAGATGGTTATGATTTATATGATTATGATGAAAAAACTGGTGGTAGAGGTAAAATTTGTTCAGAAAATGGTGGTAGCCACGCAATGTCTGTTACAGATGTTACAGAAAATGGTGATTTAGTTGTTTCTTCATGGGGAAATAAGTATATACTTGATACTTCTAATAGTAATTCTCAAGATGTGACAATTATAGATTTAGATATTTAGACTAAAGTGGAGGTAAGTTATGAAAGAATTTAATAAGCAAAGAAAAGATTATTTAAATTGGGATGAGTATTTTATGGGAGTTGCTAAGTTATCAGCTCTTAGAAGTAAGGATCCTAATACGCAGGTTGGAGCTTGTATTGTTAGTCGTGATAATAGAATTTTATCAATTGGTTATAATGGAGCACCTAATGGTTTTTCAGATAAATATTTTCCATGGGATAGAGAAGGTGATAGATTAAGTACTAAGTATGCTTTTGTTTGTCATGGAGAGATGAATGCTATTTTAAATTTTAGGGGTAATAAAAAAGATTTAGAGGGAGCGAAGATATATGTTGATTTGTTTCCTTGTAATGAATGTGCTAAGTTGATTATTCAATCAGGTATTAAGAAAGTTATTTATTTATGTGATAAATATAAGGATACAGATGATGTTAAGGCTAGTAAGTTAATGTTTGATAGATGTGGGGTTGAATATGTAGAATTTTCTTTTGATAATAGAAAGAAAATAGTGTTGGATTTAAGTTAATTAAATGATTAAGATAGAAAGAAGTTGATAATATGGAATTTAATTTTAGAGGGAAGAAGGTTTTGGTTACAGGTGGTGGAAGTGGATTAGGTAGAGAGTGTGCTTTATTATTTGCTAAAAATGGAGCTTCAGTATTGGTTGCTGATTTAGTTAGTGATAGATGTGAGAGTGTTTGTCGTGAGATTCGTGAGTATGGAGTAGAGGCTATTTCTTATTGTCTTGATGTAACTAATTATGATAGCGTTCATGCTATGTATAAGAAAATAGTAGATGAATGGGGCAGAGTTGATTTTGTTGTTAATAGTGCTGGTGTTTGTTTAACGGAAGAAATTACTAAACAGAGTATTCATGATATAGATTTGTCTTGTGATGTTAATATAAAAGGAACATTATATTCTTGTAGAGAAGCTTTAATGATAATGAGGGAGCAAAAATATGGTAAGATTGTTAATATGTCTTCAATAGCTGCTAAGGCTTGCTTAGGTGGATTTAGTGTTTATAGTGCTACTAAGGCTGCTATTTTAGCAGCTACTGCTTCTTTGGGAAGAGAGGCTGCTTTAGATAATGTAACAGTTAATTGTATTTGTCCTGGTATTATTAGGACAAGTATGTGGGAAGAAATATTAGATCAGATTGCTGGTGATGATAAGGAAGAACGTGAGAAGGTTTGGGCTGAATGGAATAAAGGAACTCCTAATGGAAAGCCACAGGATCCTATTGATATTGCAAATATGGTAGCATTTTTATGTTCTGATGAGGCAAGATATATTACTTCGCAAAATATAGGTGTTGATGGGGGATATACGTTTTAGTAGAGATAGTAGAAATATAATAACGGAAGAGTATTATATTTTTTCTTTATTTTAAGTATATTTGGTTAGATTTTTTTGAAGTGTTGTGATAGAATGATAATTGAGAGGTGATTGTTTGTTGTGAATATTGTAGAGTATGATAATTATATTCAATTTAAGAGGCTTATGGAGTATGAGAATATTTGTCATTTGTTTACAAAAAAGCCTTTTAATTTTAATAAGGAGTTTGTGGGAGATGAAAAAATACGGAAAGAGTATAGTCAGATATATGATATTTTTTCTACTAGATTTGTACGTAAAAGTCCTTGTCAGTGTCATTCGGATGTTGTTAAAGTTGTTACTCGAGAAAATATTACAGATAAATTTGAGAATTGCGATGGATTGATTACTAATCTTCATGGAGTAATGTTGGTAACTAGAGTTGCAGATTGTCAAGCAATTTTGTTATATGATCCTGTTCGAGGAGTAATTGGAAATGTTCATTCTGGTTGGAGAGGAACTTTGGAAGAGATTGTTATTAAGGCTATTGATAAAATGAGTGCACATTATAATTCTTCGGTTAGTGATATACTAATATTTATTAATCCTAGTATTTTAAAATGTTGTTTTGAAGTAGGTAGTGATGTTTTAGAACAGTTTAGAAGTAAATTTAGCGATATTGATGAGTTTGTTAGTATTGTTGATGGAAGTTA
This sequence comes from uncultured Bacilli bacterium, assembly GCA_934131005.1. GTDB lineage: Bacteria > Bacillota_I > Bacilli_A > RF39 > UBA660 > RUG11198. The sequence goes on along the minus strand of CAKOYV010000001.1, from coordinate 151,260 downwards.
TTATATAGACACAGTTTCATTAAATAAAAAATTGTTGGTAAAAAGGGGAATTTTGGCGGATAATATATATGTAACTGATATTTGTACTAAATGTAATAGTGATAAATTTCATTCATATAGAAGTGATGGAGATAATAGTGGAAGGAATATTGCGGTTATTGGTATTAAGTAGAGTTATAGGTAGGTAGATTAATTTATGAGAAGTAGGAGTTATAATATTAATTTAATATGGAATTATATAAATGGTGATGAAGTTTTAGATGTTTTAAAACTGGAGAATGATTATAAATTTATGAGGGATGTTATTAATATATCAAAAGATAAGAATATGTATAATCTTTGTTCAGATAATGTTAAGAAAAATCGAGAGTTTGTTCATTTTTTGATTGATAAATTTAAAGGGGATTGGGAATTTGTTATAATGGTTGCTAATAATTACTTAAAAAGTTTGGATGAAAATGATTATGAATATATGAATTTTATTGTGTATATGGCTTCTGTTTTAGAGAAAGTAGACTGTTTGAAGTCTAAAAAAGTTAGTTATGATATTAGTCGTTATAGAGTAATGGCTTCATGTTATATAACTAATCAGAAGAGTATGATTGATTTAGCAATATCTTCCGTTGATGATAGAGAACTTTTGGAAATGTTAGGTTTAGGATTTGGAACAGCTAGTCATGATATTGCCTTTGAAGATAAGTATGAATGTGATAGTTTTGCTAAATTGTATTTAGAAGATATTTTTGGTGGCAATGGAGGAGAATTAGAAAATTTTATTCATCAAAATTTTAAAAGTTTAGAAATGTTTAAAAATTGGGGAGAGAGTAAATTTTTAATAGATTATGTAAGATGTTGGGATGATGCACTTGGTGATTATGTAGAGGGACATATTTATTTATTGGATAATGCAAGAAAAATATTTAAAACAATAATTAAAAATTGGGATATTTATGAGATGAAAATGTTAGGTGAAAAACAAAAATGGTTTAGGGAACTTGCTAGAAAACAAATTCAAAGCTATGATACAAATTATAATTATAGTGATTGGTGTAGTTATTTGAAAAAAATTATTCCTAATATTGATAAATATTTGCAAGTGGATTGTGAATATGAAGTAATGAATTTGCCAACTGATGTAGTAAATATTAATGATTATAAATGTTTGAAGGAATTATTAGATTTAGCTAGGGCAATTTTTTTAGAAGATCATTATCATAGTAGAGGGGTTGTTAATAAACAATCTATGCCTTCTAGTGGTGAAAAGGTGATATATTTTACAGATATTGTTAAAAGAAAAAGATTGCATAAATAGATTAAGTATTAATTTTAGAGATTTAGTTGTTGTATCTGGTCATGAATTTAAAAATGATTGTAATGATTCGTTTATTATGTATCCTATTGGTGATGGTATTTATAAAGAGTATCGAGGCCTTTTTAAAACAGTTAATGATAGAGTTGTTTCTTATAGAGAAAATCGTAAGGGATTAGAGTATACACATTTTCTTAATTCTAAGGCATTATCTTCTTATTTCTTGGGAGAGGAGTCTATGAATAGTTCTATTGTAAAAAGTGTTATAAAGAATAATGGAAAAATAACTCTTAGCGAATTAAATCAATTAGAAAGTAAGATGAATGATTCATCTAAGCGTAAAGATAGAAAAGCTAAAACTTTGAAATATTAAGAATTTCTTTTAAATAAATTATATAGAAAAAAGCACCTTCTAATTAGGATGCTTTTTTTAGTTTAGCAAATTTTGCTTGAATTCTTTTTCTTCTTTCTAGTTCTTCCTTTTCATCTATGGTGTAAGTATTATTTTCATATTTTAAGATAGTTCCTTCTTTAATGTTTTTAGGAAGATTGTTAATGTCTATATTTATTATTTCGTTGTTGTCTATATTTTCTAAGGTAGCAATATTATCTTCTATTCTATCTATAGCGTATTTCATTTTATCCTCCGTTAGTGTTAGTTTTTAATTTTTCAATATCAATATTGTGGCCATTTGTTTCTAATAAAATCGTTCCATCTTGGTCAGTTCTATATATTTTTGTGTTTAATTTTTCTAGTTTGTTTATAGTTGTGGTAGCAGGGTGGTTATAAATATTGTTTTTTCCAACTGAGATGATAGCATATTTGGGATTAACTTTCTTTAAGAAACTTTCAGTTGATGAATATTTTGAACCGTGGTGTCCTACTTTTAAGACAGTTGAATTTATGTCTTTGTTTAATATTTTTTTCTCTGTTTCGCTAGTGGCATCTCCGGTTAGCAGGATTGATATATCTTGGTATGTTAGTTTTAGAACGATTGATGTATTATTTAAATCGCTTGTATCAGTGCCAGTATAGATAACTTTTAGATTGGCATTACCTAGGGGGAAGGTGCTATTTATTTTAGGAACTTTGTAAGTTAAGTTTTTTTCATCGATTGAATCTAATAAATCTTCAAATGTTTTGGTGGTTGTCATAGCGTCGGGAATGTAGATGTTATCGATAGTGAAATTTTTGATAACATCATCAAGTCCTCCTATGTGGTCTTCGTGGGGATGAGTTCCTACTATATATTTAAATTCTTTGATGCCTAGGCTTTGAAAGTATTTTACAAGAAGGGGGCCATCGTTATTGTTGCCACCATCTATTAGCATGTATTCATTATTGCTTTTAATTAAGATAGAGTCGGCTTGGCCTACGTCTAGGAAATATACTTGTAATTCTCCCTGTTGACTTGTAGTTTGCTTGGTTTGTGATGAGTTATCTTGGGTAGCCGTTTCTTGGTTGGGTATTGTATTGGTTATAAGTCCGAATGTTTTGTTTATTTGTTCTTCTGATAATCCAAAAATAATACATATAATAACTACAATTAGAGAGATGATTTTAGAATTATTATTTTTTCTTCTTTTATTCATATAATCTACCTACCTTTATCGATATTATTATAACAAATATTTTAAATGTTGTATAGATTTAGTTAGTAATTGAAATATAAGTGTTTATGTGCTAAAATATTACCTGTGGTGATTTAAATGGAGGGCAATATAGTTAATAAAATTCTTAAAAAATTTAAAACAAAATTGAATATGGACACTAAGAATAATAATGCCCAAAATTTAGAGTATTCTTTTAGTATGGAAGAGCTTGATAATTTAGAACGTCAAAATAGTGAGAAGATTAAGAGTTTAAAAGAAAAAAAGAAGCCATATAAGAAAAAAATTACTCCTATGGAGGAAGAGGAAATTCTTTCACGGGAGATGATGCAAGATGATTTATTGATGCAGCTTTGTAATGCTGATAAGGTAGAGAGTACTACTAAGAGGGGTAATGATTTAGTTAAGGAGAATGTTTGTAGTTATATTAATCCTTCCGCAGAAAGTCAACATTTGGTGATGGAGAGATGGAAGAATATTGATATTGTTCGGTTGGATGAAGATATTTTAAAGGGGAAAGATATTTTGAATCATAATTATTCTATTACTTATGGTGATGATGCTTTGGCTTATATATATAGAATAAGAGATGAGTATGATATTTTGATTGAATATTTAATAGGTTTTAATAATGAAAAAAGGGGCATTATGGAGAAGAATATTTTTTCTGATAGATTAGATAATGAGTGGCGATATTTAAATAATTATATAAAAGTATTAGAGAAAATCAGAAAAAATAAAAAATAACATATTTTACCATATTTTTTTTATAATTATTCTATTATTAAATAGTATTCTTATATCACGAAGAGAGGTGATAGATGAATAGAGGAATAATGAAAAAAGAATAAAAGGTGATATATTGAATGTGGTGGTGAAGAGTTATGTATACTATAGTTTTAGTTGAAGATGAGAAAGATTTAAATTCTTTAATTAGAGCTTATTTAGAAAAAGCTGGTTATAAAGTTATTAGTTATTTAAATGGGGAAGATGCGATAGCGAATACTTCTGTTGAGGCTCATTTATGGATTCTTGATATAATGCTTGGTGATAATATAAGTGGCTACGATATTATAAAGAAGATTCGTGAAGTTAATGAAGAAATTCCAGTTATATTTACTAGTGCTAGAGACCAGGATTTAGATAAGATTATTGGACTAGAACTTGGTAGTGATGATTATATAACTAAGCCATATTCGCCTAAGGAATTAGTGCTTAGGGTTAATAATATAATAAAAAGGGTTTATTCTAAGGATTTACAAAAGTTAGTTTATGGTAAGTATACTATTGATTTAGATAAGAGACTGGTATATGTAGATGATAAAGAACTTAATTTAACTACTTTAGAATTTGATTTGTTGTATATGTTTATTACAAATAAAAATAAGTCTTTTTCAAGAGATGATATCCTTAATATTATTTGGGGAAATGATTATTTTGGAACAGATAGAGTAGTTGATGATTTAGTAAGAAGACTTAGAAAAAAAATGCCTGATATTAATATAAATACTATATATGGGTATGGGTATAGATTGACATGAGAAGGGTTAATTTAACAGAACAGCTACTCATAATATGTATATTTATATTAGGAATTATAGTTATATCACTGGGAATAATTTTACCAAATAATTTAATTCCCATTTATGAAACAAATGTTTATAATTACTTGAAACAACCTCTTAGTTTTGTTCAAAATGAAGATGATATTAATGATAATATTAATACGGAGATAGCATATGTATATATAAATGATTTAAGTGGTACTAATATAAGTATTTCGGATAATTTAGAACGAATTATTGATATAAAAAATATAGATAAACTTCTTTCGAAAATTGACTTAACTACCAGTGAGGGAAAGTTTAAATATAAAAGAGATACTTATTATTATGTCGCATCAATAGATTCTAACCGAATCAAAATTGCTATTACGAATGATGTTTATATTAATACAATGCGTAATTCAATTTTACTTACGATTTTTAAAATTGAGGGAATTGCTTTAGTGTTGATAAGTTTCTTCATTATAGCGTGGGCTAATGGCTTAGTTAATAGAATTAAGAGGATAAAAGATAAAATTGATAATATTAATAATGACAATTATGCAAATCAGTTACCTGATGAGAGGTATCATGATGAATTATATACTTTGGATAAGACAGTTGAGGATATGCGTGTTTATTTAAAAGAACAAGAAGAATATAAAAATCAAATGTATCAAAATATTTCTCATGACTTTAAAACTCCTATTACTGTTATGAAATCCTATATAGAGGCTTATGAAGATGGTATTCAAGATAAAAATAAAACCATGAAAGTCATAAAAGAACAGTTAAAAAAATTAGAAATAAAAGTTCACTCCTTATTATATTTAAATAAAATAAATTATATTCAAGAAAGGCAAGACAATTTAAACGTACAGTATGATGTTAGCATTACAATTCACGCAGCAGTTGATAAATTTGAAATGTCTAGGCCTGATGTTGATTTTGTTCTTGATATTGATAAAAAGAATACTATTTTTAGAGGAAGTGCCGATATGTGGGAGGCAATTATCGACAATATTCTTAATAATTTTATGAGATACGCAAAGAAAAAGGTTAAGATAACGGTTAAAAATAATAAAATTGTCTTATTCAATGATGGTGATGTTATTGATGAACAAGTTTTAAATAATATATTTACTCCATATGAAAAGGGGGTAAATGGTGTATTTGGTTTAGGTTTATCAATAGTTAAAAAGACTCTACACTTTTTAAACTATGATATATCTATTGAAAATGTTAAAAACGGTGTTAAATTTACAATCTATTAAGAAGATAGCTTTACTCCCTATCTTCTTTTTGTGTACCAATTAATATGTTTTTGCGTTATAATGTAAATTGGATTGGGAGTAGTAGTATGTGTGAGTATAAGATAGAAATATTAAAATGTGATAGTAAAGTATTTGAACAATTATGTGAATTAATAAGGAAATTTGTGATACATGTGTATATCATTCAAAAATTTGATTTAGCGAATGAAAGGAGAGTTAAAAAGGAAGAATATATATATAATTGTGAAAAATATTTAAATAGTGAAGATTTGAAATATATTAAAAATGATATAGAACAAAGAATAGATTTTTTTAGAAACTCGCTTAAGAATCATAATAATAATCTAATAACTAGGCATTATTTGTTATTTAAAGAGAATGAATTGATAGGATTTCAAACTGCACAATTGAGAAAAAATCTGAGTAGTGGTGAAATGGAAGGATTAAGAAATTATGCATATATCGATAAAAAATATATGGGCAAAAAGGGGCGTGTTATGAATTATTGTGGGATGGTAAGTGAAGGTATTCTAATGAATGTTGTTTATAATAATATTACAGAGTGGTTTTCTAAAAATAATGTGTCTATTGAAAGAACTGCTACGGGAAAAAATATGTATCAAAATATATTGCTGTATATTGTAGATAAAGAGTTTGAAATAGATTATGTAGATGATAAAAAGATATATTTTAAAAAAATTGTTTCTAAACTAAAACCTAGAAAGGAGAGAATAAAACTTTATAATGAGTATTTAAAAAGTGAAAAAAGTAAGAGTTTAAAATATTAATTTCTTAAAATTGGTTATATACATTAATATTGGTAAACATAGTTAACTTATATTAAAAATCTACTAATAATTGTATTAAAACTACAATTATTTAAGAAAGTTAGCGTTGCTTCACGTCTTTTTTGATGCTTGACTTAAATTTGTTTTGTGTAGTATAATTAGGATGTAAATGGGATCGTATTTTGGCTTCGACAGGAGTAATGGAAATTAGATTGCAAGTCGTGTGGATACGTAAAATCTAAATTTAAATATAGCTGGAAACAACTATAATAACGCTGTTGCTTACGCTTAAGTCTAGAGACTTGCTAAGTACAGGTTCTACTATTTCTTTGTCTACGAGAAATAACTAGAACTTATAAAGTAGACTATATCATATTATTTTTCTCGGTAGTATGATGAATTGTTGAGGATAGCAGGTAATTTTAGCTGTTAGTCATTATTTTATCTGTGAATTAATTTGACTAACTAAACTTGTAGATATTTAATGAAAGTTATTTTTGGACAGGGGTTCGAGTCCCCTCGATTCCACCATTGACGAATCTGTTCGAACTATTCGAACTTTTAGATAGATATCAATCAGAAATGATTGATTTTTTCGTTTTATAAGAAAAAATCATAGAAAGGTTGGTGCCTATGATAAAAATAGTTAAAGAAGAAATTGAGATTGATGAATCATTAGTTTCTAGATTAAATGTTATATGTGATTTTTGTAATACTACACCTATCATAGAAAATGGTAGTATTAGGAAGATAGAACATACTAATTTAACTTATATCGAACCACATAGAATTATTATAAATAATAAACTATATTTAGCATTTAATTATTCAAATGAAATCTATGTTCATAATCTTGGTAAAAAGATAAAACTATCAGAACTAGAAAATTATATAGGTTGAATTAAAAAGTAAACGCACGTTAGCTAAAAAAAGTCAAAAATTCTTTGCAATTTATGACTTTTTTTAACTTTTAAGGATTAATTTCAGTTCATTTTTGTAGTAAGGTTGTATTGTTATTAAATTTTTTAGAGTTTAATAGCACGGCAAAAAGACATTACCTTAATTATAAGTTAATGCTTTCAAAAGTAAATGCACGTATTGTGCTAGTTATACTATGTTTATGTGCCGTTGATAGTAATTAAGTTTTTTACTATCTTTTAATGACTTTTTTTGTTAGATTAACTTTGTCAGGGTTAATCTTTCTAACCCCTAAATCAAACGATTCTTTTTGTGAAAATATTGTGTGTATTGCTTGATAAAGTGTTTTATTTTTTAAAGATTTTCTAGGTGTTGAATTAATATGACTCATGATTATATTACAATCTTCTTGAGTAAGATTATCGAATGATGAACCTTTTGGAAGAATGTGTCTAATATATTCATGATTTTTTTCTATTGCTCCTTTTTGATATGAAGCACCTGGATTACAATGAAATAAATTTGTAATTTTGCGATTTGTTTTCAAACTAGATTCAATTTCTTCAGCACCATAAAATTCTTTTTCTGATTATAATTTAAACGAAAAAGTGACACCATATATAGCACTCGTAAATCCTGGAGATAATCAAGATGTTTCATCATTAGTATTCAATCCAGCAAATCTAATACTATTTGATAAATTAAAAAATGAATTAGATACAGATGAAAACTTAGTACAAACATTAAAATTAGTATCAACAAAAAAAGAAACAGATGCAGATTTAAAATATACTATCGTAAAAGATGGTAGCGAAAGTGCAAAAATAATTAATGTTCCAAAAGATATAGACAAATCTCATCCATATAAAACAAAAGAAATAGTAAATAAGATAAGTGAAACGATAGAATTGGCGTTAGGACCAAACCATGGATTTACATCAAATAAATTTCATGATATTTGCAAAAGAAAAAATATTAAAACTAACCAAGAATATTGTTATCAGTTTAAATATTATAATACAAATATTAATATGTATAGTGATTTAGCAATAGAATATATAAGTCAAGTTTACATTGAAGAAAATAAAAAGCAAAAAAAAATGAATAATTTATATTAATATGATGTAATATATTTGTAGATGGGATACTTGTGAAGGATTAACGATGTGTTGGCAATGCCAGTAAGCATATTTTATATGTGAGCATTCATCTTGCCTAGGGTATCCCATCGTTTTTTTATGCAATAATTATAGATTAATGTAACTGCCTTTTGATATTATCATAGTATAATGCTATTAAAAATAGAAAAAAATCATGATGACTTCGACCGATAGTATAGGAAAATAACTTTAAATATGGTAAAATTATATACGAGGTGTTTAACTTTGAAATATGATAAAAGTGAAGAAAAAGAAAAATTAGAACAAGTTAATGAAGAATTAGTAAGATTTATGAGAGATTATCCGAAAGATAAATTATCTCTTACTGCAATAGGTAATTCAATAAGTGATGGATTTTCTATGTCAGAGCCTGGAAGGTTATTATTAGATAGAAATTTAGGTTTAATTGACTTTGGAAAAAGTAAAGGATTAGATGTTCAAACATATCAATTATCAAGAAGTGAAAATAATAATGCATTAGCAGTATCTAACTGGATTACACAAAATTGTTGTGAAAAGGACTCACATAATTGGAATATAGTCGATTATAGAAGAGCTATAGAAAATGGAAGTCCACTTTTAACTGAAGAAGAAATCAATGAATTCTTTGCAGGTGGTTCTGATAAAAAAATACAAGATGTTATATTTGACACAAATAAAGCAAATGCAAATATAGTGATTCTAAATTTAGGAACAGGCTCATTTTTAGATGTTGTAACTAGACATGGTTCTCTATCTATTCCAAATATTTTTGGTTCAGTTGATAGAGATATATATGGTATAAATGCTATACTTGAATTAATACAAAATAATAACAGAAATAATAATTCAAATACTCAAATTTATTTATGTGGTGCCCCTAGAATAGTTAATACAGCACTAACTGATATGTTTATGAATTTTAAAATTAAAAAAGTTGGAGCTACATTTGCTAATGTTACATATGTGCCATCATTCCCTAGACAAGCATTTTATAAAACACCTAGTGGAAGTATTATTCCAGATCCACATTATAATCAAGCAGAATATTATCATTTTCTAGCAGAAATAGAAAACAAAATAATTGATAATTATTTCATTAGAGATTTAATGATTGATTTAGACAGAATATTATTCCAAATGAGTAATGATAATGATGTAAATGGTACAAATTATTCTAAAAATGATATAAAAGATGTTATTGATGAAATTGCTAAAAAATATGAGAGCAAAACAGGAGATTATAATTACTTCATTGACTTTATTAAAACTTATTTAAAAGGTAGATATCCATTTGATTTTTATAGAGGTTCAACAGATAATAATATTGCAAAAGACTTAAATGATATGAAAAAAAGTCGTTAATTATTAATAAGGATTGTGATTGTATTGACAAATGTAGAAATATTTTGTGGTGTTTCTTCATTAGGAATGCCTTTTACAAAAGAAAATAAGAATCATATAGGTTATTATGATATTATTGTAGGAACTATGAAAAGTAAAGGATACAATGTATCTGGATTTAATTTTTCAAGATTAAATAAAAATCACACATGGGATTTAGAAAGTAATCTAAATGAAGATAAAAGCCTTGCATATATAAAAAGGCTACAAGTAAAATCAATAGATGATTTAAGAAATACAAATATATTATTCAAATTAGTAGTTCCCAAAAAGTATAAAGAAAGTTTTAAAATTAACTCAACAGATAATGATAATACATTGAAATCATTATATGTGAATGCTGAAAATCCAATATTCATATATAGTGCGGGGCCTAATGACTTTTTTACATATATAAAAGCTGGTCCTGTTGAATTGACTGATAAAAATGTTAGAGCAAAATTACCAAAAGATATTAGACCTATATTAGAGCAATGTATTAGTAATATTGAAAAGAATTGGCAGTTGCTTCATCAATTAAATCCAAATGTTAAAATATATTCGTTAAGTTATTATTATTCTCCACTATATGACAAAATTCAAAAATTAATTTATCTTCAAGAAAAAGTGAAAAATAGAAATAAGAAATATATAAATAAATTTATGGAAGTAATAAATTTATATAATGAAATGTTATTAGAAGCAAGTAAAAAATATGATTATGTTGAACATTGCGATATCACATTTTTAAAAGATTATTGTGCTCCTATGGATTTTCATCCTAATACAACAGGAAATCAATTAATTGCTGACATTCTTTTAAAGAAAATTGAATTGCAAACTCAAAAAGAGAATCAACCAACAAATAATAATCAATCGTTGAGAACAAAATAGTTAATACTTCGTTTGAAGTATTTTCTTTTTTTAACAAAATTTAATAAAGTACTTTTAATTTTTCTTATTTATGGTAAAATGAATATAATGATTGATATAAATCAATCGTTTTTATGCGAAAGAGTTGTAAACTACTTCGTCATTCGCACCAAATTGATTACAATCGGACTTGTATAGTTCGTTTTTTTATAAAAAAATTTAAGTATGTTTTTGTGAAAAATAAAAATGAACCATTGAATTTAAAAAATCTAGTTAGAGATTATAGGAGGAGAGATATGACTGAAGGAGTTAAAAATGCAATAACGATTTTTAATAATGTAACTAAGGATTTGAAAAATTATAATAAACTAGGTGTTTATTTAGCAGAAGAGAGGGATATAGATGCATTGAAAACTTTAAAATTATTGTTGCTTTTAGATAAAAGTGGCAAATTGCTTAAGGAAGTAGATGTAAATTTTTTGTGTAGTTATATTTATAGAGGTGTTCAACAAAAAGAAAATATTGTTAGTTGTTTGGCTATTAATCCTCAAAACTATGCTTTGGAAATATTTGATTATATTGTTAAAAATTATGATGTTAAATATAATTTTACATATTTAACAGGAGAATCTATTATAGATTTATGGCTTAATTCTTTTATAAATATTGATGATGATTGTGAAAATATATTTTATAAGAGATATGATATGATTGATTATAAATTAGAGATTATTGATTATTTAGTAAGTAATAGACTTTTGAGTAAGAATCAAGTAAATAGAGTTAGAAATCAATATAAATATTTATTAGAAAATTCTCATGCTTTTTCAAAAGAACAATTATGGAAAATAAAATATTTTATTGATATTCAAAAATATATTTGTAAATTAGAAGGTATTATGAATGATAAGTCATTTAAAGGATTATCTGGAGGTAGTCTTTATTCTTCGCAAGATGATGAAATTACTATTAAAAGGAGAGCAAAAAAAGAATTATTAGAAGATTATAGATTGTCTTATGATCAGGTAAGTTATATTGAATATGAAATTCCTAGGTTAATAAAAGAGAGGAAAATTTAGTGAATTATTAGATGGCTATTTTGTTGATCCTAGTGAGATTTGCAATTCAGGTGAGAAAATTAATGTACGTGCTATTAGAGCATTATGGGATAATTTGCTTGTTGATAATGGCAAAAGAAAGAGGTTAATTAAAAGAAATTAACGTATGTATTTATTGCTTTGATTGAAGACTATTTTGGTAATTATGCTTGACTTTTGTTAATGGTTAGTGTATTATATTACTCGTTCTAAGGGGGAGATAAATATGGAACAAGAGAGATTTAGTAGTTTAGATAAAATTATAAAAATGGGATGTAATGTTAAATCTTTGTGTAAATTTGATAAAAGAACAGAGGTTGATACATTTGTTACTAAATATAATAAAAAAACAAAGAAAGAAGAAATTTTAGAGTTTGCTAATGGTAGAGGATTATTAAATTCATTAGCATTTCTTTCAAACAATAAAAATCATAAAGAATTGATGCAAGATATAAATTTAGATTCTTTTTTAGGAAATGGTTTTGTTATTAATTTTTCTAAATTTAATGAAGATAAAATTAAGGTAACTCTTTCTTGGGGAGGAGAAGTATTTAAGGATATGCTTGTTGATACTGTTGATAAAGGAATTGTAATGTTGGAAGAAGAACTTTGTGATAAAAAAGTAACAGATTTTGTTGATGTTGAGGATATTTATGCTTCACAATTTATTGGTGAATGGAAAAGTGGAGCAAGAAGACGCTAGTATATTTGTTACTAGTTTTTTTGAATAAGGGTGATTTGATTGAATGATTATACAAAAAGAAGTTTGCAACTTTTGAATGGAGTTTTTTATAACGATGTAGGATATGAGAAAGTTGCTGTGATGCTTGCGGGTGATAGTCGTCCCGAGGCACTTAAATGTTTAAAACTTTTAATTTTGACGGATGTTGGTGTTGTAGATTGTAAGTTAAAAAATAAATTAGATTTAAATCAAATGTTTAATTTTTATAAAATGCATGATAATAGAAGAATTTGCTATCAAAAAAATTTATTTGGAGTACTTTCTACTAATCCACAAAATTTAGCATTAGATTTAATGGAGTATTTACTTTATCACTATGATGTTTTAGTTGAAATTAGGTCAAATGATGATAATTGTACTTACAGTATGATAGATGAATGGATGTATGGATTTAGTGGAATAGAAGATGATGGAAATATTTTTTATAAAAGATATGATATGGTTGAAAAAAGATTACAACTTTTGGCATATATTATTAAAAATAAAAAGCTTAGTATTGAGTTTATGGAAAAAATAAATTTAATTTTGACGGATTGTATTAATAATGGTTATGGTTATAGTGATGTAGATATAGTTAAGATGAGGTTGATAGTTGAATATGTTAAATTTAAACAAAAACTTACAAGTCTATTAAATAAAGGGGTTATTAAATTTTCATATCCCGTTGAAAGAGTATATAAAACTTTTGGAGTATCTGTTGATGATATCATAGATAATGATTTGTTATGGAATAATTTGGATGATTATGATGTGGGGGTTGATGAATATAGTTATATGAGATATGATGTTTTGAAATTAATTAAGAAAAGGGATTATTGAGGGCTTTAGTATAGATTTTATAATTAATAGCTTGATAGTATATAAATTAAGAGTAATAGATATATTAGCATAATTTAAAATTTTGGTTTATGCTTTTATATCTATATTTTTTTGTTAAAGTGTATATATATAATTTTTATAGTACTTTTTTGGGATGATCATCATAAATTAAATTAGAGGGGTGATTATCTTGGCTGCGTATAAAGAAATAGTTACGAAAGCGATAATTGGTAAAGGTAAAAAATATTATAAAAATACATATGTTTTGGATACAGAGCAGGAGCCTAGTACTGTTTTAGGATGTTGGGTTATTAATCATAAATTTAAAGGAAGTGATGTTGGAGGAAAGATTATAATAGATGGTAGTTTTGATGTTAATATTTGGTATTCTTATAATAATGATACTAAGACTACTGTTATTACAAAGAAAATTAAATATTCAGAAGCTGTGATGGTAAGGCAGAGGGAATCTAGTTCAACTTCTAGTAAAGATATAATAGTTAGAAGTTTGAAACAACCTAATTGTATTAAAGCACATGAAGATGGTAAGAGTATTTCGATTGAAATTGAAAAAGAATTAGGAGTAGAAATAGTTGGAGATACAAAGGTTAAAGTTGCTGTTGAAGAAGATGAAGATCCATGGGATGTAATAGATGATGTTAGTTATGATGATGAAGTTTCTAATGAGATAGATAATAGTGTTCGAGATGATTATATAAAAACAGATGAAAAAGCTGAAGATAAAAAGCAATGATGGTTGCTTTTTTAAATCTTATTTGTTATAATTAAGGAGTATTTTAATTAAGAAAAGAGGTAATATTGATGGAACTTAAAGATAGTAAAACGTATCAAAATTTAATGACTGCCTTTGCTGGTGAGAGTCAAGCTAGAAATAAGTATACTTATTTTGCTTCAAAAGCTAAAAAGGATGGCTATGAGCAAATAGCAGCTATTTTTGAAGAGACTGCTAATAATGAAAAAGAACATGCTAAGTTATGGTTTAAAGAATTAAATGGTGGAGAAATTCCTTCTACTATGGGTAATTTACTAGCAGCTGCTGAGGGAGAAAATTATGAATGGACTGATATGTATGCAGAGTTTGCTAAGACAGCTCGTGAAGAAGGATTTGATAGATTAGCATTTCTTTTTGAGGGAGTTGCTAAAATAGAAAAAGAGCATGAAGAAAGATATAGAAAATTACTTGATAATGTTGAGAATGGTTTAGTATTTTCTAAGGATGGAGAAAAGATTTGGATTTGTCGTAATTGTGGCCATGTGGTTATTGGTAAGGAAGCTCCTAAGGTTTGTCCTATATGTTCTCATCCTCAAAGTTTCTTTGAGATTAAGAGTGAAAATTATTAAGATTATAATAAAGAGTTCTTTTCTTAGGAACTCTTTTGTTAAATAGTAAGGAATTAGTGATATGAGTAAATATAAATGTATGATTTGTGGTTATGTTTATGATGAAGATAGGGAAGATATTAAATTTGATAAATTATCTAGTGAGTGGACTTGTCCTATGTGTGGTGCTACAATAAATTTATTTTCTTCTGTTAGTGATAATTCATCTAGTGATATGACACCTTCTAATGCGGTTAAAATATCTCTTGATAATAAGGGGGTTGTTCGAAATAATGATTTATGTGTTAATTGTGGAATTTGTACACAGACTTGTGTTATTCGTGAGGGAATGCAGTTTGATAGTAATAGTGAACTTTGTGTTAGCTGTGGTCAATGTATTCAAACTTGTCCGACGAAGGCGCTTAGTGCTAGATATGAATTTTCTTTATTTGAGGAAGCACATTTAAATAAAAAAGTGTGTATTGCTTATATATCTCCTGCAGTTAGAGTTTCTTTAGGGGAAATATTTGGGCTTGAATATGGTTCTTTTGAACAGAAAAAAGTTGTTGGTTTGCTTAGAATGTTAGGATTTGATTATGTTTTTGATACTACTTTTGGAGCTGATTTGACTATTATGGAAGAAGCTAGCGAGTTAGTTATGAGAATTAATAATAATTCTAATTTGCCAATGTTTACTAGTTGTTGCCCTGCTTGGGTTAAGTATGCAGAGCAGTTTTATCCAAGTCTTTTATCTAATATTTCTACTTGTAAGAGTCCAATTGCCATGATGGGGAGTGTTATTAGTAAGTATTTTACTAAGTTTAAGAATATAGATGAAGATAATATGTATACTGTAGCAATTACTCCTTGTACAGCAAAGAAGTACGAAATCAAAAGAGATGAGATTAGAGGAACTAATTTGGTTATTACTCTTAATGAGTTAATAGATGTTATTAAAGAGAAAAAAATTAAGTATGAAGATATTCCAGATAGTGATTTTGATTCTATGTTTGGAGAGGGCAGTGGTGCTGGTGTTATTTTTGGTAGTACTGGTGGTGTAATGGAAGCAGCTCTTAGAACGGCTTATTATTTGATTACAGGTAAAAATTTAGATATAGATAAATTGGATTTTAATAGTGTTAGAGGTTATGATAATGTTAAAGAGGCTTCTATTAATATTGGAAATGAGAAAATTGATGTTTGTGTTATTCATGGAATAGGAAAAGCTCGTAGGATATTAGATGAGATTAGAGATGGTAAGAGAAAATATCATTTTGTTGAGGTTATGAATTGTCAGGGTGGCTGTATAGGTGGTGGAGGTCAACCTAAGATAGAAATTTATCATGAGAAAGAAATAAAAGAAAAGAGAATGAAGGCACTTTATAATAGGGATAAAGCACAAAAAATTAGGTGCAGTTATGAAAATCCAGAGATTAAAAAGTTATATGCTGAGTTTTTAGAGAGTCCTCTTAGTAATGTAGCTCATGAATTGTTACATACTAAATATGAAGATAAATCAGATTTGATTAAGTAATGAATATTATGAAACTTAAATTTGTTATAAATAAAAAAGATAGAGTTAGTCTCCACTTTGCATGGAGTTTTCTATCTTTTTTACGTCTAGGGCAGAAATAGAAGCAGATGTAGCAATAATTTTATAAGATACTTTTTGCTTTAATAACTGTAGATGAGGCATTTTTGGCAGGAATTTCTGATAAGACCGCCAATCCTCTTAATTGGTTAATAACGGGTCAGACTTTTTGGACAATGTCACCTTCTTATTTTTCTAATTATAGGGTTTCTAGTGTAATGTGGAATGTGGCTTCCGATGGAGTGTTGCATAATGATGGGTGGACAGATTGTTATTGGCTTGGCGTAAGGCCTGTTATTAATTTGAAAAAAGATACATTAATTAGTGAAGGTAATGGGACGAAGGCTAATCCTTATGTTATAGCTAGTAATTAGAATATAAAAAATAGAGAAGATTATTTGATTAAAATCTTCTCTATTTCAGCGATATATTGATAACTGTAATCTTGGTTTGGGTAATTAATATTCTTGATATTAGAATCTAGAAAATCGTTTTCTTTTAATTCTGATACGTATAAAGTTTTAGCAACTATTATAATATTAGCTTCTTTAAAAGATACTATATTTCCATCTATGTAAGGAGAAAGAGGGCTGTCTTTTAACTTATCAATATTAGCCCCACTAACTCTACCTAGACGAGTTAATTCACTTTTATATTTATTATCAAAAAATGATAAAGTAAAATAGCCGGTTTTATCAATAAATTTTTTAGTGTATCTTTGAGGCCTTACGTAGATGGTTACAATATTTTTATTCCAAAGAAAACCAAATGTTCCCCAAGATATAGTCATTGTATTTATTTTATTTTCATCTCCACTTGTAAGTAGAGCCCAATTTTCTTTTAAATTAAAAGGATTAAAATCAAAATTATCAGGATTTATTTCTTTCATAAACTAACACCTTTCTTTTATATTTTTATATCTTCTATTATAAAATTAATTTTAAAAATAATCAATGACTTATTTATGATATACTATATATATATTAGTTTGGAGGGAAGTATATGGATATTGTTGTAATAGGTGGAGGTGCTGCTGGATTAGTTAGTGCGATAACGGCAGCAAGACATGGAGGAAATGTTATTGTTTTAGAAAAAGAGAAGAATTGTGGTAAGAAACTTTTGGTTACGGGAAATGGAAGATGTAATTATTATAATGATGATCAAAATATTAGTCATTATCATACAAACGGGGAAGATTTATATATAAAAAATATTATTAATGATAAAAGTAATAAGATGGTACTTGATTTCTTTGATTCTATTGGGGTAGTTCCTAGAGTTAAGGATGGTTATTATTATCCTTTTTCTAATCAGGCTGTTAGTATTGTTAATGCTTTGTTGTTAGAGTGTGAGATTTTAGGAGTTAAGATTGTTAATAATATTTGGGCAAGTGATATAGTAGCATCTGGTGATAAGTTTATTGTTCATACTGATAAGCGTGGATATTGCTGTGATAGAGTTATAATGGCTACTGGTAGTTATGCTTATTATAAGAATGCAGTTAATAATGGCTATGATATTATAGCGAAGTTAGGTCATAAAATTATTAAGCCGTTACCAGCGTTGGTACAACTTAGGATTGATGATAGTAAGTTATGTAAAAGATGGCTTGGAATTAGAAGTAATGCTAATATTTCGTTAGTTGTTGATGATAGAGTTATTAGAAGTTGTGTTGGGGAGATTTTACTTACAATATATGGAATAAGTGGTATATGTGCGATGCAGCTTGGTGGAGATGCTGCTAGATATTTAGATAATGGAAATCGTGTTTTTGTTAGAATAAATTTTGTTGCTGATTTAGTAAGTTGTGCTTCGGAGCTAGAAGAATTTTTGGATAGTTATGCTAAGAAATTAAGAGGAAGAAAGGTTACCGATTTGCTAGATAATATTATGAATTATAAACTATCTAACTTTTTAATTAAGTATGTAGGGATTGGTAAAGATAAAAAATATGATGAGCTTGATATGGATGAAAAAAGAAAGCTTATTAATGCTATTGTTAATTTTG
Source organism: uncultured Bacilli bacterium (assembly GCA_934131005.1). GTDB lineage: Bacteria > Bacillota_I > Bacilli_A > RF39 > UBA660 > RUG11198. The sequence continues at coordinate 132,823 of CAKOYV010000001.1, read as the reverse complement.
AAATAGAGATTAATGGAACTAATACTTTTCATGAAGCTCAAGTTTGTTCAGGAGGAGTTAGTTTAGAAGATATTAATCCATTAACAATGGAATCTTTGAAGGTTCCTGGTATTTATATAGCTGGGGAAGTTGTTGATGTAGATGGAGATTGTGGTGGTTATAACTTGACTTTTGCTTGGACAACTGGTCTAATAGCTGGAATTAATTGTACGGGAGAGATTGTTAATGATTAGAGTAAGACAAGTTAAAATTTTAGTTAGTGCAAATAGTGATTTATTATTAAAAGAGGAAGTAAGTAATAAATTAAAAATTAAGTCTTCGGATATTTTGGGGTTAAGGATTTTTAAACGTTCTGTTGATGCTAGACATAAGCCTAATATTTATTATATTTATACAGTAGATGTTGATGTTTTAGATGAGGAGTTGCTTCTTAAGAAGAATTATAATAATAATGATATAGTTAAGGCTCCTGATTTAGAATATAAATTTACTCCTACAGGAGAAGTTGCTATTAAGAACAAAATAGTTGTTGTAGGAAGTGGTCCTTGTGGTCTTATGTGTGCATATATGTTGGCATTATATGGTTATCAGCCACTTGTTATTGAAAGAGGGAGTAAGGTTAGTAAGAGGGATGTTGATGTTAATAATTTTTGGAAGAATGATAAACTTAACTTAGATTCAAATGTGCAATTTGGTGAAGGAGGGGCTGGTACTTATTCTGATGGTAAGCTTAATACATTAGTTCGAGATAAGGGCAATAGACAAAGATTAGTATTTGAAACTTTTGTTGCATCAGGAGCTAATGAAGAGATATTGTATGAAGCTAAACCACATATTGGGACGGATAATTTAAAGAAAATTGTTAGTAATATTGATAAGAAAATTATTTCGTTAGGAGGAGAAATTAGATTTAATACAAAGCTTGTTGATATAAAAGTTAATAATGATAAGTTAGAATCTATTATTCTTGATAATGGAGAAGAGATTTTATGTGATGCTTTAGTGTTGGCAATTGGTCATAGTGCTAGAGATACTTTTTCGATGTTATATGAAAGAGGAGTTTGTATGGAGGCTAAGCCTTTTGCGGTAGGAGTTAGAGTTCAACATCCACAATCTATGATTAATATGAGCAGATATGGAGTTTTAAAGCATGATATTTTGAAGGAGGCTAGTTATAAGCTTGTTCATAGGGCTTCTAATAATAGGGGAGTTTATACTTTTTGTATGTGTCCCGGTGGTTATGTTGTTAATGCTTCTAGTGAAGAAGGGAGGCTTGCTATTAATGGAATGAGTAATTATAAACGTGATAGTGGTAATGCTAATAGTGCTGTTATTGTAACGGTTGGGCCAGATGATTTTGGTACTAATCCCATGGCAGGTATTAAATTTCAAGAAGATTTGGAGCGTAGGGCTTACCTTGTTGGCAATGGTCGTATTCCTGTTTGTTTATATGGTGATTATCGTATGCGAAAACTTTCTCATAAATTTGGTAAAATAAAGCCTATTTTTAAGGGAGAATATAATTTTTCTAAGGTTTGGGATATTTTTCCTGAGTATGTTAATTTAGCTTTTGTAGAAGGGATGAATGCTTTTTCTAGGAAGATAAAAGGTTTTGGTGATGATGATGTAATTGTTGCTGGTGTTGAGAGTAGAACTTCTTCGCCAGTTAGAATTATTAGAGATGAACATGGAGAGGCTAATTATAGAGGGATATTTCCAGCTGGAGAAGGTGCTGGTTATGCGGGAGGAATTACTTCAGCAGCTATGGATGGTGTCTTAGTATTTGAACACATTGCATCTTTATATAAAAGTTTTAAATAAATTTGTATAAATTTAGATAAAAATAGTTGACAATTATTATAAAGGAGAGTATATTAAATTAAATATTTTTTGGAGGTATAAGTATGTGGATGGGTTTTATTATTAAGTTTTTTAATATTTATACAGTTAATTGGAGATAGTATTTTGATGCTGTCTTTTTTTGTTTATATTTATGTTGAAAAGGAAGGTTTAAGGAATGAGTAATATAAGGTTAGAAGATTTAAAAGAGGAAGTTTTAAAGTATAATAAGAATATAGATGATTTATTAATGATTGAGCGAGCTTATGATTTTGCTGATTATATGCATCATGGACAGGTTAGACAGAGTGGAGAGGATTATATTACGCATCCTCTTAATGTTGCTTATATTTTAGCGCAAATGAATGCTGATACTCAAACGATTTGTGCAGCTCTTTTGCATGATACTTTAGAAGATACAAAAGCTACTTATGAGGAGATTAGTATTTACTTTAATGAAGTTATTGCTAATCTGGTAGATGGGGTTACAAAGATTTCTAAATTGAATTTTTCTTCTAAGGAGGATAGAGTAAATGCTAATACGCGAAAGATTATTACAGGGGTTATGAATGATGTTAGAATAATAATTATTAAACTTGCTGATAGACTTCATAATATGCGAACATTAGGCTTTAAGTCAGAGCTTAAGCAAAAAGAGAATGCGATGGAGACAATGGATATTTTTGTGCCTTTTGCTTATTATTTAGGGGCATATAGAATTAAGAGTGAGTTAGAAGATTTGTCTTTTAAATATTTATATCCTAATGTTTATCAGGGAACTTGTGATATTCAGAGGAGAGTTTGTGATGATAGTAAGCATTGTTTAGAGCAGATGTATGAAATGATAGATGAAGTTCTTAGTGATAAAAATATTCCACATGAGATAAAAGTTAGAACGAAGAATGTTTATGGTATTTATAAGAGACTTAAGGCTGGGCATAATATTAGTGATATTCATGATTTGCTAGCTTTGAAAGTTATGGTTGATGATACAATTAATTGCTATCAAACTTTAGGTCTTGTTCATTCTAAATATCGTCCTATTAATAATAAGTTTAAAGATTATATAGCTAATCCTAAGACTAATATGTATAGTTCTCTTCATACTACTGTTTTTGGCGAGGATGATAGATTAGTTCAAACTCAAATTAGGACTTTTGATATGGATAAGGTTGCATCGTTTGGAATTGTTGCTTATTGGAATTTGAAGAAAAATACGAGGGATATTATGCAAAATGATTTGAAGAATAAGTTTCAATTTTATAATTCGTTAGTAGAGATTAATGATGCATTTTCGGATAGTAAGGAGTTTGTTGCAAAGGTACGTGAAGAGTTATTTGCTGATAAGATATATGTTTATACTACTCGTGGTCAAGTTATAGAATTGCCTCGTGGTTCAACAGCAATTGATTTTGCTTATAAAATTCAGACAGATATTGGTAATATGATTATCGGGGCTATTGTTAATGATAAGTTGGTTGATGCTAATTATGTTTTACATAATAAAGATAGAGTTAAAATTATTACTGATGTTAAGTCTCGTGGCCCTAGAGAAGAATGGTTAGGAGATGTGCAAACTACAAAGGCTAGGAGTAGAATAAAGGAATTTAATGGTATAAGTTAGAAGTTAGTTTTTATAAATATTAGGTTTTAATATATTAAAAAAGTATTTTTCTTTTTATACTAAATATAGATTAATTAACTTATAAATGACTAGGAAGAATGTATGTATAATAAATATAATTTTATATTAATATAATTAGATAGGTGAAGTTTGATGAGACAATATAAAACACTTATGTTAATTATATTTTTTATTTGTGTATTTTGTTTTGGTGTTGTTAATGCTAAGATTAGAGGCTATGATTTGGTGGGGAAGAGTATTTGTCTTGATGCTGGTCATGGTGGCGTTGATGCGGGAGCTATTTCTTCTAATATTTTGGAAAAAGATATGAATTTAGAGCTTACTTCAAAGCTTGCGATTAATTTTTTTAATAGAGGTGCTATGGTATTTTTGACACGTGATGGGGATTATGATTTGGCAGAAGGAGAGATTAACCGGAAGCGAAATGATTTATATCAGCGAGCTAGATTCATTAACAGTGCAGGTTGTGATGTGTATATTTCTATGCATCTTAATGCTAGTCCTAGTAGTAAGTGGCATGGAATACAAGTTTTTTATAGTAATGTTGTTAGGGATAATAAACTTCTTGCCGAGAGTGTAACTAAGAAGTTGTCTAGTAATATGTCAAATGTTAGAGATTATAAACAAGAAAATGGGTATTATATGTATTCTAAAATAAAGGTACCTGGTATTTTGGTAGAGGCTGGTTTTATTAGTAATAGTCAGGATAATTACAAAATTAGGCAAAGTAAGTATCAGGATATTTTGACTAATAATATTGTAGATGGTGTTGTTGATTATTTTAATAAATAGGGTTTAAAAGTTTTAAAAAATGTAGTATACTATTAACATAGTAGAGGTGGTATAGATGGAGAAAGTTTATTTAAAATATGATAATGTTAAGCCTTATGTGGAATGTGATTATGGATTTGCAGCACCTTTTTTATATTTAGGATTTATGTATCCGTATAAGAAGAAAGATTATTATTATTTCTTTATAACATTGTTATTGCAAATGTCAATATGTACATTAATTCTTATATTGGTACCAGTTGCTATGATGTTTAGGCTTTTATTATGTTTAATTATGATTGTGGTGATAAATTTTTTGTTTGCCTCAAATTATAATATGATGATTATTGAGAAATTACTTAAGGAAGGATATTATCCTATGGATTATAAATCTTCTGATAAATTGATAAAAAAAGGAATATACTTTAAGTTACAGTAAGTATATTCCTTTTTAGAATTCAAAATATTTGAAATTTTCTTCTAAAGTGCAATCTTTGCCCGTTGTATAGGAGATATTTTGGAAAATAAGTTTTAGTTTAGTTTGGTTTAAGTGTTTATTATCTAGCATAGTTGTTACGTCAATAATTGCTTGGCTTGCTTCTTTTTGGGCTTTTTGGTATAACTCATTGAAAGAAGATTTATATTTTTCTTGATAATTGGTAGGATGATTCCAAGTTTTATTAGAAAGATTTAGATAATTAAGATTCTTTTTGTAATTGTTTGCATAAGATAGAACAGATAAATTAGGAGTTGATGCTGGGGTTAGATGATTAATTAATTTATAAACTTTTAATTTTAAGCCATACTTATCATAGTTTATGTATTTAAAAAATAATTGCATGTCTTTTATGGATTTTATGTAGTGGCGAGTTATATTTTTAATATTATAGGTTTTATCAAAAACGTAGTTAATGGTGTCTGTAAGTTCTTTACTAAATGGTTTGTAGGTAAAGATATGTTTCCAAATAGGGAATTTTTGGGGCGATATGTTTTCGTTTTTGTCAATGTAGTAGCAATCGATGGTGTATTCCATTAGAGCATGAAGGCTATTATACTTATAAGTATCTTTTTTACCCTTTTGGAAAAGGCCAGTTTTATAGAAGATTAGGGGATGAGTATTTAGATCGAGGTAGTAGTGACAAATATTACCATAGAGGTAGGACATTACTTGCTTGTTTTTTTCTAGCTTATTTTTATGAATATAATTAATAAGATTTAGAAAGTAGTCTCTAGTATTTGTTGTATGGATTAGATGTTGGAGTTTTTTGTAGTAATTGCTTTTTGGGCCTATAAAAAAATTATAAAACATTAGGGGGTCAGCACCTTGGGCTGCTAGGTAGTAGTAAGAAGTTTTTATAACTTTCTTTTGACATGTAGGAGGAAGAGTATTATAAACATCGTTACTAAAGTAAGTATGAGTCATAGAACTAGGCATTTTATCACTTCTTTCTGTTATAATTATATATTAATTTTTTAATTATTTGTAATATTTTTTGAATTTATGTAAATTATTGTCAAAATAGCTCTAAGATAATTTTTTATTTTTTAATTTTTTGGTATAATAATAATTAATATAGATAGTTAGAATTGAGGTGGATATATTGAAGGGTGTAGAAGTTAAGAAGTTAATTGAAAAAAAGCTTAATTCTTACTTGATGGATATTAATAATGGTATTCATTTAAAGGAATCGGGATATATGCAAGAGAATGATTTACTTAATTTACTTCTTAGAATTAATGAACGAGTTAATTATAGACTTACGGATAATGATATGAAGCTTCTTTGCAATAATGGAATATTTATTGTTAAGGGAGAGGTTGATAATAAAAAGATTAGAGAAGTTATAAAAAAGAGTCCTAGTTATAAAGATGAAGAGGGAAATAAGCTTTCTTTGTTATTAGAGAAAATTAGCGATGATAATTATAGTCTTAGTAATAGAGATTTTAAGGCTTTACGTGCTAATTATATATATGTTAAGGGTTATAAAAGAAAGAAAAAAGATAAGATATTGCCTTCTTCTAAAACATCTTCTAAAAATAATGTTAAGGTGAATAATACGAAAGAAGTAATTGCTAAAGTTATGAGTTATGATGAGAAGCTAGATATTATTAATCGAATGGTAATTTCTGTTATGAGTAAGTATCAATGTATTAGTGGTAATTATTATGAATCTGGTTATAGGGTTATAGATGAATATTTGAATACAAATAATATTAAAAGTTTAAATCTTGATGATAGTCTTTCTCGTGAGATTGAGAATACTTTTGGAGCGGCTGCTTATTTGGGATATTATATGAGAGGATATTTAGTTAAGGAAGGAATTGTTGATGCAGATTATCCTATGACGGGAGATTGTTCTTTTTACTATTCTTCAATAGCAATGCTTGATTATGTTATTTCTTGTCTGTTTGATAAATATAATGATTATACTAAGGTAGAAGCTATTTTTCATGAGTATCTTGATAGTGGTGATGTTAAGTGTTTTACTAGAGATATGGGGAATCCTAGGGAGATAATGACTTCCCTTAATAAGAAGACTATTTTAGGAATACTTAGACTTTATGACTATGAATCTATTAATGATTATATAGAGGCAAGATTTGGCCGCTTTAAGGCTAAGAAGAAGAAAAATAGTTTACATTAAAAATTAAAAAGATATCTTTTTTCTCTATATTATGGTATACTGTTATGGTAAGGTGGTGCGCTAGTGGAGAAGCTATTTAAAACTTTAGATGAGCAATTATCTATCCTTAAAGATAAAGGCTTAATAATAGAAGATGAAGAGCAAACTAAAGAGATACTTCTTCGAGAGAATTATTTTTTTATCAATGGATATAGAGGATTACTTATGAATTCTTATGCAGATAGGAATTTTATAATAGGTTCTACTTTTAGAGAACTTTATTCTATATTCTTATTTGATAGATATATTAGAAATATTTTGTTTAAGAATTTAATGATTATTGAAAATAATTTAAAGTCTATTATATCTTATCAATTATCTAAGAAGTATGGATATCGTGATAAAGATTATTTAAATCCTAAGAATTTTACCAATGATAGACTTAAGGCTAGAAGAGTTAAAGATGTTATTGAGAAAATTAAGAGACAAGTTAGAGTTAATGGAGCTCATCATATGGCTACGATGCATTATATTAATAATTATGGTTATATTCCATTATGGGTTTTAGTTAAAGTTTTGTCTTTTGGGATTGTTTGTGAGTTTTATTCTATTTTAAAACCAGAAGATCAAATTGCAATTGCTGATATCTTTGGAATAAATACTGATTATATGGAAAGCTTTTTACCAATTTTATCTAATTATAGAAATTTATGTGCTCATGAAGATATTGTTTATGAACATAGAACAGAGAAGTCAATTATTAATACGCCTTATCATGAGATGTTAGAAATACCTAGAATGGATAATGAATATATATATGGAAAAAATGATATGTTTTCGGTCTTTATTATCCTTAAATATTTACTTCGGGAAGATGAATTTCGGATGATGATGAAAGAAGTTGAGTATGAGATAGAAAAATTAGATGGTATTGTTAATTCAATTCCAATAGAGAAAATTCTTGATAAGATGGGAATGCCTAGTAATTATATGAAATTAATTGATTTATAGAAAGAAGGATAGAAATGAAGAAGAGTAATATAGGAATTATAATCGTAGTAGTATTATTAGTATCATTTTTATGTGGGGGATTTAGTGCTTATTTTGTTGTTATGAATAGTAGTAGTGATGGCGGAACAATTATTAAGACTAGTAATATAACACTTAGTGAGTCAGATAGTATTTCGGCATCAGTTGATAAAGTATATGATTCTGTTGTAGTAATTGAGGGCTATAAAAAGAATGAATTAGCATCTACGGGAACGGGGTTTATTTATAAGAAAAATGGTGATAAATTTTATGTTATGACTAATCATCATGTTGTTAGTGGTTGTGATAATGTTAAGGTTATTTTATCTGATAAAACAGAAATTGATGCTTCAGTAAAGGGAAGTGAGGCTTATTCGGATATTGCTGTTTTGAGTATAGAGACTAGTAAGAATATTAAAGTTGCGATTGCTGGTGATAGTAGTAAGGTAAAAGTTGGGGATACTGTTTTTGCCGTTGGTTCTCCAGAAGGGGCTGATTATGCGGGAACAGTTACCAAGGGAATCATTTCTGGTAAAGATAGATTAGTGGCAGTTGCTTTATCTAATAGTAAAACTTCTGATTATTATATGAAAGTATTACAAACAGATGCGGCTATTAATCCTGGTAATAGTGGAGGCCCTATTTGTAATATTAATGGTGAAGTAATAGGTATTACTAATATGAAATTGGTAGATAATTCAGTAGAGGGGATGGGATTTGCTATTCCTATTGAGGATGCTCTATATTATGCTGGAGTTATGGAAAATGGTAAAAAGATAGAGAGACCTTATTTTGGAATAAGTATGGTAGATGTTTCTAATGGTTATTATTTATGGCAAAACAAGATAACAATTCCTGATAATGTTCGTGAGGGAATTGTTGTTATGGAGGTTAGTGATAAATCTCCTGCACGTGAGGCTGGTATTAAAAAAGGAGATATTATCGTTGAATTAGGTGGTGAGAAGATTAGTTCTGCGGCTGAATTTAGATATGAATTATATAAGCATAAAGTAAACGAAAAAGTTTCAGTTAAATATATTAGAGATAATAAGGAACATACAATTAAAGTTACATTATCTAAGGGAAGTAGTAATTAATATTAGATAAAGTTATTTAAATTAGAAAAGGATAGAGTTAATCCACATTTTGCATGGATTTTTCTATCCTTTTTACGTCTAGGGCAGAAATAGAAGCAGATGTAGCAATAATTTCATAAGATACTTTTTGCTCTAATAACTTTTTTACCATTTCTGTTTTATTTTGATTAATTCCTTCTTGTTTAGCATCTTCGATAACATTCTGTTTCACCATTTCGGCAAAGTATTCTGTTCCTTACTCAGATAACCATTTGGTATTTTTACTAAAATCTTTGCATTCATCTACAAATTTATTTTTTTCTTTCTCATTCATAACTAAACTTGCCATTTCCTCTAATTCGCTAAAATTATTTGCTCCAAGTAAAGATAACCATATTACATCTTTGCTTGAATTTTTACTTTGATTATAATAAAGTTCTTTGTAATAATCAAGAGATTTACAAATAATTTTTTGCTTGTAACACAAAAAGGTTGACAATGGCTTGTAGTTTATGGTATGATAGGTCATGATTAAAAGCAAAGGAGGAGTAATAAATGGCTGTTAAGATTAGATTAAAGAGAATGGGAGCTAAGAAGAGACCTTTTTATAGAGTTATAGTAGCTGATTCTAGAAGTCCTAGGGATGGTAGATTTATTGAAACTTTAGGTACTTATAACCCACTTACAGATCCAGCTGAGATTTCTATTAAAGAAGAAGAGACTTTAAGTTGGTTATCTAAGGGAGCTCAACCTACTGATACTGTTAAGAATATTTTAAGTAAAGCTGGTATTATGGAAAAATTTCATAATATGCGTCAAGGTAAGTAATTGTGGATTTAGTAGTACTTACTGAGTATATTGTAAAAGGAATAATTGATAATAAAGATTCTGTATCAGTTAAAGAATTTGAAACTAGTGATGATAATGTTATTCAAATAGAAGTTTTAGTTTCTAATGCAGATTTGGGTAAGGTTATTGGTAAGGGTGGAAGAACGATTAATTCGATTAGAAATGTTGTTCAAGCTTCTGCTAGTTTGAATTTGAAAAAAAGAGTTAGAATAAATGTAGACTCTTATTAAGATAGGCTATTTTGATGGCTTATCTTTCTTTTTTAAGAAATTAGCAATCTTTATTGACAATTGCTAAATGAGGTGTTATATTATTTATAGTTAATAAAAGTTATTAACAATTGCAAGAGAGGATGATTAAATATATGGAAAAGAAAAAACAGTTTAAGGCTGAATCAAAGAAGTTATTAGATTTAATGATTAATTCAATTTATACTAATAAAGAAATATTTTTAAGAGAATTAATTTCTAATGCTAGTGATGCTATTGATAAGTTGTATTATAATTCTTTAACTGATGAGGCTATAAAGGTTAATAAGGAAGATTTGTGTATTAAGATAGATATAGATAAAGATAAGCGTAAGTTAGTTATTACCGATAATGGTTGTGGTATGAGTCGTGATGAATTGGAAAATAATTTAGGTACTATTGCTAAGAGCGGCTCATTAGATTTTAAGTCTGATGTTAAGAGTGATGAAGTTGATATTATTGGTCAATTTGGGGTAGGATTTTATTCTGCTTTTATGGTGGCTAAGAAGATTAAGGTTGAGAGTAGAGTTAGTGGTGCTGATAAGAGTTATGTATGGAAGAGTGAAGGTGCTGATGGCTATACTATTCGCGAAGGTAAGATGCATGATGTTGGTACTAAGATAACTTTAAAACTTAAAGATGATACTGATGAATATAAGTATTCAGAATTTTTGGATAGTTTCCGTGTTCGTGGTATTGTTAAGAAATATTCTGATTATATTAGATATCCAATTAAAATGCTGATTGAAAAATCTAGATTGAAAGAGGGTAGTGATAAGGAATATGAAACTTATGTTGAAGAGGAAATTGTAAATAGTATGATTCCTATTTGGAAGAAGAGTAAGAGTGATGTTACAGAGGATGAGTATAATTCATTCTATAGTGATAAATTTATGGATTATGATAAGCCACTAAAGACTATTCATACTTCTGTTGAAGGTAATTGTTGCTATAATGCATTATTATATATACCTAGTCATTTACCTTTTGATTTTTATACTAAAGAGTATGAGAAAGGACTTTCATTATATTCAAATGGAGTTTTGATAATGGATAAGTGTTCAGAACTTCTTCCAGATTATTTTAGTTTTGTTAAGGGAATTGTTGATACAGAAGATTTGTCTTTAAATATTTCAAGAGAGATATTACAACAAGATCATTCAGTTAAGTTGATAGCAAAATCTATTGAGAAGAAGATAAAAAGAGAATTAGAGAATATGCTACGAAATAATAGGAGTAGTTATGAAGAATTCTTTAAGACTTTTGGTATGCAAATTAAGTTTGGTGTTTATGCTGATTATGGTGTAAATAAGGATAATTTGAAAGATTTATTGATGTTTTATTCATCAAAAGAGAAGCATCTTGTTACTTTGAGTGAGTATATTGATAGAATGAAGGAAGGACAAGAATGTATTTATTATGCTTGTGGAGAGTCTAATGATAAGGTTGATAATATGCCACAAGTAGAACTTATTAAGGATAAGGGATATGAAATTTTATATTTAACTGAATATGTTGATGAGTTTGCGTTACAAAGTTTGACTACTTATAAAGATAAAAAGTTTGTTAATGTTTCTAATGATAATGTTGATTTGGATACAGAAGAAGAAAAGAAGGCTTTGGAGGAGCTTAATAAGAAATCTCATGATATGTTTGATACAATGAAGAAGGCTTTGAGTGATAGTAAGATATCAGATATTAGATTTACACATAGACTTAAGAATCATCCTGTATGTTTAACCACTGAAGGAGAGTTGTCTGTTGAAATGGAGAAAGTTCTTAATGCTCTACCTAATGATCAAAAAGTTAATGCTTCGATGATTATGGAGATAAATGATAGTCATCCTATTGCTAAAAAGCTAGAAAAATTATATAAAGAAGATAAGGAAGAATTAGAGAAATATACAAAGATATTGTATTCTGAGGCTAGACTTATTGAAGGTCTTCCTATTGATAATCCAACAGAGATTAGTAATTTGATTTGTGATATTATTTCTAAGTAAGTAGGTGTGTTTTGAAGAAGATTTTTAAACGTTTTTTAGCATATATTATTGATATGTTGATTGTATATACTATTATTATGGGACTTACTAGTATTCCTTTTCTTAATCCTAGTAATTCTAAATATAATACTTATTATCATAAGTATGTTAAGATTTATAGCGAGTATACTAATTTTGCTAAGGATTTGTCTGATTATTATCAAGATAAGGATTTGAGTAATAAAGAGTATAAGGTGCTTATTTCTAAATATCCTTCGTTTAAGGATAAAGTGTCAAAATATTATCATGATGGAAAGCTTACTTCTAGTAATTATAAAAAATTATCTAAGGATATTAGTCGTGAGTATGAAGATAAATATAAGAAAATTAACTATAAGTTGAGTAAATATTCTATTGCGGGAAATATTATTGGAGCTTTAGTTATTACTGTTTATTTTATGGCTTGTAATATTCTTATGAAGGGTGCTACTATTGGTAAGAAGATAATGGGACTTAGAATTGTTTCAGTACAAGATGGTAGTGTTTTGAATTGGCAATATTTAGTAAGAGTACTTATTTTATATAATCCACTTTATTATTTGGGGGTAGTAATTGCTAGTATGATAAGTGATGCTAATACTTTTTATACTTCAAGTATAATACTTGGTAATATTAGAAATTATTTGAGTGCAATTATTATGATTATGGTAATGGTTAGGCTTGATAATAGAGGATTACATGAGATATTATCTAATACTAAGGTAATATTTAATGATTCTAAAGTTAGTAGTAATAGTAATGATACAAGGTTAAGAGGTAGAAGGCTTAAGAAAGTAATAGATGCTAAGGTAGAAGATGAGTAGTTTATATTTATCTTCTTTTTATTTTATAAAGCTTTTTCTTGATTTTAGTTATAAAACATAGTAAAATGAATTTAGGAGGTAAGTATGAAGAAGATTAAGAAGACAGATATTGCTCTAATAGTTGGAGTAGTATTGGTAATATTATTAGGGTGTTTTGTAATGAAAGGAAATAAAGAAGAGGAAATTAAGTATGATTTACCTTTGAAGCTTAGTGGTGATAGTGGACTTGTTAAGTTAAGTTATGATGAGTATCAAAAGAAGATTGATAATAAAGATTCTTTTGTTGTTATAATTGAAAGAACTACTTGTTCACACTGTCAAAACTTTATGCCAGTTGCAGAAAAATTTGCTAAGGATAATAAATTACCTATGTATTATATTGATACTGATGAAATGAAAGAAGCTGATTGGACAAAATTAGAAAAATCTACGACTTTCTTTAAAGAAAAAGGTAATAATTGGGGAACTCCTACTACTTTAATACAAGTTGGTAAGCAAACTGTAAATTATATTGAAGGAGAGACAACCGCTAGTAATTTATTAAAAACTTATAAAAAGTATTTTGATATTGATGAATATAAAAATAGTAAAAGTGAATAAAAGTTGGTGATTAGATATGAGTAAGTGTTATGAAATGGTTAAGCGTTTTAAAAGTAAATATCCATCGACTGTTGCTTTTAGATTAGCACGTCATTGTGAGGTTGTGGATATGCATTTGAATCCAGATGAAGAGATTCTTTATGCTTTTCCGGCTCAGAAGAGTAGTAAATTTTATGAGATGTTTTATACTAATGTTATAGCATTGACTAATAAGAGAATTATAGTAGCAACTAAGAGAATTGTATGGGGGTATTTCTTTATTTCTATAACACCTGATATGTTTAATGATTTAACTATTCATCGTGGACTTTTATGGGGGAGTGTTATTCTTGATACAGTTAAGGAAGAAGTTTTCTTATCTCATATAAGTCGTAATGCTTTGGAAGAGATTGAGACTATTATGTCTGAATATATGATAAAAGAAAAAAAGAGGTATGCTATGAGAAATAGGGACTAACTCTTTTTTTCTTTTTGATTATTATGGTAATTATTTATACGAGATAATTTTCTTTAAAAAATAATTCAAAGGTGTTGACACTTAGCTTTAATTTATTATATAATATTAATTGTTATTGGGTCTATAGCCAAGTGGTAAGGCATGGGACTGCAACTCCCTGATCGTTGGTTCAAATCCGACTAGGCCCTCCAATTAATGATAATTAGCTCAAGTTTGAGTTTTTAATAAACTGACTAGAAATAGTTGTTTTTTTTTGTCTCTTTGTTTTTTTATAGTGATTTTCTAAACTATTGGAGTGTTAATTTACGGTTAATAAAAAGGTAGCTTTTAATTGTAATTAGAATAATAATCTTTATAGGGGCTAGAGAAAAACCATCAACATAGTTGATGGTTCAGAGTGTTGACAAAGTTCAATACTCTGAGGGATTAAATAAATTAATTATTTAATCTCTACTCGATTTATTTTCATCATCATTTAATCCTTTTTTTATGCCTTTAGCAATTTCACCTGCAGCATTACTAAGTGTAGGTGCCATTTCATCTATACTTTCTTTGGCAACTGGTATAACTTGTTGAGTTGTAAATGCAACAAGTTCTCTTCTTTTAGCAAACGCATAAATAGATCCAGAAATCATACAACTTACAATAATTATAAATGCTCCAGAAATATAAAATGGAATACTATCAAATGAATCAAATTCTTTGTTAAAATCAGTTAAGTTATTAATTTGATTTTTTATTGAACAATAATTAGCGGTATAAGAATTACTTTTTGCTTCTAATTTGCAATAATCAAAACTATCATCTAATGCTTTGTCAATGATATCAGTTGATGAATTTTCATTTTGAATATTTGATTTTAAAGTGTTTATTTCATTGTTGATACTATTAATTTCGCTTTCTAAAGAATAATATTTTTCAGAAAAACCATTTGCATGAAATTCAGTACTTTGTTGTGCTTTTAAATTAGCTAATTTAGTGTTTAATGTATTTATTTGTTTCTGAATGGTATCTGTTTTTGTTTTTATTTCTTTTTCTAATTCTGTTTTTTTGGAGATAAGATTTTGCTTTTCTGTTTCTAATTTTTGTTGCAAATCTGCTTTATTCTTTTCAGAATATTTAGAATTAACACTATTTTGAGTGATTAAACCTTTTGCAATTAATCCTCCACCTATACATAATCCTACAACCAAAACAATCAATGCAATTAATTTAACTTTTCTCTTTCCTTTTTCATAATTTTCTTCATTTAAATACTTCTTTTCATTCATTTCATTCACTTCCTCCTATTATAATGATACACTATTTTTAATTTTTATACAATTATCATAACAGAATTTATATTGTTAATTAACTGCTTGTCAACTACATGTAATGTATGGTTTAATTTATGTTTTGTTTTATCATAACCTAATGATTTTTTGAACATTAATTTACATCTTAAGGTATACATGATACAATATAATTATATATAATGGAGGGATAGAATGAGAGAGGATTTTTATTATGATTCTTGTGATGGTAAGACAAAGATTCATGGGGTAAAATGGGTTCCTGATGGTAAGGTTCGAGGTGTTATTCAAATAGCACATGGAGTTACAGAATATATTCTTAGATATGATAGATTTGCTAAATATATGACAGAACGTGGTTTTGTGGTTATTGGGAATGATCATTTGGGACATGGAGAATCAGTTTTAAATAAAGATAATGTTATGTATTTTGGGACTGATGGCAGTTATGAAGATGCGGTTGGTGATTTATATACTTGTTATCTTAAGGGGAGTGGTGAATATGATAATGTTCCTTATTGTCTGATAGGTTTTTCTTTGGGATCATTTTTAGTTAGAGATTTATTAATTGAGTACCCTGGATTGGTAGATGGGGCTATTATTATGGGAACTGGTGATATTTCGTCTATAGAATTAAAGCTTGCTAGAATGGCTGTATGGAATGAGGGAAGGCATGTAGATGATAATAAGACTAGTCCTGGTATAAGGAAATTAACGTTTGGTACTTATAATAAGAAATTTAAGCCAAATAGAACTGATTATGATTGGTTATGTGCTGATAATAAGCAATTAGATGAATATATAGCTGATGTACATAGAGGAGGAGATTTTACAGTAGGTTTATTTAGAGAGATGTTAAATAGTATGCAGGTTGCCTGTTTTAAGAAAAATATAGAAAAAATGAGTAAAGAGATGCCAATTTTGCTTTTGTCTGGTGGAGATGATCCGGTTGGCAATTTTGGTAAGGGAGTTATTAAAACTTATAATAAATTTAAACAGGCTAAAATAGCTTCAGTTGATATGAAAATATATCCTGGTATGCGTCATGATATATTACATGAAGCTAAATATTTAGAGGTTTATAATGATATAGTTGATTTTATTAATACAAAGATTGTTAAATAATAAATTTTCATTTTTAGGATATTTTGCAAAATTTAAATTCTGGTTGGAGATTTGATGCTAAAATTAGTAAAAATCATTAAAGTTATTAATTTTATGGTAAAATGAGATATAGGTGATTATTTTGAATATCTATAAAAGTTTAAATGAAATTACTAAATATATTGATGAAAATTTAGAAGAAGAGATTAATTATGAAGTTTTGGCCAAAGTATTGGGTGTAAATGTTTATACGATGCAGAGGTTATTTACTATGATAGCGGGTATTTCCTTGGCTGAATATATTAGAAAAAGAAGGCTATCTAGTGCTGGATATGATTTATATGAAGGACATTTAAAGGTAATAGATGTTGCGTTTAAATACCAATATGGGAATGCTACATCTTTTTCAAGAGCATTTGAAAAATTTCATGGTATTAAGCCTAGTTTAGTAAATAAAGAGACAAAGTTAAAAAATTTTCCTAGGATAGTTTTTAATGAAAATATAAATTTTACTACTGAGTTAGATTATGAAATAGTTACTCTAGATGAGATGGATTTGTATGGTGTTAGTATTATAGTTAATAATGATGAAATCGGTAAGTATGCTCCAATTTTTTTTAAGAGTGTTGAGGATAAATATTTAAGTACATGTGGTAGTGTTATATATGGAATGATTACTTATGATCTTTTGCATAAAGAGAGTCAAAGATATTATTGTTTATATGATAAGAAAATTGAAGGATTTGAACAAATTAAAATACCTAAAAGTAAGTGGTTGAAGTTTAGGATTAATTCACAAAATCCTAAAGAAATTCAAGAAATATCGCATAAGTTTTATGGCGAGTTTTTACCATCAGTTAAATATAATTTGAAAGAATTACCTGAGTTAGAATATTATCATGATGGTATAACTGATTTTCTAGTAGCAATTTATTAAACTGACAAAATTGATTATTAAAAAGTCAATTTTTTCTTTTGCCATTTTGGTATACTTTTTGTGAGGCGATTTGTTATGGGGTAACTTCAGAAATATATCTAACTAAAAAATTTGTTACAAAAGAAGAATGGTTAGAATTAATTAAGACAATATCAGATTATAATGGTATTTTAAAGGGATGGAAAATAATTATTACTAATGATAGAAATCAAATAAGATATTTTATTAAAACTAGATGTAATTTGCCTGCTACGGTAAATAATTTGAATTCTTTTTTGTTAAAGGAAGGAAAGTTAGTAGAGGTTCATAATCCAAAATATACGTTCTTTTCATTAATTAAAGTTGGGAGTAGTATTATAGATTTAATAAATTATAATGAAGTTAGAAATAAAGGTACTTTAGAATATTTAGAAATTAGTTTTTGGAAATTGTATGAAGATAAGATTAAGTCTAAAATATGTTTTTACCTTAATAAAGATGGGGTAATAAAGAGGTATAATGCTATATTTGCTGTTGCGACTAGTATATTATCAGTAGATTTTGAAGGAAATAAAAGATACTTTTATAAGAGTTTTCCTAAATATTTAGATGTAAGTAAAATATTATATTTATTAACTAATGATTCTAATAATGCTTTATTATCAGTTGATACATTTCCTTATTTACAGGAAGATTTTTATTTAAAACAAAATAATTTTAGTTTTGCTAAGCATTCTATTATAATGGGGTCTTCAGGATGTGGTAAATCTAAATTTATAAGCTTATTAATTAATAATATTAATAAATGCGAAGAGCTTAGAGAAAGGTATAAAGTTGTAGTAATAGATCCTCATGCTTCTCTTGAAGATGATATAGGTGGTATTGGAAAAATAATTGATTTTAAAAGTGATTTAGATAGTATAGATTTGTTTATTAATGATAGTAGTGATATTGTTGCATCAACAGAACTTTTGTTAGAGCTATTAAAATCATTAATTGCTTATCAATATAATTCTAAATTAGAGAGAGTTTTAAGACATTCTATACATTTGCTATTGACTTATGGGGAGTTTAATTTTAAAAATTTAAGAAGACTTATATTAGATTTGGAATATAGGAATAGCTTAATAAAGGAATTAAAATGTAATTTACCTATTAGTGTAATAGACTTTTTTTTATCTGATTTTAATGATTTAAAAACTAAGGCTTATGGAGAAGCAATATCTCCAATTATAGGTTTTATTGATGAGATGGAAATGATACCTGTATTTAATTCAAATAAAAATAGTAAAAATTTAAAAGATACTATTTGTGATAATTTTTTGACTTTATTCTCACTAGATAGAACAAAGTTGGGGGATAAAGTAACTAAAACGATATCAGGGTTAATTATGCAACAGTTATTAACTATAATGAAAAGACGAGGAATAGGTGAGCATATTATCTTTATTATTGATGAGGTTGCGGTCGTTGAAAATCCAATTTTGTCTAGATATTTATCAGAGGCAAGAAAGTATAATTTATCTTTAATATTAGCGGGTCAATATTTTAATCAAATATCTGATGAATTAAGAAATTCTATATTTGCTAATGTTATTAATTATTTTATATTTAGAGTATCAAAGTTAGATGCTAATATATTAGTAGATAATTTTAATATGAAAATACCATTAGATGATTCTAGAGAGAGAAAAATTAAATTATTAACAGAGCTTAATAATAGGGAATGTATTGCTAGAATAGAGTCTAATGGTGTATTATTACCAGCATTTAAGGGAAGAACATTAAATTATACGAGTATTCCTAGAATAAAGAGAATGGTATCAAGTAAGAGTACTAATACAGTTAATAAGGATAATTTAAATAAATCTAAAACTAATTTTAATTTAAATGGTAATGTAAGTTTAAAAGATATTTTGATAGCTAATTCAACAAGTAAAAAGGGTGTGTGATAAAATGGATGGTACTAAGGCGTTATTGATTGTTAATAAAATATTTGAAAGTGTATTTGATAGAGAAAATAATTTTTTTATGGATATTTTGTTAGAAAAATTTGCTTTTGATGTTAAATTACCTAAACAGGTAAATGATTCGGTTACAAATGAAATAACTTGGGCAGACTCTATTAATAGTGGTAAATTTATAACAAATAAGAATATGGAAAAGAGAGATAGGGAGAGTGGTTGGATGCTTACTAAGAGGAAAATAGTTAATTTGCAAGAATTAATTGATATATGGAATACTATTAATTTAACTACAACTGAGAGAGTTTATGATTCTATTGATGTTTTTGGGAGTGATACTATTTATAGATGTGAAAATATTTATAGAAGTACGGGGTGTAGTGATTCTAGAAATATGATTTACTGTGATTCTTGTGGTAAGAGTGAATTTTTATTGGCTTCTCAAAGATCGGGTGGGTGTAATTTTTGTATAAGATGTGATGATTCCAAAAATTGTAGTAATAGTTATAATGTTATTTGTTCTAATAAAGTAAGTAATTCTTTATTTATTCAAGATTGTTTTGATTTATATGAATGTATGTTTTGTTCCCATATTGCATCTAAACGATTTTGTATAGCTAATATGCAATTTGAAGAAAGTGAATATTATGAAATCAAAAAATTAATTATAGATTGGATACTTAATTCGTAAAATGTTTGAAAAATTATATATATTGGAATATTAATTTTACTATTTTGGAAGATATGTGATACAATATAATTGATTTTATTAATGCAAAGATTGTTAAGGAATGAATATGGAGATGGAGTTTTTATGAAGAGGATAATTATTATAATTATATTGTTGATTATACTTATTATTATTGGAGGTGTTGGTTATTTTGTTTATGATGATATGAAGCAGGAAGCTATTTTGAAGCAAGAGATTGTTAAACTTAATAATAAGGATTTGGGTAGTGATAATTATGATATAAAAATTAAAACTAAGGGAGATTATGCTTATATTGAGGAGGCTATTAAGAAATATTATAAGGAATTATCTGATGATGTTAAGGTAATTGATCATTATTTAGATGATGATGATTTGGCAAATATATTATCGGGAGATAATTTAGAGAGTGATAGGCCTGAATTTAAGAAAAGTTATAAATTAATTGATGATGCATCTTCAAAGGTTGTGGAAGCAATGGAGTCTATTTCGGAGCTATGTGATGAGAAGAAAATTAAGTCTTTGGTTGATTCGGAAAAGTTGGATGATGATTATTATCTTGATTTATATAAGGAACTTATGTATAGTAAAAAAGATTTGCAAGAGTTGAAGCAAATTAAGAGTGATATGAAAAAATTAGCAGTTGATTTGGATAAGTTTTTTAGTAAAGAGAGAGAAATTATTGATTATTTGAAGGCTAATAATGCTTCTTTAGAGATAGAGAAGGGAGAGGTTTATTTTTCTGATGATAATAAGGCAACAGGTTATAATAAATTGATAGATGAGTTACAAGATATTGCTAATAGTGATTCTTTTAAGAATAGTAATAGTAAAGATTCAAAAAATGTTGGTAGTGGTGCATAAAAAAAATCCTATTTAGGATAATTTTTGGTTAGATATTCTATTAAATCACGGCTTGCTACTAGTTTTTTTAGCCAATAGTCATCAAGTAGGTTAGTAGTGATTTTTCCGGCTTGATAGTTGGCATGAATGAAAGTGTTATTGCCTAGATATAATCCGACGTGGCCAGGGTATTTATTGGTTGCTTCGGGTTTTTTATCTTGGCTTTTTAGTGTATGAAAAAATAAAATTTCGCCAGGTTTAATGTCTTTTAGATATTTTTCTTTATTCTTATCGTCTTCGGGATATATTTTAATGGTTCCTAAATTATTTGTCATTTGCTTGGTTGTATTATCAAGACCGTAGCCATCTTTATTGATGTCTATTTGGAATAGCTTGTTGAAAAGATACCAGGTAAAGCCTGGAGCATCAAAACTATCTGTGCCACTTTTTCCTGATGTATATGCTTTATCAAGGAATGTATAGGCATATTCACAGATATTTTGACGAAAGAAGTTTGTTATAATTTTTCTTCACCTCATACTAATATATATGATAAATTTTTTTTAATATCATATATATTAGTATGAATATTAAAAATTTTTTAAAGGGAATTATAATTGGCGTTGCGAAAATAATACCAGGTTTATCTGGAGCAGTTTTGATGATTAGTTTTAATTTATATGATAAGGCTATTTGTGCTATTACTAATTTTTTTGATGATGTTAAGGGGAATTTTTTGTTTCTTTTTAATTTAGGATTAGGAATAGGTCTTGGAATTGTTGGGTTTAGTAGAGTGCTTAGTTATTTTATTGTTAATTATTATGTTTATACTACTTCTTTGTTTGTGGGGCTTATATTGGGAGGAATTCCTGTTTTGCTTGGAAATATAGAGCATAAAAAAGGAGATTATTTAATTATAGGTCTATCTTTTGCTATAATGACATTAATCTCTTTTATATCAGGGGATAATAGTTATGCTATTAGGCACAATGCTGTTGATTTGCTTGTATATTTCATAGCGGGCATCTTAGAGGCTGTTGGTACTGTTTTGCCAGGTATTAGTTCAACGGCATTACTTATGCTAATGGGAATTTATAATACTTTTTTATCAACACTTGCTAATATATTTGATTTTAGTGTGTTAGGTAGTACGCTTTTCTTTTTACTTCCTTTTTCGATGGGGTTATTTATTGGTATTATAGTTCTTTCTTTAGTTGTTAATTTTATGTTTAAGTATTATAAATCTTTATCTTTTGCCTTTATAATAGGCGTAACTTTATCATCTGTTTTTCTTTTAATAGTACGAGTTTTTCAAGGAGGTATTAGTATTTTAGAGGGCATTATCTGTACTGTTTTTGTTATTCTTGGTTATTTTATAACAAAGGGTATGTAGTTAGTTTTTTCTAAATATTTTCTTGAGCTTTTCAATTTTTCGGTCATTTATTTTGACAAATTTATGAAAATCGAAGTTGGGGAAGGCTGTGATAATTCTTTTTTGGAAAATATTTAACTGTTTAGTTTTAAGATTATTATTAATAACTTCAGTTACTAAATTTTTTAACTCTTGAGTTGAGTCTTTTTTTATTTCGATATTGCTTAGATTTTTCTTTAATTTGTTTACAATATTACAAGATACTATGGTGTCTGCTATAAAACATATAATGAAGAGGATAGCAACAAAAATTAGCCATGATCCTTCTACTTCTTTTATGAATGGATCTACTATGGGCTGAATTACATAGATAATAAGCACTCCACCTAGGCCAAAGAGAATAGAATTTCTTCCACAGATACGGCCATTTAGGTTGAATTTTTGCTTGCTATAATCCCACCATCTAGCTTTAAAGAGTTTTTCCATAAAATAGCTTGTTAGGTATTCTAGGGTGGAACAGATTACGCATCCTAATATAAAGACGGTTAGGATGTTATCTTTATATTGTTCTAGGTAGAGAATCATTATTGTTGATCCCAAGCCATAGATTGGGCAGTAGGGACCTATTAGAAAGCCTCGGTCTACGAACTTTTTTTGCCTAATACTAACGTAGAATGATTCCATTATCCACCCTAGAATAGAATAGATAAAAAAAATTAAAAAATAATATAATATACTTCTCATAATTATCCTCCATGCTTATCAGTATATCATTTTTTTCTTTTTCTGACAATTATCTTCTTGGTTAATTTTTTGGTATAATAATTAAAAGTATGTTATCATA
The DNA here is from genome assembly GCA_934131005.1 of uncultured Bacilli bacterium. GTDB lineage: Bacteria > Bacillota_I > Bacilli_A > RF39 > UBA660 > RUG11198. The sequence goes on along the minus strand of CAKOYV010000001.1, from coordinate 109,796 downwards.
AAGAAGTAGAATTAATAGGGGGTAATAGAGAGGGATAGTATAGTTATGAGAGGTAAATTAATTGTAGTTGAAGGTACAGATTGTTCTGGTAAGGAAACACAGACTTTAATGTTAGAGGATAGATTAAATAAATTAGGAATAAAGGCTAAGAGATTGTCTTTTCCTATGTATGATACTCCTACGGGAATGATTGTTGCTACTTGTTATTTGGGAAAGCCTGAGTATTGTGATTATTTATTTAAAGATGGTGTTAGAGGTTTATTTAAGGAAGGGGCTAGTTGTGTTGATTATCTTACTTCTTCTTTGTATTATGCTGCTGATAGAAGATATAATAAAGATAAAATAATTAGTTTGTTAGATAGTGGTGTTAATGTTATTTTGGATAGATATATTTATTCTAATTTAGCGCATCAAGGTGGTAAGATAGATGATAAGAGTGAGAGGGAGAAGTATTTTAATAAAATAGAAAAGCTAGAGTTTGATATTTTAGAGATTCCTAAGCCTGATAAAGTTATATTTTTATATGTTCCTTATAAGGTTGCTAGTGAACTTAAGAAAAATCGTCATGATAGTATTGATCAACATGAGGCTAATAGTCGTCATTTAATGAATGCAGAGCGTACTTATTTTGAACTTGCTGATATTTATAATTTTGATGTTATTAATTGCGCTCCTAATGATGAGATTAGGTCAATTAATAGTATTAATGATGAACTTTTTTCTAAAGTAGAATTTTTGGTTAAGAAGAGATAGTTATGAGAAAATATTTAAGCATTATATTTTCTTTTTTACTACTAGTAAGTACTTGTTTTTATTTATATTATTTGGCACCTTATAATTTAGATAGTGTTTGGAATTATGGATTTGGTTATAATATATTGCATGGACTTAGGCCTTATTTAGATTTTAATATGGTTATTACGCCACTTTTTCCTATTATTTTGGGGGCTTTTATGGGAGTGATTGGTGATAATTTTATAGCGTATCATATATTTGTTAGTTTAATTTTGTTAATGATTTTTTTAGTTTGTTATAAAATGATTGGGTATAAGGCTATTTTTGTTTATATGGTTATGCTTATTTATCCTTATAATGGCTATAATACTTTTTTAGTTTTGTTGATGTTTTTGTTATTATATTTTTTAGATAGAGATAATAATGAGATAATTATTGGGATTATAATTGTGTTGATGTTTTTAACTAAACAGACATTTATTATGATGGCTATTCCTTTTCTTTATTATGCTAAGAGGCGTAAGAGGATGTTTGCTTTGATTATGCTTAGTGTTTTTGTATTACTCTTATATTTAGTTAGTTATGAAGGATTATATAAGTTTATTGATTATTGTTTTTTAGGACTGTTTGATTTTGGTAGTAAGAATAATGTTGGGCTTTCATATTTAACTGTAGTAGAGATTTTTATTTGTTGTTGGTTGTTATTTATGTTTATAAAGACTAAAGATAGACAACTTATATATATATTATTATTTCAAATTATTGATTTTCCGATTGTTGATAGTTCACATTTTGTTTTGGGGGTTAGTCCCGTTATTTATTATCTTTATAAGAAAGTTAATTTTTGTGGTGCTTTTTTAATTAGCATTATTGTTTTTTTTGGCTTTTTGGGATCGTTTGTTTCGGTTATTAGTCCTAAATCAAATCAATATGATGGTATATATGATTATGGTAATAGTAAATTTCTTTATAAGAGGATGCCTAATTATATGAGGGAATATTTTTCTTTAGTTAAGAATGTTTATAAAGAATATTCTGGTTATCGTGTTTTTTTGCTTGATTCTAGGGCTTATATGGCTAAGTTAGAGTTAGGACTTAAGATTTCCAAATATGATTTGATTAATGATGGTAATATGGGCTATGGGGGAAGTTATAAATATATTAAAGAGATTTCTGATTATTGTTTGAATAATAATTGTGTATTTGTTGTTAATAATGAAGAAGTTAGTAAAGAAATAGGGCAGACTAGTAAGGAAATTGTTTCTTATATTTCTTCTCATTATGAATTGATTAGTTCGTCTAATCTAAATAATCTTTATGTTAACAAAAAACGTTAAAAAAGATGTTGCTTTTTAGAAAATGTTTTGGTATACTTAGTATAGTAAGGAGGATAGATGATAATGAGTAATGATAATAAAATGAAAGGAAGAGGAGTATTTTATGGTGTAATTGGTGTTGCTACATTAGTTGTTGCTATTATTGGTGCTACTTTTGCATACTTTACTGCAACACAAACTAATGAGGATACAATTACTGGTAATGCTGCATCAATTAACTTTGGTTTAAAGGTAGCTAGAGCAGAAACTACTGATCAGACTAATGGTGGTTTAATTCCGATGTCTAATACAATGGTTGAGAAAGCTGTAACAGCAGAAACGCCTTGTAAGGATGATAACGGAAACTCAGTTTGTCAAATATATAAAATTACTTTGACTAATGAATCAACTGCTAGTATGTTCTTGGATGGTTATGTAACTTTAAAAGATACAGTTGCTGGTGCAACTGGTACGTCTACTGATGATACTTCTGCTCCTACTACTATGAGATGGGCACAAGTATTTTATGACGGTAGTAAGTATTCTACTGGTGGTACAACAACATTAAAGGCTGATACAGAAGTTCAAATTGATAATATTGATAATAAAGCTGATGGTACTGGTATGAGTAAAGATAAGATTTATGGAACTGGTGATGGGTATTTGAGTGCTGTTACTGGTGAGGCTGCTTTTGCTGGTAATAATAGAACTATAATCAATAAAAACTATATTAGAACTAGCAAACATACTGCTGCTTCATATGATAGAACTAAAGATTTATCAGATGCTTTAGTATATGATCAATATTTGAAAGCAAAGGGTTCTGCTGATAATGCTAATACTAATGATTTATATATAGTTGTATGGTTACATGAAACTGGTACTAACCAAACAATTGCTGAAGGTGGACAAACTGATGGCTTCTTCACTGGTACTGTAACATTTAACTCTGCGCAAGGTGGAGAGGTTAGTGCTACATTTAGTGGTTATACTACTGTTCCATCTGATACTTCAAGAACACAATAATAATATTTAGTTTATGATAAAAAGTGTACATAGAAATATGTATTCTTTTTTGATGTTTAGATAAATTTTTTTTTAAAATGTGAAAAAGATATTGTCTTTTAAAATTAAATTTGTTATACTTGTTACAGTAAGGAGGATAGATAATAATGAATAATGAAAATAAGAAAGGAAGAGGAATATTTTATGGTGTAATTGGTGTTGCTACATTAGTTGTTGCTATAATTGGTGCTACTTTTGCATACTTTACAGCTACACAAACTAATGATAATACTATTACTGGTAATGCTGCATCAATTAACTTTGGTTTAAAAGTAGAAAGAGCTGAAACTACTGACCAGACTAATGGTGGTTTAATTCCAATGTCTAATACAATGGTTGAGAAAGCTGTAACAGCTACAACTCCTTGTAAGGATGATAACGGAAACTCAGTTTGTCAAATATATAAAATTACTTTGACTAATGAATCAACTGCTAGTATGTTCTTGGATGGTTATGTAACTTTGACAAATGCAACTGCTACAGGAACTTCTACTGATGATACTTCTGCTACTAATACTACTATGAGATGGGCACAAGTATTTAAAAGTGGTGAAACTTATTCTACTGGTGGTACAACAACTTTGAATGCTGATACAGAAGTTCAAATTGCTAATATTGATAATGCTACTGATACTACTGGTATGAATAAGAAAAATATTTATAACTCAGCTGGTGGAGAATATTTAAGTGCAGTTACTGATAGTGAAAATACTACTTTTGCTGGAAATAAAAGAGAAGTTATAAATAAGAACTATATTAGAACTAGTAAGCATGTAAAAGCTGGAGAAGGAAATAATAAATATACTAGAACAGGAGATTTATCAGATGCTTTAGTATATGACCAATATTTAAAATCTGCTAGTACTCAAGATGGTAAGAATAAAAATGAATTATATATAGTTGTATGGTTACATGAGACAGGAACTAACCAAACTATTGATACTACTGGTAATGCAGAAGCTGCCAAGAATTTCTTTACTGGTACTGTAACATTTAACTCTGCACAAGGCGGAGAGGTTAGTGCTACATTCAATGGATACACTACTGTTCCATCTGACCAACAATAAATTAATTTAAACAATACAAATTTTGTATTGTTTTTTTCTTCCTTTTTTGATATACTTATTTCATAATAGAGGAGGATGAGAGAATGGATGGTAATCATTATAACGGAAAAGGTTTGTTTTATGGTGTGATTGGAATTGCTACATTAATAGTTGCTATAATAGGAGCTACTTTTGCATATTTTACAGCAACACAAACTAATGATGATACAATTACAGGTAATGCGGCATCAATTAATTTTGGATTAGATGTTGAGAGAGCTGAGACTACTGATCAGACTAATGGTGGTTTAATTCCAATGTCTAATACAATGGTTGAGAAAGCTGTAACAGCAGAAACGCCTTGTAAGGATGATAATGGAAACTCAGTTTGTCAAATATATAAAATTACTTTAACTAATCAATCAAGTGCTAGTATGTTCTTGGATGGTTACGTTACTTTGAGTAGTAAAACTGAGACTGGTAAATCTACTGATTTAGCTAGTGCTGGTACTACTATGAGATGGGCACAAGTATTTAAAAGTGGTAATACTTATTCTACTGGTGGTACAACAACTTTGAATGCTGATAGTGAGAAGACAATAAATTCTTTGGATAATAAGAGTGATCTTACAGGAATGAGTAAGAATATGATTTATGCAAGTGGTGATGGCTATTTAAATACTGTTACAGATACAGCTAATTTTGCTGGTAATTCTAGAGATATAATTAGTACTAATTATATTAGGACTAGTCAACATAAGCCGGATAGTAAGTATGATAGAACGAGTGATTTAGCTGATGCTTTAGTGTATGATCAATATTTAAAATCTACTAATACCCAAGATGGTAAGAATAAAAGTGAATTATATATAGTTGTGTGGTTACATGAGACTGGTACTAATCAAACTATTGATACTACTGGTAATCAAGAGGCTGCTAAGAATTTCTTTAGTGGTACTGTAACGTTTAATTCAGCACAAGGTGGAGAGGTAAGTGCTACATTTAGTGGTTATACTACTGTTCCATCTGATCAACAGTAAATTGATTTAAACAATGCAAATTTTGTGTTGTTTTTTTCTTGCTTTTTTGGTATACTTAATACATGGTAAGGAGGATAGCAATGAGTGATAATGGAAGAGATAGAAAAGGAATAATATATATAGTTGTAGCTATTCTTACGTTAGTTGTTGCAGTTGTAGGAGCAACATTTGCATACTTTATGGCAACTCAAACTAATACAACGACTTTAACGGGTAATGCTGCTACAATTAACTTTGGATTGAAAGTTGAAAGAGATGAGAGTACTGATCAGACTAATGGTGGTTTAATACCAATGTCTAATACAATGGTTGAACAAGCAGTTAAACATTCTAAAGCGTGTGTTGATGATAATGGAAACTCAGTTTGTCAGATATATAAAATAACTTTAACTAACGAATCAAGTGCTAGTATGTTCTTGGATGGTTATGTTACTTTGACTAATAATACTGAGACAGGTACTTCAACAGATGATACAACGGCTAAGACTACTATGAGATGGGCACAAGTATTTAAAACTGGTAATACTTATTCTACGGGTGGTACGACGGCTTTGAATGCTGATACAGAAAAAACTTTTGCTAATTTGGATAATAAAGCAGATGCTACTGGTATGAGTAAGACTAAAATTTATTCAACTGCTGGTGGATATTTGAATACTGTTACAGATAATGCTGCTTTTGCTGGTAATAGTAGACAAATTATTAGTACTAATTATATTAGAACTAGTAAGCATGTTAGTGGTAAGTATGATAGAGCTAAAGATATGGCAGATGCTTTAGTATATAATCAATATTTGAAGCCACAAGGAGATACTACTAATAAAAATGTTAGTATTCTATATATAGTTGTATGGTTACATGAGACTGGTACTAATCAAACTATTGATACTACTGGTAGTAGTACAGCTGCTAATAATTTCTTTAGTGGTACTGTAACATTTAATTCTGCACAAGGTGGAGAGGTAAGTGCTACATTTGGTGGATATACTACTGTTCCATCTGATCAAAGAGTTGGTCAATAATTTAAAAACAATACAAAAATTAAGTCTTGTATTGTTTTTTTAGTGCCTATTTGTTATAATGTTTTTAGAATAGGGTGATGCTATGAATAATAGTAATAAGAAAATGTTTTATTTGTTTGTTGGTTGTATGGTTTTGTCAATTATAATAATAGGGGCTACATTTGCTTATTTTGCAGCTAGTAGTCAAGATGGAAATACTGTTAGAGGACGAAGTGAAACAACTAGTTTTAGTATGGCTATTTCAAGGGTAACAATGGCTGATATAATAAATGGTTTAGTTCCAATGAAAAATAGTGAAGCCCCACATGCATCTGAACAGTTGTGTTTAGATGATAATAACAATGCTGGATGTCAAATATATAAAATTACTGTTAGTGGTGGCGAAGATGATGTGTTTTTTGTTGATGGTTATATAACTTTTGAGACAAAGGATGGCGTAGAGGCTAGATTTACTAGAGTTTATCCTAAAAAAGTATCGGAAGATAAGGAAATATTTACAACTAAGTATACGACAGACGATTTTAAGGATGATAGTTTTGATGAGAGAGCAGTGATTAAGACTGGTTCTAGAAATGGTAATGAAGGTGGTTTTAATCATAAAGATGATTATGATTGTTTGTTTGTTTCTAATGAACAAATTGGTGGTGCAGATAAGAGTGGTTTAGAAGTGGCAACTAGTAGAGATTTTTATGTTATGATATGGATTTATGATGATGGTACTTCTCAAGATTATATGCAGGGAATGGAACATGTATTTAATGGAGAAGCTACGTTTGTAACGGCTGAGGGTAATGAAATTAAAGCAACATTTGATTAAAATAAAAAAACTGATTTTTAGTTATCAGTATTTTTAAGAGATATTCCTTGATAGGTGTCTCTTTTTTTCATTTCTTTATCAATATCGTTTAGAAGACAAAACTTTTTAAGAAGCCAAGATGGAGCAATTAATTGTTCTGGGTCAGGATCAGAGGTTATGCGATGGATTACAATTTTGGGATTGAGTAATTCTAGTTGGCAAATGGTAATATCTATGTATTCTTCTTTGGTTAAAATATGGAATTTTTCTTTTTCGTATAATTTTTCTAAGGCTGTGTTTTTGGTAATGTTTAGCATATGAATTTTAATACCATCTACTTTTAATTTGTTTAGATATTTGGCAGTTTCGAGCATCATTTTTTTATTTTCGTAGGGAAGGCCGTTGATGATGTGAACTACAATTTCAATATTTCTTTCTTTTAATTTATAGTACATAGATTCAAATTGTTTTAAATCATGGCATCTATTTATTAATTTTGAAGTTTTTGGGTGAATGGTTTGAAGGCCTAGTTCAATTGTGAGATTAGTCTTTTTGTTTAGTTCTGTTAAATAATCTAGGCATTCATCACTGATAGCATCGCATCTTGTTGCTATAGCAATGCCAATTACATCTTTTAGTTTTAGAACACTTTCGTACTTTTCTTTTAGTACGCTAACGGGGGCGTAGGTGTTTGTATGAGCCTGGAAATAAGCTATGTATTTGCTGTTTGGCCATTTTTTACTAATTTTATTTTTGATATCGTTAAATTGTTCTGGTAGTGGTTTAGTGACATTTCCACCAAATTCGCCACTGCCGGATTTTGAACAGTAAATGCAACCACCATATCCTACGCGTCCATCTATATTGGGGCAAGAGAAACCTGCATTGATGCTTACTTTAACAACTTTACAGTTATACTTGGTTTTAACGTGATAGTTTAGGGTGTGATATCTTTTATTATCTAAAGTATATTTGAACATATAATCACCAGTTGGTATTGTAACATATTATCAAAATTCTTTCAAATTTGACAAAGATATAGGTTTATGTTATTATATCAATCACTTGTTTACAAGTGCAGGTATCTGTTAGGTTTGATACTTGGAAAAAAATCTCGGGGGGAGAATAATGCTAAATTTTAGAAAAAGATTATTATTATCATGTCTTTGTGTATTTGTATCTTGTTGTTTGGCAATGGTTTATTTATTTAATGTTGATGATGATGAGATAAAGACACAAGTTAATGTTGGCTCAAATTTGGCTGCATCTAATAATCAAGAAGAGACTCAAGAGCAGGTAGGGGCTGAAGAGGTTGATATTAAAGAAAGTGAAATATATGATGATACAACAAATAATGATAATAATGATTCAAATAATAATGATGATGCTCTTACCACTGATAATGAAGATAAGAATGAGGATAATGTTGTTTATGATGGACTTACTTTAGATGAACTTGCTAGTAAACTTAATCGTTCTTTTAAAAATGAACTTAGTAATAAGGGATATTTGTATGCTTCATATTCTTTAGAGAAAAATGTTGATCCTTATTTGGCAGCAGCTATTTCTTTAGAGGAGACAGGTTGTAATTATAATTGTAGTAATTTGATTAAAACTTGTAATAATGTTGGTGGTATGAAGGGAAGTGGATGCGGTAGTTATGGATATTTTAATACATTAGATGATGGAATTAGAGCATTTATTGATAATATATCTAGAAACTATGTTGCTTATGGTTTAACAACTGCTGATACGATGAATCCTAAATATGCTGAGAATCCAGCATGGGCAAATAATGTTAATAATTATATTACTAGAATACGTAATAGTTAAAGTTACTAATTGATTGTGTGATTAGTAGCTTTTTTCTTATGTAAATGTTGTTCTTTGGTTTACTTCTTGTTCAGAGCATGATATACTTAATTGGAATAGTAAGGTAGTGGTTATATGAAGAAGAATAAGATATTATTAATGTTATTTATTTTTTTTGTTGGTAGTTGTAATGTTTGGGCTCAAGATTTTGATATTACTAGTAAGAATGTTATTTTATACAACATGAATGATAATGAAGTAATATATGAGAAAAATAGTAATGAAAAGGTGGAGATTGCTAGTTTAACTAAGATTATGACAGCAATTGTTGCTATTGAGAAATCTGATGATTTGAATAAGCAGGTTGTTATTGATAATAGGACGCTTAAGGGAATAGAAGATTATGCTCAGGCAGGTTTTAAGGTTGGAGATAAGGTTAGTATTATGGATCTTTTGTATGGGGTGCTTCTTCCTAGTGGAGCTGATGCTGTTAATGCTATTGCAATTAATGCTTTTGGGGGGAAGGCTAAGTTTGTTAGTTTAATGAATGAAGAGGCTAAAAAGATAGGACTTAAGGATACGGAATTTGATAATCCTATTGGAATGGATTCTAAGAATAATTATTCAACGGCTAGTGATTTAGGTAAGTTGCTTTCATATGCTTTAAAAAATGATACTTTTAAGAAAGTTTATACAACGAAAAGATATAAAATAGCTAGTTTGAATTTGACTTTAAAGAGTACTTTACTTACTTATGGTAAAACGATGAATGTTGATAATATTAAAGGGGCTAAGAGTGGATTTACTGATGGTGCTGGTTTATGTTTGGCATCGATTGCTAATTATAGTGATGTTAATTATATGTTAGTGGTTCTAGGGGCATCACCTACAGTTAAATCAAACGCTGTTCGTGATTCGTTAGAAATATATAATTATTATGATAAAAATTATGGTTATAAAAAAGTTATAAAAGAGGGGCAATTACTTAAGAAAATTAAAGTTAAATGGGGAAAGAAGAAAATTTATGAGGCTAAGAGTGATAAGGATGTTAGTAAGTATTTGAAAAAGAGTATTAGTACTGATGATCTTAGTTATGATTATAAGGGACTTGAAGAGATTAATTATAAGAATAAGAAAGGTGATAAATTAGGGGTTGTTGATGTTAAATATAATGATAAGCTTTTAGTTAGTTATGATGTTTATTTGAATGAAAATCTTAAATATTATCATCCAGTTATTTATAGTATTATTGCTATTAGTATTATTTTGATGCTTATTTCGTTAAAAATGATTTCTAGTAGTAAGAGTAGAAAGAAAAAAAAGCGTAAGAAAAAGAAATAATTTATTTTTAGAAAGTGAGAAATACATTTTTAATTTTTGGTAAAATGTGGTATTATTATGGTAAGAAAATAAGTGGAATAGAGGTATACTTATGATGAATGATTATAAACTAAAAGTTAATTCGGGGGGGGGTCAAAAGTCTTAAACTAAAGAGAGTTAGCTTAATAATTATAGGGATATTTTGTTATGCGTTGTTGATAACTGGTGGAACGTATGCTTATTATGCCTTAACAGCTAGTAATAATAGTATTGCCGGTACTGCTGGAGAGGCTGATTTATCTTTAGAGGTTGTTAATCAACATCCAAATAATGAAGAGTATTTAGTACCTCAATTAGAAAAAGGCTTAGCAACGGCCATTTCTAGTAATTATAATTGTGTTGATGATAATAATAATACGGTTTGTCAAGTTTACTCTATTAAAATAACTAATACGGGGACAGCTACTGTTAAAATAAATGGTACTATAACTTTTGGAAATATAGATAAAATGCCAAACTTGAAATGGCGACTTATTCAAGATAAAAATACTTATGGTAAGTATAGTAGTCATTATGCTAGTTTAGATGATGCTAGATTTGATAGTGATTTAACTTTGAGAAAGGGAGCATCAAAGACTTATTATATGGTTATTTGGATAGATGAAGTAGATAAAAATCAACCAGATACAGGAAAATATAATGCAACGATTGATTTCTCTTCATCAAATGGAACGGGTGTAACTTCTACGGTTGGAGAGTTTAATTATATGAAAAATATAAGTGCTGATACTTTTAGAAGTGATGAATATAGAGAAAAGATTAAGAATGTTTCATTTGTTGATTATATAGATACAAGTAATGCTGTTGTACAGTGGGATGCATCAGAGTTAGGGGATAATAGTATAGTAGCATGGCTTAATAATAATAGTAGTGATGGATATTATGATTTATATATAGGAAGTAAGAAGGAAATATATGCTAAAGATTTATCTAAATTTTTTCAAAATATGACAAAGGTAGATAGTATATCTTTTGATAATTTAAATACAATTCAAACTACAACTATGAGAGATATGTTTAGAGAATTAGGAAGTAGTAGTTCAGTTTTTGTTCTTAATCTAGGTAATAAGTTTGATACAAGAAATGTTATTTATATGAATGGTATGTTTTATAATACTGGTAAGAATGATTCTGTTTTTACTTTGGATTTAGGTGATAAATTTAATACTAAAAATGTAAAAAATATGGATATGATGTTTTGGTCGACTGGCAATGTAAGTGATGTATTTACTTTAGATTTGGGTGATAGATTTGATACATCTAGTGTAACAAATATGGAGAGAATGTTTGCTGGAACAGGGAATAATGCTAAAAATTTTACTCTTAATTTGGGAGATAAATTTGATACACATAATGTGATAAATATGTTTTATTTTTTTAATGGTTGTGGTACTAATAGTGAAGTTTTTTCTCTAGATTTAGGAAGTAAGTTTGATACATCTAATGTCACTGATATGTGGGGGATGTTTAGCGGCTGTGGTACTAATAGTAAGGTTTTTCAACTAAATTTAGGAGATAAGTTTAATACTTCAAATGTAAAAAATATGGCTAATATGTTTGCAAATGTTGGGAAAAATTCTTCTAATTTTACACTTGATTTGGGAGATAAATTTGATACCTCTAATGTTACAAATATGGAGTATATGTTTAAGGAAGTTGGTTATTCTAGTCGTAATTTTACTTTTGATTTAGGTGATAAATTTGATACTTCTAATGTCACAAAAATGCGATGGATGTTTTTCCAAACAGGATTTAATAGTGAAAATTTCTCTTTAAAATTGAATGATAAGTTTGATACTTCAAATGTTACTGATGTAACATATATGTTTAGTGGAACAGGGTATGAAAGTGATAATTTAGTTTTAGATTTAACAGGTTTTGATTTTAATACAGTTAATTCATATAATGATTTTATAAAAACTAAAAAAACACCTACTATTTATGTTAAGTCTGAAGTTGAGAAGAATTGGATACTTGATAAGAATTTTACGGGAGTTAGTAGTAGTAATATTATTGTTAAATCTTGAAGGTAAGTTATAGTTTAGATTAAAAATATTGACATAGTTGAAAAAAATGGTAAAATAAATCTCAATTAAATTCAATTAGTGTTTTATTATTAATATTTTTGGAGGAGGAGGACCTTGTTTTGTGTCCCCCCTTTTTTTATTAAAATAATGAAGCACTAAAAAATGAGGAGGGAAAAATGGATATTAGTGTAGAAAAAGTAACATCTAGTGAAAGGACAAATTAAGAAAAATTATTATAATTGTATTTACATGATTTAAGTTTATATTTTCCAATTACTTTTGACTCAAAAGTATGTGAATATGATTTGAATAAATATTTTGATAATGATTATGCATATTTTATTAAATCAGGCAATGATATTTTAGAATTTGTATTAGTAGACGACAATTCAGAAAATAATTACGAAATAAGTGAAATGTTTGTTCTAAATAATTATAAAGGAAAAAAAGTTAGTGAAGAAGCAGTAAAGAAAATTTTTGACATATATAAAGGCAATTGGCCTATAAAAGCTGTTCCATTATCACCAACATAATAATGATGTATGTATAATAGATTTTGATTTTTCTGTAAAAGGGTCAATATATGTTGATTTTGTTGATACAATAGTTAAAAGGACATATAGTATAAATACGATTTCCGAGCAATTAATAAAAAAACATAATTTAGAGAAGTATATAGAAATATATAATAAAAAATCTAATAATTTTTATTTAGATTATAAAGGTTGCTTACTTATGATTGGATTAAAAGTGTTAGCATATAATTTTTTTGTATTGAGTAAATCAAACTCGAAAGAAAAATTTAAAAAAAATCTGACAGAAATTAAAAATTTGTTAGAATTGTTGAAGGGAGAATATTATGATAATTAGAGAAGCAAAAGAACAAGATGCGGAAAGTATAGTAAATATTAATATTAATGGTTGGGTAAAAACTTATCATGGGATATTTCCAAATGAATTTTTGGAAAAATTAGAACAAAAAAAATCAGAAAGTATAGAAAAGTGCAAAAATAAAATAAATGAGTACATAGTTTGTGAGATAGAAAATAAAGTGGTTGGCTTCCTTAGATGTGGAAAAAACAAAAAAGGCTATAATGAAAAATATGCAGAAGTGTATGCTTTATATATAGACTCTCAATATCAAAAAAGAGGTATTGGAAGAAAGTTGCTTGAATATTCATTTACCAAACTTAAAGGTATTTATGATAATGTTTTAATTAGTACTCTACAAGAAAATTCCGCAACTAAATTTTATGAAAAATGTGGTGGTAAACAGATTGACACTTGTTGTTTTAAACTTGATAATATGGAATATAAAGAGAATTTATATTTATTTAATTTATAATAATTAAGAAAATTTAATATATATGCAAAATTAAATGGAACATTGTAATTTTTACTGTTCCATTTAACTTTTCAATCAACAAATATAATAAATCTTATGAAAAAGACTTGCAAATATTTCTTAAATATATTACAATTAATTTGTTCCTTTTACTTGGTGTTTTTGTACCTCTTACATAATGCTAGGTAAATGGTTGCAAGAAATAAAGGAGGTAATAATAAATGGCTTTAAAGAAAGAAGTTAAAACTAAGATTATTAAAGAATATGCAAGAGATGAGAAGGATACTGGTTCTCCAGAGGTTCAAGTTGCTATTCTAACTGCAGAGATTAATGCTTTAACTGAACACTTAAAAAACAATAAACAAGATAAGCATTCTAAACATGGTCTTTTAATGAAAGTTGGTAAGAGAAGAAGCTTACTTAACTACTTAAAAGAAAATGATGTTAAGAGATATAGAGATGTAGTTAATAAATTAGGTTTAAGAAAATAATTATAAATATATACAGTAGACACTCAATTTTCGAGTGTCTTTATTTAGGAGAGGACATATGGAAGAGAGAAAGTTTGAATTAGATTTTAGAGGTAGAAAGATTGTTGTTGAGGTAGGACGACTTGCTAAGCAAGCTAATGCTGCATGTTTGGTTAGATATAATGATACGGCTATATTAACGGCTAGTGTCATGAGTAAAAATACTACTTCTGCTGACTTTTTTCCTCTTACAATAAATTATCAAGAAAAATTATATTCTGTTGGTAAGATTCCGGGAGGTTTTATAAAAAGAGAGGGACGTCCTACGGAACAGGCTATTTTGGCTGCTAGATTGATAGATAGACCTATTAGGCCTTTGTTTGCTGATGGTTTTAGAAATGAAGTTCAAGTTGTTAATACTGTTATGTCAGTTGATCAAGATTGTACGCCAGAGATGACAGCGTTGTTTGGTTCATCTTTATCTTTAATGATAAGTGATATTCCATTTGATGGTCCAGTTGCTGGGGTTGTTGTTGGGCATGTTGATGGTAAATTTATTATCAATCCTAGTTGTGATGAGTTAGAACGTAGTGATATTAATTTATCAGTAGCTGGTACGAAAGATGCTATTAATATGGTTGAAGCTGGAGCGAGTGAAGTTAGTGAAGAGTTAATGATAGATGCTTTAATGTTTGGACATGAGGCTATTCGTGAGCTAGTTTCTTTTCAAGAAGAAATTGTTAAGGAAGTGGGCCGTGAAAAAATTGAAGTTGTTTTAAAATCTATTCCACAAGAACTTGTTTTAGAAGTTCAAAATCATATAGGTAATGATATGCTTGATGCGATTAAAATTAAGGATAAATTAGAAAAATATGCGAAAATTGATGAGATAAAAGAAAATACAATAAAATATTTTGAAGATAAGTATCAAGATGATGACAATTTATCAGACATTTTGAAGGATGTTAAGAGTGTTTGTGATAATATTGAAGCTGATTGTGTTAGAAATTTGATTATTGATGAACATATAAGACCTGATGGTCGAGAGATGGATGAGATAAGACCTCTTTCGGCTGAGATTGATATTTTAGCAAGAACTCATGGTTCAGGTTTGTTTACTAGAGGGCAAACGCAAGTTTTATCTACGACAACATTGGGAGCTTTGGGAGAACATCAAATTTTGGATGGTTTAGGTATTGAAGATGAAAAGAGATTTATGCATCATTATAATTTTCCAGCTTTTTGTGTAGGAGAGACTGGTCGATATGGGGCTCCTGGTCGTCGTGAGATTGGTCATGGGGCTTTGGGAGAGAGAGCTTTGGCTCAAGTTATTCCTAGTGAGGAAGAATTTCCATATACAATTCGTGTTGTTAGTGATGTTTTGGAAAGTAATGGTTCTAGTAGTCAGGCATCTATTTGTGCGGGATGTTTATCTTTGATGGCAGCAGGTGTTCCTATTAAGGCTCCAGTTGCAGGAATTGCTATGGGTTTAATTACTAAGGGAGATAAGTATACTATTCTTACAGATATTCAAGGATTAGAAGATCATATGGGAGATATGGATTTTAAGGTTGCAGGTACTAGAGAAGGTATTTGTGCAATGCAGATGGATATTAAGATTAAGGGTGTTACTAGAGAGATTTTAGAGGAGTCTTTGGCACAAGCTAAAAAGGCTAGAATGCAAATATTAGATGTTATGGCTGAGTGCATTGAAGTGCCTAGAACTGAATTGTCTAAGTATGCACCAAAGATAGAGACAATAACAATTAATCCAGAAAAGATTAAGGACGTTATTGGACGTGGTGGAGAGATGATTACGAAGATTATTTTAGAAGCTTCTCATGTTAAGACAGTTCAAGATAAAGATGCTGTTAAGGTTGATTTAGAGGATGATGGACGAGTAATTGTTTATCATACGGATCCTGAAATTATTCGAAAAACAATTAAGATGATTGAAGATGTTGCTCGTGAGGTTGAGATAGGTAAAACTTATAAAGTTAAGGTTACTTCAGTTCAAGACTTTGGTGCTTTTGTAGAGTTATGGCCTGGTTGTGAAGGGCTTGTTCATATCTCACAACTTGATGTTAAGCGTGTTGGAAAAACTAGCGATGTTGTTAGTGTTGGTGATGAGATTTTAGTTAAGGCTACAGGCTATGATAAGAAAGGTAAGTTGAATTTGTCACGTCGTGATGTTTTAGTAGCAGATAAGAAAAGGGAAGCTAAAAAATAATTTAGTTTCTTTTTTACTAGTTGCTAACTTGCGGGTTATGTGTTATAATACTTAACCATTAGGGGTGATACTGTGAATGTTATATCTTTAACTAATAGTAAGTTTTCTAAATTAAATTTAATGGATTTGGATAAAAATATTTGGAATACGGAAGGTAAAATTTATAATTATCATTATAGAGGAGAAGATAAGGTGTTAAAGGAACTTTATGATAAGGATGGATCTAGGCTTGCTAATAAGTTATATACTTTAGAAAGATTAGATGAATATCGTCATCTATTTCCAAGAAGTTTTTATTTGCCAGATAATTTGGTAGTGGTTGGAGGCAAAATTATTGGGTTTACTTTGCCTAAAAATGATGGAGTTAATCTTAATGTTCTTTTAAATGATAATAAAGTTGATGCTATGATGCAGATATATTATTTAAAAAAAGTTGGAGAAATTCTCCATCAGTTGGATTATATTAGAAAAAATCCAGAGGTTCGAAAATTTTATATAAATGATTTGCATGAGAGTAATTTTATGGTTAATCCAATTAATGGTGAGGTTAGTGTTATTGATTTGGATAGTTGTAGAATAGGTAATGATACATTTTTTGCATCTAAATTTTTGAATCCTAAGGCACTTCTTAATAATGTTTCAGGTAAGTATAAAATTATTGGTGATGATAAAACTAATTATACTAGAGCTTATGTAGAAGCTGATAGAAATACTGATTTGTATTGTTATACGATGATGATATTACAATACTTTTCAAAATATAATAAAATTAATGGATCTAATTTAGATGAATTTTATGAATATTTAAATTATTTGGAAAGTATTGGTATTAATCATAATCTTATGGAATGTTTTAGTTCTTTGGTTTCTAATAAGGAGAATATGAATCCAGGTGATTATTTGGGAGATATTACTTATGATCAAATTGGTAAAGCTAATATGAAGGTATTTAAGTTGAAAAAACAAAGATAATATAGAGGCAACTTTTATTTAGGTTGTTTTTTTCTTTTAAGAAAAATTTATAGATAGAGATTTTTTCTAAGTTTTTTGTTATAATAGAAGTAATGGAGTTGAGTGTATGAGTGATGTTTATTATATGAACTTGGCTATAAAGGAGGCAAGGCGGGCAGTTTTAATAGATGAGGTGCCTATTGGAGCTATAGTAGTTTGGCGTGATAAGGTGATAGCAGCTTGTTATAATAGAAAAGAGAAAGATAAGATTGCTACTGCTCATGCTGAGGTATTGGCAATTAATGCTGCATGCCGTTATTTAGATACTTGGCGTTTAGATGAATGTGTACTTTATACGACGGTTGAGCCTTGTATGATGTGTACAGGAGCTATTATTCAATCAAGAATATCTAAAGTAGTGTATGGTGCTAAAAATGAAGCTTTTGGTTATTTAAGTAAATTAGAAAATAGTAAGATAGAGGTAATAGGTGGTGTACTTGCGAGTGAATGTGCTAGTATATTAAGTTGCTTTTTTCAAAAACAAAGATAGGTGATAGTTATGGATATTAAAGAATTTTCAATAGTTGATTTAATTAAATATTTTAGAAATATTAGTTTGGAAGAATTTATGGATGCCCTAGATTCTATTAGGGACATTAGTTTAGATAAGTTAAATTTATTATTTTTAAATGCTTCTTTTGAGATAAAGAAGGTTATTTTAGATGATGAGATTTTATTTTCTAGAGTAATGATGATTCCTAATAATGTAAGAGGTAAGCTTTTGTTAGAACTTTTGGATAATTCTGTTTTAGATTATATTTTTAAGAGCCCTTATTTATCTTCTTCGGTACCGGGAAAAGAGATGCTTAGTAATTATTTTAAAAAAATTAGTTATGATAAGTTTGATGAGTTAGTTAAGAAGTATAATTTTGATTTTATGGGTGATGATAGAGAAATAGATAAATTTAAGGTTTCTGATTATTTAGAATCTTTGATTAAGAATAATTCTTTATATAATGATGTTTATTTGTGTAAAATTAAGAATAAATATGAATTGTTTATTTATAGTAAATTTAATATTTTAGTTGAGGTTAAACGTAATCAAAGTAATTATTTATATTTTGATGATGATGTTTATTTGGATTATAATTTATTAGTAGATATTAATAGAAAACATGTAAATAATTTAATAGGCTTTTTGATGGATAAAGAGGGAGAATGTAGCAATAAGGAATTATTTTTAACGGCTATTAAGTTATATACTATTTTTGGATATGATAATAGTAAGAAAATAATAGAGGATTTTTATACTTATTCTACTAAGGCTTCTATTAATCGGGCTAGTTGTGAGCTTGCTTTGGATGATAGACGAGATTATAGGCTAAAGAATCAAGATAAGTTTTATTATCATGGAATGGAAAATGAAGTGGTAGAAAGTGTTTCTATGGATAATTATGAGATACTTTTTAATATTTGTAAGAGTAATGATTTAGAGTATGTTAAGAAATTTTTTGATAAATTAAAGAAATCTTTGCCAGAGTTTTATAATTATGATGAGTTGTTAGAGTTTGTTAGAGAGACTATTATGGCTGAGATAAAGAAGCGAGAAATTTCTTGTATGAAAAAGGAAATTCTTAAGAATAGTATGTATTATGATAGTATTAAGAGAGAGAAGCCACTTAGTGTTCGGGAGCTTTATGATAAATTTATTAGGGTAGATATTAAATGTGATTTAAGTAAGAATGGGCAAGTTATTGAGAATAGGGATTTAACGAAGTTGTTGCTTGGTAATTATAAAAGGAATAATGATTGTTTAATGAGAATGATTTTTAATAAACAAGCACTTGGTCTTAATGATGAGGTTTATAATGTTATTAATAATTTTGATAAATTAAGAAATATTGATTTATCAAGTGCTTCTTTGTTAGATTTGATTGATTTTTCTAAAGTTTTACTTTATAATTTAAAACCTGATGAGTTAGATATTACTTTAAATACATTATCTAAAATATTAAATTCACGTCAGTTTCTTAGTGAGCCTTTAGAAGTTATTGTTAGGCGTGTTTTAGATTTACATAAAGAGAGAAAACGTAAGGTTTCTAGTTCGATTCCTACTATTAGTGGTAAAATTGGTGATGTTTTATATGAAATTCCTAATTTTTCATCTGAAGAATTATTAGCAGTAGGGCCTGATGGTGGGGATTGTTTTAAAGTTGGTGGACCAGGAGAAGAATTTTTCCGTTATTGTTTGACTAATCATGATGCTAGTATACTTATTATAAGGCATGGTAGTAATAAGTATATACTTCCTTGTGTTAGGACAGGTAATATGGTTAATATTAATGGTATTTCTCCTAAAATAGATGATTTAGATGAATTTAATAAGATAATGGATGTGATTTCTTCTATTGGTGATGTTTGG
Organism: uncultured Bacilli bacterium; assembly: GCA_934131005.1. Classification (GTDB taxonomy): domain Bacteria; phylum Bacillota_I; class Bacilli_A; order RF39; family UBA660; genus RUG11198. Next base: position 90,139 of record CAKOYV010000001.1, on the reverse strand, counting down.
ACTTCTGATAATAATAATTCTATTGATTATGTTACAATTACAGATATGCATGCTAAGTCATTTATGGCGCTTAGAGGTTATGATAAGATAGTATTCGATAAATTTATACCGCTTAATACTACTATTTATTCTGATTATATGAAGAAGGAAGTTACTAATTATATTGTATCTAAGGGTAGTAGTGCTAAGGAGATAAGTTATGAGGATTGTGGTGATAATTTTTATCAAAAAAGAGTTAAGCCTTATATATATGATAGCTCTAATGAGAGTGATAGAGAGAGAATTAGTCTTATAGTTAATGCAATAAATTATGCTAATATTAATTATTTGGGATTAGATAAAGAGGAAGTTAAATTTAGACAAGAGTATTATGAGAGTATAAATGTTGATGATACTAGTTATATTGTTGGTAATAATGATTGGTTTATCGCACTTAATAATGATAATACTATCACATCTTGTGTACTTCCTTATGATGAGAGGGCAAAGCATGAGTATGATAGATGTTTAGATTATGTAGAAAATAGGTTACAAAGTACTAAAGATGTGCAAGTTTTAAAAAAATAAAGTAAGGATAATTTTGCTTAATTCCTACTTTTTCTAATGATTAAGTATTTAAATTATTGACTAGTTTATGGTCTCGTAGTAATATATAGTTGTTAAGAAAGGCAGGGTGATTTGGTGAGTTGTACATTTTATGAGTATAAGAGTGGATTATTATTTGGGGATTATTGGTGTATAAAACAAGATAAAAGAGTAGATGATGATACTTATCGTAGATATTGTCGTGATTATAACTATGGCAAATGTCCTATTTTTAAGAAAAATGAAAGTAGTGGTTGCTATATAACGACGATTGTTTGTGATATATTAGGTCGTAGTGATGATGATTGTGTTTTGAATAATTTGCGAGATTTTAGAGATGATGTTTTGCAGAAGGATGAGCAATATTATGATATATTAAAGTGCTATGATACAGTTGGACCTATATTAGCAATGTCTATTTATCATGATTCTCAAAGAGAGGAAATTTCTAAATATTTGTATGATGATGTTCTTAAGAAAATAAGTGATCAAATAAAAGAAGATGAGGTTGATAAAGCTGTTTATAATTATCAAATGATGACTTTATTTTTAATAGCTTATTATGGTTTCTCTGATTATTATTTAGAATTACAAAGCGATGGATATGGATATTTAGAAAATAATTTTGATCCTAAGAGTGCTGGACATGGAAAGATGAAGAAATTAGCTCCTTAGAGTTGGAGGTAGAGATGAATATTTTATTAGAATATTTAGGGGTATTTGGATTAGTATATTTAATTAATTATTTGGGTGTTGTTAGAAATAATAAAAAATATCAGAAGGATAGGATAGTGCCTGAGGCTAGTTATCTTAAGAAGATATATAATATTAATATTGGTAGTTTAGATTATAAAAAGTTTGTTTATACATATTCTTTAGTTAATACATTTATTATTGCAACTATTTATATTATTGTTATGTATTTAGTTGGGAGTTGGGTAATTAGAATTGTAGTTGGAATTATTTTGCTTGTTTTATTTACAATAATTTGTTATGGTTTACTTGCTAGGTATTATATGTTAAAAATGAAAAAATAGGAAAGTGTGATATTGATGTTTAAAAAATTAGGTGATAAGAGAGATTATGGGGAATATAGTAGTTTTTATGAATTAGATTCTAAGAGAGCTTGTGAGTTGGAAACTGAGTTTAAAAGTAAGAAATTTGGGCATCGGGCATGTTTAAATATGTATTTTTGTGTTTTTGTAGGAATTTTATGTTTTGTTCCTAGTATAGTTGCAATTATGAATATGATAGTTTCTAATATTTGTAATAATTATTTGTTTGTTTTGTTATTTTTCTTGGTTGTTTGTGGAAGTGTTTTAATTGTATTTGGAACAATGGCCTATCAGGTAGCATTTAGTTCATGGTTAGAGGTTAAGTATAAGATAATAAAAAAATAGAATATTATAGTAATTGATTTAGCATATAATTTAATGGTGATAATGATGAATATTAAGATAGCATTTTTATTAACTATATTAGCTGGTCTTTCTACTATGATAGGAACTTTTTTTATTTTTGTTAGAACATCTAATAAAGATAGAGTAGTAGCTGGTTCGCTTGCTTTTGCATCTGGAGTTATGTTATGTGTTTCCATTACAGATCTTATTCCGGAAGCTTTATCAATGCTTGATGGTATAGGCGAAGTGGTACGAGTATTGTTGTGTTTTTTGTTTGTGATGGTGGGAATATTTTTATCAATTGGTATAGAACGGGTGGTTCCTGATTTATCTGATAGTGGTGGTAAATCTTTATATAAGGTGGGAATTATTTCTATGATTGCTATTGTTATGCATAATATTCCTGAGGGAATAGCTACTTTTATTTCTACTACTAAGAGTATTTCTTTAGGGGCATCTTTAGCTTTTGCTATAGCTCTTCATAATATCCCTGAGGGTATTTCTATATCAGTTCCTATATATTATGCTACGGGAAGTAGAGCTAGAGCATTTTTCTATACTTTAGTGTCGGCTTTGTCGGAGCCTTTTGGAGCTTTGATAACTTATTTTTTTCTAATAAATTATATTAATGATTTTATACTAGGATTGTTATTTTCATTAATTGCAGGAATTATGTTAGAAATTTCTCTGTCTGAATTATTGCCTACTTCTTTTAGGTATAATTATAATCGTTTGACTAAGGTGTTTTTTGTGATAGGAATTTTATTTATGCTATTAAAATTTTTAAATGGATAGGAAATAGTATAACGTTTTAAAATTTAAATAAAGGATGTGTTTTGGGTGAAAATAGAGAAGATAGAAACATTTGGTGATGTATCCTATAAAAAGGGATTTTTGGATGGAATTTCATATATTAGGGATATGAAAAGGCAAAATTATTATGTAGATGTTGGACAAATATTTTTTGATGTGGAATTTTATATTAATGATTGTTTTGGTGAAGGAGAAATAGATGTAGCGTGGTTTAAATTTGGCTTTTTTACAGCTTGTTCTAAATATTTTGAGGTAGTTAAATATATGATGAGTGATGGTAATATTAGTGATGAGGTTATTAATAGATATTATTATAGTAGTATACTAGAAATTAATGAGGCGATTATTAAGTCTAATAATCGTAAAGGTAAGAATAATAAGGATGTTTTGAATAATACTGTTTCTGTTGGAATTTTGAAATTAATTAAAAATAATAAATGTAGAAAAAAGTAGGTAATATTAATAGAAAAAAAGATAGAGTTAATCTCCAGTTTGTATGGATTTTTCTATCTTTTTTACATCTTTAACAGAAATTGATGCAGAGGTAGCGATAATTTCATAAGATACTTTTTGCTCTAATAACTTTTTTACCATTTCTGTTTTTGTTTGATTAATTCCTTTTTCTAATCCTTCTTGTAATCCTTCTTGCAATCCTTCTTGTTTAGCATCTTCGATAACGTTTTGTTTCACCATTTCGGCAAAGTATTCTGTTCCCCATTCAGATAACCATTTAGTGTTTTTACTAGAATCTTTGCATTCACTTACAAACTTGTTTTTCTCATTTTCATCCATAACTAAACTTGCCATCTCCTCTAATTCATTAAAATTATTTGCTCCAAGTAAAGATAACCATATTACATCTTTGCTTGAATTCTTACCTTGATTATAATAAAGTTCTTTGTAATAATCAAGAGATTTGCAAATGATTTTATAATTATCTAGTAAGATTTGGTGTTTATTTGTAGAGACGAGTAGGTATTCTTCGTCTAAATATTTATCAGATTTATGAGCATTTAAGTTTAGTTGGTAGAAATATTGTTTGTTCATTTTTTGATAAGTAAAGCCTGATTCAGTTGTATCAATAGCAATTTTATTTAAATATAAGACATTTCTTGCTTTAATAGAGCTAAATTTTTCAGAGTTTACTTCAATATCAATTCTTAAGTTATTATTAATAGAAACATAGATATCAACGTTCTTTTGATATTCTTTTTCCCTAGATTTAGTAAGTTCGTTATTTTCGATAATGATAGTAGCTAGGTTAGGGTTGATATCTAGTTTTAGAACATCAATTAAGAATTTTTTTAGGATATCTGGATTGTTGGTAAAGATATGCTTAAACATAAAGTCTTTGGTTAAAGGAATTAACCTTTCTTTTTCAGTTAATTTTTCTATAATTTACCTCCTTTCTGTTTAGAGGGAATTTAGTCCCTCTAAATATATTGTTCTAGGTAAAAAGCTAAAATCCTTCTAAATATTTAAAAAACTTAGGGAAATTTAATTATTTTTGACTACGGGTTTTAAAGTGGAGAAAAGTGTGATATTATATAAATATTTAGGAGGTACTTTTTTATGGAATTAGAAAGGTTAAATACGTTTGAATATCAAGAATATTGTTATGGCTTTGGTGACGCTATAGATATGATAGTGGTTTATGAAGAAGAGGTATATGGTGTTGTTTTGGATCCAAATGTTTTTGGTACTTGGTATTGTTTGGGTTTTAAAAATGCATTTGATACTTATTATAAATATTATATAGAAAATGGCTATTTTGAACCATTTCCTACAAATGAGGTTATGTTTGATATGTTTTCTAGAATGATTATGGCATATAATGAAAAATATAAACAAGAGGTGCCAGTAGCACGTTTGAAATTAAAATTATAGAATAGAAAGAGGGATTATTTGTGAAGTTTTTTAATAAAGTATATAAATTTATGCAGGGGAGATATGGAATTGATGAGGTTTATAAAGTAGGTCTTGTTGTATGTGTTTTGTTGTCTTTTATAAATATTTTTGCAAATAATAGAATTGTTAGTTTGATAGAGACTTTACTTATTATAATTATTGTTTATAGAGCGATGTCACGTGATATTTATAAGCGTAGGCGTGAGAATATGGTTTATTTGAATTTTAAAAAGAAATTTTTTAAAAGAATAGATAAAATTAAGGTAAGATGGCGTGATAGAAATACACATATTTATCGTAAATGTCCTAAATGTAAGACGGTGTTGAGATTGCCTCTTGTAAGAGGAAAGCATGTATGTAAGTGTCCTAAGTGTTCACATAAGTTTACAGTGTTTTGTTTTAGAAATGAGAAGATTAAGGTAGAAGTTATTAAATAGAGTTAATTTTTTATGGAAGGAGGGGTATTTTTTGTATGCTAAGGTTATTGTAGAGATTGGTGTTAAGAGTGTTGATAAGACTTTTATTTATAGTATTCCTGATAATTTGCGTGGTTCTGTGATGGTTGGGGAGCGAGTTAAAGTTTCATTTGGGCATCAAACTTTAGAAGGTTTTGTTTTAGAGATAGTAGATGATGTTTCGGTTGACTATGATTTGAAGCCAATTATAGAGCTTGTTGATGATTATCCTATTTTGAATAAGGAAATGCTATGGCTTGGAGATGAGATAAGTAAGAAGACTTTGTGTTCTAAAATTAGTGCTTATCAGGTAATGTTGCCTAGGGCTTTGAAGGCTAAGTATGGTACTAATATAGGGATAAAGTTTGATAAATATTTGGTACTTGATAGTAGTGTTTCTTGTGTTATGGAGTATATAGATAAATGTCGTTATCCTAAACAAGTATTAATACTTAAGCAACTTATTAGTAATGAAAGTGTTAAGATTAGTCGGGTTGATAGTACGATTAAGACCCTTATTAAGCATGGACTTGTTAAAATTTTGGAAAAAGAGGCTTCGAGGGGCCAATTTTCAGCTTCTGTTAGTGATAAGAAGGTTATTTTAAATGAGGAACAGTCTTTAGTTGTATCGAAGGTTGTTGATAGCTATGGTGTTAGTAAAACATTTTTGTTATATGGAATTACCGGAAGTGGTAAGACTGAGGTTTATATGAGAATTATTTCTTCTTTTATTAAGAAGGGAAAGGGAGCTATTGTGTTGGTGCCAGAGATTAGTTTGACACCACAGATAGTTTCGAGGTTTGTTTCTCGTTTTGGTGATGATGTTGCTATTTTGCATTCGGGGTTATCTGATGCTGCTAAGTATGATGAATATAGGCGTATTGTTAGAGGGGATGTTCATATTGTTGTAGGAGCTAGGAGTGCTATTTTTGCACCTATTAAGAATCTTGGGATTATAATTATTGATGAGGAACATTCTAGTACTTATAAACAAGATAATCATCCGAGGTATCATGCTAGAGATGTTGCTTTGATGCGAAGTCGTTATCATAGTTGTCCTGTTTTATTAGGGAGTGCTACGCCTTCTTTAGAGAGTATGGCTAGAGCTGGTAATCATGTTTACGAGCTGTTAAGGCTTACAAAGAGAGCGGGAGCTGGTAGGTTGCCTAGTGTTTCAATAGTTGATATGAAAGAAGAGGTCAAGAAGGGGAATTTTATTATTTCTTCTTTGTTAGATGAGCAGATAAGAGAAAAGCTTAGGTTGGGTGAGCAAATAATTTTGCTTCTTAATAGACGGGGATATTCTTCTTTTTTGACTTGTAAGAAGTGTGGTGAGGTGTTTAAATGTCCTAATTGTGATATTAGTTTAACTTATCATAAGACTAGTAATATGCTTAGATGTCATTATTGTGGTTATGCTGTTTTGAAATATGAGAAGTGTTCTTGCTGTGGTAGTAATGATTTGGGTGATTATGGGCTTGGTACGGAGAAGTTGGAGGAAGAGTTAAATCGTAGGTATGATGCTAGGGTTGTTAGGATGGATATGGATACGACTTCTAAGAAGGGAGCACATGAGAGAATTATTGAAGATTTTTCTTCACATAAATATGATATTTTAGTTGGTACTCAGATGATTGCTAAGGGATTAGATTTTCCTTTAGTTACGTTGGTAGGAGTTATTAATGCTGATGCTAGTTTAAATATACCTGATTTTAGGAGTAGTGAGCGTACTTATCAGTTATTATCGCAGGTTGCTGGAAGAGCAGGTCGTGCTGATAGGTTGGGATATGTTGTTATTCAGACTTATAATGATAAGCATTATAGTATTAGACTAGCTAGTGAGCATGATTATTTGTCTTTTTATAAGGAAGAGATGAAGATAAGAAAGAAACTTAATTATAGTCCTTATTATTATATTATTTTAATTAGTATTAGTACTAAGGATTATGAGGCTAGTTTTAAGGAGGCTAATAAAGTAGGAGAGTATTTGAGAAATAATTTGGAAGGTAGTACTTTTGTGCTAGGGCCAGCTATGGCTTCTGTTTTTAGAGTTAATAATGTTTATTATCAGCAATGTATTATAAAATATAAGAAAGATGATAAGTTGAGGCAAGTTCTTATTGATTTGGATAATCATTATAAGACTAATAGTAAGGTTAAGGTTGAAATTGATATAGAGCCTAATAGATTGTAGGTTTTTTATAGAAAAAATAGTACTTTTCTTTCGAAATGGTAATATTTTGTTGACAATTAAATATATTTGTACTATAATTATCAAGAACGAAGCGGAAAGTAGATGTATTTATCTCACCTGATTACGAATAGTGATGGGTTAAAGCCAATTGTTATATATAATTTAAGTTGGGATTATTATAATGTGGATAGATGATGAATACGAGCTTTCTTGTATTCATTTTTGTTTATATGGAGGTGTTTGATATCGCAAACAATAGAGATAACTTAATTAATGAGCAAATTAGATGTAAGGAAATGATGGTTATTGGACCAAGTGGTGAACAATTGGGTCTTAAGTCAAAAAAAGATGCTTTGACTTTAGCTGGTTATGCTGGTTTTGATTTAGTGTTGATGAATGATCGTTCTAATCCACCAGTATGTAAGATTATGGATTATAATAGATTTAAGTATGAAAAGAAAAAGAAGGCTAAAGAGGCACAAAAGAAGCAGAGGGAGTCTATTGTTAATGTAAAAGAATTTAGATTGTCTGTTACTATTGATAAGCATGATTTTGATACAAGAGTTAATAATGCCCGTAAAGCAATATTGCGTGGGGATAAAGTTAAGGGAAGTATCAGATTTAAAGGCCGTCAAATTGCTCGTCCTGAACTTGCTAAGGAAGTATTAATGAAGTTTGAAGAAGCATTGAGTGATATTGCAGAAGTAGAAATTAGACCTAAGATGGAAGGTCGTGTTATATTTATGCAACTAACACCTAAAAAATAAATAATTAAGGAGATAAGGTTATGGCAAAGAAAGTAAAAATGAAAAAAATTAAATTAAAATCTCATAGTGGCGCTAGTAAAGTGTTTAAGAAGAGACAAAGTGGTTCTATAAAGATTACTAGTCAAGGTACAAATCATAATACTGGTAAGAATAGTGCTAAGAGAAGTAGACAAAAGAGAAAAGGTAGTACACTACATAATTCAGATTATAAGAGAATTAAAGATGTAATTTAAGAGGAGGATATTAAGAAATGACAAGAGTTAAAGGTGGCACTGTTGCACGTGCAAGAAGAAAAAAAGTTTTAAAAGAAGCAAAAGGTTATTTTGGTAGTAAGCATAGATTATATAAGACTGCTCATGAACAAGTTATGCATTCTGGTCAATATGCTTATAGAGATAGAAGACAAAATAAGAGAAACTTTAGAAAATTATGGATAACTAGAATAAATGCTGCATGTCGTGAGAATGATATTAGTTATTCTAAGTTTATTAATGGTTTAAATAAAGCAGGAATTGCTATTAATAGAAAGATGTTAAGTGAAATGGCTATTGTTGATAAAGAAGGATTTAGTAAGTTAGTTAGTGTTAGTCGTGATAGCTTAGAAGGTAAGGAATATAAGCCAGAAGCTAGTGCTAAGAGTGAAGCTAAGACTACTAGTACTGTTAAGAAGGCTACTACAAAGAAAACTACAACTGCTAAGAAGAGTACAACAACTGCTAAGAAAGCTACTACAACTACAAAAAAGACTGCAACTAAGAAAACAGAAGCTAAAGCTGAAGAGAAGTAAGATGGGATTGAATATCAGTGTGTTATATAGGCATACTGGTATTTTTTTGATATGAAGTTAGAAGTATTAGATAGTCTACTTGAGAGTAAGTATAATAGTGATAATAGTGGGTTTCCTTTTTTGGAATATTCTCCTGTTTATGTTGAAACAAATGAAATACTTAGAGAAATTTTTAAGATATTTGATGTGCGTGAGAAAGATGTTCTTTGTGTTACGGGAGGAGGAGATTTTGCTTTAAATGCTCTTTCGTTAGGAGCAAATAGTGTTGTTAGTTTTGATTATAATAAGTTTGCTAAATATGTGTTAGCATTAAAGGAAGCAACTATTTTGACTTATGCTGATGTAGATTCATTTAAAAGTTTTTTTTCAAAAAGTAGTAAAGATTTTTTGGCAAGAGATAATTTTAAGGCAGTAAGTAGTAATTTAGATGATGATAGTTATAAATTTTGGAGTTATGTTTATGATTGTGTTTTCAAGAATTGTTTGTTGATTGGAGAGACGATGTTTATTAGAGGTACTTTAGTAGAGAATTTGGATTTGCAAGAAGAATATAATTTATACTATCAACAAGAATATTATTCCATTTTAAGAGAAAGATTGAAACATGAATTAGTAGTTTTTAAAGATTTAAATATTGTTGATTTAAAGGATGTTACTGATAAATATTTTGATGTTATTTATTTATCAAATGTTTTACAGTATTATTATGATATAAAAGGATTAGAGGGACAAAATTTGGTTCATAAGTTTATTATGAAAGATGTTTTTTCTAAACTTAAAGATAATGGTTTAGTTGGAGTTTGTTATTGTTATTTTGATAAAATGATAGAATTAGATAATAAGGGTTATGATATTAATTCTTATTTATTACGTCATTATCCAGATATCTATACACTAGAGACTTTTCCGTCAATTACTAATAGTTATAATGAGGGGATTTCTTTGTGCAGAAAAAAGACTAAGTAATTAGAATAGATAGTTAAATTGTTTTGGAGAGTAGATAAATTGATTTATTTGCTCTTTTCTTTTTATAAATATTTTGGTAAAATAGTAAGTAGATATGATAAAGATAAGAGGTATATTTATGATAAATAATTATAAACCAAAAGTTAATTGGGGGGGGGTCAAAATTCTTAAACTAAAGAGAGTTAGCTTAATAATTATAGGAATATTTTGTTATGCATTGTTAGTAACTGGTGGAACATATGCTTATTATGCTTTAACAGCTAGTAATAATAGTATAGCAGGTACTGCGGGAGAGGCTGATTTATCTTTAGAGGTTGTTAATCAGCATTCAAATAATGAAGAGTATTTAGTACCTCAGTTAGAAAAAGGCTTAGAGGCGGCTATTTCTAGTAATTATAATTGTGTTGATGATAATAATAATACGGTTTGCCAAGTTTACTCTATTAAAATAACTAATACGGGGACAGCTACTGTTAAAATAAATGGTACTATAACTTTTGGAAATATAGATAAAATGCCAAACTTGAAATGGCGACTTATTCAAGATAAAAATACTTATGGTAAGTATAGTAGTCATTATGCTAGTTTAGATGATGCTAGATTTGATAGTGATTTAACTTTGAGAAAGGGAGCATCAAAGACTTATTATATGGTTATTTGGATAGATGAAGTAGATAAAAATCAACCAGATACAGGAAAATATAATGCAACGATTGATTTTTCATCATCAAATGGAACGGGTGTAACTTCTACGGTTGGAGAGTTTAATTATATGAGGAATATAAGTGCTGATACTTTTAGAAGTGATGACTATAGAGAAAAGATTAAGAATGTTTCATTTGTTGATTATATAGATACAAGTAACGCAGTTGTACAGTGGGATGTATCAGAGTTAGGGGATAATAGTATAGTTGTATGGCTTAATAGTAATAGTAGTGATGGATATTATGATTTATATATAGGAAGTAAGGAAGAAATATATGCTAAAGATTTATCTAAATTTTTTCTAAATATGACAAAGGTAGATAGTATATCTTTTGACAATTTAAATACAATACAAACTGTTAATATGGCTAATATGTTTGACCATTTGGGGTGTGATAGTACAACTTTTAAATTGGATTTAGGAAATAAGTTTGATACAAGAAATGTAACTGATATGAGAAATATGTTTGATACTGTTGGTTATAATAGTACTGTATTTTCTATAAATTTGGGCGATAAGTTTAATACGAGTAATGTAAATGATTTTGGTAAAATGTTTGCAAATACTGGTTATAATAGTACGAATTTTGTGTTAGATTTAGGAGACAAATTTTATACTTCTAATATGACTAATACATGGTACATGTTTTTTGGAACAGGTTATAATAGTAAAAGCTTTTATTTGGATTTGGGAGCTAATTTTGATACTAGTAATGTAACGGTTATGCAGTGTATGTTTTCGAATGCAGGCAATAAAGCAACTTCCTTTGAACTAAAATTAGGAAATAAATTTAAAACTGATAAAGTGAAAATTTTTTATTGGATGTTTAATGGAACTGGTAGGAATGCCAATAGTTGGATTTTAGATTTATCTACTTTTACTTTTGATTCGGCAGATAATTATGGGGCTTTTTTAGGAACTTCAAATGCAATTATTTATGTTAAGTCTGAGGTTGAGAAGAATTGGATACTTGATAAGAATTTCACAGGAGTAAGTAGTAGTAATGTTATTGTTAAGTCTTGATGTTGTAAACATAATTTATTAAAGCAAAAAAATGTCTAGTAATTTAGATGTTTTTTTAGTATAATTAATAATAGGTGATATAGGATGCTAGGGAAAATAATTAGTATTATGGGGGATCAGGTTAGGATAAAGTTAGAGGCTAATTTATATGAATTAGAAAATTTGATGGGGAAAAATGTTTTGTTTGATGATAAGGATTGCAAGATAGTTGGTGAAGTGTTAGAGGGAGACTGTACTTATTTAGACATAATTTTAGTAGGAGAGATTAAGGATAATAAATTTATTTATGGTAGTATTAGGAAACCTGCTTTTGGGGATGCTTGTAGGATTATTACTAAGGGAGAGTTAGATCTTATTTATCAGAATGATCCTAATTCGAATTCTATTAGTATGGGAGTGTCTACTGTTTATCAAAATTATCGTATTTCTTTAGATGTTAATGCTTTTTTCTCTAATCATTTTGCTATTTTGGGTAATAGTGGTTCAGGTAAGAGTTATTCTACTTCTAATATTTTGCAGAAGATTTTTTATGAAGCTCGTGATAGTATTCCTTTTAGGACTAATTTTTTCTTGTTTGATGCTTATGGTGAGTATCAGCCTGCTTTTAATAATATAGGTAGGAATAATCCTAATCTTAATTATAAAGTTATTACTACTGATCTTACTAATACGGAATATAAGCATTTGTGTTTGCCTTTTTGGCTTCTTGGTACTGATGATATAGCTCTTCTTCTTAATGCTAATGATGAGAATCAGATTCCTATTATTGAGAAGGCTTTGAAGTTAGTTGGATATTTTACGCAGTCTGAGGATGCTGTTATTGAACAGAAGAATGATATAATTGCAAGAAGTGTTTTGGATATTATTTTTTCTGGTAAGAGTCCTAGTGAGATTAGGAATAAGCTTACTTCTGTTTTGACTAAGTTTAAGACTAATGATATTAATTTGGATGTATCTCTTACTAAGGGGGGATGGAGTAGGACAATTAGGCAGTGTTTATATATAGAAGAGTCTGGTAAGTTTGCTGATGTTGAGTTAGTTATTAGTTATTTAGAGAAATTTACACAAAAAGAATTTCAACTTACGATGCCTGATGGGGCTTTTATGTATGGGTTAAAAGAGTTTTCGATGGCTTTAGAGTTTGCTCTTATTAGTGAAGGGGTTCTTACTAGTGAGAAGATTTTTGATTATGCTAATGTATTAAAGATTAGGCTTAATGCTCTTATGAATAGTGATTATGCTAAGTATTTTGATTATCCAATGTTTGTAACGCGTGAGGGGTATATTAGAGAGTTGTTGACGGCTGATAATGGGAGAAAGGCACAGATTATTAATTTTAATATTAACTATGTTGATGATAGGTTTGCTAAAAATTTAGTAAAGATTTATTCGAAAATTTTATTTGATTATGTTGCTAAGTTAAAAAATAGAGGATCGTTAGCATTTCATATTTTATTGGAAGAGGCTCATAGATATGTGCAGGAAGATATTGATGTTAAGTTATTTGGGTATAATATTTTTGAGAGAATTGCTAAAGAGGGAAGAAAGTATGGTATTTTGTTGGGGATGATTACTCAAAGACCGTCAGAGTTGAGTGAGACGGCTATTAGTCAGTGTACTAATTTCTTAGTGTTTAAGATGTTTCATCATAATGATGTTGCGTTTGTATCTTCGATTTTGCCTAATGTTAGTGGTAATATGATTAATAAGCTTAATACTTTTAGGTCTGGTATGTGTATTGCGTATGGTAGTGCTTTTAAGATGCCTGTTATTGTATCTGTTGATCAACCATCGCCACCGCCACTTAGTCAGAATGTAGATATTTCTAGAGTTTGGTATGTTAAACAACAATAAATGGCTTTAGTTCTTTATGTTAGAGAACTTGGCTTTTTTTGATGAAAAAAGTTGTGAAAAAGGGTTGGCAAAAATATTAAAATATGTTAGTATTGTGTATAGTAGATAGGAGGATAGAGATGGAGAAAAATAAGCATGGACAGTATATAGCGTTGCTTGCTTTAGTAGTTGGTGTTGTAGGATTATCTATTGGTTTTTCGGCGTTTTCTAGTGTTTTGAAGATTCAATCTAATGCGACAGTAAAACCTAGTTCTGATACAATGAATGTTGATTTTTCAAGTTCTAATACAGAAGTTTTAGCTAATGAAATTGCACCAGTTGCAACTCCTAGTACAGTTGTTGCTACTAATGCTAAGATTGATAATACTAATAGTCCAACTATTAGTAATTTAAATGCTACTTTTACAGAGCCAGGACAAAAGGTTGTATATAATTTTTATGCCTATAATGCTGGAGAGTTAGAAGCTTTCTTAAAAAGTATTGTTTATTCTGATGTGGCTAGTGCTAGTAGTAATAAAGTTTGTACAGCTAAAGAGGGGACTACTGATGCTTTAGTACAGAAGGCTTGTAATGGTATTTCTGTTAAAGTAAAAGTTGGAACAGAGGCGGAGGCTAGTAGTAGTGTTGCTAGTATTTCTAATCATTCTTTAGCTAAAGGCAGTGCCGATGCTATTACGGTTACGCTTGAATATGCAGCAGGTGCTGATAGAGCAGATGGAGATTTTACTGTTTCATTTGGAGATATTACACTAAATTATAGTTCAGTAGATTAAAATCAAGATGACACAGTTTTTGCTGTGTCATTTATGTTAGGAGAAGAAGAAAATGAAGAAAAGTTATATTAAGCTATTATTGTTTATGTTTATCTTCATTTTAGTGTTTATTAGTAATAGTATTGTTTTTAGATTTTTAAATCAAAATTCTTTAAATATACTGCTTTTTTGCTTGCTAATTTTATCTAAGTATTTATTTGGATTTGAAAAAGATAGACATCGTTATACTAAAGATATTATATTAGAAATTATAATTATTTTAATATCCTTCTTTTTAATTTATTATTTATCAGGAATAGTAATTGGGTTTGCTAGAGTGGAGAATTATTTGACGGTTAAATCTATTTTTAAGTTTATTATTCCAATTATTATTTATGTTATTTTAAAAGAGGTTTTGCGTTATCAACTTGTTATGAAAGCTAGTTTGTCTAAAAAAATGCTTATTTTTGTTTGTTTGTTTTTTATTTTGATGGATAATACAATAGCTTTTGCGGCACATTCTTTTGCTTTTAATAAAGAGATGTTTTTAGTAGTGGCTATTAGTTTAGTTCCTTCTATTACAGAAAATATTTTAGGAATTTATTTGGCACTTCATTTTGGGTATTGGCCAGGTATTTTCTTCTTTTTGGTTATGAAGTTGTATTTGTATTTATTGCCAATTGTTCCTAATCCTAATGAATATCTTTATTCTCTTATTAATTTTTTGTTTCCTATTTTTGTTATGAGTAGAGTTAGAAGGTGGCTTTTAAGAGATAGAACGGAAGCTATTTTAGAGAGAGTATTTGTTAGTAGAAGAAAGCTTATTTTATATTGGAGTTTAGTTAGTTTGATAGTTGTTGTTTTAGTTTATTTGGTTTCAGGATATTTTAGATATTATGCAGTAGCAATTGCTAGTGGTAGTATGGAGAAGGTTATCTCAAAGGGAGATATTGTTATTGTTGATCAGAGGTATAAAGAGATAGGGAAGAGAGATGTTATAGCTTATCATTATGAGGGAAAAGTTATAGTGCATCGTATTTATAAGATTATTGATACAAATGGAGAGTATTTTATTTATACTAAAGGGGATGCTAATTCTAATTATGATGAGTATAAGATTACTAAAGATATGATTATTGGGGTTGTTAGATTTAAAATACCTTTATTAGGATATCCTACAGTATTATTAAATGAAAAGTGGTGATAAGAATGGCTAAGAAGAAATTGAAGAGAAAAGTTAGAGGTAAATATAAATATACTTTAGTTAAAAATAATGATAAGTCTTATAAAAAGAGACTAGGTATTTATTTTTCTTTTAATTTAAGACTTTTCATTTATATAATATTATTTATTATGTTTTTTGGGTTGGGAATTTATTTTGTTACTAATTCAATGAATGTTGTTAAAAAAGAGATGGTTTATTATAAGGCTGATGGTAATGTAGATTATTCTGTTTGTTTAAATAAAAATGAATTTTATGAAGATAAGTGTTTAGGTAAGAATATGTCTTATGTTGCTAGCTTAATTCATGATATTCCTCTTAAATTTCATTATCAGTATTCGGTTAGTGGATCTTCAAAGATAGATGGTGGTTTGGAATATGAGATTATTGGTAAGTTAGTGATTGTTGATAGTGATAGTAATGCTAGTTATTTTGAGAAAAATTATACGCTTTTAGAGCGTAGTGGAGATTTGGTTAAGAGAGATGGAGATAATTATGTTTTTGATAAAGATATTTCTATTGATTATGAGTATTATAATGCTATTGCTACTAAATTTAAGTCACAATATGGAGTTAATGTTAATAGTTATTTAGATGTTTATTTGGTTACTTATAATAAAGTTGATTCTAAATATAGTATTCCTTCTTCAGAACTTATTTCTTTGAGAATACCATTATCTCAGAAGGCTATTCAGATAAAACTTGATTCTAAGGAGTTGCATAATAATTATGAGTATGTTTTGATGGATAATAGTTTTAATATTTCAAATGGTATATATATATTATTTGGTAGTATTTGTGTTGTGCTTGCTATTGTTTATATAATTGTTGTGATGAGAATGCTTAGTTTGCTTAAGATAAAAAAGAGTAAATATGATATTATTATTAATAAAATATTGCGAGAATATGATAGACTTGTTGTTGAAACTTCTACTTTGCCTGATATGTCTAAATATAATATTTTGAAGATAAATAGTTTTGAGGAATTATTGGATGTTAGGGATAATTTAAGATTACCTATTATGTATTATGTTGTTGTTAAACATCAGAAGGCTCATTTTTATATTCTTCAGGATAGTAATTTGTATTTGTATACTTTGAAGGCTGTTGATTTGAATGAGGAATTTAATAATGAAAAGAAATAGTCGTATACGTATACGTATGTTTAATAGAGATGAAGCAGTTTATCTAAATTTCTATGGATTTGTTAGTGGTATGATGTTTATATAGTTTTATATAAATTAAATTAAAAATACATGTTATGTTATTGACGTGTATTTTTTTTCTTTTTTATTAAGTGAAATAATTGCAATTTATATTAATTTTTGATAAAATTATATTTGAATGGTAGGGTGATACTTTTATGGGAGAAGGTAAGAGAAAACTATTTGGAACAATAGTTGGAGTAATTGTTTTTATTCTTTGTTTATTATCTTTAACATTTGCCTACTATGTTTGGAAGAGTGCTAATACAAATGTTGATGTTGGTATTCATGATGGTGGTTTAAAATATGTTTATAAAAAAAGTGCCTCTATTGAAGGTGCTAATTTGAGTCCTATATTAGATTATACAGATAGTAGTTATTATGCAGATAGTAATTATGGTAAGTATTTAATATACAGTGATTATACGGCTACTAATACTAAGAGTGATACATATATGATGTATGCTAAGATAAATATTATATCTATGTCTGATGCGTTAAAGAGTACAGGCTTTAAGTGGGTATTACTTGAGAAGGTAGGAGATAGTTATAGTAAAGTATTAAAGAGTGGTAATTTTAGTAATTTAAGTGTTGGTAGTAATACTATTTATAGTGATATTTATATAGAACCAGAAGAGATTAAAGAATATAGGTTTATAGTTTATATAGATGGTAATAGTAGTGATAGTAGTAATATGCAAAATGCTAGTATTAAAGCTAACTTAGAGTTATGTGATCAGGCTGTACCTATATATCCTATTACTCTTGATAATCAGGGTGCTGATAGTAATAAAGGTGGTACTTCGATGATATATGAGAAGTATGGTATGGGTATTTATAAAGATAGTACGGCTAAGACTACTTTAATGACTACTAGTAGTAATGGAATAACTAATCCTACTAGAACGGGTTATACATTTTTAGGATATTATACGGCTTCTAATGGTGGAGGAGTTAATTTAATTGGTACTAATAGTTACATAACTAGTAATTTTACTAATAAATATTTTAATAAAGCTAGTACTTTATATGCTAAGTGGAGTATTAATAAATATAATTTAACTATTAATCCTAATGGTGGTACTTATAATAATTCTACTAGTACAGTTAATGTTTCACAAAATTATAATACGACTTATGGATTATTACCAGCTACTAGGACGGGTTATACGTTTAATAAATGGAATCTTAGTGGTAGTGGAACACTTATGAGAGGAAATGCTAGTGCAGTTAGTATTTCTAAGAGTACTGAAATAACTAGAACTGTTAAGACAGATACGGATGGAACTAGTTATACAAATTATGCTTTTAATCTTAATAATTCAGGGAGTAGTAATTTTTATCCATTTATTCGTTTTAATAATTATGCTTATACTTCAGGTCATAAATATAGAATTACATATATGATGAGAGTTAGGAAGAGTTCTGGTTTTGCTTATGCTCATGTAAGACATTCGGCATTTAATAATGATTGGGGTTCTTCAGGATGGACATTTAAAAATGTAGGGGTAACTGATGGTTGGGTAGAATATTCTATGGAAAGAACTTTTACTGGGACTACACTTACGTTAAGTGGTAATAGTTAT
Source organism: uncultured Bacilli bacterium (assembly GCA_934131005.1). GTDB lineage: Bacteria > Bacillota_I > Bacilli_A > RF39 > UBA660 > RUG11198. The sequence goes on along the minus strand of CAKOYV010000001.1, from coordinate 71,916 downwards.
AATATTAATCCTTGTGTAGAAATTTATTTTGGTATTGCTCCAGGAACTACTGGTGAAGTTGATATGGATATGAAGAATTTATCAGTTTATGATGTAACAGCTAATACTTATATAAGTAATGAAAATTATGGTGGTTATGTGTATAGGTTTGGGGCTGGTAATGGAACTTTAACTGGTAATTGGAATGTTAATACATATAATATTAATTATACTTTGAATAATGGTACTAAAGGAACTAATACACCTAGTAGTGGTAATTATGATAGTAATATTACTATAGATAATCCTACTAAGACAATTAAAGCTACAGGGGATGCTAATGGTACTGGAGCAACTATTGGTTTAGCTACTTCAAAGGCTCAGACATTTAATGGATGGACGGCTAGTAATATTAATACAAGTACGGCTAAATATGGAGATAGTACTTCTAGTATTACAAATAGTTGGAGTAATGGATCAACTTTAGTTAAAAGTAAATATTTTAAGAATTTGAATCCAACTAATGGGTCTACTGTTACTTTGACAGCTAATTGGACTCCTGTTGCATTTAATTTACCAACTGTTTCTAAGACTGGTTATACGTGTAATTGGAATACAAAGAGTGATGGTAGTGGAACTAGTTATGCATCAGGTGCTAGTTATACCCCAACTGCTGTACAAGGTAATGTAACTTTATATGCTAGATGTAGTGCTAATGATTATACAATAATTTATAATGCTAATGGTGGAACTGGTACGATGGATTCTCAAACTGTAAAATATGATAGTACAGCTACTATTAAAAATAATGCTTTTACTAAAAGAGGTTATGCTTTTGTAGGATGGTCAACTTCTAGTTCGACGAAGGCACTTTTAAATGATACGTCTGAAATTAGTGGTTCAAAAGCTTCGGGAGAGTCAGGATATTCAGATTTTAAACAGTATACGATAAATGCACCATTTAGTTCAGGCGAAAAATATAGGCTTGAAGTTGATGTAAAGGGAAGTGGCAATTTATATAATTATTTTTATGGGGCTAGTAATTATTTGAAAGTTGCAAGTTGGACTTCATCTACTGGTGGTAATGGTACTAATGCTGACGGTTTTAATTCGATTCCTTTATCTAGTAATTACACGCATTATACAGTAACTTTTACATTAGGATCTAGTGGAGATGGTAATGTAAATAAATATGTTTTATTTAGAGCAATGCCTGGTTGTTCTGCAACAATTAAAAATGTAAAATTTTATAAATTAAATGCTAGTGAAAATACTTATGTTGGGGGAGCTAGTGTTAAAAATTTGGCAACTCAAGGAAATGTAAATTTATATGCTATTTGGAAGGCTAATAGTTATACTATAAGTTATAATGCTAATGATGGTAGTGGTACCATGTCTTCTCATACGGTAAATTATGATGATAATACTACTATTAAAACTAATACTTTTACTAGGACAGGTTATACATTTGCAGGGTGGACAACTAAATCAGATGGTACTAGTGATGGATATAATTGGACTGGTTGGAGTGGCAAATGGGCATATATTGATGGACAATATGGTATTAGTAATGGTAAGTTAGTTTTGTATGCTATGTGGACAGTTAATAAATATAATATTACTTACGATCAAAATTATTATAGTGATAATTTATGGAATGATTCATTTTATCCAGCTAAATATAGTTGTGCGGCAACTTGTCCTAGTGCTAAGAGTAATGTAGATGAGGATGCTGCTAGGAGTGGTAATGTTGTTAAATTTACAATGAATGCTGGTACTAGTGGTGGAGTTTATTATGCTCCAAACAGTAAACTTACTGCTGGTAAGACTTATACTTGGAGTGTTTATGTTAAAGCTAGTAGTAATAAAACTTTGAAAATAGGTGATGAACAAGGAGGTCAAGTTAATGTTAATGTTACTACTTCTTGGCAGAGAGTAACTCATACTTTTGTGGCGAATGATAATTCATATTATGCTTTTGTCTTTTATTTAAATGGTAGTAGTTGGAATGCTTCAGATGAATTATACGTTCATTCGTTAGATATAAGAGAAGGAAGTCAACCTGTTACTACTTCTAGTTTAACTTACGGTTCTACTTTAGGCGATAGTTTGAAGACTTTAACTAGAACAGGTTATACTTTTGATGGTTGGTATACAGCTCCTGTTGGAGGTACTAAAGTAACTAGTACAACGACAGTATCAAATGCTAATGCAACATATTATGCTCATTGGACAGCGAATAAAGTTTATTTAGATCTTAATTTATATTTAGATGGTACTGGTATTAATAGTAGTACTGCTACTAGTAATGGAATATCAGTAGGGTTTAGAGTAAATAATGTTGATAAGGGTTATGTTACAGATTATTGGACTCAAAATTATTATGGAGTTCCATATCAGATATATGGTGTAAAAGTAGATGGTACTAATATTAGTAATTACACTAAATCAGGAACTGTAGGAGCTTCTAATACGGAGGTTAGTGCAGAATTTTATAACTTGAATATTAAATCCAATAATACTAATTATGGTACAGTGTCGGCATCTAAATATATAGTTCCTAAGGGTGGAACTTATACTACTAGCAGTAATAAACTTACCTTAAATGATTCTAGAAGTGTAACAGCAACAGCTAAAAGTATAACAGGCTATACAACTAGTTTTAGTAGTTGGTCATCAGCAAGTGGTACCGTTAATGCTGCTAGTACTATTACTGCTAATTTTGCCTCTACTATTAATAGTTATAATGTTAATTATGATTGTACTACTAATGGTGGAAGTGGTACTATAGCTAGTGTTAAAGTAAATTATAATGCTAGTGTAGATTTAACTAAAACTTGTACGCCAAAGACAGGTTATACTTTAGTAGGTTGGAATACTAATAAAAGTGCTACTAGTAAATTAGATTCTCTTAAGATGGGAACTAGTAATATAACTTTATATGCTATATATAAAAAGAACGTAGCAGCTACTTTCTATTATTATAATAGTGGTATTAAGAATGTTAGTTCTAGTTGTGATTTGTATAATAATAATACTAGTTGTAGTGCGACTGTTCCTTTGTCTACTTTTAAAGATACTACTTCTCAATATGGTTCTGTATATGTAGGATATGGGAATATAAACACAATGAATATTAGTACGAATTCTACAGTAACTTTATCGGGGGCAAAAAATTATTATGTTGCTTATAGAAAATCTATAACGGAATATTCTAGTGGTACTAGCAGGACGGTTTATCGAAACGCTTTCTTTACTAGTAATAATGCAATGAATACGGTTCTTAGCACTAGTAGTACAGGTACTTCCAATCTTAGTAATGGGAATTGGACTAATAACTCTGTTACTTGGACTTTTGCGGGATATGCAACTAGTAATAATACTGCTAATAAGAGTTATAATAGTGTAGCGGCGGCAGCAACTAGTACGGCTACTAGTTTATATAGTTTATATACGAGGTCAGTAGCTGCAACTTTCTATTATTATAATGGTAGTGCTCAAGCAACAGTGAGTGCTAGTGGCACACAGACTGCTAATTATTCTGGAAGTGTAGTTGGGCAAGGAGCTATTAGTATTCCTAATGCTGTTAGTTCTAGTAAAGGGCCTAATAATAGTACTTATAAAGGAATATCTACTTCTGTTAGTAGTACTACTGTAACTTCAACAGTTAATACAAGTCAAATTAAATATTATGCTATTTATAATGGTACTAATACAGCGACATTTACTAAAGAAAATAGTAATGTTAGTAGTATAGGATCTACTAGTTTGTCTTGTAATATTAATTCAACTACTAACGGTAGTAGTTATAGAACAACTAGTTGTTCTATTACATTACCAACAATAACACCTGCTAGTGGTTATATAGTAGCTGGTTGGTATAATTCTGGTGGTACATTAGTTGGAAATGCAGGGAATTCTTTGAATTTAACTTCAAATGCTACATATACTGCGAAGGCTAAGAGATTAAAAGCTGAAGATTTCTCTTATGATAATTCTAAAACAGGAGTAGATTGTGATGATGTGCAGTGTGCAATAGATAAATTAGATACAAGATTTAAAACATTGAAACTTGATTATAATTTTAAAAATAATAATATGAATAATTGGCAAAAAACATATAGTAGTAGATTTAACATTTCTTATAATTCTAGCTCGGATATGAATACAATTGCAGTGTCAGGTGATGCAATGTGGGAAAATATATATTTACCAATAGATACTGTGCAGGGAGTAGAATATACAATTTCTTTTGATTATGAAAATCCAAATGGGTATACAGCATTAAGTGGTATTGATGGTGTTAGTGGAATTATGTATCAAATTACAAATAAAGTGGAAGATGATACAAATATAGCTAATTCTGTAGTTAATGAAACTATTCCAACAAGTGCAACTTCTAGTGTTGTTACTAAGACTTTAAAATTTACTGGTACTGGTAGTACTATGTATTTCAATTTTAATTTTGGCGGTGCTATGGATGGTGTTACTACAACTTTAAAAATAGGTGATATAAAGATTTCAAGTGAAATATCTAAAGAAATTGGTAGTAGTGTTGGTTCCTTATCATCTCCTAGTATGCCAGGTGCTAAATTTTTAGGATGGTATACTGAAGCTAGTGGTGGTAATGAAATAAAATCGACTTCAACGGTAACTTCAAGTGTATCTACTTATTATGCTCATTGGTTAAATTTGGGTGATTATGTATCTATGACACCAACTAAATCCTCTTATACAACAGATACATCTAAAACAGGATATAGTAGTACGCAAACAATTAATCCGCAAGAATTAAATTTATGGCGAGTGATAAGCCTAAATAGCGATGGAACAGTGGATGTTATAAGTGAGCATGTATCAAGTACATCAATATATTTTAATGGACAAGTGGGATATCAAAATTTTGTTGGATATTTGAATGTATTAGCAAGTCAGTATGAAAATAGTACTTATACGAAAGGCTCAAGATATTTTGGTTATAATGGTCAAACAGAATATATAACCGATACATCAAAAATTAGTAAGAGAGGAGTTCCTTGGACTTGTTCTACTGATAAAGATGGTTGTACAGTAGAGAGTCAAGGTGGTGGTGATACACTATATAAGAAAGATTATGATTTAGTAAATAGTACTTTAAAAACTTTAGAAGCATCAACAGTGGCAAGTAGTGATTCTGTTTCATATTGGGTATCTTCTAGATTATATATTTTTAAAACTGATATACCTCCTATGTGGGATGTTGGTGGTAGAATTATCTCTAAAGATAGTATTAATGTAGATATGTTGATGGGACTAGTTAATGGTACTTTTCATAGTGTAGGTAGATCAAATTATTTACGTCCTATTGTAACTTTAAAATCAGGCCTTAAATATACAGGAAGTGGTACAGCAGAAGATCCTTATAAATTATCAGCAAATTAATGCTATATGATAGTGTGAAAAGTTTTATGAAAAACTAGTCATACTAAAAGAAAAGGTATTAAGGTTGTAAAATCTTGATATAAATCTATCAAAAAAGATAGAAAAATAGCTCTTTGAAAATAGAATTAATAAAAAAGGACATGATGAAAAAAGTTAAGTAAGTAATTTTTTTAAAAGGTTAAACTTAACAATAAATATCAGAATATTTATAACCAAGGTTTAATAATTCAATCCATTTATTTGGCATATTTGAAATATTGGATAATTCATCAAGTTGAACTGGATTTTGCCATTCTAAGGCATTATTTGGTCTTGAAAAGTTATTATAAGTGGCAAATAACACCATGTAACTATTGGCATTATTAAGAGAAGTAAATCCACCTTTAGGGCGATAATAATACTTTAAAGTATGATTAAAACGTTCAATGATTTGCTTTTGACTTCTATATTCTTTAGAAGTATCACCCTGATTTGTAAGTCCAATGACCTGATAAAGTTTAAATGGTAAGCCATTTTGATACCAATACTGAACAGCCACATTATAAATAGGATTACCATCAGAAATCACTTTTAAAGATTCAGGTAATTTATCATATTTAACTAATGTTGAATAAGTAGCCTTGATTGAAGATAAAGAATCACGTTTTTCAAATACTCTATATGATGTAACAATGTATTTTGATATATGTTTCATCAGCTGCAATGGTATCTGGTAATTCGTATGGATAAAATTCTAAAACTGGATTTACAATAGAAGATGCAGCTTTACAATAATTTTCTACGGTTTTATAAGATATATTTACTTCATGAATATCTTTAAATAGAGGAAGTTTGTCTATAGGAAAGACCATAATTAACATGATAAGTAAGACATAATCCAATGATGTATTGAGAAGAATAAGCACGAGATAAGTCAATAGGAGATTGAATAAACTCCCGATAATTGTTTGTTAACTTTGGTAAACCAATATTGAATTTACGGTAAATATATCTAAGTTTAATTTTTTCAGGATTTTTCTTATAAAATTTGATAAAAAGTAAAATTTCTATAAAAAATATCCTAAAAAAAGAGGGGTAATAAAAATATAGAAAAACACTTAAAAAATAAAGAAAAAATAAGGGTAGTTCTCTTCGACCAATAGTGACTCTGAAATCTGGAATTAAGTACTCTGGAGATGGATCAAAGACTAATCCTTATAATCTTTCAAATTAAAATTATAGATAGAAGGAGGTTAGATTTATATGAAGGAAAAGATTATGAATATAATTACTGAACTTAAGAAAATTATTCTTAAGTTCAGTAGAATAACTAAGAGTAAAGTAATAGCTATAAGAAAAAAAGTATCTACTGATAGAGAATATAGGAAAAAGTTTATAATAGGAACTATAATTTTATTCATTATAATAATAGTAGCTATTGCCACTTCTCTTTATAGTGGCAAAGCTAGAACTATTGATTATAACGAATTAAAAAGCATGATGGATAAGAAAGAGACGTTTGTTATATATTATTATAATGATAAAAGTAGTAATTTAAAAAATTTAACAATTAAAAAACATTTATATAAAAAAGGAATTAAGTATTATTTATATAATGATATGGATACAGATAAGGAAGAATATAATAAATTGTTAAATTTATTAAATATAGATAAAAAAATATTTGCTCCTCCTTCTATTATATATATAAGAGAAGGTAAGATGTTTGGTAATATTATTAATATAGATAGTAATAGGACAGTTGATAATTTTATAGATAATTATGATTTATATACGGTTAAATAATATAAACAGTAGAAATAGAAAGGTAGGTTATATTTAATTATGTTTATGAAAAAGAAGAATTATAAAATATTAATAGGTTTATTTATAGGTATTTTTATTTCTATTACTACTGTTTATGCTGTTACTTATGTTGGTAGTGGTAGTGATCTTACTTATGATAATACTAATAGTGGACTTAAATCTACTAATGTGCAAGATGCTTTAGTTGAATTGTATAAAGATAAAAATAAAGAATGCCCTAAAAAGCTTGTATGTTTAAAACTGAAAAAGAAAAACACTTTAGATGTAGGCGATTATGTTAAAATGACACCAACGAAATCAACATATACAACCGATACCTCAAAAACAGGATATAGCAATAGGCAAACAATTAATCCGCAAGAATTAAATTTATGGCGAGTAATAAGCCTAAATAGCGATGGTACGGTTGATCTTATAAGTGCACATACATCAACGACAAAAGTATGGTTTAGAGGAAAAACAGGGTATCAAAATTTAGTTGGATATTTGAATGTTTTAGCTAGTCAATATGAGAATAGTACTTATACGAAAGGCTCAAGATATTTTGGTTATAATGGTCAAACAGAATATATAACAGATACATCTAAATTTACTAATCAAGAACCATGGACTTGTTCAACAGGAGAAAGTTGTAATCCAGTAGAAAGTCAAGGAGGAGGAGACGAACTATATCAAAAAGACTATGATTTAGTAAATAATGCAATAGGTACATTAAAAGCCACTAATGTGAATGGTTCATCATCTTATTATTGGATAGCGACACGTGGTTATTACTATGACTCCACGTCTTACTATAGCTGGTATGGGCGTAGTATCGACTCCTCGGGCTCCTTGGACCTCAACGACGACTTTTATACCTATGACGACTCTGAGTTTGACGAGTACAGCATCGATAATGCCCTTCGTCCAATAGTGACTCTCAAGTCTGGGCTCAAATACTCAGGGGTAGGTACAGAGGACTATCCTATGGAAATATCTACAAGTTAGGTAGTGGAGTACATCAGGTAACAGCCTAAGGGTGTTACCTGATGGGCAAAAAAATTAAAGAAAGGAATAATGAAAATATGGCAGTAATAAATATGGTTAATAATTTAAAAGAATTATTTCCTAATTATGTTTTATTATTAAAAAAGGAACTTTTTATGAATGTTATAATGATGATGCTGATATAATTTCTTATTTGTTTGGATATAAAATTAGAAATGTGCCTGCTAATAATAAATCATGTGGTTTTCCTATTGTCTCTTATAATAAAATAATATCTAAACTAGAAAATAGAAATATAAATTATATTATTATAGATAAAGTTCATAATTATGAGGAGGTTGATAAAGTAAATTATAAAAATAAAAATAATTATAAAAATATTTTAATAAAAGCTAATAATTATATAGATATAATAAATAGGATAGATAAAATAAAGAAATATCTTTTAAAAGATAATACTAAATTAGAAGAAGTAGAGAATTTATTATATGAAAGATAAGTTTTATGTAATAGAGTTAGTAAAAAAATTAACTGATAATTTTGATAAATATTTAACTAATTTTCCTCATAAAGAGATAGAATTAAAAAAAGAAATATGTTTACTTCTTATCAAATGATAAAGATTAGTTATGAAGCTAATACAACTTTTAATTTAGAGAAAAGAATTGATATTCAGGATAAACTAATTTCTTATATTAAATATTTAGATTATTTAATAAATGTTTGTTATAACAAACATATTATTAATTCTAAAAGATATTTAAAATTTGGGGAGAGTTTAGATTATTTATTAAGATATGTAATAAAATGGCGAAAGTCATCTGTATAGGGCTTAGTTGTTTAGACTAGTGTACACTATTATAACTATAACTCCACGACTAACTATAACTCCACGACTAACTATAACTGGAACGGACGTTATATCAACTCCTCGGGCTCTTTGAACAACAACAACAATGTCCTTCGTCCAGCAACTTCTTCAAACTGCGGTAATATAAGTAATCTTATATTAGAGATAATGAAGAAATAGACTAAGTCCTTTAGAATTATTCTATAAATTTAATTAAAATATATCTGTTAGTAATTTTATGAAAGTGGATATATGAGACGAAAAAATAATTTATATAAAAATATATATAAATTTGAAAATATAATGAAGTGCTTTGATGAAATGTGTAGAAATACTAAGAATAAAAATAAAGTAAATAACTTTATTAATTATAAAGCTATCTATATTAGTAGAGCTTATCATGATTTGAAAAATAAAACTTATCAAGTTGGTAAATACAATGTATTTTATATTTATGATTCTAAGAAAAGAAGAATTGTTAGTCAAAATATGTATGATAAGTTAGTGAATTATTTAGTAAGTAGATATATATTATATGAGGCACTTATACCTTGTTTAATAGATGCTAATTGTGCATCTAGACCTAATAAAGGAACAAAATATGCTCTAGATTTATATTATAAATATGGAGGTATATTAAATAAAAAATATAATAGTTACTATCTTTTAAAGTGTGATATAAAAGCATATTTCGCTAGTATTAATATAGATATCTTAAAAAAAAAATTACAAAGGAAAATAAAAGATAAAGATGCTATTGATATAATATTTAAAATATTAGATAGTGATACTACTCTTAGTATAGGGTTTATGACTAGCCAAATATTAGGAATCTTTTATTTGAATGAAATGGATCATTATATTAAAGAAGAATTAAAAATAAAATATTATGTAAGATATCAAGATTATTTTATCCTACTTCATCCTTCTAAACAATATTTAAAATATTGTTTAGAAAAAATAAAAGAATTTCTAGTTAGTCAAGATTTAGAATTAAATTCTAAAACTAGATTATATAAAAATACTAATAATATTATATTTCTTGGAAGAAATAAATATAATAAATTTTCTAAATATAGAAATTCTTTTAGAAGATTTAAATATAAAAAATATTTATATGAGACTGGTAAAATAAATTTAAATAGTTATTTATCTAGTTATATTAATTATAAAAATATAACCAGGGGAGGTAAATTAAATGAAAGAAAAGAAGAGTTATAATTATAAAATAGTTTATGGTATTATTTTAGGAATATTATTAACTGGCATATCAGTAGCAGCAGCAACTAAATATAAATCTAATACTGTCTTTTATAATAATAGTAATAGTACTCTAACTAGTGGTGATGTACAAGGAGCTATTGATGAATTAAATACTAAAATTAATAATAGTACAACTTGTCCAAATGGTTACGTATGTTTAACTAAAAAAGATACCTTAGCCGTAGGCGATTATGTCAAAATGACTCCGACCAAATCATCATATACAACAGATACCTCAAAAACAGGATATAGCAGTACTCAGACAATTAATCCGCAAGAATTAAATTTATGGCGAGTAATAAGCCTAAATAGCGATGGTACGGTTGATGTTATAAGTGCGCATACATCAACGACAGAAGTATATTTTAGCGGAAAAACAGGGTATCAAAATTTAGTTGGATATTTGAATGTTTTAGCTAGTCAATATGAGAATAGTACTTATACGAAAGGCTCGAGATATTTTGGTTATAATGGTCAAACAAAATATATAACAGATACATCTAAATTTACTAAACCAGCACCATGGACTTGTTCAACAGGAGGAAGTTGTAATCCAGTAGAAAGTCAAGGAGGAGGAGACAAACTATATCAAAAAGACTATGATTTAGTAAAAAATGCAATAGGTACATTAAAAGCTACTAATGTGAAAGGTTTATCATCTTTATATTGGATAGCGTCACGCTTTTACGGCTATAAATCCACGACTACCTATAGCTGGGGTGGATGTTTGATCGACTCCTTGGGCTCCTCGGACGACTCCGTGTACAACAGCGACATGTATTACTATAGCAACTCTTCATTTCGTGAGAGCAGCAATAGCAGGGCCCTTCGTCCAATAGTGACTCTCAAGTCTGGGCTCAAATACTTAGGAGTAGGTACAGAGGACTATCCTATGGAAATATCTACAAGTTAGGTAGTGGAGTATATCAGGTAACAGCCTAAGGGTGTTAACTGAGTGTTGTATCAATTGTAACACTATAATTTTAGATAAGCCTCATAAAGTTATAATTGCTTTGTGAGGCTTTATAGTGTATAATAATATGCGTGAGGGAGATGTTGAGTGGGATGAAGTTACAGAATGTTAAAGGTAGTTTTGATTATTTGCCAGAAGAGCAAATAATCAGAAATAAAATAATAAAAGTACTTAGTAATAATTTTGAATTATATGGATATTTGCCTGTTGAGACTACTACTTTGTGTTATTATGACCTACTAGCAAGTAAGTATGCTGGTGGTGCTGAGATATTAAAAGAGATGTATACGTTATCTGATCAAGGAAATAGACAGCTTGGACTTAGATATGATTTAACAGTCCCATTTTCTAAAATTATTAGTATGAATCTTAATAAAAAAGTATCATTACCATTTAGAAGATATGAGATTGGTAAAGTATATAGAGATGGGCCTGTTAAGGTAGGACGTGTGCGTGAATTTTATCAATGTGATGTTGATGTATGTGGTATAGAAGGTGCAACTGTTGAAGCTGAACTTATGAGTTTGGCTGTTAAGTGTTATAAAGATTTAGGCATTGATATTTATATAGAATGGAATAATAGAAAATTTTTATCGGGATTAATAATTGAGGCAGGTATAGAGCGTGAGGTTATTACAAAAGTGATTTTGTCTGTTGATAAGCTTGCTAAGATAGGAGAAGATGGTGTTAGAGAAGAACTTAAATCTTATGATATTGATAGTAGTAAGCTAGATTGTTTGTTTAATTATTTTAAGGTTGATTTTGATACTCTTGCTTCTAATGTTTATGATAGTTGTAATGATACTTTGAGGAAAGGTATTAGCGAGGTTCGTGAACTTAGTAAATATCTTGATGATTTGGGTGTTAGAGAATGTGTATTCACACCATACCTAGCTCGTGGTTTAGAGATATATACTGGTACTATTTGGGAAGTGTTTGATAAAGAAGGAAGAGTTACTTCTAGTATAGGTGCTGGAGGTAGGTATGATAATATTATTACTAATTTTATTAATGATGGTAATAAATATCCTGCTGTTGGTATGACTTTTGGGTTAGTACCAATCTATGAAATAATTACTAAGAGTAATAAAATTAGTAATAGTGATTTATATGATCTTTATATAATACCTATGGATGATAGTATTTGTAGTTTAGGTCTTGCTAATAGTCTTAGAGAGTATAATATAAGAGTTATTGTAGAGATGAATAAAAGGAAAGTAAAGAAAGCTATGTCTTGGGCTAATAAAAATAATATACCTTATGTTATAGTACTAGGTGAGGATGAAATAAAAGAAGGAAAAATAAATATTAAGAATATGAGTGATGGAAGTAGTCATGAAGTATTACTTAATGATATTTTGAAAATGGTAGAAATAATTAAAGATAAGGGGGAGACTAAGTGAGTTTAATCAAAGAGACTGAAAAATATTTAGATAGTGTAATAAGAAGTTGTGGTTATGAAGATTTTGATTGTAAATTATTAACATCATCTCAGAGGAATCTTGGACAATTCCAAATAAATGTTGCGATGCCACTAGCAGGTATTTATCACAAAAATCCCAGAGATATTGCTCAAGAAATAAAGGATAAATTAGATGATCGTTTTGTAAATGTAAATATTGCAGGTCCTGGTTTTATCAACTTATCTTTTAATGATGATGTTATTATAGATTATATGAATAAAGTAATGACAGACTTTAATTGTCATATTGATAAAGAAGAAGCTAAAACTATTATTGTTGATTATGGTGGGGCTAATGCTGCTAAAGCTTTGCATGTTGGACATATGAGAAGTGCTAATATAGGAGAAGCTTTAAAGAGAGTAGCTAAGATTTTTGGTAATAAGGTTATTGGAGATGTTCATTTAGGTGATTTAGGAAGACAATCTGGTATGCTTATATCTGAACTTATGTTAAGAGAACCAAATTTAGTATTTTTCGATCCAAATTATGAAGGAGAATATCCTGAGGTAGAACTTACGGCTGCTGATTTAGGAGAGATGTATCCTAAGGCATCTCTTGCAGCTAAAGAGTCACCTGAGCGAATGGAGCAGGTACGTTTAATTACTAAAGAAGTAGAAGAAGGCAGACGAGGCTACTTAGAATTATGGCGTCAAATGGTTGAAATATCTTCAGTTGAAATTAAAAAAGTTTATAAAAGACTTAATTGTACTTTTGATTTATGGGATGGTGAGATGGCAAGTTTGGAATATATTCCAGCACTATTAGAGATATTAAAGCCTTATTTATATGAATCAAATGGGGCAATGGTTATGGATATTTCCAAGGAAGATGATAAGAAAGAACTACCTCCATTGATGGTTCTTAAAAGTGATGGTTCTAGTAAGTATGAAACTAGAGATTTAGCAACGATTTATAAACGTATGAAATTATATAATCCTGATGAAATTTGGTATGTTGTAGATGAGCGACAAGCTTTAAATTTTGAACAAGTGTTTAGAGGTAGTTATAAATCAGGATTAGTTAGTAAGGATACAAAGTTATGTCATTATGGCTTTGGAACAATTAATGGAACTGATGGTAAGCCATTTAAAACAAGAGATGGTGGAGTTATGCAACTTTCAACTTTAATTGATATGGTTCATGATGAGATTGCTAAGAGGGTAGTTAAGAAGCTTGATGATAATGTTAGAGAAGATGTTATTGAAAAGTTGACAATTGCAACAATTAAGTATACTGACTTGTTGCCATATAGAAAGACAGATTATATATTTGATCCTGTTAAATTTTCATCATTTGAAGGAAAGACAGGGCCATATATTTTATATACGTTAGTTAGATGTAAGTCAATTTTAAGAAATAATGATGAAATTGATTATAAGATTGATATAGTAAATGATAATATTAGAGATATTTATGTTAAGATTGTTAGTCTATCTAGTGAGTTATATAAAGCTTATAAGAATGCTAGTGTTAATGTTTTATGTGAATATTTATATAATTTATGTAATTTATATAATAAGTTTTATAATGATATAAATATATCTCATGAAGAAGATATTAAATTGAAGAAGAATTATTTATCATTAACTAAATTAGTTGGTTATACAATAGAGAATATTTTAGATTTATTAGCAATTGATAGTGTTGATGTTATGTAAAATATATATTGAGGGGGAAAAAGGTTATGAAGAAAGAATTAAAAATATATAATGGTGAGATAATAGGAACTACTTATGATTTGTTGCTTGATAGCGTTTTCGTAAGAAATATTGGTCATGTTTTTCCAAATTCTTATTATCATGATTTTATGGAAAAAATTAAAAGTAATAGAGTTAGTAGTAGTTTAAAAGATAAGGCTTTATCTATGATAAGAGAAGCTATTTTGATAAATAGTCAAGAGGAATGTCAAAAGCCTATTTATTTGAATTATGTTTGTTTTGGCTTGGGGGCACCGGATAGTTATGAGTTGCTTTTAGAATATTATAGTTCTTTATATGAATGTTGTTTGAAACAGAAAGACCTATGTGGTATAAGTATGGGTGTCTATGGTAAGTTTTATAAGAAACCACATCTTTTAAAAAATAGTATTAATAGAATGAAAGTGTTGAGTCTACTTACTATGGGTGATATGCTTTTAGATAAAAGTGGTCTTGATGTGATGAAGGATTTTAAATTATCGCTTGGAGATGTAGATACTTTGTATTCATATTTAGAAAAAGTACAAGATGAGGATAAAGTTAGGGAGCTTAGAGTTGATACTTTTAAGATGGTTTATCATGAAGGTATTGGTTGTAGAGATATTGATTTTATTTTGAATAAGTATCAAGTTAAATTTAATAAGTTAGTCACTTTAATGAGAAATTATCTTGGGAATGATGCTGCTGATAGTATTGTTAGTATTAAAAAGCAGGAGGATGCATTAAAATTGAATAATCAAAAACAACAGTTTGAGAAAATAACTAAGTTAATATTTGACGGTATAAATAATCCTGATATGTTAGTAAAGAAATTTACTGTTTTGGATTATTTTGTTTTTTCACGTGAAAATCCGAGCGATTTATTTAATTTTATGAGAGATTTTAGTTATGAAGATTATTTGAAATTAAAACCAAAATTTGTTTTAAAAAAAGAGAAATATTATATTTGTAGAGCCATTATGGTTAAAAATTTACTTGAGTATCTTACTAATTTTAATATTTACAATAAAGATAGGAATTTTGATTATTTTACAAGGAATAATAGTTTTGTTATAATTCAAAATGGTAAAAAATATTTTTTAAATGATTATATAGAGCAAATATTTGAATTGTTTGATAAAAAAGCAATTCCTAAATCTAGAGAAACTGTTGAGGTTGCTTTTCATAGGTTGATTAATAAATTACCAATTTTTCCGTTTGAACAAGTATTTTCTGATGATAAAAATGTTTTGCCTACTAGTGATAAATTAGAAGTATGTAATGGGTATATAGTTGAATGTTGCTATGATGTTGTATTTGATAATTTTGTTAAACTTAGTGGTGGTCAATTAATAAAAAATAAAGATTATCTCGACTTTCTTGATATAATTAGTAATAATAAAGTTTCAGATGATTTGAAAAATAAGGCTTTATCAATGATAAGAAAAGCTATTTCTATAAATAATCAAGAAAATTGTCAGAGTCCTGTTTGTTTAAATTATGTATGTTTTGGCTTAGGGGCACCTGATGCTTATGGGTTAGTTAATGATTATTATGATAGTCTTTATAAGTGTTGTTTAAAGCAAAAAGAATTATTTGGAATTACAAATGGTATTGTAGGTGAATATTATGGCAATCCACATGGATTAGAATCAAAAATTAATAGTATTAAGGTGTCTAGTTTACTTGCTATGATTAATACTACATCTTCTAAGAATGGTATGGAAATAATGGAAGAAGTGAAATTGCCATTTAAATATTTAAAGTTATATTATTCATATATGAATAATATAAACAACTCTATTAATTGGGGGTATTCTGTTTCAGTAGATGAAAATGTTAGAAATTTGTTTCGAGGAATTTATAAAGAGATTGTTAATGGATGTCCTATTAATTTTATTGAGGATAAATATAATATGTCTTTTAAGGCGTTAATTGAGTGTGTTAGAAGATGGTTAGGAGCAGATGTAGTAAAAGAGATTAGGCGTATTGCTAAAGATGGATCAGATGTTTTTAAAAATGAAAAAAAAGAAGTTTATGAGGAAATTTCTAAAATGATGATTGATAGTAGGGCTGATAATTTTATAGTGAATGATAAAATTGTTAGATTTTCTATTTTGGATTATTTTACTAAAACAACAGATAGTCCTTTTAAATTTCGTGAATTTTTAAAGAAATTTGAATATGAAGATTATTTAAAAGTAAATCCAAAAATTATTTTACCAAGACGTAATTATTATGTTATTAGGGCAATTGTAATTAAAGAATTAATGGAATTAGGAAGAAATTATACTAGTTATAGAGTATCTCATGATTATGATGATTTTGTTAAACAAAATATTTGTGTTCAAAAAGGTAATGGTGATGAGTATAATTTAGAAGATTATTTAGATGAAATATTCAGAGTATTTGCTAAAAAGAATATTCCTTGTTCAAATAGAACTGTTGAAATAGCTTTTTATAGACTTTGTGATGATATTGCAATATTACCATTTGAAGATGAAGAGGCTAGAGGTAAAATTTTAAAGCCTTAATGTATTTTATTGTTAGAGTTTAGGGGGATATTAATGAGAAAAGTAAAAGATTTGCTTGTAAAAATGGTGAGATAGTTGGATGTAGCTATGATATTGTATTTAAAAATTTTGCAAAAGTTGAAGTTAGTAGAATTGTAAAACAAAAAGATTATCGTGAATTTCTTGCTACAATTAATGATAATAAGGTTTCAGATGAATTGAAAAATGGAGCTTTAACGGCAATAAAGGAAGCTATTTCTATAAATAGGAAGGAAGAGTGTCAGAATCCTGTCTATTTGAATTACGTATGCTTTGGCTTAGGGGCACCTGATAGTTATGATTTAATGTTAGAATATTATGATACGCTTTATGAGTGTTGTTTGAGGCAAAAAGATTTATGTGGTATTAAGAATGGTATTGTAGGTAAGTTTTATAATAATAAAAAAGGATTAGAATCAAAAATTAATAATATTAAAGTATTAAGTTTACTTACGTTTATGGATGCAGCTTATTCTAAAACAAGCATGGAAATAATGGAAGAGGTTAATTTGCCATTTAAATATTTAAGTTTATATTATTCATATATGAATAATATAAACAATACTATTAATTCTTTATATTGCTTTGATTCAGACAAAGCTATAAAAGATTTTCTTTCAGAGGTTTATTTGAAGATTATTAATGGAGAGCCGGTTAGTTTTCTTGAAGATAAGTATAAGTTGTCTATAGATAGATTAATTAATCTGGTTAGAGAGTATTTAGGTGGTGATATGGCTTCATCGTTGGTTAGTTATTTGGATGGTAAGAAGCAAGATGAAGTTAATACGAAACGAGAGTGTTATAATTATAATTACATGGCTTTAGCTCTGTTTGAAAGTATGGCTGGTAATGTAGTTATTAATGATAAGGTTGTTAAGTTTTCTGTTTTGGATTATTTTGTTTATTCACATGAAGATTTGCTTGATTTTAGGCTATTTATTTGGCGAATGAGTTATGGTGATTACATAGAACTTAATCCTAGTGTTGTTTTAACAGAAAAAGCTTATTATAATTTTAGAGGCATTTTGGCAGATTTTTTATTTGAACAGCATAAGCATTTTATTGGTTATAAAACGCCTAAATCTTATGATAGTTTTGTGAGTGAGAATAATTATATTATAAAGGAAGATGGAAGCTAATATTATTTAAATGATTACTTAGATGAAATATTTAGAGTGTTTGTTGATAGGGATATTCCATGTTCTGGTGTTAATGTAAAGATAGCTTTTTCTAGAGTTAGTGATAAGTTACCTATATTACCGTTCGAAGAGGAAAAATTTAAATATAAGGTGTTAAAACGTCAAAAATAATCGAAAAATGTTATTATTGAAACCGTTCGAGTAAATATTGAATGGGGGTGAGATAACGTTGGATACTTATGAATTATTTGTTAATAGTAGTGATTTACCAGGTAAATTAACGAAAGAGGAATTATATGAATTATTAGGAAAAATGCAGAATGGTTCGCTTAAGGCTCGTGATGAAATAATAGTTCATAATGTTAGATTAGTTTTATATGTAGTAGGAGAAAGATTTAAAAGTTTTACTTACTTAAAAAAAGATTTGGTTGCTAGTGGGAATATAGGATTAATTAAAGCAGTTGATACTTATGATATGTCTAGGGGAGTTGAATTTTCTACTTATGCATTTAGATGTATTAATAATGAAATATTACAATTTTTGAAAAGCCAGAGAAAGCATGAACAAGTTGATAGTATAAATAAAGTTTTCTTTGATAAAGATGAAGGTAGAGAACTTATGATAATTGATGTACTAGCTAGTTGTGTTGATTTGGTTGGTGATTATGAGAAGGCGGAAGTATATAGAATTATTAGACAGTTAGTAGATGAATTGCCTAAGGCTTATAGAATGTCTACTTTATTGTATTTTGGATTTTTAAATGGTAGAGCTTATAGTCAAAAAGAGATTGCTTCAATGTTACAAGTGTCTCAATCATATGTTTCTAGACTTGTAAAGCAAGGAATAAAAATTATTGGTAATCAACTTGAGTGTTTAGATGTTATTTCAATTAATCCATCTTTTTTTGAAAAAACTAAGAATAGCTATTGTGGGGCAAAGACATTTTTTGAACTTTTGGAGGGTTATTCTCATGATGAGGTTATGTCTATTTTGTCTGATTTATCTTGTGATGAGGTAGATTTAATAAGATTTAGATTTGGTGATGATTTGAATAAACCTGCATCTAGAAGTTTTACAGAGGAGCAAAGATCTAAATTTTATAATTATTTAATTCCAAAATTAAAGAGAGAATTGAACAAAAAACGTAAAAATAATCAACACTTAAAAGTATTAAAAAAATAAATAGGAATTATCTTGATTAATAGTTAAGATAATTTTTTATTTAACTAAACAAAAAGTAATTATAGGAATATTTTGTACAGTGTACTAAACAAAATTGACAAATAAAAAATATTTGGTTATACTGTATTTAGGAGATGATTTCTATGATAAAAAGGGAAAAATATTTAAAAAAGATAAGACCATTTTATGATCAAGATTTAATTAAAGTTATAACGGGAATAAGAAGATGTGGTAAATCAGTTATTTTGATGCAAATTATGGAGGAATTGAAGGAGAAGGGGATAGAGTCTGAACAAATTATATATATTAATTTTGAATTTTTTGATTATGCAGATTTGACAGATGCTCGTGCACTTAATGATTATGTAGAAAATAAGTTGAAAAATGATAAAAAATATTATTTGTTTTTTGATGAAATTCAAAATGTTGATAAGTGGGAGAAGGCAATAAATTCTTTGAAGGCTAAGTATAGTGATGGAGTTTCTATATTTATAACAGGTTCTAATAGTGATTTATTATCTGGAGAATTGGCTACTCATATAGCTGGGAGATATGTAAGTTTTAAAGTATATCCTTTTACTTTTAGGGAGGTATGTTGCTTAAAAGGAATTATTGATAAGGATAAGTATAAATTAAAGAGGGAATTTGATGATTATGTTATTTGGGGAGGAATGCCGCAAAGATTTGCGATGGATGATATTTCTCAAACTAGAGTTTATTTGTCTGATGTTTATAATTCTATTGTTGTAAAAGATATAGTTGAAAGATTTAAAATAAAAGATTTAGATTTGTTTAGCAAAATACTGACTTATATTTTGACTACCCCTTCACAAATTTTTTCAGCAGAAAGTCTTTCTAATTATCTGTTGAAGGAAAATAAGGAAGTTTCTAAAATCACTATTTATAATTATTTGGAATATATGTGTAGGGCTTTGTTGATACATAAAGCTGATAGGTATGATGTACGTGGTAAGAGAATTTTAAGTGGTAAATATAAATATTATTTGACTGATTTAGGATTGGGGCAAGTAATTAATGGTGAGAGAAAAAAACAGATGGGAGCATATTTAGAAAATATTGTTTATAATGAGTTGATTTCTAGAGGGTATGATGTTTGGGTAGGTACTTTAGAAAATGGAGAAATAGATTTTATTGCGACAAATTCATCAAAAAAGGCATATTTTCAAGTTGCTTATCAATTAAATGATGGGATAATCGATAGAGAATTTGGAGTTTATGATGATATTAGAGATAATTATCCTAAATATGTTATATCTACAGATACATTTGATTTTTCACAAAATGGAATAATACATAAAAATATAATTGATTGGTTATTGGAAGATGAGGATTAAATAATTTTTGTATAAAATTTCTTCTTTTGTATCATAACAGGTACGAAAGGAGATTTTTTTATGGCACGTCATAAGGTAGAAATATGTGGCGTGAATACTGCGAATATTAAAGTTTTGAGTAATGAAGAGGCTAATAAGTTGTTTGAATTATTAAAAGAGGGGGATGTTAGTGCAAGAGAAAGGTTGGTTGAGGGTAATTTAAAGTTAGTTTTGTCTATATTAAAGAAATTTTCTAACAAAGTTGATAATATGGATGATTTGTTTCAAGTTGGTTGTTTAGGACTTGTTAAGGCAATTGATAATTTTGATACTTCTTATGGGGTTAGGTTATCAACATATGCTGTACCCATGATTACGGGGGAAATTAAGCGTTACTTAAGAGATAACTCAGCTTTTAGAGTTAGTAGAAGTGTTAAGGATTTGGCGTATAAAATACTTAAACTTCGTGAGGAGATGGCTACTAGTAATGGGGTTGAGCCTAGTGATAAGGAGCTTGCTAAAATTTTAGATGTTAGTGAATATGATATTGCTAATGCCTTGGATAGTTTAAGAGAGCCTGTTAGTATGTATGAGCCAATTTATAATGATGGGGGAGATACTATTTATTTGTATGATCAAATTAGTAACAAAAAGGAAGAGTATGATTTGGATTATAAATTGGCACTTGATAGAGCTATTGATAAACTTAAGCCAAGGGAGAGAAATATTTTGGAATCTAGATTTATTGTAGGTAAGACACAGATGGAGATAGCAGAGGAGTTGGGAATTAGTCAAGCTCAGATATCAAGAATTGAGAAGAATGTTATTAAGAGTTTAAAAAAGTACGTTAAATAATATTTTTTACTATTTCATACTTTAAGTATTTAGTCATATTATTAGTATAGGTGGTATTATGAATTTATCTGATTTGCAGACTAAAGAAATAATAGATATTGCTACTGGTAGGAGGATTGGAGTTATAATTGATGTTATTGTAAGTAGGAGTGGTAATATTGTTAAGTTGTTGTTAGAAGATAGAAAACCTACGAGGAAGCTTTTTTCTAATAATCGAGAAGATACTTATTTGTTATGGAATCAGATTGTTAAGATAGGTGATGATATAATTCTTGTTGATTGTGGTAAGGGGAATCTTGATTAGTCTTAGACATTCGCTTGTAAAGAATGTCTTTTTGTTATATAATTTGTTTAAGGGTGTGATATGATGCTAAATAATCGTGGGTTTACTTTGATAGAATTACTGGCTGTTGTTGCTATTATAGCTCTTTTGGGTGGAATAGCTGTGCCATCTGTTTTGTCTAGTATTAATAATGGGAAGAAGGCTAGTTATAATATTTTGGTTAGTAATATTGTTACGGCTAGTAGTACTTTATATAATGAAGTTGAGTATGGTGGTAGTGATATTTATAAGTATGATGGTCAGAGTGGTAATGTTAGTTCGGAAAGGGTAGTTATTAGTGGTAAATCTATTAGTACTAATTTACAAACGTTAGTTAGTAATGGGTTTTTGACGACTGGTACGACTAATGAAAGTGATGGTAGAAAGATTCTTAGAAATCCTATGGATGGTGTGAATATTGGTAATTGTGAAATAAGAATTGTAAAGGTTGTTAATGGAAGTAGTAAAAAGACTTCATACAGAGTAGAAAAGGTTAGTGGTGGGAGTAGTTGCCCTGCTAGTTATTCGGAGTAGGTAGAAAGGAAGTATTTGTTGTGTTAAAGCTTGTTGGGAATAAATGGGATATGGTTTTACAAGATGAGTATCATCAAGAGTATTTTAGAAAAATAGTTGATTTTATTAATAGTGAGTATAATAAGAGGGAGGTTTTTCCACCGAAAAGTCAGATTGTGAGGGCTCTTAGTTTGACGGATTATGATAAGGTTAAGGTTGTTATTTTGGGACAAGATCCTTATCATGGTGTTGGTGAGGCTAATGGGCTTGCTTTTTCGGTTTCTAAGGGAGTGAGGTTACCACCATCTTTACAGAATATTTATAAAGAGTTACAGAGTGATTTAGGTATAGAGCCTGCTAGATATGGTGATTTGGAGTGTTGGGCTCGTGAGGGAGTTTTGCTTTTAAATGCTATTTTGACAGTGGAAAAAGATAAGGCTGCTAGTCATAGAGATATAGGCTGGGAGAGATTTACGGATGCTATAATCAAAAAAATAAATGAAAAGGAAGAGCCGGTTGTCTTTATTCTATGGGGTAATTTTGCTAGAAGTAAGAAGGCTTTTATAACGAATGATAGGCATTTTATTATAGAATCTACGCATCCGTCACCTTTTTCTGCTTATCATGGTTTTTTTGGAAGTAGGCCATTTTCTAGGACAAATAATTATTTGAAGAGTAAGAACATTCACGAGATTGATTGGCATGTCTATTAAGAGATTGCTTTTTTTTCTTTGTTAAGTTATAATTAGAATAGGGTGTGTGTATATGAAATTAAATAATCGTGGATTTGCAATTGCGTCAACACTTTATACTATTTTTATTTTATTTTTAATGATTTTGTTAGGTATTTTGGCATCTCTTACGGCAAGAGAGAGGATGCTTGATAAATCGACGGAAACATTTGCGTCAGATTATACAACTGATAAATTGGATCAAAGTGTTGTTTTGGATGTTTCTAATAGTGTAGTTCCTGCTAGTGGTAAATATGTTTTTTCTATGGTGGGACTAGATAGTTATTGTTACTCTTATTTAGCATCTGGTAGTACTATTAGTAATTTTAATAGTTTGGAATATACGACTAGTGAATGTAATAATCTTAAGGCTAGTACATCGCAAATAGATTATGTTGGGGTATATAAATTTTATAAATAAAAGGTGTGTGGTACTTATGAGGATTAAATGGTCTAGGGTTGTTTGGATTGTTTGTCTTTTTTTAGAATTGATAGTTATTTTGTTGATGGTTATGGATTATAAGATTAATTATCAATATTCTAATATGAGTAAGAAACTTTATTTTTATGAATGTGATAATGATTTGTGCACTACAGAGGTTAGTGATAGATCAAAAAAACTTTATTCTACTTATGATTGCTGGTATAATACTTGCCCTGTTTATAAGGGGATTATTAATGATGATTATGCATTGTTGAAGGAAGAGAATGGATTGGTTTTATTTAATTATAAAACAGGAAATGTAGTTACTAGTGGCTATGATAGTTATGCTTTTATTAATCAAGAATATATAATTGTTGAAAAGACAGAAAGATATGGTATTATTGATTATAATGATAATGTTGTTGTTAAAACTATATATGATCAGTTAGGATATTCTGATGGAGATGTTTTAAAGGGATATAATACTAATAATATTATTGCTAAGAAAAATTTAAAATATGGTATAATTTCTTTTAAGGATGGTAGTATAGTTGAAAAATTTGTGTATGATGATAATAATATTTCTAAATTAAAAGAAATTATTAATAAAGGATAAGAAAGATATTTTGGTTAATACTATTAATAGGTGGTATTAATGATAATAAGATTAGGATATGCTTGTATATGTAAGAGTTTAGATAATGTTACTAGTTCTTCTAATTATACATATACAAGATTTAAAAATGCTAATGATTTTTCCAAGTTAGATATGGTTATTAAGTCTAATTTGATAGATTTGATAAGAATACTTGAGTATAATAGGTGCAATAATGTGCATTTTTATCGTATGTCTTCTGCAATAATTCCTCTTTCTACACATCCACAAGTTAAATTTTCTTATGGTAGTGAATATGATATTTATTATAAAAAGATTGCTAATATTCTTAAAGACAGTTCTATGAGAGTTGATATGCATCCTAGTGTTTATTGTGTTTTAAATAGTACTAAGGAGAGTGTTAGAAATAATGCTTATGAGATATTGAAATATCATTATGATTTGCTTGATTATATGGGATGTGCTAAGAAGCTTATTTTAATTCATGTAGGGAGTAGTACTTTTGGTAAGGAAAAATCTTTGACGCGGTTTATTAATAATTTTAATGCTTTGCCTAGTTATTTGCAGGAATGTATTGCTATTGAGAATGATGATAAAGTTTTTACGATTGATGATTGTCTTTATTTATCACGAAAATTAAATATTCCTGTAGTTTTGGATTATCATCATTTTCTTTGTAATAATGTTGGTTTGGATATAAGTGAATATTTGGAAGAGGTATTTTTAACTTGGAAGAATATGCGTCCGAAGATTCATTTTTCGTCGCCTAAGAATAAACGAGATTATAGGGCTCATAATGAGTTTATAGATAGTGATGCTTTTATTAGTTTTTTGAATATTTTAAAGACTTTTGATCAAGATGTTGATATAATGCTAGAAGCTAAAGGATGTGATATGGCTTTATTTAGATTGGTTAGAGAGCTTAAGTATAAAGAAGATTATAAATTTTTGGATGATACTAGTTTTTATGTGTAGATATTATTATTAAAGTAGAAAATTATTTGATATTTTTCTATTTATTTTTTTTCTTGTTTTTGGTAAAATAGTAAATAGATATGATAAGAGTAAGAGGTATATTTATGAAAAATAATTATAAACTAAAGGTTAATTGGGGGGGGGGGCAAAAGTATTAAATTAAGGAGAGTAGCTTTAATAATTGTAGGAATATTTTGTTATGCACTATTGATAATAGGGGGAACATATGCATATTATGCTTTAACGGCTAGTAATAATAGTATTGCAGGTACAGCAGGAGATGCTGATTTATCTTTAGAAGTTGTTGATCAGTATCCTTCCAATGATGAGAATTTGGTTCCACAATTAGAAAAAGGCTTAGCAACAGCCATTTCTAGTGATTATAGTTGCGTAGATGGTAATAAGAACACTGTTTGTCAAGTTTATTCAATTAAAGTTACTAATACAGGGACAGCAACAGTTAAAGTTAATGGTAGTATAAAATTTGGAAATATAGATAAAATGCCTAACTTAAAGTGGAGACTTATAAAAGATAAAAATACTTATGGTGATTATAACAGTCATTATGCTAGTTTAAATAATGCTAGATTTGATAGTGATTTAACTTTGAGAAAGGGAGCATCAAAGACATATTATATGGTTATTTGGATAGATGAAGTAGATGAAAATCAAACAGACACAGGTAAATATAATGCCATTATTAATTTCTCTTCTTCTAATGGAACAGGAGCAACCTCTACTGTTGGAGAATTTAACTATATGAAAGATTTTACGTGGCAAACTACTAGTGATTATTTTAGGGCAGATGAATATAAAGAAAAGATTAAGAATGTTTCATTTGTTGATTATATAGATACAAGTAAGTCGGTAGTACAGTGGGATGTATCAGAGGCTCAAGATAATAGTATAGTGGCATGGCTTAATAGTAATAGTAGTGATGGATATTATGATTTGTATGTTGGAAGTAATGAAGATATATATATCAAAAAGGCAATGGTATTTTTGGCTTATTTGAAAAATGCTGAGGCAGTTGATATGAGTAATTTGAATACTTCAATGACAACTACTATGCTTAGAATGTTTATGGAGTTAGGATATAATAGTAGTAATTTTACACTTAATTTGGGAGAAAAATTTGATACTTCTAATGTAACGAATATGGGTACAATGTTTTGGAGATGTAGTGGAAGTTCTAATTTGAATTTTACACTTAATTTGGGAAATAAATTCGATACTTCTAATGTAACGGATATGGGGAGAATGTTTTCAGAAATGACTATTTCTGAATTGAATTTAGGAGATAAATTTGATACTTCTAATGTTACAAATATGGATTCAATGTTTGCTGATATAGGCAACAAAAATAAATTTATGCTTAATTTAGGAGATAAATTTGATACATCAAATGTTAAAAATATGGCAGGTATGTTTTCAAATTATGCGAGAAATCAAAAATCAGCTGTTTTAAAATTGGGAGATAAATTTAATCCAAAGAGTGCGACAAATATGGGTGGAATGTTTCAAAATTCTTGTCTATTTTGTGATGAATATACAATAGATTTGGGAAGTAAGTTTAATTTTAGTAATAATCCAAATGTTGGATCAATGTTTAATTGGGCTGCTTATGATAATGGCAAAACGTTAGTTTTAGATTTATCAAAATTAAGTTTTGATAATCTTACTAATTATAAGGGATTTCTTATTTTACCTGCTAAAACAACGATTTATGTAAAATCGGATAATGAAAAAGCTTGGATATTAGATAAAGCAAATGATTCAACTAATGACTTTAAAAATGTAAATAGTAATAATGTAATAGTAAAAAAATAGCAGGTTAATTTATAAAGCATTTATGTGAGAAGTATTTAATTTATTAGAGAATAAATAGAGAGATTATTTGATATTTTTCTATTTATTTTTTTTAATATTTTTGATATTATATAGATAGATAATAGGAGGCATTTTTTATGAAAAAGCTTAATAAGTTAAAATTTAATTTTAGTAATAATAAAAATAAAAAAATAGTATTAATTTTGTTAATTTATGTATTAATTTTTATAGTTGGTGTTGGTATTACTTATGCTTATTATGCTTTATCTGCTGTTAATGATAGTAGTGTAGCTGGAACGGCTGGAGATGCTGATTTATCTTTAGAAGTTGTTGATCAATATCCTTCCAATGATGAGAATTTGGTGCCCCAGTTTGAAAAGGGATTATCAAATGCTATTTCTAGTGATTATAGTTGCGTAGATGGTAATAAAAATACTGTCTGTCAAGTTTATTCAATTAAAGTTACTAATACAGGGACAGCAACAGTTAAAGTTAATGGTAGTATAAAATTTGGAAATATAGATAAAATGCCTAACTTAAAGTGGAGACTTATAAAAGATAAAAATACTTATGGTGATTATAACAGTCATTATGCTAGTTTAAATAATGCTAGATTTGATAGTGATTTAACTTTGAGAAAGGGAGCATCAAAGACATATTATATGGTTATTTGGATAGATGAAGTAGATGAAAATCAAACAGACACAGGTAAATATAATGCCATTATTAATTTCTCTTCTTCTAATGGAACAGGAGCAACCTCTACTGTTGGAGAATTTAACTATATGAAAGATTTTACGTGGCAAACTACTAGTGATTATTTTAGGGCAGATGAATATAAAGAAAAGATTAAGAATGTTTCATTTGTTGATTATATAGATACAAGTAAGTCGGTAGTACAGTGGGATGTATCAGAGGCTCAAGATAATAGCATAGTAGCTTGGCTTAATAATAATAGTAGTGAAGGTTATTATGATTTGTATGTTGGAAGTAATGAAGATATATATATCAAAAAGGCAATGGTATTTTTAGATGGTTTAAAAAATGTCGAAGCAGTTGATATGAGTAATTTGAATACTTCAATGACAATTGATATGACTTCTATGTTTTCTAATTTAGGATATAATAGTAGTAATCTTACACTTAATTTGGGAGAAAAATTTGATACGTCTAATGTTACTACTATGGATAGTATGTTTAGAAGTATAGCTCATTCAGCTTCTGATTTTACTTTGAATTTAGGAAATAAGTTTGATACCTCTAAAGTTAGTAGTATGGGATATATGTTTTATGAGGCTATTAGCGTAACAAATTTAGATTTAGGGAATAAATTTGACACTTCTAATGTTGTAAATATGAATTCTATGTTTAGAGCTGTTGGAACATCCCATAATGATTTTACATTAAATTTAGGAGATAAATTTGATACTTCCAATGTAACAGTAATGGTAAATATGTTTTGGGGAACTGCTAGTAGTAATAAGTCATTTACTTTGGACTTAGGAAATAAGTTTGATACAAGTAAAGTTATAAGAATGGGAAGTATGTTTAGAGGGACCTGTAAAAATTGTGAGAAATTTACGTTGAAATTAGGAAATAAATTTGATATGTCATCAGTAACAGATATTGGTTGTATGTTTTATTGGATAGCTGATAGTGATTCTAGTTTTGAATTAGACTTATCTAAAGTAACAATTAATTTTGATAACATTACTAGTTATAGGGAATTTTTAATTTTAAATCCCAGTATTAAAGTTTATGTGAAAGAAGATTCTTATAGGGATTGGATTTTAGATAAAGCTAGTGGTGATAATGGTTTTGCTGGTGTTAGTAGTGATAATATAATAGTAAAAAAATAGAAGGTGAGAGTAATGAATAGTGGTTATAAACTAAAAGTTAATTCGGGGGGGGGTCAAAAGTCTTAAACTAAAGAGGATATCTTTAATAATTGTAGGAATATTTTGTTATGCATTGTTAGTAACTAGTGGAACTTATGCATATTTAGAGATGAAAAAAAATACTTCTGTTGCTGGAAGTGCTAAGTGTAATGGAATAAATTATCAGGGAGAAGAGATAAATGCTAGTAATCTTAGTAGTACAACTAATTATTTAGAAGGGGCTAAGAGTACGATTACTTTATCTCAAAGTGAGGATTGTAAGATTTATAGTTATGTGAATATTTATTTGCATGTTAATGATAGTATAACAGCACTTATAGAGAGTATTAAAGCTTTGAAATATAAATTAATAACGGAAGATAAAATTGAATATAATGGAACTATTACAACTAAAGGAGATAGTTTATTAGCAGTAGTTCCTTTAACTAGTAATCCTAAAAGCTATCAAGTTTATTTATGGATAGATTCAGAAATTTCTAGTGGTCAGTATGATAATAAAAGTTTTTCAGGATACATTTATGCAACTAGTGAACAATCATCTACTATAGGTAGTGAAGAAATTTCTAATAATGAAAATGTTAGTATTGAAACGATTGATTTTGATTATGTAGGTAGAGAGCAAGAGTTTATTGTACCAGTAAGTGGTGATTATAAATTAGAAACTTGGGGGGCACAGGGTGGAGATGCTAAAGAATATGCAGGAGGTTATGGTGGGTATTCCGTTGGAATTATTAAGGCTAATAGAATAGATAATTTGTATATTTCAGTAGGAGGAAAAGGTACTGATAATAATGGAGGAGATTATCCCTATAATAATAAAGTAAATGGAATAGGTGGCTATAATGGAGGAGGTGCTAGTCAAAATAATAGTGATACATCAACTTCCTATATAGGAGCTGGTGGTGGAGCAACATCTATTTATAATTTACTTATTGAAAATGGAGAATTGAAAAATTATGAGAAAAATAAAGATAATATTTTAATTGTATCAGGAGGAGGTGGAGGTTCTAACTATTGGGGGGCAGAATCATCACTTTCTTTGGGGCTTTTACCTGAATATGGAATAGGAGGTTCAGGAGGTGGTAATTTAGGAAATGATGGAACTATGGTTGTTAAGGCAGAAGATATTTTTCATAATGAGCATCAAGTAGGAAAAGGAGGTTCTCAGTTACAAGGAGGAATTTACGAAGCATTTTTTGGGAAAGGTGGGGTTAGAAATACTGTGTTAGGTTCTTCTGGAGGGGGAGCTGGTTTTTATGGAGGCGGAGGTTCTACAAATAATTGCGGTGGAGGTGGAGGTTCCGGTTACATAGGAAATTCACTTTTGACTAATAAAGCTATGTATTGTTATAATTGTGAAGAGTCCGATGAGGTTGAAACTAAAACTATATCTACTACTAATGTATCTGATGATGCGATTAGTGGCTATGCTAAAAAGGGAAATGGTTATTCTAGAATAACATTAATAAAATAACAATAAATGGGAAAGTTTATATTTCTTGTTTATTTTTTTATTATTCTTTGATAAAATAATAAGTAGAAATAATAAAGATGAGAGGTATATTTATGAGAAACGGTTATAAACTAAAAGTTAATTCGGGGGGGGGTCAAAAGTCTTAAACTAAGGAGAGTAGCTTTAATAATTGTAGGAATATTTTGTTATGCAGTTTTGGTAACTAGTGGAACTTATGCATATTTAGAGATGAAAAAGAATACTTCAGTTGCTGGAAGTAGTGAATGTAATGGAATAAATTATCAAGGAGAAGAGATAAATGCTAGTAATCTTAGTAGTACGACTAATTATTTAGAAGGAGCTAAGGGTACGATTACTTTATCTCAGAGTGAAGATTGTAAGATTTATAGTTATGTGAATATTTATTTGCATGTTGATGATAATATAACAGCTCCTATAGATAGTGTTAAAGCTTTGAAATATAAAATATTTCAAAAGGATTCTTTACTTAGTGAAGGGAGTATAGATAATAAGGGAGATTCTTTATTAGCTATAGTTCCTTTAACAGTTGATCCAGTTGAATATCAAGTTTATTTATGGATAGATTCAGAAATTTCTAATGGTCAATATGATAATAAAAGTTTTTCAGGATATATTTATGCGACTAGTGAACAGTCATCTACGATTAACGATGCTAATAGTATTGCTATTACTTATGATTATAATTATTTACTTAATGATGTTATGAGTGATTATTATGATGAGTCATATTATAAGCCTTGTTGTACTAGTAACGCTGCCTCACTTCTTACTTATTCTACGAATTATTATAATGGAACAAAATTATTTAAGGCATCAATTAATTCTATAAGAGGTTTTTATTTTGAATCTTATAAAAAGTTAGATATTGGGAGTGAGTATAGTTATAGTTTTGAGGCTAAAGCTTCAGTTGGTCTAACTGCTTTTATAGGAAACGAACAAGGTGGTCTTAATTATTATGATGTTGGTACTTCATGGAAGAGGTATACGCATACTTTTAAAGCTACTTCAAAGTATCATTCAGATGATTATAGCAGTGAATATACAGCTTTTATCTTTTATGATTGGGGAAGTGAAGATGAAGAGAGGACGTTAGAGGTTAGAAATTTACAATTTCAAAGAGGTGGGTTAAATAATATTACTTTGATTGGAAATAAAGGAAGTAAGATTGGTAAATTATTGAATGCTACTAGGAATGATTATGAGTTTTTAGGGTGGTATACAGATCCTATTGATGGAGTTAGAATAGATGATAATACTATTTTGCCAGATAGTGATGTAACTTATTATGCTCATTGGAAATATATTGGTTAATATTTTAAATAAAGCTTATATTGTTAAGCTTTTTTTCTATAAATATTTTTAGTAGCTACTTTATTTTTTGTGATAATTTTGATAAAATAAAAGAAGTTTTATGGAGAGTGATTTGATGATTTATTTAGATTATGCTGCTAGTACACCAGTGGATAAGGAAGTTATAGATTTATATTATGATGTTACTTCTAAATATTTTGCTAATCCTAATTCTAATCATAAGTTAGGGAGGGAGGCTCTTAAGGTTATAGATGATAGTACTTGTGAGATAGCTTCTTTGCTGGGAGTTTTAGAAGATGAGATTATTTATACGAGTGGGGCTACGGAAGCTAATAATTTAGCGATTAAGGGTATTTGTAATCGTTATCGTAATTATGGTAAACATATTATTATTAGTACACTTGAGCATAATTCTATAACTTCGTCAGTTACTTCGATGCAGGAGGTTGGTTTTGATATTGATTTGGTGTCTATTACTAAAGATGGGCTTGTAGATATTGAGGCTTTGAGGAGGCTTATTAGGGATGATACAATATTAGTTAGTATATGTTCAGTTGATAGTGAGATTGGTTTGGTGCAACCAATAGAAGAGATTGCTAGGTTATTGAAGAAATATCCGCATACTTATTTTCATACAGATGCATCGCAAGCTATTGGGAAAGTTCAGATTGATTATAGTGATGTTGATTTAATAACAATTGCTCCGCATAAATTTTATGGACTTCCTGGTACAGGAGTTTTGGTTAAGAAAAAGAATGTTAGTTTAAAGCCACTTATTGAGGGTGGTAAGTCGACGACTTTATTTAGAAGTGGTACGCCTGTTGTTGGGGAGATTACGGCTGTTTCTAAGGCTTTATCTTTGGCTATTTCGATGCAGAGTGAGAGATATGATTATGTTAAGAGGCTTAATGATATTATTAGAGAGCATTTGAGTGGGTATGAGAATATTTATATAAATAGTACGAAGAATTCATTGCCGTTTACTCTTAATTTTAGTATAAAGAATGTTAAGGCTTTAAAGTTTGCAAAAATGTTAGAGGATAGGGGTGTTTATATTTCTACTAAGACATCTTGTTGTCCTTTATATACGCCATCGAAGTTGGTTTATGCTTTGACTAGGGATAAATCTTTGGCTTCTACTTCTTTGAGACTTAGTCTTTCTCATTTAACTAGTTTTAAGGAGATAGAAGAATTTTTGCAAATATTTGATGAATGTATGAAGGAGTTATAATATGGAGAAGTATAAGGAAATAGAGAGAAGTATTATTAAGAAGTATCGTAAGGATATATGGAGTAAGTTTGTTAAGGCTATTTCGGAGTATCAATTAATACAAGAGGGCGATAAGATAATGGTTTGTATTAGTGGGGGAAAGGATTCTTTTTTGCTTGCTAAGTGTATTCAGGAGTTGCAGAGACATGGTAAGTTTTGGTTTGAAGCTCATTTTGTTGTGATGGATCCGGGATATAATGATTATAATTTAGGATTTATTAAAGATAATGCGAAGATTTTGAATATTCCAATTGAGATATTTGAAAGTGATATTTTTGATGTTGTTGAGCGAGAAGGTGGAGATAGTCCTTGTTATTTGTGTGCTAGAATGAGAAGGGGCTATTTATATAGTAAGGCTCAAGAGTTAGGGTGTAATAAGATAGCTTTGGGGCATCATTTTAATGATGTTATTGAGACAACGCTTTTATCTATGTTTTATTCATCAGAGATTAAGACGATGATGCCAAAGTTACATAGTGATAATTTTGAGGGGATAGAGTTAATTAGACCTCTTTATATGGTGCATGAAGATGCAATTATTTCATGGCGTAATTCTAATGAATTGACTTTTATTAATTGTGCTTGTCGTTTTACGGAAGGATGTTCTTTAATAAATGATGGCGTTAGTAAGAGAAAAGAAATTAAGGAACTTATAAAGAAATTAAAAGAAATAAATCCTCAGATAGATAATAATATTTTTAGAAGTATGGATAATGTTAATATAAATTGTGTTTTGGGAATTAAAGATAAGAGAGTTTATCATAGTTTTTTAGAAAATTATGATAAGGACTTAAAATAGTATTAGTTTTAGTACTTATTTTTGTATTGTTTAAATAGATTAGGTGATTTGGTATGTCAGATATAACTAAAAGGGCTATGGGTAGGTCTTTAAAAAGATTAATGAATTCAAGAGATTTTGATAAGATAACAGTTACAGATATAGTTCGTGATTGTTGTGTTAATAGACAAACTTTTTATTATCATTTTAAAGATATCTATGATTTATTGGAGTGGATTTATTTAGATGAGGTTATTTTTAAGATAGAAAGAGATACTAATTATAGTAATTGGCAAGATAATTTTTTATATCTTTTTGGATATATGCAAGATAATAAGAGATTTGTTATGAATACTTATAAATCAGTTGATAGAAGTATAATTCTTAATTTTATTTTTAAAAATTATAATGTTATTTTTATAAAAATTGTTGATGATCTTTCAAGAGAGTATCAGGTTAGTGATGAGGATAAGACATTTATTGCTAATTTTTATAAGTATGGTTTTGCTGGTGTTATAGAAGAATGGGTTATTAATGGGATGAGATATGATCCAGAGGTGATGCTAGAGAAACTTGAAAAAATGCTTTGTGGTAGTTTTGAGGGTGCTATTAAAAATATGGCTAGTAGTTAGTTTTTTTCTTAGACAATTTTTTTGATGTGTTTAAAATATAGACAGATATGTCCTTTTGTTTATTGTTATTATTTTGGTATAGAATTATGATTTAGAATGATAATAGTAAAGAGAGGATGATGTTATGTATTATAGTAGTGGTAATTATGAGGCGTTTGCTAGGCCTAAGAAGCCAAGTGGTGCAGATAATAAGTCAGCATATATTGTTGGATCTGGTTTAGCTGCTTTAGCGGCTGCTTGTTTTTTGATTCGTGATGGTCAAGTTAGTGGTGAGAGGATCCATATTCTTGAGAAAGGTAATCTACCAGGTGGAGCATGTGATGGTTATCTTTATGATGATGTTGGATATGTTATGCGTGGTGGCAGAGAGATGGATAATCATTTTGAGTGTATGTGGGATTTGTTTAGATCAATTCCATCAATAGAAACTCCTGATGTTAGTGTTTTGGATGAATATTATTGGTTAAATAAAGCAGATCCTAATTATTCTTTGATGCGTGCAACTGTTGATCGGGGTAAGGATGCTCATACAGATAAGAAATTTAATTTATCTGATAAGGCAACAATGGAGATAATGCGTCTGTTTTTTACACCAGACTGTGAATTGTATGATAAGAAAATAACTGATTATTTTAGTGATGAGGTACTTAGTTCTAATTTTTGGCTTTATTGGCGAACAATGTTTGCTTTTGAAAATTGGCATAGTGCTTTGGAGATGAAGCTTTATATTAAAAGATTTATCCATCATATTGGAGGACTTCCTGATTTTACGGCATTAAGGTTTACGAAGTATAATCAATATGAATCAATGATTTTGCCAATGATTGAGTATTTGAAGAGTCATGATGTTGATTTTAGATATGGTGTTAGTGTTTTGAATGTTAAGTTTGATATTGATGATTATAAGAAAGTTGCTAGGGAGATTATTACTAAACATAATGGAGAAGATGAGGTTATTAGTCTTACGGATGATGATTTAGTCTTTATTACTAATGGTGGTTGTGTTGAGAATTCTACTATGGGTAGTCAAAATAAAAAGGCTGTTATGAATACACAGTTAAAACCTGGTGGTGGCTGGGATTTATGGCGTAAGATAGCGGCACAAGATCCATCTTTTGGTAATCCTGATAAGTTTTGTAGTAGTCCTGATAAAACTAATTGGATGAGTGCTACGGTTACAACACTTGATGGAGAGATACCTAAGTATGTAGAAAAGATTTGTAAAAGAAATCCTTTTTCTGGTAAGGTTGTAACGGGAGGAATTGTTACAGTTAAGGATTCTAATTGGCTACTTAGTTGGACATTTAACCGTCAGCCACAGTTTAGAAGTCAGCCTAAAGATCAGTTAGTTGGTTGGATTTACGGTTTATTTAGTAATGTACCAGGAAATTTTGTGAAAAAGCCAATGCGTGAGTGTACTGGAATGGAAATTTGTATGGAATGGTTATATCATATGGGAGTTGAGGAATCTAAAATAGAGAAGCTTGCTCGTGAGAGTGCTAATACAGTTCCGGTAATGATGCCATATATTGATGCTTTCTTTATGCCAAGAAATGGTACTGATAGGCCTTTAGTTGTACCTAAGTGTGCAGTTAATTTTGCATTTTTAGGACAATTTGCAGAGACAAAGAGAGATACTATTTTTACAACTGAATATTCTATTCGTACGGCAATGGAAGCTGTATATACACTTCTTAATGTGGATCGTGGTGTTCCTGAGGTATGGGGTAGTGTTTATGATATTAGAGATTTACTTAATGCTACGGTAAAACTTAGAGATGGTAAGCCAATTGTGGATATGAATCTTAATTTAGTTGAGAAGGCTTTACTTAAAGAGGTTTTGAAGAAAATAAGTGGTACAGATATAGAGAAATTACTTAAAGAATATAATGTTATATAGATATTAATAAAAAATAAGTCCATGGGTTTGCTAGGACTTATTTTTTAGATTTAGGTAAAGTGATAAATAATTCTATTACGCAAAAATGAAAAATATTGAAAAATGCGTAATAAAGTGCCTTAGAAGTTGTCGGAATTTTGTGATAAAGCACCTTGAAAATAGTTGGAATTTGGTGATGGAGTTGGGTTGAAAAGGTTGGAATTTTGTGATAATATGATTATGGAGGTGTTTTTAGATTATGAATAGATTAAAAAGAAAAATAGATCAATATTTGATTGATTGGAAAAATAACAGTGATAGATATCCTTTAATTGTTAAAGGAGCAAGACAAATTGGTAAAACAGAGGCAATAGAACATTTTGCTAAAGGCAATTATAAAAATATAGTGGAAATTAATTTTGCTATTCAAAAAGAGTACTTAGATGTATTTGATGATGGTTTTGAAGTTGATAAGATAATAAAAAATATTTCTTTAAAAAATCCTAATTTTAGGTTTGTTCCTAATGAAACACTTATCTTTTTTGATGAAATACAAGCTTTTCCAAATTGTGCTACTTCTCTTAAGCCATTTAAGATAGACGGAAGATATGATGTTATATGTTCAGGGTCATTAATGGGAATTAATTATAGTGAAATAGAATCAAATAGTGTTGGCTATAAAATTGACTATAATATGTATTCGCTAGATTTTGAGGAATTTTTGTGGGCTAAGGGATATACTTGTGAACAAATAGAAGAAATATATAGTTGTATGTTAGAGTGTAAGCCACTTAGTAAAATACAATATGATGTAATGATGGATAATTTTAGAGAATATATGATAGTAGGTGGGATGCCTAATATAGTAAATAAGTTTGTTATGCAAAATAATTATAGTGGAATAATAGAGATGCAAAAACAAATATTATTAGATTATGAGGAGGATATAACTAAGTATGTAACTGGTTTGGATCAGGCTAAGGTATTAAATGTTTATAGGAAAATTCCTGTTTTTTTGGGAAATGAAAATAAAAAATTTCAAATATCTAAGGTTGATGTTGGTGCTAGAAATAGAGAATATATTGGTACAATTGATTGGCTTAATAATGCAGGGATTATAAATATTTCTTATTGTATGGAATCGTTATCATTGCCACTTGGAGGAAATTATAATCCAGATAATTATAGGGTATATTTTGGTGATACTGGATTACTTATAGGATCATTGGATGAAGAAGCACAGGATGATTTGAGAATTAATAAAAATTTTAATACTTATAAAGGTGCTATATATGAAAATATAGTTGGTGATATGTTAGTAAAAGAGGGTTATAAATTATATTTTTATAAAAATAAAAAGGGAACAATTGAGATGGATTTCTTTGTAAGAGATAGGGATTCTTTAATTCCAATAGAGGTTAAGGCTAATGATAATTCTACGGTTTCTCTTAATAATATTATAGATGATGCAAAGTACAAGGATATTAAATATGGTATTAAGCTTTGTAATAAAAATATTGGTTTTAATGGTAAATTTTATACTTTTCCTTATTTTTTAACTTTTTTGTTGAAAAGATATTTGAGGGAGAAGAGGTAAAATTATATATTTAATAGAGAATTAAGAAATGGTTCAATATAAGAATTTATTTCTTTTTTATTAAATGAATATATATTTCTAATGTTTCTGTTGAAGTAGCATGTCCTAAAAGCTGGATACAGCTGTAATAGGCTGATCATCACATAGAACAACCCATGTTGGTTTAAATTTTTGAAATGATTCATTACTTTTCTCAAGTTTTAATAAATCATTTATCAAATTTAACAAAAAAAGATAACTCTTTTGTTTAGAGTTATCTTGCTTAAATCTTGCTTAAATTCTACTTAAAGTTCAAAGCCATCAGATTTATTATGTTCTTTTTCTTTAATATGAGTAGGTACTTTATAGTAGGGTATTTCTGCATATTTAAATAATTCTCTTTCTTTTTAATTATTTTAAATATATTGGGATTAATATTTATGCATGCTAAGGGAAGAGTATTTAGGTTTTTTAGTGTTATTATATATGTTTTAATATTTATAATATCTATATTAGGTATTTGGTATGGTAGTAATACTATTAGTTATTTAAATAAAAGTTTTAATAATAATAATGTAGAAGTTTTAAGATATAATGTTGTTGTACTTAAGGAGAGTAAATATAAGAATATTTTAGATATTACTTCTAAGAAGATAGGTTATGTTGATGTGGGGGATTCTGAATATGAGTATTTATCTTTATTAAAGAAGAAGGTTAAGGCTAATTATTCAGGATATGATATTAGTAAGTTATATAATTATTTTATGGATAAAAGGTTAGACAGTATTGTTATAGAAGATAGTTATTTAGATATGCTAGAAGAAGAGTTTAAGGATTTTAATTCTTCTGTTAGGATTATTTATTCTTATGATGTAGAGAAGAAGAATAAGAGTAATAGTCATGAGGTTAAGAAGTTATCAGCTTTTAATGTATATATATCTGGTAGTGATAGTAGAAGTAATGGTGTAGTTGCTAATTCTAGAAGTGATGTTAATATGATTGCTAGTGTTAATCCTGATACTAATACAATTTTATTAACTAGTATTCCAAGGGATTATTATGTGCAATTACATGGTACTAGTGGGGTTAAGGATAAACTTACTCATGCTGGTATTTATGGCGTTGATATGAGTAGAGAGACAGCAGAAGATTTATTTAATATAAAGATTGATTATTCAATTAAGGTTAGTATGTCATCTATTGTTAAGTTAGTAGATTTAGTTGGTGGTATTGATATAGATAGTGATAAGAGTTTTGATTCATATCATATAAAAGGCTTTAATGTTAATAAAGGAATTAACCATATGAATGGTAAGCAAGCTTTAGCGTATGCTAGAGAGAGATATGCTTATAGTAATGGAGATGTACATAGAGTGCAAAATCAACAACAAGTATTAGCGGCTGTTTTAGAGAAGATAATGAGTGATAAGAGTATTCTTTTAAAGTATGATAGTCTACTTAATTCATTTAGTGATTTATATAGAACAGATATGCCTCGGGATTTGATTGCTTTATTGGTAAAGAATCAATTAAATGATATGAAGAGTTTTAAGATAGAGCGTCAGTATGTTTTAGGTGTTGGTAGTATGAGCGAGACTTATTCAATGCCTGGGGTTAAGTTATATGTTATGAATCCTGATATGTCATCTGTTATGAGGGTTAGTGATAAGATAAAAGAAGTTGTTGGTTAGTAAAAGGTTATCTTTCTATGGATAAATTTGATGGAGTAATTTATAAAAATATAATTGATTGTTAGTAAAATAATAAAAATAGTGAAATTAAAACTAAATTTTATGTTTTTTCATGCTATATGTGCAAAAAATGTTGAAATATATTATTTATTGTAATATAATTAATTCAATTAAAGAAAAGCGCTAGTACAGGCTTATTTAATAAGTTTTGTGCTAGCCTTTTCTTTTTTTGTAAGAAGGAGGTTTTTATGATAATAGAGAAATATTATAATGAAATATCTAAGA
Source organism: uncultured Bacilli bacterium (assembly GCA_934131005.1). Classification (GTDB taxonomy): domain Bacteria; phylum Bacillota_I; class Bacilli_A; order RF39; family UBA660; genus RUG11198. The sequence goes on along the minus strand of CAKOYV010000001.1, from coordinate 32,209 downwards.
TTTTAGAATTTTTAGATAATTTAAATTTATTTAATATTGATTGTGCTTTAGTATATGGTTCGGCATATAATGAGGAAATGTTTACTAAAAATTCTGATATAGATTTATTGATAATGAATAGTAATTTCTCTTCGATGAATTTACAGGAAATATGTAGAAAATTGCAAACAACAGGACTAAATTTTGCGGAGAAAAATCCTACTATTATTGATGATGTCATGTGCAAAAGAATCGAGTTTTATATACAATTAGAAAATGTAAAATTTGATATAACTCTTTGCCCAGGTTTAATTCCTAAAAGAGAAATTTTAATAAAAAATGCTTGGTATGATTATTTTGAATCATTAATGGGTGGAGTATATATGAGAAATAAAATTATTTTAGGACAAATTCCGGATTATGAGTTATTTAAAAAAGAATATTTTCCATTTTATGATGATCTTTTAAGATATCAAAGGTTAGATATTCTTTCTAATAGGTTGAGTAAGATTAATTGTCAATTACATGAATATATTAATACTGATAATCCAGAGGCTTTTGATTATATAAATAAATATAGAAAATATTTTATAAAGTTTATTTATATCTATTACAAAATGTATAATTGGACTCCAGAGAAACACATTTATTTTCAACTTGATAATTATTTGAATTTATCTTATGAAGAGAAAAATATAATTTGTTTTAGAGAGGGAGATGTAAAAAAACTGTTTTTAGATTATGCTAATTTAGTAGATTTTTACTTAAATTCATATAACAATGAAAAACATTTAGTTAGAAAAAAACTAAAAATATAGGAAGTGGTGATTATTAATGAATGTTGAAGATTATTTTGGAAAATATGATAAAAATAATATAGATAAAGTTATTCAATACATGAATAAGTTAAATTTGGAAATAGAACCATATTATAACTTTGGATATCCTTTTTTTAAGGGGAACTATCAGATAAATTTCAAAATGCAATTAGAAAATAAGGAGTTAAATTATGAACCAATGAAAGAAGATGAAGTATTTAAGTATATAGCGCCTTATTTTGAAAATATACCAAATTGGAATAATCCAGGTACAATGATAAATGTTATTCCTCCAGTAAATTTAATTTCTTTGACTGCAGTAAATATTGCTAATATGTATAATCCTAATTTTGCTCAAGATACATATGCTGGAAAATTAATAAGTTCAGAACTAGAAGTTTCAAAGTATTTATCTAAATTAATAGGATGGGATTACACAAAAACACATGGTACTTTTACTTTTGGTGGAAAAGGAACAAATTTATATGCAACTAAGGTAGCAATAAATAAAGCTGATAGTAGTGTTACCACTAGTGGAATGAAAAAAAACTATTTTATGATTACAAGCAAGAATGGTCATCCTTGTCATTATGAAGTTTGTAATTGGCTTGGTATTGGTGTTGATAATTGTTATGAAATTGAGTGTGATGAGTTTGGTCAAATTAATATTGAACAAACTGAAAGTATTATTGAAGAAAATATTAAAAAAGGAAAAATATTTTTAGGTTATAATTTAACGGCAGGTAGTACAAATGAATTGTTTGTTGATGATATAAAAAAGATTTACGATTTAAATAAAAAAATAGTAAAAAAATTTACTCTTTCTTACATACCTCATATTCATGCTGATGCAGTTTTAGGTTGGGTTTACTTGTTCTTTAACGAGTATGATTTTACTAAAAATACTTTAAATATTGAAAGAAGAAATTTACAAAAAATTAAAAGTTTAAATTCTAAAATTAAACACTTGAAATATGCTGATTCAATAGGTGTAGATTTTCATAAAACAGGTTTTTGTCCATATATATCTAGTATTGTATTGTTTAAGAATAAAGATGATTATTTTACTTTATGTGAAAGTGATAATATTCCTTTAGAAGACTTGAATTTTGGAAATTATAATCCATATCATTCGACTTTAGAATTGACAAGATCATGTATGGGATCATTATCAGCTCTTTGTACATTAAAATCTTTAGGTATATATGGTTTTCAAAAAATAATTTCTAATATGTTTTCTAGTGCTTGTTATTTTCGGGATAGGCTTAAAAATTTTGAAAGAATTCTTATAATAAATGAAGAAACTGAAGGTTTAGCTACTTTATTTATTATTTTACCAATCAAATATATTGGGATTTCGCTAGAGGATATTTTAACGCTTGATGTAGATAAGATTGAAGAAATTAAGGAATATAATGTTAAATATTCAAAATATCTTTTAGAAAAGGCGTTAAAAAATGAAGTGCATTTTTTGTATACATCTTCAAGAAGTTATACATTTCCTAATACAAATATAAAGATTGGGGCATTAAAAGCTTATCCAATGTCTGTTCATATAACTAATGAATTAGTTGATGATATAATAGTAGAAATGAGTGAAGTTATTATGAAATATGATAAAATTAAACAATTTGATAATAATATGGAATTATCAGATAATATGGTATATAGATAGGAGAATGTTTATGAAAAATATATTATATCCCAATTATGATAGATCGATTTTATCTCTTTCGTCATCATTATTAAAATATTATAATTTAGAATCTAATTATCCATCTTTAAAAGAATTGGATGATGAATTAAAGAAGAATTATAAAAATATAGTATTTTTAATTTTAGATTGTTTTGGTACATCAATTATGGAGAAAAATTTAAGAAAAAGTTCATTTTTAAGGCAACATGTTGTTGCTAATATAACAAGTGTTTTTCCACCTACAACTGCAGCAGCGACAACGGCTTTTCATTCAGGAATTTCACCATACGAAAGTGGTTGGATAGGTTGGATGCCGTATTTTAGAGAATATGATTGTATGTTAGAACTTTTTACAGGAAAGGATTTTTATACGAGGAAGAAAGTTATTGATTCTGTATTTGAAACTAATATTAATTATGAAACGATTTATGAGAAGATTTGTAAAAAAAATAAAAACGTTAAATATAAAAAAGTATTTCCTAACTTTGTTGCAAATGGTGCTGATACATTTCAAGAACTATGTGAAAACATATTATCATCTTGCAATAATAATGATAAAAATTTAGTATCAGCATATTGGACTGATCCTGATCATACTATTCATGTCAATGGTGTAGATGGAGATGACACTAAGAAAGTTATAAAACAATTGAATGATAATATTAAAAAATTATCCCAGAAATTAGATGATACTTTAATTATTATTTCAGCTGATCATGGTGCTGTTGATGTTGAAGAAATTTATTTAAATGAAATACCTGAGATAAATGATTGTCTGCTTAAACCACCATCTATTGAATCAAGATTTGTATCATTTTTTCTAAAAAAAGATAAAAAAGAGCTATTTTTAAAAAATATTAATAAATATTTTAAGGATGAATTTTTAATATTTGAACATGATGAATTTTTAAAGAGTGGTCTATTAGGTAGGGGAGTTATACATTCAAGAATAAATGATTATATAGGTGATTATGTGCTTATTGCTAAGGGAAATATTAATTTAAGATATGCTCAAGGTAATAGTTCTAATTCTTATCATGTAGCAGATCATGGTGGTATTAGTATTCAAGAGATGAATGTACCGATTATATTAATAAACACTAAATAATGATGTGATTAAAATTACTATAAAATGATATTTAGAAGAATTAGTTCAAAATAATTGGGCTAATTTTTTAATGAAGTTAATTATGTTAAGTCGAAAAATGTTGAGAGATATTTGGGGGAATAAATCGCAGTTTATTACTATACTTTTGATGATTACAATTGGAGTAATGGTATATGCTGGTATTGAGGCATATACGGATGGAATGAGGGCGACAGCTAATAATTTTTATCACAAAAATAATTTGCAAGATATGAATGTGTTAGGAAGTAAGTTTACATATAATGATTTAGATGATATAAAAAATATTAAAGATGCGTCTTTAAAATTAGAACTTACGATGAATGATAGTAAAAATGAAGATAAATCATATTTAGTTTCAATTATAGATGATAATAATATTAGTAAATTTTATGTTGATTCAGGAACTTATTTTGATAAGAATAAGAATGGTATTTGGGTAGATTACTTTTATTGTAAGGAAAATAATATAAAAGTAGGAGATAAGATATCTTTTAAGTATGATGGATATTAATTTTCAAAGAAAGTTTTAGGAATTGTTTATGTATCTGATTATGTTTATTTTGTTAAAGATGCATCTCAGATGATGTCTAATCATAAGGATTATGGGCTTATTTATATGTCTGTTACGCAGATAGAAGGATTTATAAAAAAGCAGGTTAGGGATGATGTTGCTAGTAAGTTGAATCAGGATATTACAGATGATATGTTTAATGAGTTAGAGCCTAATTTTAATTATTTGGATTATGTGCCTTTTAATTATGTAATGGTATCTTTAAAGAATAAGGCTCATGAGGCGATGGTTAAGAGGAATATTTATGATAATATTGATAATGCTATGACAGTTATTTCAATTGAGGATACAACAAGTTATAGTATGTATCATGGTGAAATTGATGAGGGAGAAGCTTATGTAGGAATATTCTCAGGATTGTTTTTGTTTATTGCTCTTTTATCAGTTATAACTACAATGAGGCGAGTGGTGATGGCACAAAGGGGGCAAATCGGTACTTTAAAGGTTTTGGGCTTTGATAATAAGAGAATAAGGCAGATATTTATGATGCAAAATAGTTGGATATGTATAGTGGCTATTATTATTGGCTTACCTCTTGGTTATAGTTTAACTTCTTATTTGTTTAAGGCTTGTTTGGATGAAAATTATGATTTTGGGGTGCATATTCAGTTCTGGACTTATATAGTAGCTTCGGTTGGTACATATTTAGTATCATATGTTGTATCTAGATATTTGACTAAAAGGGTTGAGAATATAGATATGGTAAGTAGTTTAAAAGCTAATGAATAGTAGTTTAATAAATAAAAAAATAGGTTTTATATTATGATGATTAATACTTAACCTATTTTTTTATTGATATTAAAATTAATTTTCTTTGTTATATGATGCATTGTTTTCAATTGTATAGTCATTTAAATATTTTGAGATATCACCATTTTTTAGATATTCTTTGGCTTTTTCTTCTGATTGTTTTTTTAATTTTATTTCTGTTAAATTAACAGAGTTTATAAGTTGTTTGCTATCTAATATTTCATTTTCATTATTTATAGTCAATGTGTGATTTCCATTTGTAACATCAATGCCAGCTCCACTATTAGTGGTAAAAAGGAAATTTAAATTAATTTTATTTCCTACAATTGTATAATTACCAATGTAACCAAGAGGTGCCATATAGTAGAAACTATATCGAAATGTACCATTTTCATATAAATATAATGAGTAAGATACATTATATTCGCCATTATTGTCATCTTGAAAGTTATCACTTACAAAAGAATATAATCCTTTCATTTTTGAATATTGATATTCATTTGATGTTGTTTGGGAATTACTGTTATTTGTGATTTTATTTGGTGTGTTTTTTGATTTTGTATTATTAGTATTTATATTTAATGTTCCTGAAATAATAAGTCCATTGAATATTGCTAAAATAATGATAATAATAATTAAAAAAATAGTTACTCCTTTATTACTCTTTTTCATTTTCTACCTCCTATATTATGATATCATATTTAAATTTTAATTAATAGTATTTTTAATAATGTATTAATAATTTTATGGAGTGATGTAAAGCATTAATTAAAAATTATTTCTAGTAAAATTGGTTTAAATGTAGTAAAAAAGATTATAAAAGTATAGTGTGTTTTTGAATATTACTTGTAAAAGTGTGATAAAAATTGACATATTACTTACAAAAGTGTGATATAATAGTAAGCAGTCTATGGAGGAGATAACGTGAAAATGTTAAGAAGAATATTATTAGTTGTATTGATAATTCTTGGTTTTTTAGTGCTTTTAAAGAATGATTTTGATGTATCAAGTGTTGGTAAGCAATTATTAGGTATTGTTAATAAGAGTGTTTTAGCACTTGGTAATAAGAGTGGTGATTTGAAGACTCTTAATTCTAATGGTATTTTAGTTGAAGATAGTAAGCTTAAATATTTAAAGGATTCAGGAATAGATAGTTATGATGGAGAGATTGATACTACTTATTATCCTTATTATGGCTTTTTATCTAGTAATAATAAGGAATTATATAAGCAAATATATGTTAATGTTCTTAATATGAAGACTGTTTTTGTACCTTGGGTAGAGGTTTCAGTTGATGATGCTAAGAGTGTTATGGAAGCTGTTTATAATGATCATCCAGAGTTTTTTTGGCTAAATACTAGTTATTCTTATAAATATACTAAGAGTGGTAGATGTGTTCAACTTATATTACAATTTAATCAAACGACAAAATATATGAATAAGTCGCGTCAGAAATTTAATGCTAGTACTAATAAAATTATTAATGGTGCTAGTAGTCTTAGTAGTGATTATGCAAAAGAGAAGTATGTTCATGATGAAATTATTAAACTTGCTAGTTATGATAAGAATTCTGTTATGAATCAGAGTGCTTATAGTGCTTTAGTTAATGGTAGTACTGTTTGTGCAGGGTATGCTAGAGCTTTCCAATATATAATGATTAAGCTTGGTATTCCTACTTATTATTGTACTGGTAAGAGTGGTGGAGATCATGCTTGGAATATTGTTAAATTAGATGATGGATATTATAATGTTGATCTTACTTGGGATGATAATACTAGAATTTCTTATAAATATTTTAATAGGACAGATAGTGAATTTGCTAGTACACATACTAGAAGTGGAGATTCTTTAAAATTGCCTGCTTGTCGTGGAATTAAATATAGTATTAATAATCAAAGTAATACAGGAAGTAGTCTTGTTAAACCTAAGAGTAGTATAATTAGTGGTTTTGATAATAAGAGTAATAATACGCAAAGTAATAATAATAATGCTACTAATAATAGTAAGGTAGAAGCTAAAAAATCTGATAGTACTACTAGTAATGATAATACTAAGACAGAGGATAGTAAGGTGGTTGATGATTCTGAGAAAACAGATAGTTTGAAGGAAAATGATAGTAATAAAGTAGATAGTAGTGATGATGCTAGTAGTGATAATACTGATGATGATGGAGATTCTTTGGAATAGGAAAGTAGATAAGTTATAACGAAAGTAAAAATTTTGAGTTAGGGGAAGGTTATTTTTATGTAGATATAACGTTAATATGAAATTATATTAATGGAGATTTGATAGCTAATAAAGTTAGACTTGAGGATGATTATAAATTTATGGTTGATGTGTTGAATGTTTCTAGGGATAAAAATATGTATTATAATTGTTCTAATGACCTTAAGTACAGTTTTGATTTATCTTATTTTATTATTGATAAATTTAGAGATGATGAATTTGAACAAGATGATATAGAGTATGAGAATGTTAATGGTGAGTGTTAAATAATAGAATTTAATAAAGTTTTAGCGAAGAGGAAAAACAAAAATAAATAATTTAAAATTGATATGTAGCAATAATTTTTAATGGTATAATTGTTTGTTGTTATTGGTGCAACTAGATATTCTTTGACTTTATCTTTAAAAAAATTAGTTATTTAAATTAGAAAAGGATAGAATTAATCTCCATTTTACATGGATTTTTCTATCCTTTTTACATTTTTAACAGAAATAGGAGCAGAGGTAGCAATAATTTCATAAGATACTTTTTGTTCTAATAACTTTTTTACCATTTTTGTTTTTGCTTGATTAATTCCTTCTAAATTTTTAAAAAAATTTAATTATTAAAGTTTTTAAATAGAATTTATTGTATTGATGCATTAAGGGATGATATAAATAAAAATTTGGTGTTAAAACATAGATTGATATTTTAGAAAATAAATCTTAAAAAAATAAAATATTTTATCTTTATTGTGGTATAATTATCATGATAATAGAGGTGGTTAAATTGATACAAATATTTGATATAAAGAAAGCTCATAAAAATTTAATAAATAATGATACTTCTAGTTTGAAGGAATATCAAGATATTTCTTTAATGGATGTTGATAAAACAATAGATATGTGTAATGGTTCGCTTAGTGGTCTTAGTAGTAAGGATGCTGCTTCAAGGTTAGAAGATGCTGGGGCTAATGTAGTTGTTAGAGAAGATAATAAATCATGGTTATATTTTATGGTTAATGCTTTTCGGGATAACTTTATTATAGTTTTATTAGTACTGGCGGGGATTAATTTTTATTTAAAAGATGTATTGGGGTCTTTTATTATTGTATTGATAGCTTGTATTAGTGCAACGATTAGATTTGTTCAAGAATATTCTACTTATAAGTTTAATAAGAAATTAAAGAAACAGATAACAGGAAGTACGATGGTTATTAGAGATGGTAGTGATAAATTAATACCTGTTTGCGATGTTGTTTTAGGTGATGTTGTAAAGCTTAATGCTGGTTCTGTTATTCCTGCTGATGTGCGAATTATTGAGAGTCATGATTTATTTGTTAATCAGGCTGTATTTACAGGAGAGAGTATTCCTGTTGAAAAATTTAGTGTTTCTCATGATGCAAAAAAAACTTTGTTTGATTTAGATGATATTTGTTTGATGGGAGCTAGTGTTATTAGTGGAAGTGCAACGGGTATTGTTATTAAAACGGGGTTTGATACTTATTTAGGAAAAATAGGTAAGGAAGTTGATGTTAAGCCCAGAGAGACAAGCTTTTCTATTGGAATGAAGAACATAACTAATCTTTTGATCAAATATATGGTTGTTGTTTGTCTAGTAGTTTTAGTTATAGATGGTTTAATTAAGGGAGACTTTAATAATGCTTTATTATTTGCGTTGTCTGTTGCCGTTGGTATTACTCCTAGTATGTTGCCAATGATTGTTAATGTTAATTTGACAAAGGGAAGTAAAAATTTGGCTAAGAAGAAAACTTTAGTTAAGATGAGTGAAGCTATTGAGAATTTAGGGGCTATTGATATTCTTTGTACTGATAAAACAGGAACTTTAACTGAAGATTGTATAACTGTTCAAAAATATATTGATGCTTATGGGGAAGAGAATGATAATATTTTAGAGTATGCTTATTTAAATAGTTTTTATGCAACTGGAGTTAAAAATTTGGTAGATAGGGCTATTATTTCTTATGCAGATGAGCATTTGATTGATGAAAAAGTGCAAGGATATGTTAAGGTTGATGAAATTCCTTTTGATTATGATAGAAGAAAGATGAGTGTCATTGTTTCTAGGGATAATGAATATAGAATGATTACTAAAGGAGCTTTGGAAGAGATTATTAAAATTTGTACTAAGGTTAGAAAGAATGGTATTGATAGAAGAATTACTGATAAGATGGTTGAGGTTATTATCGCGAGAGCTCGTGAATTAGCAGGAGAAGGGATGCAAGTTATTGCTCTATGTGAAAAAAGAGAATATCCAGGTGCTAGTCGTTTTGATTCATCATTTGAGTGTGATATGACTTTTATTGGTTTTGTAGCATTTCTTGATCCTCCTAAAAATGGTGTTGATGAGGTGCTGAAGAAATTAAAGAGTATAGGAGTTTCTACTAAAATATTAACTGGTGATAATCAGTATGCGGCTCGTAATATTTGTGAGTTGGTAGGTTTGGATGGGGATAATGTTTTAATTGGTAGTGATATTGATAAAATGTCATCAGATGAGCTACTTATTAAAATTGAGCAGGTTTCAGTTTTTGCAAGACTTAATCCACTTCAAAAAGAAAGAGTTGTTGAGGCTTTTAGAAAAAATGGTCATGTAGTTGGTTATATGGGTGATGGTGTTAATGATGCTCCTTCTTTGCAGAAGGCTGATGTAGGAATTTCTGTAAATACGGCAACTGATATTGCTAGAGAGGCTAGTTCAATAATTTTATTAGAAAAAGATTTGCAAGTTATTTATGATGGTGTTATTGAGGGAAGACGGGTTTATGGTAATATTATTAAATATATGAAAATGGCTTTGAGTGCTGATTTTGGTGATGTTTTTAGTATTATGATTGCTAGTATTTTTTTACCATTTTTACCACTTTTGCCAATTCAAATGCTAATACAAGATTTTATTTATGATTTTTCACAAATAGGTATTCCTTATGATAATGTTGATATGGAATTTTTAAAAAGTCCTCATAAATGGAATACGAAAGGAATTTCTAAATTTATGAAGGTTATGGGGATAACTAGTTCATTTATTGATGTTTTGTCTTTTATTATCTTCTTCTATATTTTGGGATATAATAATGTTTCTAAACAGAGTTATTTTCAAACAGCGTGGTTTGTTACTTGTCTTATTACAGAACTTATGATTATTTATAATGTTCGAACTAGTAAGAATCCATTTACTTCGTTTGATGCCTCCAAAGTTTTAGTTGGTTTGACATTATTTTCAGGTGTTTTGACTTTGATTACACCAATAATTTTATCAGGAGTTAGTGAATTTAATTTTGAGATATTGCCACTTAGTTATTATTTTTATTTATTAATATTAATAGCACTTTACTTTGGTATTGTTACAGTTATTAAAAAGATTTATATAAAGAAAAATCATGAATGGTTATAAAAAAAATTAGAGTTTTAAAATTCTAATTTTTTGTCTTTTATAAATTTTAATTGTTTCATTTTCGTTTAGAGTTTAAAATCATTGTAATCATCATCAGACATATCTTTTCTGTCGAAAAATAATTTTTCTTGATATTTACATATTTTGGCTACTATATTGGTTGGGAATAATTTTACTAATTTGTTGTATTCAGCTATATTTCTATTATAATAATCACGATTAACAGCTAACTTTTCATCACAATCTTCAACTTTTTTAGTAATATCTTGAATATCTTTTATTTCGCTTATAGTAGGATATTTTTCTTTTAATGTAATAAATTGATTATTAGCATCAATTAGTTTTCTATCTAAATCAAAGTTAGATATTTTTCTATTTCTTAATCTTACTACTTCTTCGAACATATTTTTATCAAGTTCTTTGCTAACTTTTTCATCATTTTTAATAATTGATACACATCTATTGATGTTATCGTATTTGTTACGAAGATTGGTATCAATAATAGATTCTATTTCATTTATTTTTACTATATAATCTTGAATTCTGTTATATAAATATATATATATTCCTGATAGTAGACAAATAATAATTATAATACATAATATTAAGAGCATTAAAGCATCCATTTAATCACCACTTCCTATGATAATTATAACAAAGGATATGGTAATTTACAATATGATAGGTTGTATTTTTTTTGAAATAATAATTGCTGAATATGTTTTTAAGGGAAGATGGATAGATATATTTTGGTTAATTTTACATAATTTCTTTAATTTTATTTGACTATAAGTGGTATTTATGGTAGAATTTATTATGTTTTAAAGACCTCGAGTTGTTTACTCAACCGCACTGAAGAGGTATTAAGGATAATTATCCACCTTAAGGGCGAGTCTTAAATCAAATATATTATTAAGGAGGTAAGAAAATGAAAGCTATTATTGAAACAGGTGGAAAACAATACTCTGTTGAAGAGAAGGCAGTTATTTATATTGAAAAATTAGATGCTTCTGAAGGAGATAAGGTTGTTTTCGATAAAGTACTTATGGCAAATGGTGTTATAGGTAATCCTTATGTTAAGGGTGCTAGTGTTGAAGGTAAGGTAATTAAGAATGGTAAGGGTAAGAAAATTAATATCTTTACTTATAAACCTAAGAAGACTAGTACTAGAAAAAGACAAGGACATCGTCAACCATATACTAAAGTTGAAATTACTAAAATTAAGTAAGGTTGATATTAATGCTTAGAATTAAAATTACAAGAAATGGTGATTATGTAAAAAAAATAACTTTTACAGGACATGCTGATTATTCTTCTTATGGACAAGATATTGTTTGTGCTGCTTGTAGTGCGACGATGTTGTGTACTGTGAATGGGATTTTATCTATTAATAATCAGGCTATAGAAGTATTTAGTAGTGATGATAAGCAGGTTATTAATGTTTTATCAACAGATAATATTACTATAAAATTGATAGATAATATGATTAGATGTTTTGAAAGTTTAGAGGCTAAGTATCCTAAAAATATAAAATTAAAGTAAGGAGGGAAATAACATGTTTGAATTTTTAAATTTTGATATTCAATTATTTGCGCATAAGAAGGGTCAATCTTCTACTTCAAATGGTAGAGATTCTGCTGGTAGAAGATTAGGTGCTAAAGCTAGTGATGGTGAATATGTAACTGCAGGTTCAATTATTTATCGTCAAAGAGGAACTAAAATTCATCCTGGTACTAATGTTGGTAGAGGTAAAGATGATACTCTTTATGCAACTATTAGTGGTTATGTTAAGTATGAACATTTAGGAAAAGATAAGAAAAAAGTTAGTGTATATACAGAAAGATAAGATGGAATTTCGTTTTTGAACGAGGTTCTTTTTCTATTGTCTTTTTTTCTTTAACATGATAAAATTAATATGTAAGAATAAGAGTTAGGTGATATGATGAGGAAGCTTAATAATCATGGATTTACTTTGATTGAACTATTAGCAGTTTTAGTAATATTGATTGGAATTATGTCTGTATCAGTTCCAGCAATTACTACTTCTCTTGAGAAAAATAAAGATAGTCAGAATGAGAATCTGAAAAAAATAATTGAAAGATCGGCAGAGTTATATGTTACAGATCATAAAAAAGAAATGACTTCTTCGATTATTTCTCTTGATGTTTTAGTTAGTGAGGGATATTTGTCAGAAAATAGTATTCATGATGCTGATGGGGATAAGTTTATGGGGTGTGTTAAATATACTAGTAGTAATAATACTTATCAATATCAGGATAATTGTTAAAATATTAGTTTGAATATATTTGTAAATATTAGTATTTTGGTGCCTATGGATTGGTGCTTTTTTTAATAGTTAAAGTTAGTTAATCTAGGAAGTAGAAAAAACAATATGTGCTATAATTAGTATGAGGTGAAGTATGAGAATATTACATACTAGTGATTTACATTTGGGACGTAGTTTATTAGAAGAGTCTCTTTATTTGGATCAGAGACATATGCTTTTAAATATTATAAAAATTATAGATGATTATAAGGTTGATGCTATTATTATAGCAGGAGATGTTTATGATAAGAATGTTCCTAGTATAGAGGCTGTTAATATGCTTAATGATTTTTTGAATAAATTAGTTGAAAGAGGGATTAAAACCTTTATTATTAGTGGTAATCATGATTCTAATGATAGATTAAAATATGGAAGAGAGTTATTTTCGAAAGTTAATATTCATATTGAAGTGGAATATAAGGGGCGTATTAGTAAGTATACTTATGGGGACGTTTGCATTTATTTATTGCCCTTTATGAAGCCTTTTCACTTAAAGAATTTTATTAGTGATAAAGAGTATGAAGAGATTAAGACATCTCAGGATATGATTAGTTGGATTTTGGCACATGAGGAAATTGATGATAGTAAGAAGAATATTTTAGTGGCTCACCAGTTTGTTATATCAGGAAATAATTCTATTGATGATACTCATCTTAAAGATTTTAATGTTGGAACAATAGATGCAATTGATAGTCATGTTTTTGATGATTTTGATTATGTTGCTTTAGGTCATATTCATAAGGGATACTTTGTAGAAGGTAATAAAATTAGATATTCTGGTTCACCACTTAAGTATTCTTTTAATGATATTGGTAATTTTAATAGTGTTGTTATATTGGATACAGATAATATGGAGACAATTGTAGTGGAGATTGAGCCACTTCGTAAGCTTCGGGTTATTAGGGGTTATTTTAATGATATTATGAAGCTTAATGATAGTGATGATCTGATTAGAATAGAACTTAATGATTTAGATAATTTAATTTCACCAATGGAAGTGCTTAAGGGGAAGTTTCCTAATGCTCTTTCTTTGGGGTTTGTTTCTAAGCAAGATGGTAATAATGCTTCTGATTATGAGATGGTTAAGATGGACAGTTCGCTAGAGTTGTTTAATAATTTTTATGAAGTACAGAATGGATGTAAGATGAGTGATGATGAATATAAATATTTTGAGAAAATTGTTGATTTAGCGAAAGAGGATGATAAATGTGAGAGTTAAAAAGTTAACAATGCAAGCTTTTTTAGCTTTTAGAGAAAAGACGGTAATAGATTTTTCAAAATATGATATTGATAATGGTTTATTATTAATAACTGGACCTACGGGAAGTGGTAAGTCAACTATTTTTGATGCTATTTGTTTTGCTTTATATGGACGCACTTCGCTTGAGAGTAGGAAAGTTAATTCACTACGTAGTGATTTTGCTAAAGCGAATGTTTTAACTTATGTAGAATTAGAATTTTATCATAATAATAAACTTTATTGTGTTAGAAGATCACCTGAATATATGAGAAAAAAGAAAAGAGGCGTTGGTTTTGTTAGAGAGCCTGCTAGTGCTTTTATGGAAGTAGATTCTCGCAAACTAGTTAAACCTGGTGATGTTAGTAGTTATTTAGAAGAGCTATTAGGTCTAGATTATAAACAATTTTGTCAAATTTCGATGTTATCGCAGGGAGAGTTTACAAAGTTTTTGATGGCTTCTTCAGAAGAGAGAACTTCTATTTTTAGAAAAATATTTGCAACGGATATTTATAGTAATATTATGCTTAGGTTAAAAAATGATTGCCGTGAGTGTGAGGTGCGATATAATCAGATAAAACTACTTCTAGATAAGGAAAAGGGAAAAATAACAGATTTGGATTGCAAGAATTTAACTAATGATGATGTTATAGATACTCTTAATAAGAGACTTGAGTTAGAGAAGGAGACGCTAGGTAGGTTAGAAAGTAAGAGAACTGGGCTACATAATAAGAAAAAAGAAATGGCTATTTATCTTGAAAATGTTGAGAAGATGAATGAAAAGATTATTAAATTGCATGATACAAGAGAATGTTTAACTAAATTAAAGAATGGTTATTCATCTGTTTGTTTAGACCGAGAAATTTTAGATTATAATTTGAATGTTGTGCCGGAAGTTAGAAATGTTAGAACTTTATTAGAAAAGGATGAGGGGAGTGTTAAGAATTTAACAGCTAAGCTTGATGATGCTATGTTAGATTTGAAAAAATTAGAGAAGAAAATTTCTTTGAATAAGGAATCTTTTGAGAGATTAGAGAGGTATCCGGAGTTAATTAAAAAGTTAAATGATGAGGTTAATTTGGTTCGGGATAAGTTAGATAAGATTAAAACATATGAGAAAAAGATGAAGATGATTGATGATGAGACAGTGAGATTAAAAGAAGTAATAGCTTGTTATGATGCTTCGGTTAAAGAAGAGGTATTGATGGAAGAGGCATTTTATTTGAATGAAGCATATCTTTTAGCAGAAAATTTAAAAGAAGGAGAAGCTTGCTTAGTTTGTGGTTCAGTTAGGCATCCTAAGTTAGCTGTTAAGCCTATTGATAGTTATACCAAGGAAGATATTAATTTAAAAAGAAATGAAGTTTTAGAGTATGCTAGAAATAAAGATAGTATTATTATGCATATTGATACTTTGAAGGAAGAAATAGATGAACTTAATTTAAGTCTAGAAGATGTTAGGGATCATGGCAAGTTATATTTGGATAGGGAATTAAAGATAGTTAGTGATAGAGATAAATTAGAGGAAGAATATAATGATTTATCTAGTTTGAAGATAGAGTTGACTTCCCAAAAACAAGCTCTTTTGGAAGTTATTGAAGTTTATAAAAAAGAGTTAGATAATCTTAGAAAAAATATTGATATTGGTAATCAAAAATTAGAAAAGTTATATTTAGAGTATGATACTAATGCTACTTCCTATGATGAGAAGGTTGTTGATTCTTTGAAGTTGAAAAAATTACAGAAAAAGGTTCAAGAATATGATAAGCAGGTTATGAATTATTCAACAACTATTTCTTTGTTGGAAGAAGAAGTAGGGGATAGCTGTGTTGTTGATGTTAGTCATGAGAGAGAAATTGCTTTAGAGATAGATAAGCAGTATAATTCTATTGATAAGAAGTATATTGATTCTAGTGCTTTTGTTTTAAGGTTAGAAGATAGTATTCGGACTATAGTTGAATATAATTGTAAGTATGAAGAAGTTTTCGAAGAATTGATGATGAAGAGGCGAATTAGTGATACGGCTAACGGAGCTCTTACAGGGCATATGAGAATGACTTTTGAGAATTATGTTCAATCTTATTATTTAACTAATGTTTTAAGAGAAGCTAATAAAAGATTGGTTAAAATGACTGATGGTAGGTATGAGTTAGTTAAGATGGATAATTTGTCACTTCGTGGGAAAGTTGGTTTAGATTTTTCAGTAAATGATGCCTATACTGGACGAGTAAGAGAAGTGTCTACTTTATCAGGAGGTGAGAAGTTTACGGCTTCTTTAGCACTAGCACTTGGATTATCTGATGTTATAAGTATGTATGCTGGAGGAATTAAGGTTGATTGTTTATTTATTGATGAAGGCTTTGGCTCTTTAGATCAGGATGCTCTTAATCAAGCTATAAATACGCTTAGTGATTTAGTTGATAATGATAAGCTAGTAGGAATTATTTCTCATGTTGATGAACTTATTTCAAGAATAGATAAAAAAATAGTTGTTAAGAAGAAAAATGATGGTAGTTGTTTGGAAGTTATAAATAAATATGCTAGATAAGTTTTTGGAAATTATTTAATTCAACTAGAAGTTGAGTAGTTCAACTTTAAGTTTATTGCTTATTTTTTATAGTTTAGTTAAAATTATATTTAGGAAGTGAGGTATTAGAATGAAGAAGATGAAAAAAATAAAATATTTAGTTGGGGGAATAATTTTATTAATATTATTAGTTTGTGGTTTTATTTTTCTTTCTCTTGATGATAAATCGACTAATAAGAGTAAGGTTCATCAGACTGATAGTTTGGTTTTAAAAGAGGAGAGGTATGAAGATGAGTTTAGTAGTCAGGGATATACTTTTGATAAGCCTAATGTTATTTTAAATCCCTATAAAATATCGCCTTTGACAGCACTTGTTATTTTTGAGACTAAGGATAGTGTTTCAATTAAGGTTACTATTTGTGGTAAAGACGATAAGTCTACCTATACAAATACTTTTTCTTCTGAACGAGTACATTATTTGCCTATTTATGGGTTATATCCTGATTATGATAATAGGGTTTTATTAGAATATAATCTTAATGGTAAAAAGTTTTCTCATACGATTAAGATTAAGACTGATAAGTTGCCTGATGATTTTATTTTGCCTAGTAAGGTTTATGCTGATAAAGATAAGCTTTCTAATGATTTGTATTTTTATACTCCATCTAGTAAGGGATATACTTGTGCTTATGATATAAATGGAGATGTTAGATGGTATTTGACACAAAATGCTCTATGGGATAATACACGTCTTCGCAATGGACATATGCTAGTTAGTACAGAAAGGCTTATTAATAGTCCTTATTATATGACGGGGTTGTATGAGATTGATATGCTAGGAAAGATATATAAAGAATATTCTCTAAAGGGTGGATATCATCATGATTATTATGAGATGCCTAATGGTAATTTGTTGGTTGCTAGTGATGATTTTAATAATGATGATGGTACAGTTGAGGATTATGTTGTAGAGATAGATAGAAATAATGGTAAGATTGTTAAGACGTTTGGTTTGAAGGATATTTTAAATATGCAAGATGGTAAGAGTGAGAATTGGTCTAGTTATGATTGGTTTCATAATAATTCTGTTTGGTATGATAAGAAAACTGATTCAATAACTCTATCAGGTAGACATCAAGATGCTGTTATAAATATTAGTTATAAGACAGGAAAACTTAATTGGATTTTAGGAGACTCTACTAATTGGAGTAAGAAATATCAGAAATATTTCTTTAAACCAGAGGGAGATAATTTTGAATGGCAATGGAGTCAACATGCGGCAATGATTACGCCAGAAGGATATGTATTTTTGTTTGATAATGGGAATAATAAGTCGAAAGATAAAGATAAGTATGTTAGTGCTGATGCTAGTTATTCTAGGGGAGTTATGTATAAGATTAATACTAAAAAAATGACTATTAGTCAAGTCTTTGAATATGGTAAGAGTAGAGGAGCGGCCTTTTATTCACCATATATTTCTGATGTTGATTATTTAGCATCTAATCATTATATAGTACATTCTGGTGGAATTGTTTATGTTAATGGTAAAAATTCTAATCAACCGGCTGGTATTGGAGGCGCTGATAAGTTAGTATCTGATACAGTGGAATTGCTTAATGATAAGGTTATTTTTGAATTGGTATTGCCAACTAATAATTATCGTGTTGAGAAGATGAGTATGTATAGTAATGATAAGTATAGGCTAGGGCGTACTAAGAGAGTTGGTAGTTTAGGTAAGACTGATACGACTGAGGAAGAGTATGGTTTTGTTACAAATAGTAAAAAGATAGATAAGAAATATAAGGCACATAAAATTAAGCTTAGTAAAGAAATTGATAGATTAGTATTTAAGGGCCAATTTAAAAGAGGTAGTAATGTTAATATAATTTTATATAAAAATGGTTCTAAGAAAATATATAATGTACCAATTAGTAAGAAGCCTTATACAGCTTTATGTGTTGATGTATTTACAGAGGAAGAGAAGGTAAGTGGAATAGATGTTACTAAGTATATAAATGAAGAAGGATTGAGTGGTAAGTATTCTATTTATGTAGAAATTAATAATGTTATTTATAATACGGGTAAGTATGTAGAATTTTAGAGATGTTACAGTCTCTTTTTTTCTTTTAAACATAGACTTTTAATAGAAGAAAAATTATGATAAAATGTTATGGGAAGTTATGATGATTTTTTATAAAAATAGATATATGTAGATAGGATGATAATATGAAGTATGTGACGCCTGATTTAGAAAGTGAAAGATTAATCTTGAAAAAAGGGATATTTGATGATTATAGAAAAGTTTATGAATTTGATTTTACAAAACTTAGAGATATAAATGGTGAATTTAAATTTGTTAAATTAGAAGATAAAGATATTTTGGGCTTTGATACTTATTCTTCAGAATATGACTGTGTATATGATTGGATAATATATTTAAAAAATGGTATGCCAATAGGGAATATTGTTGCTGATCGGGAGGATGATAATCTTCATTCGATTGAGCTTTCATTTAATTTGCATCCAAATTATTGGGGATGTGGTTATATGAAAGAGGCTTGTATAATTGTTATGGATTACTTATTTGAGCGTGGATATAGTTATGTTATATGTGGCTATTCAGAAGGAAATATTAAATCTCAAAAATTAAATAACAAAATAGGTTTTGAAGTTTATAAAGTAGAAAAAGATTCTTGGGAGAAGGATGGTCAATTAATTACGGATTATAAGACAATTATTTCAAAAGATAGGTTTTATGAGTTATATAAATGTCAATCTAAAGTTAAAGGGTAGAAAATATTATTGTTTTCTTCTTTTTTTTGTGCAATTAAAAAGTTATCAAGGTATTAATTAAGTTTACTTAGAAAAAATTTTATATTATAATTTTATTATAGTATAGTAAGGTAGGGGATAAAGTTGGATATTAGCAAGAATAATGAAATAAATAAACTTGATTGTCAAAAAATAAGAAAGTCTAATTTTGAAATTATGAGAATAGTTTCGATGTTATTTATTGTATTATGGCATATTATCCTTCATGGACATATGATTGATAATTGTACGAGTACTGCTATTTCGGAATATTTGAAAATAATACAATTTATTATTGTTGTACATGTTAATTCATTTGTATTATTATCAGGGTATTTTCAATCAAAAAGTAAATTTAAATTAAGTAAATTATTGAGTTTGATATTACAAGTTATTATGTATAGTTCTGTTATATATTTGGTGGCTATTAAATTAGGGATTTTAAGGGATTATAATAGAGTTAGTATTTTGCAGAAATTTCTTCCTTCAGTAGTTGGAGAGTATTGGTTTATAAGTACTTATATTATTGTTTATATTTTTAGTGATTATATAAATAAATTTATTAGTAAGCTACAAAAGAGTGAATTTAAACATTTATTATTAGTTGTTTTGCTTGTTTTTTCAATTATTCCTTATATTACTGGCGGGAGAATTTTAAAAAATGATGGCTATAATTTTTATAATTTTATTCTTTTATATTTAATAGGAGCTTATCTTAGAAAATATCCTTTAAAAGAAAGTTATCATTTTAGAAATTTATCTATAAATGGCTATAGAATATTTTTGATGATAGCATTCTTTATGAGTGCTATGTTTAATTATTTACTTTCAAGATATGCTTTTGATGTTAGTCAATATGATAGTTTGTTTAGCGATTTTTCTAGTAGGATAACGGCTAGTTATTTGGGGTATTCAAATTTATTTGTAATAATTCAAACTATTTGTTTTTTTGAATTTTTTAGGTATATAAATATTAAATCTAGAGTTATAAATTATATTTCTAGTTGTACTTTTGGAGTATATTTGTTTCATGATAATAGGATAGTTAGAGGAGCTATATATAGAATATTTGGAATAGATCATGGTACATTTGCTAGTTATAAAATGATTTTATATATGTTTGTTGTTATGTTTATGATATTTTTTATTGGGGTTGTTTTAGAGATGATAAGAAAATTAATAATTAAATTGATGTTAAAATTGAAATTTATAGAAAAAATGTGTTGTAAATTAAAGAATTTTTGTTTATCATTTAATTTTGATATAAACTGGTAAATTGTGCTACTTGGAAAGAAGAGGTAGATTATGTTAGAATATAAAATTGTTTCTCCAACTTTGGATAATATATTTGAATTAGAGTCACTTAGGCTTAATGCTTATGGGGTAAATGGTAATAATGTATCAGCTGATAAAACATTTTATAGTAAAGAATTAGTCGATGGTAAGTATCTTGTTTTTGGGGCATTTATAGCGCAAAAATTAGTTGGAGCTTGTTATGTTAAAGATACGTATAATTCTTTATATATTGATCAATTATTTGTTCAAAAGGAATATCAAAGATCATCTAAACATATTGGAAGTGGTTTGTTAAGATATGTTTTGGAAAATAAAGAGATGGTAGAGGAATATTTTAAAGTAAAAATGGATTATAGTTATCTTGATGATTGGGAAAATACTTATAATTTTTATCAAGGCTTGGGATATCGAAAGAGTGAAAATCTTATGAAGAGACGTTTGTGATTATAAAAAATATTTTTATAATTGATGATGGCTTTTTCGTTTCGGGTTATGTTTATGATAACTAATTTTTAGCAATATCGATTTTTAATAAAAAAAGAAGAAAATCTAGATGGATATTATATAATCTAGTTTTTCTTTTTTATTCGCTTTGCATTTCGAAAATTGCATCTCTAAGTTCCATTGCTCGTTCAAAATCTAATTCATGAGCTGCTTTATTCATTTCGGCTGTTAACTCATCGATAGTTTTAAGACGTTCTTTTTTGCTAATTTGTTTCTTTTCTTTTGGATTAGCATCTTCGATGTTGCTAATAACTTCTTTGATGCTTTTCATAATGGTTTTTGGAATAATACCATGTTCTTTGTTATATTTTTCTTGAATAGCTCTTCTTCTTTTAGTTTCACTGATGGCTTCTTCCATACTGTCAGATATGCTATCAGCGTACATTATAACACGGCCGTTACTATTTCTAGCACATCTTCCAATTGTTTGGATAAGACTACGAGTACTACGTAGGAAGCCTTGTTTATCAGCGTCCATGATGCTAATTAAGCTTACCTCAGGAATATCTATTCCTTCTCTTAATAGATTGATACCAACTAAAACATCATATTTGCCAACACGTAAGTCATGAATAATTTGCATTCTTTGAAGAGTTTTAATTTCACTATGCAGGTAGGCTACTTTAATGTCAATATTTTTAAGATAATTAGTTAATTCTTCGGCCATTCTGATAGTTAGAGTTGTGATAAGGACACGTTCATTTTTTTCTATTCTAGTATTTATTTCAGCAATTAAATCATCAATTTGGCCCTTACTAGGTCGTACTTCTATTATTGGATCTAATAGTCCTGTTGGTCTGATTATTTGTTCTACATAGTGATTATGTACACGCTCTAATTCATAATCTCCAGGAGTTGCTGATACATAAATAGCTTGATTAATTTTTTTGGTAAATTCATCCCATTTAAGAGGACGATTATCTAAGGCACTAGGTAGTCTAAAACCAAAGTCTACTAGATTCATTTTTCTAGCTCTATCTCCGTTATACATGCCTCTAACTTGGGGGAGGGTAACGTGTGATTCGTCGACAACAAGTAGGAAATCTTTGGGGAAGAAATCTATTAAACAAGTAGGTGTTTCTCCTTCATCTCTTAGAGCAATATGTCTAGAGTAGTTTTCGATGCCTCGACAGAAACCTGTTTCACTTAGCATTTCTATATCATAGTTGCAGCGTTCTCTAATTCTTTGTTCTTCTATTAATTTGCCATTTTCGTGAAAATATTGGCATCTATTTTCTAATTCTTCTTTAATTCGTTTAATACTAATTTTTAATTTTTCATCATTAGTGACGAAATGGGAAGCAGGGAAGATGGAGATGGAATTTTTATTTTTTAGAATATGTCCTGTAACGGTATCAAATTCACTGATTCTATCTACTTCATCGCCAAAGAATTCAATTAGAATACCATTCTTTCTTTCATAACTGGGAATGATTTCGATGCTATCTCCTTTACTTCTGAATGTGCCTCTTTTAAGATCCATTTCATTTCTTTCATACAACATATCTACTAATTTTTTTAAAACAGTATCTCTTTCTATTTCGTCACCAACGGTTAGAGTAAGCATTTTATTTTTATAGTCTTCAACTTCACCAATACCGTAGATACAAGATACTGAAGCAACTACTATGACATCTTTTCTAGTTAAGAGGCTAGATGTTGCACGATGTCTTAATTCATCGATTTCATCATTTATACTACTGTCTTTTTCAATATAAGTGTCAGTTGATGGAACATATGCTTCTGGTTGATAATAGTCATAATAGGATACAAAGTATTCAACTCTATTTTCGGGGAATAATTCTTTGAATTCAGAATATAGTTGTCCTGCTAGGGTTTTGTTATGAGCTAGTACAAGGGTTGGTTTATTTACTTTTTCAATAACATTAGCAATAGTGAATGTTTTGCCTGTACCAGTTGCTCCTAGTAAGACTTGTTCATGGCGGCCTTCGTTGATACCATCGACCAATTCTTTTATAGCTTCAGGTTGATCCCCATTTGGCTTATATTTTGATACTAATTTAAACATTTTGAGTCCTCCTTTTATTTATATTTGATTTTAAAAATTTAAAACTATTAAGTTAATTTTAAATTAAATATATTTGACTGTTTCATTTATACTTTTTCTTTGTTTGTGTAGAGGATTTTCTTTCCAATCGTCTGTTTTATAACCTAAATTTAATATGCATATAGGTTCTAAATTATCTGCTAAATTAAAGGTAGCTTTGGTTTTGTTTTTATCAAACATTTCTATCCAAGTGCTATCAATATTTAGATTAGTAGCTTCTAAAATCATATGAGTTGCAACAATAGTAGCATCTATTTCAAAAGTTGAATAGTTATCTTTATGAAAAGCTTTTTCTTTGTCGCTGCAAACTAA
This sequence comes from uncultured Bacilli bacterium, assembly GCA_934131005.1. Lineage (GTDB taxonomy): Bacteria > Bacillota_I > Bacilli_A > RF39 > UBA660 > RUG11198. The sequence continues at coordinate 8,566 of CAKOYV010000001.1, read as the reverse complement.
TAAGCAACACTTTGCATTGTATCTACATGGTGTTATTGAATCAACCTTTTTTAATCCGGCTTCTTTTGTTATAGCATATATAAATTGGGGCTGATAATTTTTGGCAGTTGGTGCTAATCTACCAGCTTCTAATATTTTTGTAAGTTCTTTTTTTCCTATTTTCTTGTTACTAAATTTTCTAGTTGCAGTTCTTTTTCTTATTACATAATCAAATTCCATTTTATTGTTTCCTTTCTAAAATTTTATAGTTAATAGTTATCATGTATTCAATTATTTAATTAAATAATATTTTATTATATTAAAGTAAATATCTTTTGTTTTTTCTTGTAAATGCAATCAAATTATATCATTATTTCTTAAAGTGAGTCAATAAATTCATTTGATTGCTATTTTTATTATAATTCATTAATTAATGAGATTGTGATATTTTTATTAGAAACGCGAAATAAATGTTTACTTATTATTGTAAGTTGTGATAAAATATACGTATGTATGAAAGTGAGGAATAAGTATGATAGATGCCATTTTAGAGGGAATTTTGGATTTTCTTACAAGTGAAAAATTTTATTTGCCAGTGTTTACAATAGCAGTTGCCGTTGTTAGTTATAAGATTATTTCTAAAGCAATTATTAAGGCTAGTAAAATTAATATTAATAATAAAATTCATGGTAAGCTTAAATCTGCATCGGCTGGATATGATAAGAGGAAGTCAACGGTTATTATTCTTATTAATAATATAATTAAGTATATATTGGCTATTATTGCAATTATTATTATCCTTAATTTATATGGGGTTAACACGAAGAGTATTATGGCTTCATTAGGAGTTGCAGGAGCGGTTATTGGTCTTGCTTTTCAGGGAATTATTAAAGACTTTTTAGCAGGGATTTTTATAATTTTTGATAATGCTTATGCTGTTGGAGACTGGGTTGTTATTGATAATTTTAAGGGAGAAGTTATTTCAGTAGGCTTGAAGACAACTAAAGTTAGAGCATATACAGGTGAGGTTATGATTCTGTCTAATTCTTCTTTCAGTAGAGTTATTAATTATAATCTTAGTCCACCTAAGTTATATTTAAAAATTCCTTTTTCGTATGATGCTGATATTAAGAAGGTTGAAGAGGTACTTGATGGTTTGCTTGTTGAATTAAAGAAGGAAAAAGGGGTTAAGAAGGCTGAATTATTAGGGGTTGAAGAATTTGGTGATAGTAGTATTGATTATTCTTTATATGTTGATTGTGCTATGGGGCAACAACATGTTATTAGAAGGAAGTTATTAAGAAATATTAAAGTGGCATTTGATGAAGCAGGACTTGAGATTCCTTATAATCAATTAGATGTTCATTTAGAAAAGTAGGAGTTAGGTATGGATAAGTTAAGTTATTTTAAGGAAGAAATTAGTTATATTAAGGATAGTAGTTTAAGAAGTGATTTGAAGACGCTTATAGAATTGTTACCAGATTATTTTTTTGAGGTGCCAGCGTCTTCAACGGGTAAGTATCATCCAGCTTTTGCAGCAGGGGATGGAGGACTTGTACGTCATACAAAAGTAGCAGTTAGATTTGCTTATGAATTATTAAATAATAATACAGTTGGTTGTAAATTTTCCGCTCATGATAAAGACCTTATATTGATGGCTTTAACATTACATGATGGTCTTAAACATGGATATACTCATGAAAGGTATGTAAAATTTGAACATCCATTATTAGCATCTAAATTTATTATGGAAAATAAAGATAAACTATCTATGGAGATTGATGATGTAAGAAAGATGTGTTCAATGATTGAGTCACATATGGGAGAATGGACTTATGATAATTATAAGAAAAAGGAAGTTTTACCAAAACCTGTTACAGCAGAACAAAGATTTGTTCATATGTGTGATTATTTGGCTAGTAGAAAATTTGTTGATGTTAAATTTTTAGATGGTGAAATAGATGGGTAGTTTACAACTTTAATGTAAATATAAAAAAAAGATATAAGAAAAATTATAGTTATATGATATGATATTAGATAGAGGATGGTAATATGAAGAAAGTATTTTCCAAGATGGATAAACCTTTATTATTTGTAACTATAGTTTTTTTTGCATTTGGTCTTGTTATGGTTCTTAGTGCATCTTCAATGGAGAGTTACATGAGATATGGGGCTAGTCCATATTATTATTTTTATAGACAAGCTATCTTTTTATCAATTGGAAGTATTTTGTTTTTTTTGATAATAAAGATACCTATTAAAGCTTATCGAGGTTTTTCTTATATATTGATGTTACTTATAATGGGTGGCTTAGGTGGACTTATTGCGTATGGATATGCTGCTAATAATGCTCAAAGTTGGTTTCAAGTAGGGCCAGTTAATATTCAACCCAGTGAGTTTGCTAAGGTGATAGTTATTATTTTTCTTGCTTGTTATTATGATAAAAAGCGGGATAGCCTAGATAATGTTTGGACGCTAGTAAAGCCTATAATTCCTGTTGTTATAATATTTGGACTTGTAGCAATTCAACCCGATTTTGGAACGGCAATTGTTATTGCAATGATAAGCTTTTTTATGTTTTTTGCACTTCCTATGACAAAGCTGTGTCGTTTTAAGTTTACGAGTTTAATATTAGCTTTGATAGTGGTTGCTATTTTAGGCTTTGCAGTAGGGAAAGATAAAATTTTTAAGAGCTATCAGTTAGAGAGATTTAACTTTAAAGATCCATGTCTTAGATATCAAGAAGATTCTGGATATCAGTTATGTAATAGTTTTATTGCATTTAAAAATGGTGGCATAACGGGACAAGGAATAGGTAAGAGTACACAAAAGTATTTATATTTACCTGAGTCATATACTGATTTTATTTTTCCAATTATTGTTGAAGAATGGGGATTATGGGTTGGTGTTATAATAATTTTATTATATTTATTTGTTTTGTTTAGATTGTATAAGATAGCGAGGAGAGCTAGTAGTTTGCAAGGAGCTTTATTAGCTTATGGTGTTTGTGTATATGTTTTTTTACATATTGCTATTAACTTGATTGGTGTTATGGGAATTGGACCTCTAACAGGTGTTCCTTTACCATTTTTATCTTATGGTGGTAGTTATGTGTTTAATTTAATGTCAGCCTTAGCTATTGCACAGAGAGTTCAAATTGAGAGTGTTAAGAAGAAAAAGAAGAAAGTTAAACGAAAATTGAAAGAGGCATAGTTTTAAAAAATATGTCTTTTTTAGTATTAGTTTATAATTTTTAAATAAATAGTGTTTAAGTTAGATGATTGGTAGCTAAAATGCTTGTAATTTATGTAGAGTTTTTTGATTTTTTCTTGTAAAATAAAAAGAGGTTATGGCCTCTTTTTAAACATTTTCAACAAATGTGTCTTCTAGGCAACGAATGATGCATAAGCAATCTAGATTGATGGTAAAGAATGAGTTAGTTGAGGTATAAGTACCATTATCATTAGCTACTAAAACTCTACAAGTAGCACAACATTCATCTAATTTTTCTAGACGAAAAATGGAAGAAGTTGAAGTCTCAGTTGGACTTTTACTAGTTGGCATTGCTAATGGTGTTAGATTACCACAGGTATATAATGTTATTGGTCTAGTATTATAAGTAATTGGGCAACATTGTTGACCTAAAAAGCCACGATCACATGTTTCTAGGCAAGAATCATTGCCTTCGGCACTTTGTTGAAGAATTAAGATTACTTTTAAGATATCAGCCATGCAATTAGGACAACTTTTTTTTCTTTCCTGATTATTCATTAAATCCACCCCTTTTTTATATTTCAATATAACATATGATAAATATAATAAAAAATGTATTATTAAAACCTAGATTAGACATTTTTTTAGTGATAAATCATTTAATTAATTAGGTGACTTATGAGAAAATGGTTAATTAATTTTTTGGTTGTTATTTTAGTTAGTGTTATGCTAGTAACTAGAATAATTGATAGAGATATATTTATTGGTTATAACAATCTTTTAATTCTTTTAGGAATAGTTTTGGTTGTTATTAGTGGGTTTTATTTTAGTTTTAAGTTATCATTTTTACAATTTAATCTTTTTAAGATGATTAGATGTATTAGGAAGAGTAATAAGAGAGATATTATGGCTTTATTTATGTCTTTGGGTGGTAAGATTGGAATAGGTTCAATAGCGGGAGTAGGACTGGCTATTTATCTTTGTGGGCCAGGTGTTTTGTTATGGATTTGGCTTTTTAATCTTGTTAGCTCAATTTTAACTTATTGTGAAAATTATTTGGGGCTTAAGTATAAGAATAAGCATGGTGGTGGTGTTTTTTATTATTTATCACAAGGTGTTTCTAATAGGTGGCTTGCAATTATTTATACATTAATTTTAATATTTGTTTATGCTGTTGGATTTGTTGGAATTCAGTCTAATACGGTAATTTTATCGGTTGAGTATATTTATAATATTAATACTTTTATAGTGTGTTTTTTAATGGCATTTATAATTTTTATAATCATTTTTAATAAGCTTTCTTTTATTACGGAGATTATGAGTTGGATGGTTCCTTTTATGTGCCTTTTATATTTAGGAATGGGAATAGTTATTTTATTAAGATTTGATGTTTCTTTTTTAGATATTTTTAAACTTGTTATTCAGGAAGGGTTAAATGTTAGAAATGTTTTTCCTGCTGTTATTATAGTTGGTATGCAAAGAGGAATGTTTGCTAGTGAGTCTGGAATAGGAACTGCTAGTATTGTTAGTTCTATTAGTAATAATAAAGCTTCTAATCAAGCCTTGTTTCAAGTGATTGGGGTTCATTTTATATCTTTTGTTATCGTTACTATTACTGGCTTTATTGTAATAGGTAGTGGGTATAGAGAAGCTAATTCTGTTAATGGTATTGAGTTAGTTATAGATATTTTTTATAAATATTTTGGTTCTCTTGGGGCTCTTTTGTTGTTGGTTATAATTTTTTTATTTGCTACTTCAACAATAATAGGGGGATATTATTATACTATTAAGGGTATTTCTTTCTTAAGAAAAGGAATAATTAAGAGTGAAGTATTTTTAGTAAAATTATTTATAGTTTTATTAGTATTATTAGGCGGATTAGTTAATTCGACTGTTATTTGGGGATTATTGGATAGTTTAATTATTTTTTTATTATTTATAAATATTTATGCATTGATTTATTTAAGAGAAGAAATTAAGTTAGATGATCTTTAAAAAGAGGTATTTTAATTTTAGGTAAAATGTGATATCATTATGGTAAGAAAATAAGTGGAATAGAGGTATACTTATGATAAATAATTATAAACCAAAAGTTAATTCGGGGGGGGGGTCAAAAGTCTTAAACTAAAGAGAGTTAGCTTAATAATTATAGGGATATTTTGCTATGCGTTGTTGGTGACTAGTGGAACATATGCTTATTATGCCTTAACAGCTAGTAATAATAGTATTGCAGGTACTGCTGGAGAGGCTGATTTATCTTTAGAGGTTGTTAATCAACATCCAAATAATGAAGAGTATTTAGTACCTCAATTAGAAAAAGGCTTAGCAACGGCCATTTCTAGTAATTATAATTGTGTTGATGATAATAATAATACGGTTTGTCAAGTTTACTCTATTAAAATCACTAATACAGGGACAGCTACTGTCAAAGTTAATGGTACTATAACTTTTGGAAATATAGATAAAATGCCTAATTTGAAATGGCGACTTATTCAAGATAAAAATACTTATGGTAATTATAGTAGTCATTATGCTAGTTTAGATGATGCTAGATTTGATAGTAATTTAACGTTAAGAAAGGGAGCATCAAAGACATATTATATGGTTATTTGGATAGATGAAGTAGATAAAAATCAAACAGATACAGGTAAATATAATGCAACGATTGATTTTTCATCATCAAATGGAACGGGGGTAACTTCTACGGTTGGAGAGTTTAATTATATGAAAAATATAAGTGCTGATACTTTTAGAAGTGATGACTATAGAGAAAAGATTAAGAATGTTTCATTTGTTGATTATATAGATACAAGTAACGCAGTTGTACAGTGGGATGCATCAGAGTTAGGGGATAATAGTATAGTAGCGTGGCTTAATAATAATAGTAGTGATGGATATTATGATTTATATATAGGAAGTAAGAAGGAAATATATGCTAAAGATTTATCTAAATTTTTTTTAAATATGACAAAGGTAGATAGTATATCTTTTGATAATTTAAATACAATACAAACTATTAATATGGTTAATATGTTTGAAAAAATGGGATATGATAGTACAGTTTTAAGATTAGATTTAGGGAATAAATTTGATACAAGAAATGTAACAAATATGAATGCTATGTTTAGAGACGTTGGTTATAATAGTTCAGTTTTTACACTTAATTTGGGAGATAAATTTAACACATCTAATGTAGTTGCTATGTGGGCTATGTTCTATGCGATAGGTTTCGAAAGTACTGTGTTTACATTGGATTTGGGAGATAAATTTGATACTTCTAATGTTACAATTATGGATCTTATGTATAATGGCTGTGGTTATAATAGTCCAGTTTTTACGCTTGATTTAGGGGATAAATTTGATACTTCTAATGTAAAATCGATGTTTGCGATGTTTCATAGTGTAGGCTATATTAGTGACAATTTTCAATTGGATTTGGGAGATAAATTTGATACATCAAATGTAACAGGCATGATGAATATGTTTACATATACAGGACAAAAGGCGACAAATTTTTCTTTGAAATTAGGAGATAAATTTGATACATCAAATGTTAAAAGTATGACTAATATGTTTTTTAGCACAGGAAATAAAAATGATAATTTAGTTTTAGATTTATCAAATTTATCTTTTGATTCAGTAACTGAGTATACTAATTTTATAAATACTAAAACAACAACAACTATTTATGTTAAGTCTGAGGTTGAGAAAAATTGGATATTAGATAAAAAATTTACAGGAGTAAATAATGATAATATCATTGTAAAAAAATAAAAATTCTTTTAATTTTAGGTAAAATGTGATATCATTATGGTAAGAAAATAAGTGGAATAGAGGTATATTTATGAGAAATATTTATAAACCAAAAGTTAATTCGGGGGGGGGTCAAAAATCTTAAACTAAAGAGAGTTAGCTTAATAATTGTAGGAATATTTTGCTATGCTTTATTAATAATAGGTGGAACATATGCTTATTATGCTTTAACAGCTAGTAATAATAGTATAGCAGGTACTGCAGGAGAGGCTGATTTATCTTTAGAGGTTGTTAATCAACATCCAAATAATGAAGAGTATTTAGTACCTCAATTAGAAAAAGGCTTAGCAACGGCCATTTCTAGTAATTATAATTGTGTTGATGATAATAATAATACGGTTTGTCAAGTTTACTCTATTAAAATCACTAATACAGGGACAGCTACTGTCAAAGTTAATGGTACTATAACTTTTGGAAATATAGATAAAATGCCTAATTTGAAATGGCGACTTATTCAAGATAAAAATACTTATGGTAATTATAGTAGTCATTATGCTAGTTTAGATGATGCTAGATTTGATAGTAATTTAACGTTAAGAAAGGGAGCATCAAAGACATATTATATGGTTATTTGGATAGATGAAGTAGATGAAAATCAACCAGATACAGGAAAATATAATGCAACGATTGATTTTTCTTCATCAAATGGAACGGGGGTAACTTCTACGGTTGGAGAATTTAATTATATGAAAAATATGGGATGGAATAGTAGTGATTATTTTAGAAGTGATGAGTATAAAGAAAAGATTAAAACTGTTTCGTTTGTTGATTATATAGATACAAATAACGCAGTTGTACAATGGGATATGTCAGATTTAGGAGATAATAGCATAGTAGCATGGCTTAATAACAATAGTACGAATGGTTATTATGATTTATATATAGGAAGTAAAGAAGAGATATACCCCAAAGATTTAAATAATTTTTTTGCAGGAATGAAATATCTTGATGAAATATCATTTTCTAATTTAAATACAATTATGACAACTAATATGGCTAATATGTTTTGGGGAGTGGGACTAAAAAGTTTAGATTTAGGAAATAAGTTTAACACAAAAAACGTAACGGATATGGCTCGTATGTTTTGGGGGATTGTTAGCACAAATATAAATTTAGGAGATAAATTTGACACAAGAAATGTAACTAATATGATGCAAATGTTTTCGTCAGATTCAAATTTGGTTAATTTAGATTTAGGAGATAAGTTTGATACATCAAACGTAACAAATATGGGAGGTATGTTTAATATAGTTGGTACTAACGTTAATAATTTTACTCTAAATCTTGGAAATAAGTTTGATACATCAAATGTAACAAATGTCGCAAGCATGTTTTATGCAATTTATCCAAGCAAAATAGACTTAACACAGTTTAACTTTGCTAAAATAACTAGCTATACTAATTTTATTGCAACTAAACAAACAACTGTTATTTATGTTAAATCAGAGGCTGATAAAAATTGGATACTTGATAAAAATTTCTCGGGAGTAAGTAGTGATAATGTCATTGTAAAAAAATAAAAATTCTTTTAATTTTAGGTAAAATGTGATATCATTATGGT